>NZ_JBIUCI010000010.1:77696-352953 GCF_044593635.1 Streptomyces sp. NPDC051913 | reverse complement strand
GGACGCTTCCTTTGTACTCACCCGAGAGACTCTCTCAGGCTTTCCTCCGGGCTTTTCCCTTCGGTCTTGCGTTTCCGACTCTATCAGACCGTTTCCGGTTCCGATTTCCTCGGTGCTTTCCAGGTTCTCGCTTTCGCGTTTCCCTTTCCGGCGGTTCCGACTTTATCAGAAGTTTCGCGCCGGTCTGACCGACTGCTCATTTCCGAATCATCGGGAGGGGGCTTCTTCGAAATTGATATTTCTAGAAGCAGACAGACACTCACTGTCGCCGACCGGATGAGATCCAGTTCCAGGCAACTGTTCGAATCTACCTCCCCACCAGCTCCGTGTCAACGGCTCCTGTGGGGCGAAGAGGAGACTAGCAGCTCAGCAGCCCCACACGCACATCAGGCGGCCATGGGGACGGCGGCGCTGCGTTCAGCGGCCTCGACGTCGCCCGTTTCGCCGGTGCGAGCCGCGCGACCGCCCACTACATAGACGTACGCCAGGAAGGCCGCCTCGGCGACGACTCCGATGGTGATGCGGGCCCAGGTAGGCAGGCCAGAGGGGGTGACGAAGCCTTCGATCGCACCGGAGACGAAGAGGATCAGGGCCAGGCCGATCGCCATGCCGATCGCCGCGCGGCCCTCTTCTGCGAGGGCTGCTCGCCGGGTGCGTGGGCCGGGGTCGATGACGGTCCAGCCGAGGCGCAGGCCGGTGCCCGCGGCGACGAAGACCGCGGTCAGTTCGAGAAGGCCGTGCGGCAGGACGAGGCCGAGGAAGGTGTCCAGGCGGCCGGCCGAGGACATCAGGCCGAAGCCGACACCGAGGTTGAGCATGTTCTGGAAGAGGATCCACAGGACCGGGAGCCCGAGGAACACGCCCAGGATCAGACACTGGGCAGCGGCCCACGCGTTGTTCGTCCAGACCTGGGCGGCGAACGAGGCTGCCGGGTGGCTGGAGTAGTACGTCTCGTACTGGCCACCGGGGCGGGTGAGCTCGCGCAGTTCGCTGGGCGCCGCTATGGAGGACTGCACTTCGGGATGGGTGCCGATCCACCAGCCCAGGAGGACCGCTACGGCTGTGGAGAGAAGCGCGGTGGGGACCCACCAGTGGCGCGCCCTGTAGACCGCTGCCGGGAAACCGTGGGTCAGGAAGCGGGTGACGTCTCTCCAGGAGGCTCGGCGGGTGCCTGTGACGGCACTACGCGCGCGTGCCACCAGTTGGCTGAGCCGTCCCGTCAGCTGGGGGTCGGGAGCGCTGGACTGGATCAGCGAGAGGTGGGTGGCCGTGCGTTGATAGAGAGTGACGAGTTCGTCGGTCTCGGCGCCGGTGAGTCTGCGCTGGCGGCGGAGCAGGGCGTCCAGGCGATCCCACTCCGCTCTGTGGGCGGAGACGAAGACGTCGAGGTCCATCGGTTTCGGCTGCTCCTCGGAGGGTCGTCGGCGGCTCGTCGCGGTGTCAGCTTGTCGTACTGGGGCGCGATGCGCCCTCAGCTTGGCAGACTGACGGTTCTCGGGGTGGGTCAGGGGAAGGACGGCGGGCGTGAGTGAGCTGGTGACGGGCGAGGCGGTGGCGCTGGAACTGCGTCCCGCGAGGCTGCCGAGCAGGGCGCTCGCCGTACTGCTCGATCTGTTGGTGGCCGTTGTCGCCTACATCCTCGTGACCGTCGCTCTGGTGGCTTCGACGTCCTCGTTGGACGAAGCGGCCCAGTTCGCGGTGTCCCTCGCCGCGTTCGTGCTGGTGATGGTGGGCGGGCCGATCGCCGTCGAGACGCTCAGTCACGGTCGTTCGCTCGGGAAGATGGCGTGCGGGCTGCGGGTGGTCCGGGACGACGGTGGGCCGATCCGGTTCCGGCACGCTCTGGTGCGGGGTGGGATCGGGGTGATCGAGATCCTGCTGACGTTCGGGGTGGTCGCCTGTATCGCGTCTCTGGTCTCCGCTCGGGGGCGGCGGCTCGGGGACGTGTTCGCGGGGACTCTCGTCGTACGGGAACGGGTGCCGGTGTCGACCTCGGGTTTTCTGCCTCCGCCGCCGCCCTGGCTGGCCGGGCGGTTCTCCGGGCTCGATCTGTCGTCGGTTCCCGACGGGCTGTGGCTGGCCATTCGTCAGTACCTGGCGCGGATGCAGCAGCTCGATCCGCAGGTCGGCTCGGCCATGGCCGAGCGGCTGGCCGCGGACGTCGTCGCGCATACGGGGACTCCGGCGCCGCACGGTGTTCCGTCGGCGGCCTATCTGGCGGCGGTCGTGCAGGAGCGGCAGGCCCGAGAGGTACGGCGGGCTTTCGCAAGCCGTGCGATGACCGGGGGCGGGGTGCCTGCTTCTCCGGTCGGGGGGCCGGGGGCGTACGCGTACGCGCCGGCGCAGAACTGGTCCCCTGCTCAAGCTCCTTCGTCCGCTGCGGCGGCGGCTCCTCAGCCTGCCGTCGCCCACGAGCCCGAGGCTCGCCGGGACGAGTCCGAGGCGGCGCCGTCCGCGCTTCCCCGCACCGGGTTCGCGCCCCCCGCCTAGGCCGCCCTCACGCCGTCTCCTCCGCGCCCGGTCTCAAGGGAACACGGTCGGCGGCGATTCCAGGTCCTCCAGCTCGACGCCGGGTGCCGCGAGGACCACGTCTCCCGCGATGTGCACGGTGTGTTGTTCGCCGGTGTCCAGGGCTGTGACCTGGTATTCGTCCACGGTCAGCGGGCCGTTGTCAGTGGCGTGTGCTTCGCTTTTCAGCAGGGCCCAGGACTGGTCCACGGTGCGCGGGGCGAGGACCGGATCCGTGAAGGCGACCAGCCGTACGCGGGTGGCCGAGGTGGAAGGGGTGAGGCGCAGGAGGCGGGCGGTGGCGATGAGGAAGGCGGGGGAAGTGCCGGTGAAGGCGTGGGCGCGGACATTGCCTTCCGTGGCGTGAGCCCCTGTGGGGTCGGTGCGCACCCAGGTGACCCCGTCGAGGGCGGCGCCGCGCACCTGCCAGCCGGCGGCATGGAGTTCCAGGCGGATGGGGCGGCCGAGTTCGTCGAGGGCGAGGTCGACGGAGCCGGTGTGGTCGCCCGTGGGGGTGGTCAGTTGGGAGACGTAGCGCCAGCCGGCGGGGCCGGGGGCGCAGTGGAAGTGCTCTTCCGCGAGGGGGGTGTGATCGTGCGGATCATGAAGCGAATATCGGCCGCGGGGCATGGGGGTCCTGGGTCTTGACGGGTTGGTCCGGGCGTGGCGGCGCGGGCTGGTCCGGCCACGGCGGCCAAAGGGGCAGGCCCCCGGCACGGGGGTGCGGGGGCCTGCCTCGGAGGTGGTGCTGCTGAGGTGCGGGTGGCTCAGTAGCGGTAGTGGTCCGGCTTGTACGGGCCGTCGACCTCGACGCCGATGTAGGAGGCCTGCTCCGGGCGGAGCGTCGTCAGCTTCACGCCGAGCGCGTCCAGGTGGAGACGGGCGACCTTCTCGTCCAGGTGCTTGGGCAGCGTGTACACGCCGATCGGGTACTCGGACTGCTTGGTGAACAGCTCGATCTGGGCCAGCGTCTGGTCCGCGAAGGAGTTGGACATCACGAACGACGGGTGGCCGGTCGCGTTGCCCAGGTTCAGCAGGCGGCCCTCGGACAGCACGATGAGGACCTTGCCGTCGGGGAACTTCCAGGTGTGAACCTGCGGCTTGACCTCGTCCTTGACGATGCCGGGGATCTTGGCGAGGCCGGCCATGTCGATCTCGTTGTCGAAGTGGCCGATGTTGCCGACGATGGCCTGGTGCTTCATCTTGGCCATGTCGCTGGCCATGATGATGTCCTTGTTGCCGGTCGTGGTGATGAAGATGTCGGCCTTGTCGATGACCTCGTCGAGGGTCGTGACCTGGTAGCCGTCCATCGCCGCCTGGAGGGCGCAGATCGGGTCGATCTCGGTGACGATGACACGGGCGCCCTGACCGCGCAGCGACTCCGCGCAGCCCTTGCCGACGTCGCCGTAGCCGCAGACGACGGCGGTCTTGCCGCCGATGAGGACGTCGGTGGCGCGGTTGATGCCGTCGATCAGGGAGTGGCGGCAGCCGTACTTGTTGTCGAACTTCGACTTCGTCACGGCGTCGTTCACGTTGATCGCCGGGAAGAGCAGCTGGCCGTCGCGCTGCATCTCGTACAGGCGGTGGACGCCGGTGGTGGTCTCCTCGGTCACGCCGCGGATCTCCGAGGCGAGCTGGGTCCACTTCTGGGAGCCCTCGGTGATGGTGCGGTTCAGGAGTTCGAGGATGACGCGGTGCTCGTCGTTCTCGGCGGTGTCGACCGAGGGGACCTTGCCGGCCTTCTCGTACTCGACGCCCTTGTGTACGAGGAGGGTGGCGTCACCACCGTCGTCGAGGATCATGTTCGGGCCGCCGGTGGGGGTGTTCGGCCAGGTCAGCGCCTGCTCCGTGCACCACCAGTACTCCTCCAGCGTCTCGCCCTTCCAGGCGAAGACCGGGATGCCCTGCGGGTTGTCGGGCGTACCGTTCGGGCCGACGGCGATGGCGGCGGCCGCGTGGTCCTGGGTGGAGAAGATGTTGCAGGAGACCCAACGGACCTGGGCGCCCAGGGCGACCAGGGTCTCGATCAGGACGGCGGTCTGCACGGTCATGTGCAGCGAGCCCATGATGCGGGCGCCGGCCAGCGGCTGGGTGGCGGCGAACTCCTTGCGGATCGCCATCAGGCCGGGCATCTCGTGCTCGGCGAGGGTGATCTCCTTGCGGCCGAACTCGGCCAGGGAGAGGTCGGCGACCTTGAAGTCCTGTCGGTTTTCGACAGTCGTCATTGCTAGCTGCTCCTCGGGGTTGGGGCGAGGTGGGTACGGCTGGTCTGCGCGGCGGCGGACACAGGGGTGCCCGAAAAGAGGACACAGGCATGCCCGGTGCGCGCAGCGCAGTCCGTCGGAGGCCCTCTCTCCCTCGGTCGGTCCGCGGTGGGACCGCCCGACCGCCATCAGCAGCGACGTCTGGCTTCGTCCCAAGCTACACCGGTACGAGGGGCCGTCCCCAGTCCACCTCCGAACCCATAGCGTCCTTCAAGGGATGCCCTAGGCATGGGGAGCGCCGGACGGGACAGCGATAACGGGACACCCCCGGTCGCCGGAGCGGGACCAGCAGACAGGGTCGAACAGGAGCTTTTCGCTTCTTTGGGCTCGTCGGCGGGGTGGTGGACGATGCGAAGAGATCGGGACCAGCTGATCGATCTCGCGGGGCGTCAGGGACGGCGTTCCGCGTGACAAAGGCGTTAGGAGATCGACGTGACCAGTCCGGCCGGCCCTCCCCCCACGGGCAGTGGCAGTGGCGAGCGGCAGAGAGTGAAGCTGCTCGCGGTGACCGCGTGTCCGACCGGCATCGCGCACACGTACATGGCGGCGGAGAAGCTTCAGCAGGCCGCCGAGAGCCGCGGCATCGACATGAAGGTGGAGACCCAGGGATCGATCGGGGCTGAGAACGTCCTCGATGACAACGATGTCAGAACCGCGGACGGCATCATCGTCGCTGCGGACAAGGACGTGGATCTGAGCCGTTTCGCCGGCAAGCGGGTCCTCAAGGTCGGGGTGGCGGAGGGCATTCACCATCCGGAGCAGTTGATCGAGCGGGTCCGGTCGGCGCCGGTGCACCAGGCCGGCGCGGCAGCAGCGGTGGCCTCGTCCGGCGGGAAGGAACGCAGCGTCGGGTACAAGGCGCTGATGAACGGGGTCAGTTACATGATCCCGTTCGTGGTGGTCGGCGGCCTGCTGATCGCGATCTCCCTCTCGCTCGGCGGGCACACGGACCCGTCCGGCGGTCTGGTCATCCCGAAGGACTCCTTCTGGATGGACGTGAACAACATCGGCGTCATCGGCTTCACGCTGATGGTGCCGATCCTCTCCGGCTACATCGCGTACGCCATCGGCGACCGCCCCGCCCTCGTCCCCGGCATGATCGGCGGCTGGATAGCGAACACCGGTGAGCTCTACGACTCCAAGGCGGGCGCCGGTTTCATCGGGGCGATCGTGACCGGCTTCCTCGCCGGGTATCTGGTGCTGTGGATCAAGAAGGTCAAGGTCCCGAAGTTCGTGCAGCCGATCATGCCGATCATCGTGATCCCGATCGTGGCGACCACGGCGCTCGGGCTGTTCTTCATCTACGTCCTCGGCAAACCGATCTCCTGGGTGTTCGAGCACCTGACCGACTGGCTCAGCGGTATGACCGGTACCAGCGCGATCCTGTTGGGCGCGATCCTCGGGCTGATGATCGCGTTCGACATGGGCGGACCGGTCAACAAGACGGCGTTCCTGTTCGGCGCCGGTCTCATCGCGACCGGCAACCAGACGGTCATGGGCATGTGTGCCGCCGCGATCCCGGTGATGCCGCTGGGTCAGGGGCTCGCGACGCTGATCCGCAAGCGGCTCTACACCGAACAGGAGCGGGAGACCGGGCTCGCCGCGCTCTTCATGGGGTGCTTCGGCATCTCCGAGGGCGCGATCCCGTTCGCGGCGGCGCGGCCCGCGCAGGTCATCCCGGCCAACATGCTCGGCGGCGCGGTGGCCGGCGCGATCGCCGGGGTCGCCGGGGTCGAGGACGCGGTGCCGCACGGCGGGCCGATCGTGGCGGTGCTCGGCGCGGTCAGCGGTGTGCCGATGTTCTTCGTGGCTGTGGTGATCGGCACGGTCGTCACGGCGCTGACGACCGTCGGCCTCGTGGACGTGAGCGAGCGCAGGCGGCGTGGAGATGCGGTCGACGGCGTGGCGGTGGCCGGGCCCGAGCCGGTGCTGGTCGGGGCGGGTGCGGGAGTGGCGCCGGACGCCGTCGGCGTAGTGGCGCAGCGGAGCGTGGCCGCGGCGCCCGCGCCGACCACCTCGCCCGCCTCTCCATCCGCCTTGCCCGCCGCTGCCTCGTCAGCCGCTCCGGGCGATGCCGAAGTGCTCTCCGGGTATCTCACCGAGCAGACCGTGAAGGTCGGACTCGATGCGGACGGCAAGGAGGCCGCCATCCGTGAGATGGCCGGGCTGCTGGCGCGGAGCGGCAGGGTCGCTGACGTGGACGAGCTGGTGGCGACGGCGCTGCGGCGGGAGGCGCAGGGCACGACCGGGCTCGGTGAGGAGATCGCGATTCCGCATGCCAAGACGGATGCGGTGACGGCTCCTGTCGTCGGGTTCGCGCGGTCCGCGGAGGGGGTCGAGTGGGGGTCCCTGGACGGTACGAGGGCCAAGCTGGTGTTCATGATCGCCGTGCCGGAGGCGGCCGCGGGGGACGAGCATCTGCGGATTCTGGCGCTGCTGTCGCGGAAGTTGATGGACACCGGGTTCCGGGAGCGGCTCACGGCCGCGGCGGACGCGGCGGCGGTGCTTGGGGTGTTGAGCGAGGTGGGGTGACGATCGCTCAGCGGGTCTGTGTGTCGGGCCCGGATCGCCGCTCTGGTCGTACGGCACAGGGTGCGGGCCGCCGCCCTGGGTGATGCAGGTGTGAGGAGCGAGGAGGAAGAACTGAGGGCCCGCCGGGATCCGGCGGGCCCTCGGTCGTCAGTGGCCGGCGGTGGGCTGCTGGGCCGGTCCTCCGGGTGTGGCCTCACGGTCGGGGCCCTTGGCGGCCTCGGCCTCGCTGTAGATGTCGGGCTCCAGGTAGATGACGCGGGCGATCGGGACGGCCTCGCGGATACGGGCCTCGGCCGCGTTGATGGCGCCCGCGACCTCGGTGGCCGTGTCGTCGTGCTGGACGGCGATCTTGGCGGCGACCAGGAGCTCCTCGGGGCCGAGGTGGAGCGTGCGCATGTGGATGATGCCCGTGACGGTGTCACCGTCGACGATCGCGGTCTCGATCCTCTTGACCTCGTCGACGCCCGCGGCCTCGCCGAGCAGCAGGGACTTGGTCTCGGCGGCCAGGACGAGCGCGATCAGGATGAGCAGGATGCCGATGCAGAGGGTGCCGATGCCGTCCCAGACGCCGTCGCCGGTGATCAGGGCGAGGCCGACGCCGCCGAGGGCGAGGACCAGGCCGATGAGCGCGCCGAAGTCCTCAAGGAGGACTACGGGCAGCTCGGGCGCCTTGGCGCGGCGGACGAACTGGGACCAGGTCTGGGAGCCCCGCAGTTCGTTGGACTCCTTGATGGCGGTCCGGAAGGAGAAGCCCTCGGCGATGATCGCGAAGACGAGGACGCCGACCGGCCAGTACCAGTGCTCGACCTCGTGCGGGTGCTTGATCTTCTCGTAGCCCTCGTAGATGGCGAACATGCCGCCGACCGAGAACAGGACGATGGAGACGAGGAAGGCGTAGATGTAGCGCTCGCGGCCGTAGCCGAACGGGTGCTGCGGGGTGGCTTCGCGCTGGGCCTTCTTGCCGCCGAGCAGGAGCAGGAACTGGTTGCCGGAGTCGGCGAGCGAGTGGACGCCCTCGGCGAGCATCGACGAGGAACCGCTGAACGCGAACGCCACGAACTTCGATGCCGCGATCGCGAGGTTGGCGCCGAGTGCCGCCACGATCGCCTTGGTACCGCCTGACGCGCTCATGTGTTCGCGTTATCCCTTCGTACGCCGTCCCGGGCTCGGCCTTTTCCGCCTTTGCCCGCGCTTTGCCGGTGGGCCATTGTTGCAGCCCTGCCCGGGGGCGACTCGTCAGGTGTCCACAGTGCCGGTCATACGATCACAGTTGCCCGGAAGACCGTGCCCGTCCCGGACACCTCGGCCTTCTCGCCCGCCGGGACGAACACCGACTGACCAGGGCTCAGCTCGTGCTCCCCCGCCCGGACCGAACCCGCCGTGCAGAGCAGGATCTGCGAGGTCGGGCGCGTCAGGTCATGGGCGGCGCCGCCCTCGGGGAGGACGTACCTCGACAGCCGGAACTCGTCGATCGGGGTCTCGTAGACCTCCTCGCCGTCCGGGGACGCCTCCGGGCGCAGCACGCCGGGGTCGGCGGCCTCGAAGCGGACGATGCGCAGGAGTTCGGGGACGTCGACGTGCTTGGGGGTCAGGCCGCAGCGCAGGACGTTGTCCGAGTTGGCCATGATCTCGACACCCAGACCGTTCAGGTAGGCGTGCGGGATGCCGGCGCCGAGGAACAAGGCCTCGCCGGGCTGCAGTCGGACGTGGTTCAGGAGCATGGCCGCGATGACGCCCGGGTCGCCCGGGTAGTGGTGGGCGATGTCCGCGTACGGGGCGTACGCGCCGCCGAGGCGGGCGCAGGCGGCGGCTGCCTCCGTGACCGTACGGGCCATCTCCTCGCGGTCGGCGCTGAGGACGGCCGTGAGGACCTCGCGCAGGGCGGCGTCCTCGGGGTGGGCGTGCAGCAGGTCGACGTACGGCTTGAGGGAGTCGACGCCGAGGCCGGCCAGCAGTTCGGCGGCCTGGTTCGGGTCGCGGAAGCCGCACAGGCCGTCGAACTCGGTGAGCGCGCAGATGAGTTCGGGCTTGTGGTTGGCGTCCTTGTAGTTGCGGTGCCCGGCGTCCACGGGGATGCCGCGGCGCTCCTCGTCCTCGTAACCCTCCTTGGCCTGCGCGAGGTTGGGGTGCACCTGGAGGGAGAGCGGGGCGCCGGCGGCGAGGATCTTGAGCAGGAAGGGCAGGCGCGGGCCGAACTTCGCGACGGCCGCGGCTCCGAGCTCCCGTTCCGGATCGGCCTCGACGACCTCGACGAGCGTGCCGCGCGCGGTGCGCGAGGGGGCTCCGGGGTGGGCCCCCATCCACATCTCCGCCTGTGGCTCGCCGCTCGGCGTGATGCCCAGGAGGTCGGGGATGGCGGTGGTGGAACCCCAGGCGTAGGGGCGGACGGTGTTGTCGAGGCGGTCCATCGGGTTCTTTCTGTACGACGGTCAGGGCGTCCCGGGCATGATCAGGCTCCGGAGGCGAGCGCCAGGTAAACCGCGGCGAAATCCGTGATGGCGATCAGTTCCGCGAGGGTCTCCAGTTCGGCGCCTTCCTCCGGTTCGAGCTCGCTGATCGGGGTGTCGTGGCTCAGGGCCAGGTCACGGGCGGCCGGGGCGGCGGTGAGGCCGCCGATGGGGCGGTCGCGGAGGAGCACCACGCGTGCGTGCAGCGCGGGCGCTTCCTCCACGCGGTCGCGGAAGAAGTCGTCGGGGTCGGCGCTGGCGGCCAGCGGGCCGGCGAGCAGCGTGCTGTGCGCGGCGAGCGCCTCGGGCAGTTCGGCGACCACGGCGGGGCGGCCGGAGAGTTCGGCGAGCGCGGCGGCGAACCGGCGGCCCGCCGGGCCGGCCGAGACGCCCTCCGTCCAGATCACCGGCAGCGCGTCGGCGAGTTCGGCGGCCAGGGTCTTCGCCGGGTTGCTGTACGTCGCGATGGCGGGCCCGCAGCGCTCGGCGATGTGGTCCAGGCGGTCGGAGACCTTCTCCAGCACGTCCGGCGGGGCGGCGAGCAGGCCGGTGCGGTCGAGGATCGCGAGCAGCGGCGTGAGCAGCGCCCACAGGACGCCGGGGGCGGACGCGGCGAGTTGCTGCCCGTCCTGCTCGTACGGGGCCGTCGCGAGCGGTACGAACAGGCCGTGGGCGCCCTCGACCGCTTCGGTGAGCGGGGTGCCGGCGGGGGCCACGGCGACGACCGTGCAGCCGCGGCGGTAGGCCTGGTCGGTGAGGAGGGAGAGGCCGGGTTCGGTGCCGTCGGGGGTGGCGATCAGGAGCAGGTCAACCGAGCCGGTCCAGCCCGGGAGCTCCCAGCGCAGGGCGCCCGCGGCGGGGGCGACGCCGGTGGGGGCGAGGCGGATGACGGGGCTGCCGGCGCCGGCGAGCGTGCCGAGGAGGTCGGCGACGTGGGTGGCGGCGGCGCCGGGGCCCGCGATGAGGACCGCGCGGGGGCGGCCGTCGGGCTTGAGTTCGTTGACACCGGCCTCGGCGGCGTGCCGGGCAGCGGTGCGGACGCGGGCGCCTGCTTCGGCGGCGCCGCGCAGCAGGCCGCGGCGGTCGGCCTCCGAGAGCGCCTCGGGGGTGTCGAGCAGCGATTCGTCGAGCATGGGCGGCAGACTCCTCCGATCGCCGGGTTCGTCGATTACACGCGCGGGGCCCCGTCAGGCCTTCGGGGGCCGGGCGGCATCGTCACGCGGGGCGGCGGGCCTCGTCGACGAGGAGGACCGGGATGCCGTCGCGGACCGGGTACGCGAGGCCGCAGTCCTGGCCGGTGCAGATCAGCTCGGTGTCCTGCTCCTCGAGAGGGGCGTGACAGGCCGGGCAGGCGAGGATCTCCAGGAGGCCGGCTTCGAGCGGCATGAGGGTTCCCTTCGGGGGCGGTACGGCTGCGTGAGCGGATGTGCCTGGTCAGCGTACCGCCGGTGGGGGGTGGGTGCCGGGGTTGTGGATAACCGGGGTCGGCGCGGTGACCGGGGCTGGGCCGAGCGGGGTCGGTGGGTGAGTGACCGGCGTCGGTCGCGTGCGGGTGGGCGGGGTTTCGCTTGCCCGCGCTGGCGGGGTGCCGCCGCGCCCACCCGTGCCGCCCCAGCGTCACGGCTGCCCGCAGCTACGGCGGACGGGCAGGTGCCCGCCGCCAGGGCGGTGCAGCGGCTGCCCGCAGCCGAGCAGGCAACGCAGCGGGCCCAGACCTCGTTGCCTCACGCCCTGATGATCGCCAGTACCTCGTCCCGGATCTTCGTCATCGTCGCCTCGTCCCTGGCCTCCGCGTTGAGCCGCAGCAGCGGTTCCGTGTTGGACGGGCGGACGTTGAACCACCAGTCGGCGGTCGTGATGGTGAGGCCGTCGAGGTGGTCGAGGGTCACGCCCTCCTGGCCCTCGTAGGCGGAGCGGATCGCGGTGAGGCGGTCCTGCTGGTCGGCGACCGTGGAGTTGATCTCGCCGGAGCCGGTGTAGCGGTCGTAGGAGGCGACGAGGCCGGACAGCGGGCCCTTTTGGCCGCCGAGGGCGGCGAGGACGTGGAGGGCGGCCAGCATGCCGGTGTCGGCGTTCCAGAAGTCCTTGAAGTAGTAGTGCGCCGAGTGCTCGCCGCCGAAGATCGCGCCGGACGTCGCCATCTCGGCCTTGATGAAGGAGTGGCCCACGCGGGTGCGGACGGGGGTGCCGCCGTTCTCCTTGACGACCTCCGGGACCGACCAGGAGGTGATCAGGTTGTGGATGATCACGCCCTTGCCGCCGTTCCTGGCCAGCTCGCGCGCGGCCACCAGGGCGGTGATGGCCGACGGGGAGACCGGGTCGCCGTGCTCGTCGACGACGAAGCAGCGGTCGGCGTCGCCGTCGAAGGCGATGCCGAGGTCGGCGGACTCCTCTCGGACGCGCTTTTGCAGGTCGACGAGGTTCGCCGGGTCGAGGGGGTTGGCCTCGTGGTTCGGGAACGTGCCGTCCAGCTCGAAGTACATCGGGACGAGGGTCAGGGGCAGGCCCGCGAAGACCGTGGGAACCGTGTGCCCGCCCATGCCGTTGCCCGCGTCGACGACGACCTTCAGGGGGCGGATGGCGGTCAGGTCGACGAGGGAGCGCAGGTGGGCCGCGTAGTCCTCCAACGTCTCGCGCCGTGTGACCGTTCCCTGGGTCGCGGCCGGGGCGGGGGCGCCCGACTCGGCCCAGCCCTCGACGAGCTCGCGGATCTCGGTGAGGCCGGTGTCCTGGCCGACGGGGGCGGCGCCCGCGCGGCACAGCTTGATGCCGTTGTACTGGGCCGGGTTGTGGGAGGCCGTGAACATCGCGCCCGGCAGGTTCAGCGCACCCGAGGCGTAGTACAGCTGGTCGGTGGAGCACAGGCCGATCTCGGTGACGTCGACGCCCTGGGCTGCCGCCCCGCGCGCGAAGGCGCCGGACAGGCCGGGGGACGAGGGCCGCATGTCGTGCCCGATGACGATCGCGCTCGCGCCGGTCACCCGGACGAAGGCCGCCCCGAAGAGCTCGGCGAGCGACTCGTCCCACTGGTCGGGGACGATGCCGCGCACGTCGTACGCCTTCACGAGCTGTGACAGATCAACGGCCACCGGCCAACCCTCCAAAAAGTCCTATCGGTCGGCCCAAACTACCCTCCCCCACGGACAGCGTGCCGCCCGTCCACCGAGTGGACCCAGGAACGTAACCTCAGGTCACGGCAGCATCCAGTCCAGGACCGGCGAACTCTGCCCGACGACGATCAGGCACATCACCAGGAGCAGTCCGAGGCTCCATGGCAGCACCTTGCGCAGCAGGTCCCCCTCGCGGCCGGCGAGGCCGACGGCCGCGCAGGCGATGGTGAGGTTCTGCGGGGAGATCATCTTGCCGAGGACACCGCCCGAGCTGTTCGCGGCGGCCAGCAGCTCCGGGGAGAGTCCCGACTCGCGTGCGGCGGTCACCTGGAGCGCCCCGAAGAGCGCGTTGGCGGAGGTGTCGGAGCCGGAGACGGCCACGCCGAACCAGCCGAGGACCGGCGACAGGAAGGCGAGTCCGGCGCCCGCCGCCGCCACGAAGTGGCCGATGGTGGCGGCCTGTCCGGAGAGGTTCATGACGTAGGCGAGCGCGAGGACGCTCGTCACGGTGAGGATCGCGAACCTCAACTCGTGGACGGTGGCGAGCCATTCCTTGACGGCCACGCGCGCGTGCACACCGAGGACGACTGCCGTGCACAGGCCGGCGAGCAGCACGAGGGTGCCGCCGGTGGAGACGATCGGCCAGGTGAAGACATTGCCGCCGACGGGGTCGCCGTCGGCGTCGACGACGTTCAGGAAGGGCCAGTCGTAGGTCTGGGTCGCGTTCGCCAGCCAGTCCTTGACCGCGGGGATCTGCGCGATCGAGAAGATGACGATGATCAACGCGTAGGGGGCGTAGGCGCGTACGACCTCTCCGCGCGGGTCGTCCTCGTCGAGTTCCTCGCTCCTGGCGCCCGTCAGCACGGACGCGCGTACGGACTCCTCGGCGGGCACGCGCGCGTGCGGTACGGCCACCAGGGCGGCCGCACCCGCCAAGGCGGCCCCGATGTCGGCGAGTTGCGCGGAGAGGTAGTTGGAGGCGGCGAACTGGGCGACCGCGAAGGCGACTCCGCACGCCAGGGCGGGCACCCAGGTGTCGCGCAACCCGCGCCGCCCGTCCACGAGGTACACCAGAACGAGGGGCACCACCAGGGCCAGCAGCGGTGTCTGACGGCCCACCACGGAGGCCACGGTGTCCAGCGGAAGTCCCGTCACCTGAGCGAGCGTCACCACGGGTGTGCCCATCGCGCCGAAGGCCACGGGCGCGGTGTTGGCGACGAGGGCGACGACGGCCGCCTTGACCGGGTCGAAGCCGAGGGCGACGAGCATGACCGAGCAGATCGCGACGGGCGCGCCGAAGCCGGCGAGGGCCTCCAGGAGGGCGCCGAAGCAGAAGGCGACGACGAGGGCCTGGATGCGCGGGTCGTCGGAGAGCCGCCCGAAGGAGCGGCGCAGGATGTCGAAGTGCCGGGTGCGGACCGTCATCCGGTACACCCACAGGGCGTTGACGACGATCCACAGGATGGGGAAGAGCCCGAAGACGGCTCCCTGGGCGCCGCTGGAGAGCGTCTGGCCCAGCGGCATGCCGTAGGCGAGCCAGGCGACCAGAACGGCCGTCAGAAGCCCTGTGAGGCCCGCGAGATGGGCCTTGAGGCGGACGCCGCCGAGCAGGACGAGGACGATCACCAGGGGCAGGGCGGCGACGAGGGCGGACAGGCCCAGTGAGTCGGCGACGGGTTCCAGTTCCTGGACGTACACGGGCGCCTCCCCGATCCGGTTCCGCGTCCGGGCGCGCTCGATTCCGGTATGCGGAAAGCGATTTCTCGTTTCGGCTTCCGGAATGGTCGTGTCCGCGCCAAGCAGTCGTCAATGGGCGTGCGTCACTGAGCGGAACGTGCACCAAATGCACACGGAAAGAGGGTGGTTGCCGACCGGGAGGTCAGTTGTCGGGCGAGCGCAGCACGCGCAGATGCCCGCGCCGCGCGACCTCCATGGGGTCCGCCGTGCGTCCCCCGCCACCGGCCCGGGCGGCGCGCTCCTGCGGGCGGGCCGCCTCACGGACCGCGTTGGCAAGCGCTTCCAGGTCGTCGCCGCTGGGACGGGCGGGGGCCGAACCGTCGAGAAGCCGGACGACCTCCCAGCCGCGCGGGGCGGTGAGGCGCTCGGAGTGCTCGGCGCACAGGTCGTAGCAGTGGGGTTCGGCGTAGGTGGCGAGCGGGCCGAGGACCGCGGTCGAGTCGGCGTAGACGTACGTCAGCGTCGCGACGGCGGGGCGGCCGCAAGCGGTGCGCGAACAGCGACGTACAGGGCTCACGACGTTGGACGGTACCGCACTCTTGAGCGGGCCGCGACGACTCCCCTTCAGGTCACTCCACCGTGTCGTGGTGTGAAACGGCCCACACGCCCCTCCGAACACACCGTTCCGACCTGCATAGATACCGCTTTCCAAGATTCCGGACGACCTGGCGTCCGGTCACCACTCGGCACAAACAAGGTCAATTGCCATGAGATCGCCGGTCCCGGAGAGATACAGAAATGAGCCCAACCTTGGCTGGAATGGTCATCCGGCGACATGCCCCACCAGGGGACTACGCTTCAGCAGTGATGGACAGCCCCGTACCGCCCCCTGCCCGTGCCACCGGCCCCGGACCCCGCCGACGTGATCGCCACGGCCGGGGCATGCGCGGCCCGATCGCACCGCCCCAGGTGCCGCTCGCGGCCAGCCGTGCCGAGGTGTTCGCGGATCTGGTGCAGGACTCCGTGGAGCGTCTGGAGCGGCGCTGGCCGCAGCTCGCCGACATCGATTTCCTGGTCCTGGAGGTGCCCCGCCTCGACGGCCGGACCTTCAACGACGAGGCGGTCCCCCTGGGCGGGACGATTCCCGCGCGCGAGGGACGCCCCGCGCGCGTGGTGGTGTACCGCCGCCCCGTGGAGATCCGCACCAAGGGCCGCGACGAACGCGCGGCCCTGGTGCACGAGGTCGTCGTCGAGCAGGTCGCCGAGCTGCTGGGGCTGACCCCGGAGACGGTCGATCCGCGCTACGGCGACGAGGACTGAGAAGCGGCCCGCGCGGGCTACTTCTGGAGCACCGACAGGTCCTCGTCCGCCTCCGGCACCGCGACCATGCCCCGGTCGTCCGGCAGCGTCTGGACCGTGAAGCCCGGGATGCCGTCCTCCGTGGCCGCCAGGGTGCGGGCCGCGTAGACGGGGCCGCCCGACTCCGGCTCCACCGTCAGCGCGTACGTGCCCTTCAGCCCGCTCGGTGCGGGCAGCTCCACGTCCTGGGTGGTGCCGCCCTTGATCGTGTACGTCTTCGAGGCGGCCGTGCCGCCGTCGCTGCCCGCCGACGCGGTCACCTTGACCTTCGCGGTGCCGGTGGGGGCCACCAGGGACAGCGTGGTGCCCTTGGAACTGTTGTCGGCGACGCTCGCGCGCGTGCCGACCGGGCGGGTGGCCGGGATGTACGCCGTCTCCTGCTTGTCGCCCTTGCCTCGGGTGACCCGCAGCGCGGCCACCACCGGTACGGACTCGCCGGTCGGTGTCAGAATCAGCGAACCGGCCTCCCCGCGCGTGACGGCGCCCAGGTCGACCGCGGTCGTCATGCCCGCCTTGACGTGCAGCGTCTCGTTGCCGGCCGGGGTGATCGAGCCGGACGGCGAGGCGAGGCGGACCTTCAGGTCGGCGTCGGCGTCGCCGGGCGCGAAGGCGACCAGGCGTACGGCCGTTGCGTCCTTGGGGATGCCCGGCAGGACGAGGCTGCCCGCCGGGTCCGTGGCGGCCGCCAGCCAGTCGCCGCCGATCTTGTCGTCGAGGGCCTGCACGGCGGCGCCGACGCGCCCGCTGCGGACGCTGACGTGGACGGTGAGATTGGTCTGCTTGTCGCTGACGAGCGTGGACAACAGGATCGGCTCACTGGACTTCGGTGGCACCGTGATGTCCTCGCCGACCGAGGAGTCGATGGCGCCGTCCTTGCCGTAGAGCTGGATGTCGACGACGGCAGCCGAGTCGTCGGGGTTGGTCAGGTGCACGTAGTCGGTGCGGTCGGCGGCGGTGCTGGCGCCGGGGAACCAGAACTCGGTGTCGGCGCCGGAGCAGTTGACGCCCTGGAGGCCGCGTCCGGTGCCCGCGGCGACCTCGGTGGTCTCCTGCACGGTCCAGCCGGGCGCGAACCTGCCCTCGGCGGTGCCGATGAGCGCGGGCGAGTCACCGCCGGAGGCGTCCTCGGTGTCGGGCGTGCCGGGGTCCTTGGCGGTGAGGACCGGCTTGGCCGCCTTCTCGCCCGCCTTGTCGTCGGTCTCCTTGCCGTCCTTCTTGCCGTCCGTCGTGTCGGTGTCCCCCGACTCCTGCGCCGCGGAGACGAGTTCGGCCTTGCCGTCGCTTCCCGTGCCCTTGGTGACGGGCGTGAAGGACGTGTAGGACGTGTCGGCGAGGTCGGAGAGGCTGGGGCTCGGGCAGAGCAGGCTCGTGCGCTCCACGGGCAGTTCGGCGGCCGCCCGGGCGGTGTTCGTGCCGGACGCGTCGGGCGCGTTGAGCGAGGCGAAGCCGGTGACGGCGGCGAGAGCGGTCGCGCAGGCGATCAGGGACACGGTGGTGCGGTTCACTGCTGGCTCCCGTCGGGACGCTCGCCGTCGTGCTGTTGCGGCTGCGCCGGGTCGTACGTGGCGTCGTAACCCTGGTCGTACGGCTGCCCGTACTGGTCGTACGACGGCTGCTGCGCCTGGCCCCCGTACGCGTACGGGTCGTACTGGCCGCCCTGGTACGGGTCCGCGTAGCCCTGCTGGTCGTAGCCGCCCGCCGGGTACTGCTGCGGGGCGGACTGGTACTGGTCACCGGCGTAGGTGTTGTACTCGGCGCCCGCGTAGCTCGCCTGGTTCCAGTCACCGTAGGACTGCTGCTGCGGGACCGGGACCGGCGTCTCCTCCGAAGGAGGAGACAGGGGCTCGTCGTTCTGGGCGGCCTCTTCGGCCTCCGCCTGGGCGCGCAGGCGGCGGGCGCGGCGGCCCTCGCCCTCGGTCGCCTGTGCGGGGATCGCCCGCTCCTCCTCGGGAAGGTCGTCGTCGATGTCGCGGCGGCGGCCGGGCAGGGCGAGGACCACGAGGACCAGGGCGAGCGCGCCCTGGGCCCACAGCCAGGCGGTGTGGGTGATCGGGTCGTCGTAGACGACGTCCAGTCTGCCGCCGGCGGCCGGGAGTTCGAAGCCCTGGGCCCAGCCGTCGACCGTGGTCGCGGTGAGCGGCCTGCCGTCCAGGGTGGCCGTCCAGCCCTCGGCCGCGGTGTCGGCGAGGCGCAGGGTGCGGCCGTCGGCGCCGGCCGGGATCGTGGTGTGGATCTCCACGGGTCCCGCGGCGACCAGCGTCGGGGCGCCGGAGCCGGCGACGATGGTGGCGCGGGCGACGTCCTGGTCGACCCGCCACAGGGCGCTGCCGTTCTGCTCGCTGAGCCGGGACAGGCCCGGGGTGGCGTCCAGGACGCGGGTCACCTCGCGCGGGGCGCCCTTGTGGACGAGGACGTAGCGCACCGCGAACTTGCCGAGCTGGTCGGACTGGTCGGCGCCGGAGCCGGCGACGAGGTTGGCGACGACCTTGTCGAGCTGGGTGTTCTCACCGTCGGCGGCGGCCAGTTCACCGTCGCCGAGGCGGGCGCCCGAGCCGCGCACGAGCATGTAGCCGACATGGGCCGCGGAGTCGCTGTCGAGGACGAGGGTGCGGGCCCGGTCGCGGTTGTTGCCGTCCTCGGCGACGAACGCGGGCACCTGCACCGGGTCGCGGCGCTCCAGGGGACCGTCGGCGCCGCCGATCATCCAGCCGGCGGCGACGAGCAGGGGGCCCGCGGCGGCGGCGAAGGCGATCAGCGCGGCGACCGGCTGACGCCAGCCGAAGCTCTGCTCGGCGACCCGCGAGCGGGCCCCGTCGGCGCCGAGCATCGCGGCGGCCAGCAGGGCGATGCCGTAGACGAGGGTGGCGGGCCCGGCCCAGGTGGAGCCGTTGGAGAGGGCGGCGAAGACGAGGCCCACAAGGGCGACCGCCCAGGCCGTCCAGATGCCGAACTGGCGCTCCGAGCGCAGCAGGGCGGCCAGCGCGGCCAGGACGACACCGATGAGCATCAGCCCGTCGACCGTGCCGGGGCCGCCGGGGCTGGCGCCGAGGAGGTCGAGGGCGGAGGCGGCCGAGGAGCCGTACTTCAGGCCGGCCTCGTCGAAGAAGCCGAACGGCAGCAGCGTCAGCGACCAGGGCGCGAGGATCAGCAGCGGTGTGCCGAGCTGGGCCAAGAAGCGCAGGCCGTAGGCGGTGATGTCGGTGCGGCGCACGGCCAGGACGCCGAGGCCCAGCAGCAGCGCGATCGGCCAGATGATCGGCGTGAACGCGGTGGTGACCGTCAGGAGCAGGGCGTACGCCCAGGTGGCGCGCCAACTGCCGCGCGCGTCGGAGGCGTTCGTCAGGCCGGCGGCCGCGATGCCCGCGCGCGCGATGAGCGGCAGCAGGATCGCGAGGACGGCGGTGCCGATGCGGCCGCCGGCGAGGGCGCCGGTGGCCGCGGGCAGGAAGGCGTAGACGACGGCCGCCCACGCGCGCAGGAGCCGTGACTCGACCAGCGGCCGGGAGGCGAAGTAGGCGGTGAACCCGGCCAGCGGCACCGAACCGACGAGCAGGACGGTGACCGCGAGCCCGGTCGAACCGAAGAGCACGGAGGCGAGCATCGCGAGGATCGCCAGGTAGGGCGGCGCGGACGGAGTGCCGCCGGCGCCGACGGCATGCCAGGCGTCCAGGTAGCGCGACCACAGTTCGCCGGAGTCGGCCGGGGCGGGCAGCAGGGCACCGCCCGAGAGCGCGCCGGAGCCGAGGAGTTCACGGCAGGCGACGAGCGAGACGAGCAGCAGCACCAGGAAGAGCACCGGCCCTGGCTTGCGGGCGATGCGCTTGACGCGGGCGAACTGCTCGATCTCCAGGAAGTCGGCGTCGTCGCCCCCGGGCCCGGACTCGACGGCGCCGCCATGGCGTCCCGCGCCCGAGGTCGCCTCGGGGTCGGAGCTGCCGAAGAAGCTGCCGGCGGCCTGCTCCACGGTGGCCCGCACGGTCGCGCCGGGTGGCGGGAACAGCGGGCGCATCTCGTCCTTGTCCACCACCGATGTGCCGCGCCTGCGGCGCCCGGCGATGATCCGCTCGGGCCGCAGCAGGGTGCTCAGCAGGCCGCGGATCTCGTCGAGGGCCTGTCCGGGGACCTTTCCGACGAGATAGGCGACCGTCCTGAGCACCGTGCCGACGACGAGGCGCAGGAGGACCCAGGGGAGGACCGCCGTACGGCTGTTGACGAGCAGGGTGTAGGCGGCGCCCGCCTTGTCGACCTTGTGCGGGGAGGCGGCGGTGCGGCCCACGCAGTCGACGGCGCGGCGCTCGCGGGAGGCCGCCTCCGCGTGGCGGACGACCGCCTCTGGGGCGACGAGGACGCGATGGCCGGCGGCGGTGGCGCGCCAGCACAGGTCGACGTCGTCACGCATCAGGGGCAGGCGCCGGTCGAAGCCGCCGAGCGCGTCGAAGACATCGCGCCGGACGAGCATGCCGGCGGTGGAGACGGAGAGCACGGGCCGGACGTGGTCGTGCTGGCCCTGGTCCTGTTCGCGGCGGTCGAGGCCGGTCCAGCGGCGCCCGGAGTGGGCGATGGTGACGCCGACCTCCAGGAGTTGCCGTCTGTCGTACCAGCCGCGGAGCTTGGGGCCGACGACGGCCACGTCGTCCCGGCCGAGCTCCAGTTCCTGGTCGACGACCCGCAGCAGCTGGGCCAGGGCGTCGGGTTCGGGGGCACAGTCGTCGTGCAGCAGCCACAGCCACTGCACCGGCTCTCCGTGCGGGAGCTCCGGCAGGTCGTAGGCGTCGTCGCGCCATGTGCGCGTGACAGGGTCCCAGCCGCTGGGGCGCTTGAGGTACGGCAGCTCGTCCGGGGTGAGGACGGGTGCGGTGCGGTTGGCCTCCTCGACGGCCTGGCCGAAGCCGGTACGGCGGGCGAGGTGCAGCACCCGGTCGGCGCCGAGGGCGTCGGTGACCAGTTGCGCGGAGGCGTCGGCGCTGCCGGTGTCGGCGGCCATCGCGAACTGGACGGGGCGCTCCTGGCCGAGCAGCCCGGCGAGCGCGTCGGGCAGCCAGCGGGCGCCGTCGTGCGCGACGAGGACCGCGGTCACCACATGACGCGGGAACTCAGGAGTGGCAGCGTCGTGGGCTGCCGTGTGGCTGTGCACGGACATCGAGGTACGGGCCCCGGTTCGGTGGACTGCGGTGGACGCCTGTGCCCCGAGGGGGCAGCGGGGCGTCTCGGACGAGCGACCACACTATCGGCTGGGCACAGCGGCGGCCCGCCGCCTGTGGACAACCCACCTGCGACGGGCCGTAAGTCCCGTATGTACGTGCGAGGTGACGCCGGTCGGTCAGATCGCGGCCTTCTTCAGGCGGCGCCGCTCCCGTTCGGACAGGCCGCCCCAGATGCCGAAGCGCTCGTCGTTGGCGAGGGCGTACTCGAGGCACTCGGAACGGACCTCACAAGCCAGGCAGACCTTCTTGGCCTCACGGGTGGAGCCACCCTTCTCGGGGAAGAAGGACTCGGGGTCGGTCTGGGCGCACAGCGCGCGCTCCTGCCAGCCGAGTTCCTCGTCCGCGTCGTCGACCAGCAGTTGCTGCACCAGCTCGGTCATGTGCGCCCCTCGTCTGTCTTTCGCGTCCCCGTGATGTAGCCGTTACCGATGTCGGCTGAACGACACGAGTGAAATTACAAGTGTGCTGCTCCGGGCGAGTCAAGCCGAGATCTGCTATTGGGCCCCTTATTCACTCTGCGGAACCAAGGCCTAGCGGAAAGTGTTCAAATCGCCATAAACCTTGACAAGCAGATGGGACCCGCGGGGCTTCCGAACCCGTGCAGGACCTGTACGGAGAAGGACGCCCAGGAGTTCGTTCCCGTTCCTTGCGCGCCGGTTGTGCGCCATGTGTCCCGGTAGACGGGTGAACAAACCTTTCACCTCTCAGATGAACCGGATGAGGTGAAAGCAGTCCCACATGCCGGTGTCGAGTTGACAGTGCCGGTGTGAACCGCTGTCCTAGTGGGCATGCTCGCGAACTTGGCACTCACCACGACCCGCACCGCCGGGTCGCACGGTGCTGCCCGCGCTCGCTGTAGCTGTTGCTGTCACAGCTGTTGAGCCCCGGTGCACGACACCCGCTCCAGCTGAAGGCCGAATCCCCCGGGACTCGGCCTTTCCCGTTCCCTCTGTCTGACCTTCTTTCACTGAGGAACCGCCCCATCCCATGAACAGCGACAACGACCTCCAGATCGCCGGCGACATCCTTGAGGTGCCTCACCTCCTCCAGCCCCCGCGCGAGCACCCCTCGACCGTCGCGGAGTTCGTCGGCCTGGCCCGCTCCATCGCCGCCGACCGCTCCCAGTGGGAGCACCTGGTGCAGTACGACGCCACGACGCGCTGGTACCACCGGCTGCGCACCGGCCCCGGTTACGAGGTCTGGCTGCTGTCCTGGGTGCCCGGACAGGGCAGCGGGCTGCACGACCACGGCCGCTCCTCCGGAGTGCTGACGGTCCTGGAGGGCGAGCTGACCGAGCGCACCGACCGCGGCACGCGCGCGTTGGCGACCGGCGCGCAGCGGGTGTTCGCGCCGGGCTATGTGCACGAGGTCGTCAACGACGCGCTGGAGCCGGCGGTCAGCCTGCACGTGTACTACCCGGGCCTGACCGAGATGCCGATGCACGGTGCGCACGCCTGCACGGCGCGTCCGGTGACTGCCTGACGCGTTGTCGTACCCGCCTGCAATGCTTGTCCCATGCGAATCGTGGTTCTGGCAGGCGGCATCGGCGGTGCCCGTTTCCTGCGCGGTCTGAAGCAGGCCGTGCCGGACGCGGACGTCACGGTCATCGGCAACACCGGGGACGACATCCACCTCTTCGGACTGAAGGTCTGCCCGGACCTCGACACGGTGATGTACACGCTCGGCGGCGGCATCAACGAGGAACAGGGCTGGGGCCGGGCCGACGAGACCTTCCACCTCAAGGAGGAGCTCGCGGCGTACGGCGTCGGCCCCGAGTGGTTCGGGCTCGGCGACCGGGACTTCGCCACCCACATCGTGCGCACGCAGATGATCGGCGCCGGATTCCCGCTGAGCGCGGTCACCGAGGCGCTCTGCGACCGCTGGAAGCCGGGCGTGCGGCTGATCCCGATGTCCGACGACCGCGTGGAGACCCATGTCGCCGTCGAGGTCGACGGCGAGCGCAAGGCGGTCCACTTCCAGGAGTACTGGGTACGGCTGCGGGCCTCGGTGCCGGCGGAGGCGATCGTGCCGGTGGGCGCGGAGCAGGCCAAGCCCGCGCCCGGCGTCCTGGAGGCGATCGCGGAGGCGGACGTGATCCTCTTCCCGCCGTCCAACCCGGTCGTCTCCATCGGCACGATCCTGGCCGTGCCCGGCATCCGCGAGGCGATCGCCGAGGCGGGCGTTCCCGTGGTCGGCCTCTCCCCCATCGTCGGGGACGCGCCCGTGCGCGGCATGGCCGACAAGGTGCTGGCGGCGGTGGGCGTGGAGTCGTCGGCCGCTGCCGTGGCCGAGCACTACGGCTCGGGGCTGCTGGACGGCTGGCTCGTGGACACCGTCGACGCGGCCTCCGTGGAGCGCGTCGAGGCGGCCGGCATCCGCTGCCGGGCCGTACCGCTGATGATGACGGACCTCGACGCGAGCACGCAGATGGCCCGGGAGGCGCTGGCGCTGGCGGAGGAGGTGCGGGGGTCTTGAGCGCAGATGTCAGCGGGGACGCGAGCACGGACTTGAGCGCGGACGCCTTCCGCGCGTGGGCCGTGGCCGGGCTGCCCGAGATCGCGCCCGGGGACGACCTCGCCAAGCTGATCGCCGCCGCCGAGCCCGGTCTCGCCGACGGTGACGTGCTGCTCGTCACCTCGAAGATCGTCTCCAAGGCGGAGGGCCGGATCGTCGAGGCGGCCGACCGGGAGGCGGCCATCGACGCCGAGACCGTGCGGGTGGTGGCCAGACGCGGCGCCCTGCGGATCGTCGAGAACCGGCAGGGGCTGATCATGGCCGCGGCGGGGGTCGACGCCTCCAACACTCCGGCCGGGACCGTCCTGTTGCTGCCCGAGGACCCGGACGCCTCCGCGCGTGCCGTACGGGAAGGGCTGCGCGAGCTGCTCGGGGTCGACGTCGGCGTCGTCATCACCGACACCTTCGGGCGGCCCTGGCGCGCGGGGCTCACCGACGTGGCGATCGGGGCCGCCGGGGTGCGGGTGCTCGACGATCTGCGCGGGGGCACGGACGCGTACGGCAACCCGCTGAGCGCCACCGTCGTCGCCACGGCCGACGAACTGGCCGCGGCCGGTGACCTGGTCAAGGGCAAGGCCGCCGGACGGCCCGTCGCCGTGGTGCGCGGGCTGGCGCAGGTGGTGTCGGTCGAGCACGGGGAGGGGGCGGGTGCCATGGTGCGCGGCGCGCGCGACGACATGTTCCGGCTGGGCACCTCCGAGGCGGTACGGCTGGCGGTGACCCAGCGGCGTACGGTACGGGCCTTCACGGACGAGCCGGTCGACGGCGGTGCGGTGCGGCGGGCGGTCGCCGCGGCCGTGACCGCGCCGGCGCCGCATCACACCACACCGTGGCGTTTCGTCCTGCTGGAGTCCGAGGCCGCGCGGACGGAGCTGCTGGACGCGATGCGGGACGCCTGGATCGCGGATCTGCGGCGGGACGGCAAGAGCGAGGAGTCGATCGCCAAGCGGGTGCGCCGCGGAGACGTGCTGCGGAAGGCGCCCTATCTGGTGGTGCCGTGTCTGGTCATGGACGGGTCGCACACGTACGGCGATCCGCGGCGGGACGCGGCCGAGCGGGAGATGTTCGTCGTCGCGACCGGGGCCGGGGTGCAGAACTTCCTCGTCGCGCTGGCCGGGGAGCGGCTGGGGTCGGCGTGGGTGTCGTCGACGATGTTCTGCCGGGACGTGGTGCGGGAGGTGCTGGGGCTGCCGGGCGACTGGGATCCGATGGGGGCCGTGGCGGTCGGGCATCCGGCGGAGGAGCCGAGGGCTCGGGCCGAGCGGGATGCGGGGATGTTCATCGAGGTGCGGTGAGGAGGCTCGTGTGCCTCTAGGCTCGTAGGTCTCCCGCAGAACTTCTTCCTCTCTCCCAGGACTCATTCGTGGCTGGACGGTTCGCTCCGCGGCCCACTCGTACGACGGTGCGTGGTGGGCATGTCGCCGTGTCCCAAGGTGTGCCGCGGCCTGCCTCGGCGCCGGGGCTGGTGCGGACGTTCGTGCCGGAGTGGCCCTTGGAGCTGGGGCTGGTGCTCGGGCCGTTGCGGCGCGGGCCCGCCGATCCGACGTTCCGGGCGATGCCGGACGGGTCGGTGTGGCGGGCCAGTCTGACGCCTGCCGGGCCGGGGACGCTGCGGGTCGCCGCGGGGCGGGACGGTTCGGTCCGCGGGGAGGCGTGGGGGCCGGGGGCGCGGTGGCTGCTCGACCGGTTGCCCGAGCTGCTCGGGGCCGCCGACGATCCGTCCGTCTTCGTGCCCCGGCACCGGTTGCTGGCGGTGACGCGGCATCGCCGGCCGGGGCTGCGGCTGACGCGGACCGGGCTGGTGCTGGAGTCCTTGATCCCGTCGATCCTGGAGCAGAAGGTCACGACCGACGAGGCGTACCGGGCGTGGCGGTCGCTGGTACGGAAGTTCGGGGAGCCGGCGCCGGGGCCCGCTGCCGGGGGGCGGCTGTGGGTGATGCCGGCGCCTCGGACGTGGGCGTTGATTCCGTCGTGGGAGTGGCATCGGGCCGGGGTCGACAACAAGCGGGCGTCGACGATTCTGCGGGCTGTGCGGGTTGCTGCGCGGCTTGAGCAGGCGGTGGGGATGTCGGCGGAGGACGCTCAGGCTCGGCTGGAGGCCGTGCCGGGGGTGGGGCCGTGGACGTCCGCGGAAGTGGTGCAGCGCAGTCATGGGGCAGCGGATGCGGTGACCGTGGGGGATCTGCATCTGCCGGGGATCGTGGGGTGGGCGCTCGCGGGCGACCGGGATGCGGATGACGCGGTGATGTTGTCGTTGCTGGAGCCCTATGCGGGGCAGCGGCATCGGGCGGCGCGGCTGATTCTGCTGAGTGGGCGGACGCCGGCGCGGCGGGCGCCTCGGATGCCGCGGGGGGATATCGGGCAGTTGTGACGGCGCTGCCCCTTCGCCCCCGCCGGACGGGCTGGGTGGTGGGGCGGCTGCGGGTGCGTCGTGGCTGGTCGCGCGGTTCCCCGCGCCCCTGGGCGGCACGACCCGCAGCCGCGTTCGAGCGTGACCCACAACGAACCCGCGCCGCCCGCGCCTACTGGTCCGACGAGAAGCGCACCGCCCCCGCCGGGATGTGGGCGTCGCACCACACCCTGGCGCCGTCTCGGAGTTCGTTGTCGGGGCCCACCACCGCGCCGTCTCCGATGACCGTGCCGCTGAGGACGGAGCGTTCGCCGATCCTTGCGCGGGTGCCGATCAGGGAGTCCGTGATGACCGCGCCGGGTTCGATCACGGCGCCGGGCAGGATCGTGCTGCCGAAGACGCGGGCGCCCTCGGCCACGAACGCGCCCTCGCCCACCACCGTGCCGCCGGTGAGTTTGGCGTCCGGGGCCACGCGGGCCGTGGGGAGGATCAGACGGTCGCCGCAGCGGCCGGGGACCGCCGGGGACGGGGCGCGGCCCAGGACCAGGTCGGCTGAGCCTCGTACGAAGGCCGCCGGGGTGCCCAGGTCCAGCCAGTACGTGGAGTCGACCATGCCCTGGAGGTGGGCGCCGGCCGCGAGGAGGTCGGGGAAGGTCTCGCGTTCCACCGAGACCGGTCGGCCCGCCGGGATGGTGTCGATCAACGAGCGGCGGAAGACATACGCGCCCGCGTTGATCTGGTCGGTGACGATCTCCTCGGGGGACTGCGGCTTCTCCAGGAAGGCCAGGACCTTTCCCGTCCCGTCCGTGGGGACCAGGCCGTAGGCACGAGGGTCCGTGACCTTCGTCAGGTGGAGCGAGACGTCCGCGTTCGTCGACTCGTGCGTGGCCACCAGGGCCCGGATGTCCAGGCCCGTGAGGATGTCGCCGTTGAAGATCAGGACCGGGTCGTCGGGACCGGAGTGGAGGCGGGAGGCCACGTTGCGGATCGCTCCGCCCGTGCCGAGCGGCTCCTCCTCGGTGACGTACTCGATGTGGAGGCCGAGTGCCGAGCCGTCGCCGAAGTGGGGTTCGAAGACCTCGGCCAGATAGGACGTGGCCAGGACGATGTGGTCGACGCCCGCCGCTCTCGCCCGCGCCAGCTGATGTGTGAGGAACGGGACCCCGGCCGCGCGGACCATCGGCTTCGGCGTGTGCACCGTGAGCGGACGCAGCCTCGTGCCCTTGCCCCCGACCAGGAGGATCGCTTCTGTCACCTGTCGTCTCTGCTTCCTGCCGGTGACCGGCCGAACTGTCTTTCGGCCGGTCAGTGTATGCAGACCGTTGTGCGGCGCTTTCGACGACATCGACGGAATCGACGGCAGTGCGGTTCTCCGCCCTCCTCACACTTCGCCGTCCCCCTCACACTTCTCCGTCCCCCTCGCCCTCCTCCCGTCACCTCCCCTGGTAGCGCGCCGCGGTCGAGCGGGCCGAGCCGAGCTTGCGGTAGAGCTGCCAGCCGGGGCAGGCGGTGGAGAAGCCGTCGCGGTGGCCGGAGATGACGTTCAGTCGTGCCTTCGTGCCTTTGCGGTAGAGGTTGCCACCGCCCGACTTCAGGTATGTCTTGCCGCGCGGATTGGCACCGTAGAGCCCCAGTTTCCAGGCCGTCACGCGGGCCACTGCCTTCACCGCGGCGGACGTGGGGCGGGTGTAGCCGAAGGTGCCGAGGACGGCGATCCCCATGCTGTTGGTGTTGAAGCCGAGGGTGTGGGCGCCCAGGACCGGCTTCGCCACTCCCCCGGCGCGGCCCTCGTAGATGGTGCCGCACTTGTCGATGAGGAAGTTGTAGCCGATGTCACGCCAGCCCATGCTCCGGACGTGGTAGCGGTAGATACCGCGGATGACGGAGGGGGCCTGGGAGCAGCGGTAGCCGTTGCCGGTGGCGGTGTGGTGGACGAAGGCCGCCTTCACCTTCTTCGTGTAGACGAACTTCCTCTCGCGCAGGTTCTCGTTCGCCCCCCAGCCGCGCCGCGTCACGATGCGCGGACGCGGGCCGATCTTCGGCTCGGCCCGCTGCCGCTCGGTCAGTTCGCCGGCCCGCAGGGAGACCATCTCCCGCTCGGTCCGCGCGCGGTCGAGCGCGGGGATCTCGGTGGCGCCGAGCGGCGCGAGCGCGGCGTTGGCGGCGGAGGCGGCGACGGCCTCGGGGGCCTCGGCGCCGAGACCGCCACGAGTCCGGGGGCCGCCTGCCGGGGTGCCCTGCGGGAGGGCGGCCTCGCCGGGGTCGACGAGTTCGAGGCGCAGCCCCGACGGCAGCGCGGTCGCCTCGGCGCCGAGTTCGCGGGTCTCGGCCGCGGCACGCACTCGTACCTCGACGCCGTCCGAGTCACCGACCCACAGCGGTGCCGTCGCTCCGCGCACCCGGCCCGAGGTGCGCTCGGCCGTGTCGGGGTCGGCGCCGTCGTCCGCGTAGTGCGTCTCGACGTCCTGCCAGGCGGACCACGTACCCGAGTCGAGCGCACGCGCGCGTACCTCGACGCGGCCGTGCAGTGCGGTCTCCGGGTCGTCCCAGACGACCCCGACCATCGAGAAGCGGTGCACATCGCGGCGGGGCAGGCCCTGGACGGCGGCCGACCCGAGCGAGCGGTCGGCGCCGAGCGGGGTGAGCGGCAGCGACTGGGTGCTGCCGGGGACCGCCGCCGAGGCGGCGCCGGAACCGACGCTCCGGGCCGACACCTGCGCGGTCGGCGCCGGGCGCGCGACGGTCGCGGCGGCGGGTGGGGTCAGCGGCAGGGCGAGAGCGGCCGCACAGGTGACACCGATCGAGGAAGCAAGAAATCCGCGCATGCCAACAATGTTGGACATAGTCATACATATCTGTCCATCCGGGAACTGACGGATCGTCGGCTCCCGTTCCCCCGAACCGGTGAGCCGGCAGCGGGCCGGTCCGTCGTCGCCCCGCCGTGCGCCCGCGTACGCTTGCCCGGGTGAACGCCACCGATCGCACCCCTGCCGACCTGCTGCGTTCCGCGCTCGCCGCGGACGCCGGACGCCCCCTGGTGACCTTCTACGACGACGCCACGGGCGAACGCGTCGAACTGTCCGTCGCCACCTTCGCCAATTGGGTGGCCAAGACCGCCAATCTCCTCCAGGGCGAGCTCTCCGCGGAGCCCGGCGACCGGGTCGCGCTGCTGCTGCCCGCGCACTGGCAGACGGCGGTGTGGCTGCTGGCGTGCTCCTCGGTGGGCGTGGTCGCCGATGTCGCCGGCGATCCGAAGGCCGCGGACATCGTGGTGAGCGGGCCCGACACCCTGGACGCGGCGCGCGCGTGCTCGGGCTCGCGCATCGCCCTCGCGCTGCGCCCGCTCGGTGGCCGCTTCCCGCAGACCCCGGACGGCTTCGCCGACTACGCGGTCGAGGTGCCGGGGCAGGGCGACCGGTTCGCCCCGTTCGCACCGGTCGACCCCGACGAGCCCGCGCTCGTCGTGGCCGGGCGGGAGTTCAGCGGGGCGGAGGTGGTGGAGCGGGCTTCCGCGGAGGCGTCCGGTCTCGGGCTTACCGGGCCCGGCTCGCGACTGCTGTCGGGGTTGGCGTACGACACCTGGGAGGGGCTGTGCGCGGGGCTGTACTCGCCGCTGGCCACCGGGGGGTCCGTGGTGTTGTGCCGGAATCTGGAGCGGTTGGGGGAGGAAGGGCTGGCGAAGCGGGTGGAGAGTGAGCGGGTGACTGCTACCGCTCACTGAGGTTGTTTGGTGGGTGCGGGTCCGTTGTGGCTGGTCGCGCAGTTCCCCGCGCCCCTGAAAGCGTCCTCCGCGCCGACCTTCAAAAGGTGCCCTCAGTCGCCCGTCCGGCCTAACCCGACACGCCTCCCCCCGCCCTCCACGCCATGGTCGTAAGAGCGAACCGCACCACACGCTCGTACGTCATGAGGGGTGGATCAGCCGTGACCGACACCGCAGGTACGCCCCGCAAAGGCACCCTCGGTCCGGGAGCGGGGGCGTCCGCCACGGGGCGGGGGCTGATACGGCGGCGCCGGCGCCGTTGGCTGCGAGGCGGGGCCGTCGGGGTGACGGTCCTCGTCGTGGCGGCCGTCGGGGCCGGGTGGGCGATCTACGCCAAGCTCGACGGGAACATCACGCCCGACGACGCCGCCGCCGCGGAACTCGCCCGGTACGAGAAGGAGCGGCCCACCGCGCTCGTCAAGGACGCGCAGAACATCCTGGTGATCGGCTCGGACTCGCGCTCCGGGGACGGGAACGCGCGCTACGGGCGGGACTCGGGGACCGAGCGGTCGGACACGACGATCCTGCTGCACCTGTCCGCGGGGCGGCGCAGCGCGACGGCCGTCTCGCTCCCCCGTGATCTGATGGTGGACGTACCGGCCTGTCTGGAGCCGGACGGCAGCCGGACCGAGCCGATGTTCGCGATGTTCAACTACGCCTTCCAGAAGGGTGGTTCGGCCTGCACCATCCGGACCGTGGAGAAGCTGACCGGCGTCCGGATCGACCATCACATGGTCGTCGACTTCCACGGCTTCAAGGACATGGTCGACGCGGTGGACGGCGTCGAGATCTGTCTGACGAAGCCGATCAACGACAAGGCCGCCAAGCTGAAGCTCCCGGCGGGCAAGGTGACGCTCAACGGGGAGCAGGCCCTCGGCTACGTCCGCGCCCGCAAGTCGATCGGCAACGGCAGCGACACCGACCGGATGGACCGGCAGCAACGGTTCCTCGGGGCCCTCGTCAACAAGGTGCAGAGCAATGACGTCCTGCTGAATCCGGTCCGCCTCTATCCGGTGCTGGACGCGGCCACCTCGTCGCTCACCACCGACCCGGATCTGGCGAGCTTGCGTGGTTTGTACGACCTCGTGCGGGGGCTGCGCGACATCCCCACCGAACGTGTGCAATTCCTGACCGTGCCAAGGGAGTCGTACGCCTACAACGCCAACCGCGACCAGCTCGTGGAAGCCGAGGCGGAGCAGTTGTTCGCCCGGCTGCGCACGGACGCGCCGGTGGCGGTCGCCAAGGAGGTTCCGCGGAAGAAGTCCGGCGCCGACCGGCCCGCCGCGACGACTTCACCCGCGCCCACGTTTCGCGGAAACACGGCCGCCGAGGACACCTGTAAGTAAAGCGATTACCAAGGCGACGTACATCTGTTCAAGGAAATGGGTGGATTGCCCAGTTGTAGGGACGTGGAATTTGTCACCGTCGTCGCTTGCCGATGAACTGGCCGGATAGTGTGAGCGATCCGGTGCAGCAGGCCGATAGGTCTTCCTGAGGTCGTGCACTGTGAGACCGAGACCCGAGCGCCTTTGAGGGGGAAGGCGCCGCGTGGCCCCGACGGAGGATTGAGACAACCGTGGACGCGCAAGGCCGTGGGCGGGCGGACGACATCGACCCCGCAGACCAGTGGGTGCTCAATCCGAACACTGGCGAATACGAACTGCGACTGACTCCTTCCGCACCGCAATCAGCGGTTCCGGGACCACGCAGCAGAACGACTTCTCGTGCGGCGGGCCCTTCCGGAGCGCCGCGCGGCAGAACGGCCGCGCCGGGACGGACGTCGCCCGCCGACGCCCCCGGCCGTGACGTACCGCCGCCCCGTCGCCGGCGTGGTGCGCCGGAGGAGCCGCCGCCCGGGCGCCGCAACCGGCGGCCGGTCAAGAAGAAGGCGCGCGGCAAGAAAATACTGCTGTGGACCGGCGGTGTGATGGCGTTCGTGCTGGTCGGCACGGCGGGAGCCGCCTACCTGTATCTGAAGCACCTCGAAGGCAACGTCACCACCGAGGACGTCGGCAACGTGGCCGACGACGGCTTCAGCAAGGACGAGGCCTTCAACATCCTGATCATCGGCACCGACAAGCGGACCGGTTCGGGCAACGGGGGCTACGGCGACAAGGGCAGCGTCGGGCACGCCGACACCAACATCCTGCTGCACGTCTCGAAGGACCGTACGAACGCGACCGCGATGAGCATCCCCCGGGACCTGATCGTCGACGTACCGGACTGCGAGGTCACCGAGGACGGCACCACGAAGGTCATCCCGGGCACCCAGGACAAGCGCTTCAACACCAGCCTCGGTCAGTTCGGCCGCAACCCCGGCTGCACCATGAAGACGGTCGAGGAGCTCACCGGCATCGACGTGAACCACTTCGCGATGGCCGACTTCAACGCGGTGAAGACGCTGACGAGCGCGGTGGGCGGTGTGGAGGTGTGTCTCGCCAAGGACGTCAACGACCCCGACTCGCATCTGAACCTGTCGGCCGGCAAGCACACCATCGAGGGCGAGGAGGCACTCGCCTTCGTCCGCACCCGGCACAGCTTCGGCAACCAGGGCGACCTGGACCGCATCAAGGTCCAGCAGCAGTTCATGAGTTCGCTGATGCGCAAGATGACCTCGGGCGACACTCTGACCAGCCCCACGAAGCTGATCAAGCTGGCCAACGCGGCCACCAAGGCGCTCACCGTCGACACGGGCATCGGCAAGGCCAGCACGCTCAAGGACGTGGCCCTGGAGCTGAAGAAGGTGCCGATGAAGAACATCACCTTCACCACGGTCCCGGTCAAGGACAACCCCGCCGAGGTGGTCAAGGCGACCGTCGTGCCCCTTGAGCCGAACGCCTCGCAGGTCTTCAACATGATCAAGAGCGACACCTCCTTCACCGCGGTCAAGGCCAAGGAGAAGAAGGAGAAGGCCGCCGTCGCCGCCCGGCTGAAGGGCAGCAAGTCGGACGCCTCCGAGGTGCGGGTGCGGATCCTCAACGGTGGTGCCGCGGCCGGCAGCGCCCAGGAGGAGCTCACCTACCTCCAGACCGAGGCGGGCGTGACCAAGTCGGAGAACGCGGGCAACGCCGGCGCCTCCCAGGCGAAGACGACGCTGGAGTACGCCCCCGACCAGGCCGATCAGGCCCGCAGGCTGGCCGCGATCATGGGCCTGTCCGGGTCGATGATGAAGCCGGGCAAGAGCGTCACCAACTCCCAGGGTCTGCCGACCATCACGCTGACGCTGGGTGAGGACTTCAAGGGCGCCGGGGTGAAGATGAACTCCACCGCGGCGCCGGTGAACGTGGACAAGACCACGGCGAACGAGGTGAAGTGCGCTAGCTGAGAGACCGCGGTCTCACGGGCCTGTCACACGTCGAACCGGACGCGTGGCGGGCCCGTTCGCTGTCCCGCCCCACGTGAGGCGAAGGTCACAAAAGACTGTCTTGATCACCGGGCCGTGGCGTCCGCAGGTTAACTGATCGCGCGTCAACTCTATTGAGATCCTTGGAGGTTGCTATGCGCGGTCTGTTGCGCACGCGGATCACTTCGGCGGCTGGAGCAGTCACGCTGCTGACGGCCGGACTGGTAGGCATCTCAGCCGGACAGGCTGACGCGATGTCCCGGGTCAACTACTGCGGAAGCTCCTACGGTTTCCTGAAGTCCTGGGCGATCAAGGACGGTTGGTACCCCAATCCCACCGTCGGCTACATCGACGTCTACTACAACAGCTCGAACGGGAACAACTGCGTCATCACCCGCGCGAACGACAGCGAGGTCGGCGGGGGCAACCACATCATCGCGGGCATCCGCAAGAGCGGGTCCAGCACCTGGAAGCTCGACGGGACCAACTCCAACTACACCTCCTACGCAGGCCCGTTGTACGTCTACGCCGCCGGCAGCTGCATCGACATCTACGGCGAGCTCAACTACACGAGCGGTGGCACGGGGGCCGACCACGGCTTGGCCGTCTACGAAGACGTGCACTGCGGCTGAGCCTCGCGTCCCACCGCAGAATGATGAATCTTGAATGCACCAAGTGGCCCTGTCTCACGTCTCACTTGACGCAAGACAGGGCCATGTCAGGTGTGGGGCGGGGAGGGTGGGACGGTGCCGCAGAACAGTGTGCGGGGGCAGGGAAGAGGCACGTTTTCGGGCGTCGAGCCCGCTCTCGGACGGGGTCGGACCGACAGCCCGTCCGAGGGCGCGGGACCGAAGGGCGCAGAGCCGAAGGCCTCAGGACCGAAGGGCGCTGGACAACACGGGAGACGGCGACCGCGACGCGGTCATCGCGCGCTCAGATGGTCCGCGACCACGCTCGCGGTGCTGATACTGGGCACGGCGGGCGCCGGTTACCTGTACTACCAGCACCTCAACGGCAACATCGAGAAGGGTGAGCGCAGCAGCGGCGACTCCAAGGCGAACAAGGCCGCGCCGAACGCCGCCGGCCAGACCCCGCTGAACATTCTTCTCATCGGCTCCGACAGCCGCTCCTCCGACGAGAACGTGAAGCTCGGTGGCAGCAAGGACACTCGCGGCAACCCACCGCTGGGCGACGTGCAGATGCTGATCCACCTGTCCGCGGACCGGAAGAGTGCCGCGGTGGTGAGCATCCCGCGGGACACCCGCGTCGACATTCCCAAGTGCAAGGACCCGAAGACGGGCGCCACGTACCCGGCGACCAACGACATCATCAACACGTCGCTGGCCCGCGGCGGGGCCGGCTGCACCCTGGCCACCTGGCAGAACCTCACCGGCGTCTACATCGACCACTGGATGACGATCGACTTCGCGGGCGTGGTGAGCATGGCGGACGCCATCGGCGGCGTCGAGGTCTGTGTGAAGCAGAACGTGTGGGACCGCCCGATGCCCGGCGTGCCCGGAGGCTCCGGCCTGAAGATGACGGCAGGCCGGAAGGACGTCAAGGGCAAGCAGGCGTTGCAGTGGTTGCGCACACGCCATGCCTTCTACAGCGATCTGGGCCGCGCCAAGGCCCAGCACATGTACATGAACTCGATGATCCGCACGCTGAAGAAGCAGAACGTCTTCACGGACACCGGGCGGCTGATGAAGCTGGCCGAGGCGGCCACGAAGTCGCTGACCGTCTCCGAGGAGGTCGGCAGCGTCAAGAAGCTGTACGACCTGGGCATGCAGCTCAAGTCCGTGCCGGCGGACCGGATCACCATGACGACTCTGCCGACCGTCGAGGACGACCAGAACCGGAACCATCTCGTCCCCGACGACGCCGGGGCCGAGAAGATGTGGCAGATGCTCCGCGACGACGTGCCGTTCGACGACAAGGGCACGCCCTCGGAGAAGAAGAAGTCGGACGAGGAGAGGGTCTCCAAGGACCCGGCGGCAGCCGACGATCAGATCGGTGTCCTGGTGCGGAACGCGACGAGGTCCACCACGCTCGGTCCGGTCTCCGGGCGGGCCGGGGCGATCAGCGGGCTGCTCGTGCAGAAGGGCTTCGCCCGGGCCTCGGCGGACACCTCGGCGGCGCTCGCCGAGGAGCGGACCGTGGTGCGGTTCCCGAGCGCGGACCTGGAGGGCGACGCCCAGCGGGTCGCCAAGTCACTGGGAATTCCGCTGAGTTCGGTGAAGAGGTCGACCGACGTCTCCGGTGTCACCGTCGTCGTGGGCGCCGACTGGCGCTCGGGTACGACCTATCCGAAGCAGTCCTCCCCGAAGGCCGGGGACCTTCCGAGCAACGCCGACGAGATGAACGGCGCGGACAGCGATCAGTGCATGGACGTGTACCAGCGGTACCGCTGGTAACCGTCGGCGGGCAGCGGTGGCCCGTGAAGCGCGCGGTGGACGCGATCACGGGCACCCGGAACAAGCCATTCCATGATCAGTTAATGGTCACAGGGGCCTCACAGCAACATTGCGACGCGTGTTCGATGGTGAGATCACCCGGACGATCTTTCCCGCTCTACCGAGGAGTCCCCCATGCGCAGAAGACTGGCCGCCGTCATGCTCTCGGCACTGGCCCTCGTCGTCGCCCCCCTGGCGACGAACGCGAGCGCGTCGACCAGGAGCGACGTCGTGAGCCTGGCGCGATCGGTGTGCGGATCCGGGTACACGGTCACCGTCGACGCCGGCGACATGGGCATCCCGAAGCAGTACTACTGGAGCGTCCTGCTCTACAACCCGTCCTCCGGCTACAACTGCGCCGTCAACGTCAAGGACAGCAACAACACCGACTACGGCAGGTCCAGCGGCATCGGCATGGGCATCAGGGCGGCCGGTGGCAGCTGGCACGAAGACCTGGGCAACTACACGAAGTACGCGGGTCCCGTGTACGTCTACGCACCCAGCACCTGCGTCTACCTCCGCCTCACCTCGCCCGAGCTCACATGGACCAGCAACGCCATGGGCTGCAACTGACCCGGCGGGTGCGGCCCGGCGGGTGTGAGCCGAGGTCGCACCCCACAGCAAACTCCTAACTCCCTGCAGAATGATGAAGCGTGCTCACGTCCGAGAGCTCGATCGGAATTCGACACCGCATTCGACAGTGGTTCTCGCGTACGCTTTCCGACCAGGCGGACGAGGCATAAAGGCCGGTCGTCGGGCTTGGGGAGGCTCGGCAGTCCGCAGGGTGGGGAGGACAGGGAATTGGCGCAGAGCGTGCGCGGAGAGGTCCCCGCGGTCGAGGACACGATGTCTCTCACACCGCAGGGCACGGAGCCGCCCGCCGGACACGGCAGGGGACGGCGCGGCAGAGGTGGCCGCGGCCGGCGGCGAAGCCGGCGTTTCCTGCGCTGGTCGGCGATGGTGCTGGCGGTGGTGATAGTCGGCACCGCAGGCGCCGGGTACCTCTACTACCGGCACCTCAACGGCAACATCAAGAAGGACGACCTGAACATCGGCGACGAGAAGGACAGGGCGGCCAAGACAGAGGCGAACGCCGCCGGTCAGACGCCGCTGAACATCCTGCTGATCGGCTCGGACGCCCGGGACAACGCCGAGAACCAGAAGCTCGGCGGCGCCAAGGAGACGTACAACACCGCGCCGCGTGCGGACGTCCAGATGCTGCTGCACCTCTCGGCGGACCGCTCCAACATGTCGGTCGTCAGCATGCCGCGCGACACCCTGCTCGACATACCGAAGTGCACCGACCCCGACAACGACAAGGTCTACTCGGCGCTCACCTCGGCGATGACCAACGACTCCCTCGGTCGTGGCGGCCCCGGCTGCACGGTGGCGACCTGGGAGAAGCTGACCGACATCCACATCGACCACTTCATCATGGTCGACTTCGCGGGTGTGGTGTCGATGGCGGACGCGATCGGCGGCGTACCGGTCTGCGTGGACGCCAACATCTACTCGCACACCAGAACCGGTCACGGCTCCGGCCTGCGGCTGGAAGAGGGCACCACGCCCATCAAGGGCAAGCAGGCCCTCCAGTGGCTGCGCACCCGGTACGGCTTCGAGGACGGCACCGACATCGCGCGGGCCAAGGCCCAGCACCAGTACATGAACTCGATGGTCCGCGAACTGCGTGAGAACGCGACTCTGAGCAGCCCGAACAAGCTGCGCAAGCTCGCCGAGACGGCCACCGAGGCAGTGACGGTGGACGACGGGCTCGGCACCGTGACCAAGCTGTACGACCTGAGCAAGGAACTGCGGAAGGTCCCCACGAAGCGCATCACCATGACGACGATGCCGTGGCAGTACGCCTCGGACGGCAACCGGGTGGTGCCCAAGCCGGAGGAGGCCGAGAAGGTCTTCCGGCTCGTCCGTGAGGACATCGCGCTCGACGGCAAGGACAAGAAGAAGACCTCGACGGAGGACAAGACCTCCGACGATCCGGCGGCCGCGGACGACAAGATCGCCGTGCAGGTGCAGAACGGCACCCGGACCAGTACGCAGGCGGCAGCGAGCGGACGTGCCACCGATGTGACCGAGCTGCTCGTCGGCAAGGGCTTCACCGCGTCCGAGGCGGACTCCTCGGTGATCCTCAGCGAGGACAAGACCCTCGTCCGCTATCCGAGCGCCGACCTGGAGGGCGACGCCCAGCGAGTCGCCAAGTCCCTCGGAATCCCGATGAGTTCGGTGAAGAAGTCGACGGAAGTCTCCGGCGTCACGCTGGTCGTCGGTGCGGACTGGCGCTCGGGGACGAAGTACAAGGCCGCGAAGGAGGACGACTCGTTGCCCGAGTCGGACGACACCTTCAACGGCGCGGACACCAAGGCCTGTATGCACGTCGATCCCGACTACACCTGGTAGCAGCCCCCTCCCCCCTGAGAGCGCTTTCGGCCAGGGTGATCAATTTCTGGCCAATGCTTTACACCGTGGTCATATTTGTTACTTGAACATGACAGGATCTTGAGCGCTCTTCGACCACGAATGAAGCAACAGGCGCTCCAGGGGGAGAAGTTGAAGCTCAAGAGCAAGGCGGCCAGATCCGTCACGTCTCTGGTCATGATGCTGTCCGCGATCGCCGGCTACTCGCTGGTCACGGCTCCGGCCGCCAGCGCCGCCACCTACGGCTGCAACGGGTCCCAGATCGACAGCTGGAACAACACCTACAACGGCACCACGTACGCCAAGACCTATCTGTTCTGGGACGGCACGTACAACTGCGTCGCCGCCGTGAAGCAGGGCTCCTACTACGGCGTCAAGTCGCGTATCGCCGTGGACGCCTGGACGGACAAGGACGGCTACGTCTCGCCGGGTGACGACGGCCAGTACCTCTACTACGCGAGCTTCAAGTTCTACGGCAAGGGCCGGTGCATCGCCGTCGAGACGGACGTGTGGAACCTGAGCGGCAACAACATCATCCAGGACCACGTGCCGAACTCCGGCTACTTCCACTGCGGTTGAGAACGGAATCCGACATGAGCATCCTCAAGTCCAAGGCCGCCCGCTGGCTGACGAGCACCACGGTCCTGCTCGGTGTCGCCGTGGCGGGCCCCGTGGCCACCGCGCCGGCCGCCTCGGCCGCGTCGGGCAGCTGCTCCGGCAGCGTCATCGACACCCTCAAGCACTACAACTACAGCGGCACCCACGTGGCGACGTCCTACCTGTACTGGGACGGCACCTACAACTGTGTCCGCGCCGACAAGGTCGGCTCGTACTACGGCGTCAGCTCGCGCATGTCGCTGACCATCTACAGCCAGAAGGGCGGCGCGGACCCGGACAGCGGGTACTTCAAGTACTACGCGGGCCCGGTCAAGGTGAACGGCCAGAACACCTGCATCGCCTTCGAGCTCGACATGTGGAGCACCAGCGGCGCGGACATGCTCCAGGACCGGGTTCCGGCCGGTGGCTTCAACCACTGCGGCTGAACCCGCCCGCGCACTGACAAGGACTCAGACATGCTCAAGATGAAGCGACTCGGCTCCGCCGCCGCCGTCATCGGCCTCACCGCCGCCGGAACGATCGCCGCCACCGGCACCGCCTCGGCGGCCTCCTACAACGGCGCCTGCGGATCCGGCTACGGCGTGATCGACACGAAGGACGTCGGCACCGGAACCGCCTATCTCACCTACAGCAGCTCCAGCGGCAAGAACTGTGTCGTCACCGTCTCCGACACACCCGGCACCACCATGCTCCTGGACGCCCGAGTGCGGCTGCACCGCACCAACCTCGACTGGGCGGACAGCGAGTACGACGCGGGCTTCTTCAAGTACTACGCGGGCCCGGTCTACGCCTCCGCCGCAGGCAGGTGCATCGACTGGGGCGGCAACGCAGGCACCGAGACCTGGCATGTGAACTACAACGTGCACTGCGGCTGAGCCCCACCACCGACAGGAATTCAAACGTGTTCAAGATGAAGCGACTTGGCTCCGTCGCGGCCGTCATCGGCCTCGCCGCAGCCGGAACGATCGCCGCCACCGGCACCGCCTCGGCGGCCACCTACGCCGGTACCTGCGGGTCCGGCTACAGCGTGATCGACACGATGGACGTCGGTGACGGAACCGCCTACCTCACGTACAGCGGCTCCACCGGCAAGAACTGCGTCGTCACGGTCCCGGACAGGACGGGCACGCCCACGGTCCTGGACGCCCGTCTGCGGCTGCACCGCACCGACACGGTGTGGAAGCAGGGCGTCGAGGTCGACTACGGCACGTACAGCTACTACGCGGGTCCGCTCTATGTCTCCGCCGCCGGCAGGTGCATCGACTGGGGCGGCGCCGCGGCCTCCAACTACACGCGCGTCGACTACGGCGTCCACTGCGGCTGAGGCCCCCTTTTCAAGCCGTTGCGTCTCGAGATGAGAGGTCTCCCACTGATGTCCAAGCACGTCAAGTTCAGAACCACCCGTTGGATCGCCACCGCGGCGATGACCCTCGGCCTGGGCGTCGCTGTCCCCATGGCCGTCGCCCCCACCGCGTCCGCCGCCGCCACCGCCGGCTGTAGCGGGACCTTGATCGACCAGATCAACCACTACGACTACTCGGTGAGTTCGCACCCGCACGTCGCCACGACCTACCTGTACTGGGACGGCACCTACAACTGTGCGAGGTCCGTCAAGGCGGGCTCCTACTACGGCATCAGTTCCCGCATGAACCTGGACCTGTGGTCCAAGGCCGGCGGGCACGACAACGACAACGGCAACTTCAGCTACGAGGCAGGCCCCGTCAAGGTGAATGGCAGGAACACCTGCATCGCCTTCGAGCTCGACATGTGGAAGCCCAACGGTGGCTCCAACTTCCTTCAGGACCACGTCCCCCCGTCGGGCTACTTCCACTGCGGCTGAGCCCTTCCGGCACATGGCGAAGGCCCCCTCCCGGCAGTCCGGAAGGGGGCCTTCGGCCAGTCCAGCGCCGTTACGCCTCCGTCAACACCGCCGGCCGCCGCGACGCGATGACCTTCCGCGCCAGTGACCTCGGGCTGGTCAGGAATCCGTACCCCCACGACATGTGCATGGTGGCGAGGGCGACCGGGATCTGGAGGCGGGCCTTCAGGGACAGCCCCTTGCCCGCCGGGAGCGAGCCGAGGGCGATCGCCGCGAGGTAGCCGCCCGGGATCACGAAGCCGAGCGGGGTCAGGGCCGCGCCCACCACGAGGCCGGCCGCGATCGCGCACACCGCCACCGGCGGGGCCAGGTAGCGCAGGTTGATGGAGCCGGAGTGGTAGCGGGCGACCACATGCCGCCAGCGGCCGTAATCCTTGTACTGCTTGGCCAGCGCCTTCACCGAGGGGCGCGGGCGGTACGACACCCGCAGCTCGGGCGAGAACCAGATCAGGCCGCCGGCCTCACGGATGCGGAAGTTCAGCTCCCAGTCCTGGGCGCGGATGAACTCCACGTTGTAGCCGCCCTGTTGCTCCAGGGCCTCGCGGCGGAAGACACCCAGGTAGACCGTCTCGGCGGGGCCCGCCTGTCCTCCCGTGTGGAAGGCCGCGTTGCCGACGCCGATCTTGGAGGTCATCGCGGCGGCGACCGCGTCCTCCCAGGCGTTCTCGCCCTCGGCGTGCATGATGCCGCCGACGTTCTGCGCGCCGGTCTCCTCCAGGAGCCGTACGGCGGTCGCGATGTAGTTCGGCGAGAGGATGCCGTGGCCGTCGACGCGGACGACGATCGGATGGCGGGAGGCCTTGATCGCGGCGTTCAGGGCGGCGGGCGTGCGGCCGGTCGGGTTCGGGACGGTGTGGACGCGGGGGTCTTCCCGTACGAGCTCGGCGGCGATCTCGTCCGTGCGGTCCTTGGAAGGACCGAGGGCGATCACGACCTCCATCTCGCCGGCGTACTCCTGCGCGAGGATCGCTTGGACGGCTCCGCGCAGATGCCGTTCCTCGTCGAGGACGGGCATGATCACAGAAACGGCGGGGAGCTGCACGTCGGGCTTGGCGTTCATAGGGGGCTCACGTTACCGCGAACGGGGGACACCGGTGCGCCCCGGTCGGGGCGGCGCCCCGGGCCGCAGATCGTATCGGCCTACGGTGCTGAAGATCCCATGTAAGGCCCTCAGGTCCGGTCCCCGCGGAGGTGCCCCCCATGTCCACACCGCCCCGCCGCTCCCCTGCCGCCGCCCGGCCCCGGCCGCGGCCGAAACCACCCGTACGACGGCGGAAGCCGCGTTGGGCCGGTCGGGCGGTGACCACGCTCTCCGTGGTGATCCTCGCCTCGGCCGGCATCGGGCACGGCGTCCTCTCCAGCCTGGACGCGGACATCGCGCGGGTGGACCCCTTCAAGGACATGAAGAACCGGCCGAGAGCCGGGCACGGCATGAACGTGCTGCTGGTCGGCACCGACGGACGCGACAAAATCACCGAGGCCGAGCGGCAGAAGTACCGCCTCGGCGGCGCCCCCTGTCACTGCACCGACACGATCATGATCGTGCACATCTCGGAGGACCGGGAGCGGGCGAGTGTGGTGAGCCTGCCGCGCGACTCGTACGCGATGACACCCCCGCACACCGACCGGACCACCGGTGAGGAGCACCACGGCCACCCCGTCAAACTGAACGCGGCCTACGCGGAGGGCGGCCCCCAGCTGACCGTGCGGACCGTCGAGACGATGACGCACGTGAAGATCGACCACTATCTGGAGGTCGACTTCACCAGCTTCATGAAGACGGTGGACGTGCTCGGCGGCGTGCGGATCTGCACCACCGAACCGCTGAAGGACGCGTACACGGGCCTCGACCTCCCCGCCGGCTCGCACACCCTCATGGGCGGCGAGGCCCTCCAGTACGTCCGCTCCCGGCACATCGACGGGGCGGCGGACCTCGGCCGGATGAAGCGCCAGCAGCGCTTCATGGCAGCGCTGATCGACCGCGCGACCTCCTCCGGCATCCTCCTGAACCCCATGAAGTTCCGGGACGTGACGCGGGCCGTGCTGGGTTCGGTGCGGGCCGACAAGGAGTTCGGCACCGGCGAACTCCTCGATCTGGGGCGGGCGATGCGGAACTTCTCGCCCTCGTCGTCCGAGTTCACGACGGTCCCGATCGGGCAGATGGGGTACGTCGTCAAGGGCGTCGGCTCCACCCTGAAGTGGGACGCGAAGAAGGCAGGCCGCCTCTTCCAGGCCCTGCGCGACGACGAGCCGCTGGCCGTGCACAAGCCGAAGAGCAAGGCGGTCCGGGTCGCCGTCGCCCCACAGCAGATCCGCGTCCAGGTCGAGAACGGCACCGCCACCGCCGGGCTCGGCAAGCGCGTCGACGCCCAGCTCGCCGCGACCGGCTTCCGCACCACCCACCAGCCGGTGACCTCGGCGAACCGCACGGTCAAGCGCACGGTCATCGCCTACGACCCCCGCTGGGACCGCTCCGCCAAGTCCCTCGCCGCGGCCCTGCCGGGCAGCGAGCTGCGGCCCGTGCCGGGGCAGGGGGCGATGCTGAAGGTGATCGCCGGGGCGGACTTCAGGCAGGTGCGGAAGGTGCGGGCGGAGGACCCGTACCAGGGCGAGTTCGGGGTGGTGACGGGCGACGAGGTGGGCTGTGTGTAGGCACAGCCGCCGAAAGTCCGGAACTTCGGTCAACTTCCGGCCAGGACTGATGACTTGTGTCTAGTTTGGTGCGCATCCAGACCGGTCACGTCCGGTCAGTGCCGCCCGAAGGAGACCAGACCCATGTCCGACCCCGCAGTGCCCCGTGACGAAGGTGTCGCCCGCATGGCCCGGCTGCGGACCGACGTGTCCCACTCGGCCCGGATCTGGAACTACTGGCTCGGCGGCAAGGACCACTACCCCGTGGACGAGGAGGTCGGCGACCAGATCCTGTCCTTCGTCCCGGCCCTGCCGCGCTCGGCCGTCGCCGACCGCGCCTTCCTGGCCCGCGCCGTCCGCTATCTCGCCGCGGAGGCGGGCATACGGCAGTTCCTGGACATCGGCACCGGTCTGCCCACCGCCGACAACACCCACGAGGTCGCCCAGCGCGTCGACCCCTCGTGCCGGATCGTCTACGTCGACAACGACCCCCTCGTCCTCACCCACGCGCACGCCCTGCTCACCAGCACGCCCGAAGGGGCCACCGACTACATCGAGGCCGACGTCCACGACCCGGAGGCGATCCTGCGGGGCGCCGCCGAGATCCTCGACCTCACCCAGCCGGTCGCGGTCACGATGCTCGGCATAGTCAACTTCGTCATGGACACCGACGAGGCGGTCGCGATCGTGCGCAAGCTCCTGGCCGCCCTGCCCTCCGGCAGCCACCTGGTGATCTCCCACCCCACCACCGAGGTCGACGGCGAGGCGATGAAGTCGGCGGTGGAGTACTGGAACAGCCAGGGCTCGGCCCCGATGACCCTGCGCAGCCGCGCCGACCTCGCCCGCCTCTTCGAGGGCGTCGAGCTCCTCGAACCCGGCATCGTCTCCTGCTCGCGCTGGCGGCCGGAGGGGCCGGAGGACGAGATCGCCGAGGTCACGCACTTCGCCGGGGTGGGCAGGAAGCCGTAACCCCAATGGCGGCGCGGCGGCGACCGGTGTCGTAACAGCCCGGATCGGGGTGATTACGTCGACTACGTTCCGGATTATTACCGTCCGCCCGATGGCGCCGGGCGGCGGGCGGGCGTAGGACGGAAACGCACACGGGGCCCGCCCCGGGCTCCGCGACCCCCCGAGGAGGAGCCATGACCAAGCCCGCGATGACCGGAACGGCCGCCATGAGCAAGGAGATGCAGGACTGCGTCGAGGCGTGCATGTCCTGCCACAGCATGTGCGAGGAGGCCATGAGCTCCTGCATGCAGATGGGCGGGCAGGCCCAGATGCAGATCATGCGCGCGCTCCTGGACTGCTCCGAGATGACCCGCATGTGCGCGGACATGATGATGCGCCGCTCGCCGATGTCGGCGGAGATGTGCGCGATGTGCGCCAAGGCGTGCGACATGTGTGCCGAAGCGTGTATGGCCATGCCGGACGACCCGATGATGATGCGCTGCGCGGAGGCGTGTCGTCGCTGCGCGGAGATGTGTCGCACGATGGCCGGCGCCACGATGTGAGGCCCTCGGCCTGAAACGGCTCAGGGCACCCGGTGGGGTGCCCTGAGCCGCGTCGTTCAGTTGCCCGAGACGGTGACCTTCTCGTCGTTCTTCAACTCGTCCACCAGCGTCTTCACCTTCGCCTTGTCCCAGACGAGGTTGCCGTTGGTGGAGCCGGAGATCGGCATGTTCATGGACTTGCCGTCGCCGCTGTTGACGCTCTTCATGGCCCAGAACATGTCCGCGAGGTCGAACAGGCCCATGTCCTTGTCGACGATGAGGGTGTCGAGGCCGGCGCTCATGGTCGGGTAGAGCTTGAAGGGGTTGAGGACAGTGCTCGGCGTCGCCACCTGGTTGGCGAGGGCCGCGAGGAACTTTTGCTGGTTCTTCGTACGGTCCAGGTCGGAGGCCTTGAGGGCGTACCGGGTACGGACGAAGGCCAGGGCCTCCTCGCCGTTCAGGGTCTGCTTGCCCGCCTCGAAGTCGGCGCCGGACTTGGTGTCCTTCATGCCGCCCTTCGGGATGGTGATCTCGACGCCGCCGACCGCGTCCACGATGTTCGCGAAGCCCGCGAAGCCGATCTCGACGTAGTGGTCGATGTGCAGACCGGTGTTGTACTCGACGGTGCGGACCAGCAGCTCGGGGCCGTCCTCGGCGTAGGCCGCGTTGAGCTTGGTGTGTCGGCCGGTGCCCTTGTACGTCTTGCCGGACTCGGAGCCGACGAACGTCGGGATCTCCACGTCCGAGTCGCGCGGCAGGGAGATCAGCGTGTCGCCGTTGCTGCCGGTGTGCAGGATCATCATCGAGTCCGTGCGCTTGCCCTCGGCGGAGCCGGTGTGGAGCTTCTTCTTCTCCTCGGCGGACATGCCGGCGCGGCTGTCGGAGCCGACGATCAGGTAGTTGGTGCCCTCGCCCGCGTCCGGCCGGTCGATGACCTTGGACAGGTCGACCTCGCGGTTGAGCTTGGAGTCGGCCCAGAAGTACGTCCCGATCGTCGTCACGACGAGCACGGTCACCACCGTGATCGCCGTCCACTTGATCCGGCGCCGCCAGTTCGGCGCGGGCCGCTCACCGCGGGCCCGGCCGCCGGGACCGGCGGGGCCGCCACCGCCGTAGACCTGGCCGGTGTTGTAGCCGCTGTCGTAGCCGTCCACGGCGGTGTCGTCGGCGTAGCCGGCGTTGCCGTACGCCGGCTGCTGCGGGACCCCGCCGCCGTAGGGCGGCGCGGACTGGCGCGGCGCGGACTGGCCGGGGCCGCCCCCGTACGCGCCCGAGGCGGGCCTGCGGACCTGCCGCATGGCGCGCGCGCCCTCAGGCTGTGCGCTCGCGCTGCCGCGTCCGTACCGGTCGCCGCGGTTCTCGTCGGACCATGCCTCGGGCCAATCGTTCATGGGGCCCAGTGTGCAGGGATGGGCTGTGCCCTTTACAAGGGTCGTAGGAAAATCAGGGCACGGCTGTTGCGAACCCAACACAAAGTCCGCGATCCAGGCCTCGGCATAAGGTGGAGGCCATGACAGATCAGGCCCCCTCGACGGAGTCCGACATCCCGGGCAAGCCGACCTCCGCGTCGCGCACCACGCTCAGCCACATCATGACCCACGCCGACACCAACCTGCTGGGGACCGTGCACGGTGGCGTGATCATGAAGCTGGTCGACGACGCGGCGGGCGCGGTGGCCGGACGGCACAGCGGCGGGCCCGCGGTGACCGCCTCCATGGACGAGATGGCGTTCCTGGAACCGGTCCGCGTCGGCGACCTCGTCCATGTGAAGGCCCAGGTCAACTGGACAGGGCGGACCTCGATGGAGGTCGGGGTGCGGGTGCTGGCGGAGCGCTGGAACGAGTCGAACCCGGCCACCCAGGTCGGCTCCGCGTATCTCGTCTTCGCCGCGGTCGACGCCGACGGCAAGCCCCGGCTGGTGCCGCCGGTCGTGCCGGAGACCGAGCGCGACAAGCGCCGCTACCAGGAGGCCCAGATCCGCCGCACCCATCGGCTGGCCCGGCGGCGCGCGATCATGGAGCTGCGGGAGAAGCGGGCGGCTGAGGGGTTCGAGGACTGACGCCTACGAGAAAAGGGGCGCCCGGATCTCCGGGCGCCCCTTTCGCGATCAGCCGTTACGGCAGGTTGCGCGCCATGACGATGCGCTGGACCTGGTTCGTGCCCTCGTAGATCTGCGTGATCTTCGCGTCGCGCATCATGCGCTCCACCGGGTAGTCACGCGTGTAGCCGTAACCGCCGAGCAGCTGGACCGCGTCGGTGGTGACCTCCATGGCCACGTCGGAGGCGAAGCACTTGGCCGCCGCGCCCTGGAAGGTGAGGTCCTTGTCGCCGCGCTCGGAGGCGGCCGCGGCCTGGTAGGTCAGGGCGCGGGCGGCGGCGATCTTCATGGCCATGTCGGCCAGCATGAACTGGATGCCCTGGAAGTCGGCGATGGCCTTGCCGAACTGCTTGCGCTCCTGGACATAGCCCTTGGCGTAGTCGAGGGCGCCCTGGGCGACACCGAGGGCCTGGGCCGCGATGGTGATGCGGGTGTGGTCCAGGGTCTTCATCGCCGTGGCGAAGCCGGTGCCCTCCTCGCCGATCATGCGGTCGGCGGGGATGCGGACGTTGTCGAGGTAGACCTCGCGGGTCGGGGAGCCCTTGATGCCGAGCTTCTTCTCCGGGGCGCCGAAGGAGACGCCCTCGTCGGACTTCTCGACGACGAAGGCGGAGATGCCCTTCGAGCGCTTCGAGGGGTCCGTGACCGCCATCACCGTGTAGTACTCGGACTCGCCCGCGTTGGTGATCCAGCGCTTCACGCCGTTGAGGATCCAGTGGTCGCCGTCGCGGACCGCCCGGGTCTTCATGCCGGCCGCGTCGGAACCCGCGTCGGGCTCGGAGAGGCAGTAGGAGAACATGCCCTCGCCCTTGGCGAGCGGGGTCATGTACTTCTTCTTCAGCTCCTCGGAGCCCGAGAGGATGACGGGCAGGGAGCCGAGCTTGTTCACGGCCGGGATCAGGGAGGACGAGACGCAGACGCGCGCCACCTCCTCGATCACGATCACCGTGGCCAGGGCGTCCGCGCCGGCGCCGCCGTACTCCTCGGGCACGTGGACGGCGTGCAGGTCGTTCGCGACCAGTGCCTGAAGGGCCTCGCGCGGGAAGCGGGCCTCCTCGTCCACCGCTGCGGCGTGCGGCGCGATCTTCGCCTCGGCCAGTGAGCGGATGGCGTCGCGGAGCATGTCGTGCTCCTCGGACGGGCGGTACAGGTCGAAGTCAGCCGATCCGGCCAAGGTGTCTCACGCTCCCAGTGCGCTGCGGTGGTCGACGCTAATTACCGTTAAGTAACTCAAATTTTAGAGGGCCGCCCACGGGAGTGATACGTGAGCTTGGCGACAGGTGGAAAGCTGCCCCCGAAGGCTGCCCGGAGGGGCGGGCTCGCACGCCCCGACTATGCTCGGTCAGCGCATCGAACACCGTCCACCTCTGGAGCATCCATGGCCCTCAAGATCACCGTGATCGGCACCGGCTATCTCGGCGCGACCCACGCGGCGGCCATGGCCGAGCTCGGTTTCGAGGTGCTGGGGCTCGATGTCGTACCGGAGAAGATCGCCATGCTCCAGCGGGGCGAGGCCCCGATGTTCGAGCCCGGTCTGGAGGAGCTGCTGCGCAAGCATGTGGCCGGTATCGAGGGGTCGAGCGGGCGGCTGCGGTTCACCCAGGACTGGGCCGAGGTCGGCGCCTTCGGCGATGTGCACTTCCTGTGCATCAACACGCCGCAGAAGCACGGCGAGTACGCGTGCGACATGTCGTACGTCGATTCCGCCGTCGCCTCGCTCGCGCCGCACCTTTCCGGGCCCACGCTCGTCGTCGGCAAGTCCACCGTGCCCGTCGGGTCGGCCGACCGGCTGGCCCGTTACCTCGCGGACCACGCCCCCGCCGGGGCGGGCGCCGAGCTGGCGTGGAACCCGGAGTTCCTGCGGGAGGGCTTCGCCGTGCAGGACACGCTGCACCCGGACCGGATCGTGGTCGGGGTGCGCAGCGAGCGGGCGGAGGGGCTGCTGCGGGAGGTGTACGCGACGCCGATGTCGGAGGGCACGCCGTTCGTGGTCACCGACTTCCCGACGGCCGAGCTGGTGAAGACCTCGGCGAACTCCTTCCTCGCCACCAAGATCTCGTTCATCAACGCCATGGCGGAGGTCTGCGAGGCCGCGGGCGGCGATGTGGCCAAGCTGGCGGAGGCGATCGGGTACGACGACCGGATCGGAAGGAAGTTCCTGCGGGCCGGGATCGGCTTCGGCGGTGGCTGTCTGCCGAAGGACATCCGTGCCTTCATGGCGCGCGCCGGTGAGCTGGGCGCGGACCAGGCGCTGACGTTCCTCCGGGAGATCGACTCGATCAACATGCGGCAGCGCGGGCAGATGGTGGAGCTGGCGCGGCAGGCGCTGGGTGGCGGGCCGTTCCTGGGCAAGCGGGTCGCGGTGCTCGGTGCCACCTTCAAGCCCGACACGGACGACGTCCGGGACTCGCCCGCGCTCAACGTGGCCGGGCAGATCCATCTCCAGGGCGGTCAGGTCACGGTCTACGACCCGATGGGCATGGACAACGCCCGCCGGCTCTTCCCGACCCTCGGCTACGCCGACTCGGCCGTGGAGGCGGTGCGCGGCGCCGATGTCGTCCTGCATCTGACGGAGTGGCGGGAGTTCCGCGAGCTGGACCCGGCGGCGCTCGGCGAGGCGGCGGCGGTGCGGCTGATCCTGGACGGGCGGAACTCGCTGGACCCGGTGCTGTGGCGGAAGGCCGGATGGACGTACCGGGCGATGGGCCGGCCGACCGCCTGATCCCTTCCCCGGAAGGCGACGCCGGTTCGGCCGAGGCTCAGTCGGCCGAACCGGCGTCTTGTTGCATTCTGCACCACCTGCCTGTGCGGCATCCGGTGAACTACTTGGCCCGGTAGCGCCGCATCTTCGCGCGCGCCCCGCACACCTGCATCGAGCACCAGCGGCCGCGTCCGGCGGGGCTGCGGTCGTAGTACGCCCAATGGCAGGTGGCGGCCTCGCAGGACTTGAGGCGCTGCCAGGTCCCGGCGATCAGGGCAGCGGCGACGGCTTCGGCGACACGGGAGTGCAGGCGCCCCGCGTCGACGGGCGCTGGTTCGGCGGGCGTTTCGTCGGCGGACGCTTCCTCGACGGGCGCTTCCTCGGCGGCCGTGAGGCCGGCGGGCGCGAGGCCGGCGGCCGTGAGGTCGGCGGAGCCGTCCGCCGGGTCGATCGTCACGCGCAGCGGCGCCGTCGCCAGCAGCTCGCCCAGGGGCGTGACCGCGGCGTGCGCCGGATGCCCGGCGTGGGCCAGCAGCGTCGCCCGCAGCGACTCGCGCAGTTCGCGCGCTCCCGGCACGTCCTCCTCCGTGAGCCCGAAGCGCGCCCGGCCGTCCGCCGTGTCGAGGGCGTCGGCGCCCGACTCGAGGTCCAGCGTGTTCACCAGGGACTCGACCAGAGCCAGGCTCCCGGGGGCGGCCGATCTCTCACTCATGCTTGCGACGTTACCTCTTGTGCGGGAGCATGGAGTAACCGTTACTGGTTGACCGCTTCTAGAGGTAACACCGGAGGAAGTCATGGCTCTCGCCAAGCTGGGTGTCGTCGTCCTGGACTGTCCCGACCCCCGCGCGCTCGCCGGTTTCTACGCCGAGGTGCTGGGCGGCACCGTCGAGGGCGACGGGGAGTGGGTGGACGTGAAGGTGCCCGGTGGACAGGCGCTGGCGTTCCAGGCCGCGCCCGGACACACCCCGCCGCGGTGGCCGCGCGCCGACCACGACTCCCAGCAGTTCCATCTGGACCTGACCGTGGAGGACCTGGACGCCGCCGAGAAGGGTGTCCTGGCGCTCGGCGCGAAGGCGCTGGACGCCGAGGACCGCTCGCGCTCGTTCCGTGTGTACGCGGACCCGGCGGGGCACCCGTTCTGCCTGTGCGCCTGCTGAGCCCGGAGGTATCCGCATGACCACCGTGACCCGTTTCCGTTCCGTCGTCCTCGACTGCCCCGACCCCCGGGCGCTCGCCCGCTTCTACGCCGGGGTGGTGGGCGGCACGCCGCAGGACGACGATCCCGAGTGGGTGGTCCTCGACGTGCCGGGCGGGCCCCGGCTCTCCTTCCAGCGGGCCGAGGGGTACACCCCGCCGGAGTGGCCGCGCGCGGACCGCAACTCGCAGCAGTTCCACATCGACTTCGACGCGGGCTCGACGTGGGAGGAGATCGAGGAGGCGGAGCGGAAGGTGCTGTCACTCGGCGCGAAGGCGCTGCACGCCGAGGACAAGGACGACTTCCGGGTGTACGCCGATCCGGCGGGGCATCCCTTCTGCCTCTGCCGGATCGACCCGCACCGGCGGCTACCCGTCCAGGTCTGAGATCTTCGCCGTCGACGGCTCGCGTCGCTCCCGGGCGGCGCGGGCCGTGAAGTCCGCGCCGCGCAGCACACGTTGGACGTTGCCCCAGGTCAGCAGGGCGATGTCGGACTCGGCCCAGCCGCGGCGGAGCAGCTCGGCGACGAGGAGCGGGTAGCAGGAGGCGTCGGCGAGGTCCTGGGGATGGGCGGTGCCGGCGTCGTAGGTGCCGGACAGGCCGACGCACTCCGGTCCGGCGACCTCGCGCACATGGTCGAGATGGTCGGCGACGTCCCGCACGCTCGGGCCGGTCTGCTCGGCGGTGAGCGGCACCATGCACAGGCCCTTGGCGGCGCCCAGCTCGGCGAGCAGGTCGTCCGGGAGGTTGGCCGGGTGCGGGCGCAGGGCGCGGGCCGCGGAGCGGGTCCACACGACCGGCGCCTTGGAGACCGCGATCGCGCGGCGGACGGTGTCGGCGGAGGCGCCGGAGAGGTCGGCGAGGACGCCGAGCCGGTTCATCTCGCGCAGCACCTCCTCGCCGAACCGGGTGAGGCCCGCCTCGCTCGCCCAGGAGGCGCCGGACAGGGTGAGGGCGCGCAGGCCGAGGGCGCGCAGTGAGCGCAGGATGCCGAGGGAGTCGCCGAGGGCGGCGGCGCCGGCCGGGCCGAGCAGGACGGCGACCCGGCCGCAGTGCCGTACGTCCGCGGTCTCGCCGGCGGTGTGGGCGAGGCGGAGGCCCTCGGGGTGGGCGCCCACGACCGTCCGTACCAGGTCGAGCTGTTCGAGGGTGGCGGCCACGGCCCGGTCGCCGCCGATGCTCTCGGGCAGGTGCAACGACCAGAACAGCGCGCCCACATGGCCCTCGCGCAGCCGGGGCACGTCCGTGTCGACGGAGCTCTCGCCGAGTTCGAGGTCGAACCAGGGCAGGTGGCGCAGGGCCCAGGGCAGTCCGCTGTAGCCGTCGGCGACGGGGTGCGCGGCGAGGATGGCGTGCGCGCGCTCCAGGGGGCCGGTGTCCGGGTCGGAGACGGGGGCGTAGGGCTCTTCCGCCATGAAGGGGTCGGTCAGGCCGTCGAGCGTGCCGACCTCGGTCGTGGTGTCCAGTTCGTCCTGGAGGTCTGCCATGGCGTGCTCCCGTACGTCGTGATCGGCGGCATGATCAGCAGTACGGTCACGGTCGCACGGGGTACCGAGGGCTTCCTGGTGGATGGGGCGTTCGGGGGTACGCCGGTCAGCTTCCGCGGGCCACCTGGATGACCTCGTCGAGGGTGTCCCGGGACCGCTCCAGATCGCGGATCATGCGGTCGATGCGATCGCGTTCCTGCGCCAGGTCGGCGACGAGTTTCGGGGTGGCGACGACGGAGGGGCCGCCGTCCCGGTCCCGCATGCAGGGCAGCAGCTGCCGGATCTTCTCGCTGTGCAGCCCGGCCGCGAACAGCTCCTGGATCCGTACGACCCGGTCCACGGCTGCCTCCGGGTAGTCCCGGTGCCCGCCGGGGGTGCGGTCGGCGGCGAGCAGTCCCTGGGTCTCGTAGTAGCGCAGCGACCGTTCGCTGACGTTGGTGCGCCGGGCCAGTTCACCGATCCGCATGGACACCTCGACTTGAATCTGACACTGATGTCAGGTTCTAGCGTACGGTACTACGCCCAGCGCGCGACCGCGGGCCTGATCGTCGCCGAGGCCTCGACGCCGAACGCGGTGGGGCAGACGTATCCGAACATCACCGCGATCCACACCCCGGCGCACATCGCCGGCTGGCGGCGGGTGACGGACGCCGTGCGCGAGGCGGGCGGCCGGATGTTCCTCCAGCTCCAGCACGGTGGCCGGGTCGGTCACCCGGCGAACAGCGGGCACACCCCGCTCGCCCCCTCCCCCGTCCCGCTCCCCGACACGGTCTTCACCCCCGACGGTCATCAACAGGCCGTGACACCGAGGGAGATGAGCCTCGACGACATCCACGCCACGGTCGCCGACTTCGCGACCGCCGCGCGCAACGCGGTCGAGGCGGGCTTCGAGGGCGTCGAGGTGCACTCCGCCAACGGCTATCTCCTGCACCAGTTCCTGGCGGGCAACACCAACCGCCGCACGGACGCGTACGGCGGCTCCGTCGACGCCCGCATCCGGTTCACGGTGGAGGTCGTCGAGGCCGTCGCCGCGGCGGTCGGACCCGAGCGGGTGGGCGTACGGCTCTCCCCCGGGCTCACCGTCAACGGCATCGAGGAGGGCGACACGGCGGACCTCTACCCGGCGCTGGTCGCCCGGCTCAACCGCCTTGACCTCGCCTATCTGCATGTCGTGCACGCCGATCCGGAGGCTCCGGCGTTCCGGCGGATCCGCGAGGAATGGCACGGCACCCTCATCGCCAACCCGGTGCTCGGCGACCTCGCCACAGGGCCCGTGACCGACGCCGCGCACCGGCTGCTCGACGCGGGCGCCGATCTGATCGCCCTGGGCCGCCCGTTCCTCGCCAACCCCGACCTCGTCGAGCGGCTGCGGCTCGGGGCGCCGCTGAACCCCGTACGGGACCGCTATCTGATGTACGTGGGCGGGGCGGCCGGCTACACCGACTACCCCGCCCTGTACGAAACCGGCTCTCAGCCGTCCAGCGACTCGATCGTCGCGTTGGACGGCGCCCGGGTCGCCTGAAGGTCCCGCGCCACGTCCTCCGCCGCGCCCAGCACCCGGACCGCGTTCTGCCAGGTGAGCTTGGCGAGGTCGGAGGTGGACCAACCGCGGTCGAGGAGCTCGGCGATCAGGTTCGGGTACCCGGAGACGTCGTCCAGGCCGTCCGGGGTGAACGCCGTGCCGTCGTAGTCGCCGCCGATGCCGAGGTGGTCGACGCCCGCGACCTCACGCATGTGGTCGAGGTGGTCGGCGACCGTCGACACCGTCGCGACCGGGCGCGGGGTGCGCTCCTCGAAGGCGCGGTGCACCTTCATCGCGTCGGGGGTGGTGGCGAGGTGGTGGAAGCCGTGGGCCCGCATGTTCTCGTCGGCGGCGGCCGTCCAGTCCACGGCGGCCTGGAGCACGAACTTCGGCACGAAGGTCACCATCGCCATGCCGCCGTTGCCCGCGAGGCGTTCCAGGACGTCGTCCGGGATGTTGCGGGGGTGGTCGCACACCGCGCGCGACGAGGAGTGGGAGAAGATCACCGGAGCCACCGAGGTGTCCAGCGCGTCCCTCATCGTCGTGGCAGCCACATGTGAGAGGTCGACGAGCATGCCCTCGCGGTTCATCTCCCCGACCACCGCACGGCCGAAGGCCGACAGACCGCCGACGTTCGGCTCGTCCGTCGCCGAGTCCGCCCAGTCGTTGTTGTCGTTGTGCGTGAGCGTCATGTAGCGCACGCCCAGCGCGTACAACCCCCGCAGTGTGGCGAGGGAGTTGGCGATGGAGTGCCCGCCCTCCGCGCCCATCAGCGAGGCGATACGGCCCTCCGCCCGCGCCGCCTCCATGTCGGCCGCGGTGAGCGCGGCGCGCAGGGCGTCCGGGTGGCGGTCGATCAACTGCCGTACGCAGTCGATCTGTTCCAGCGTCGCGGGCACCGCGTCGGGCAGGTCGGAGCGCACGTACACCGACCAGTACTGCGCCCCGACGCCGCCCGCGCGCAGCCGCGCGAGGTCGGTGTGCAGATGGGCGCTCTGGTCGGTGGCGATGTCACGGGCGTCGAGGTCGTAGCGGACCTGTTCGCGCAGGGCCCAGGGCAGGTCGTTGTGGCCGTCGACGACCGGGAACTCCCGCAGCAGTTCCCGGGCGGCCTCCACCGAGGTCACGGCCGTCACTTCCCGAAGCCGAAGCCGTTGCCCGGTCCTTCGACCTTGGCGCGCAGCCGCTTGCCCTTCTCCGTGGCCTGGTCGTTGAGCTCCTGCTGGAACTCCTTCATCCGGCCGAGGAGTTCCTCGTCGGAGGTGGCGAGGATCCGGGCCGCGAGCAGGCCCGCGTTGCGGGCGCCGGCGACGGAGACGGTGGCGACGGGCACCCCGGCCGGCATCTGCACGATGGAGAGCAGCGAGTCCATGCCGTCGAGGTACTTCAGCGGGACCGGGACGCCGATGACGGGCAGCGGGGTGACGGAGGCGAGCATGCCCGGCAGGTGGGCGGCACCACCGGCACCGGCGATGATCGCCTTGATGCCCCGCCCGGCCGCCTCCTCGCCGTACGCGATCATCTCGCGCGGCATGCGGTGGGCCGAGACGACGTCGACCTCGTACGCGATCTCGAACTCGTCGAGGGCCTGGGCGGCGGCCTCCATGACGGGCCAGTCGGAGTCCGACCCCATGACGATGCCTACGACAGGGCTCATTCGGTGATCGTGCCTCTCAGGTAACCGGCTGCGTGGCGTGCGCGCTCCAGGACGTCGTCCAGGTCGTCGCCGTAGGTGTTGACGTGGCCGACCTTGCGTCCGGGCTTCACGTCCTTGCCGTACATGTGGATCTTGAGCTGGGGGTCGCGGGCCATGCAGTGCAGGTACGCGGAGTACATGTCCGGGTAGTCGCCGCCGAGGACGTTGACCATGACCGTCCACCGGGCGCGCGGGCGCGGGTCGCCGAGCGGGAGGTCGAGGACGGCCCGGACGTGGTTGGCGAACTGGCTGGTGATCGCGCCGTCCATCGACCAGTGACCGGAATTGTGCGGGCGCATCGCCAGCTCGTTGACGAGGATGCGGCCGTCGCGGGTCTGGAACAGCTCGACGGCGAGGTGGCCGACGACGTCCAGCTCCTTGGCGATGGTCAGCGCCATCTCCTCGGCCTTCAGCCCGAGGGCCGGGTCCAGGTCGGGGGCCGGGGCGATCACGGTGTCGCAGACGCCGTTCACCTGCTGGGACTCGACCACCGGGTAGGCGACCGCCTGGCCGTGCGGGGACCGGACGACATTGGCGGCGAGCTCGCGGACGTAGTCGACCTTCTCCTCCGCGAGGACGGGCACACCGGCCCGGAAGGGGTCCTCGGCCTCCTCGACGGAGTCGACGACCCACACGCCCTTGCCGTCGTAGCCGCCGCGGACGGTCTTCAGCACGACCGGGAAGCCATCGCCCTCCTCGGCGAACGCCACCACGTCCGCCGGGTCGCTCACGATCCGGTGCCGTGGGCACGGCACCCCGATCGCGTCGAGCCTCGCCCGCATCACGCCCTTGTCCTGGGCGTGCACCAGCGCGTCGGGGCCGGGGCGCACGGGGATGCCGTCCGCCTCCAGCGCCCTGAGGTGCTCGGTGGGTACATGTTCGTGATCGAAGGTGATCACGTCGCAGCCCCTCGCGAACTCACGCAGCGTGTCGAGGTCGCGATAGTCGCCGATGACGACATCGCTCACCACCTGCGCCGCGGAATCCTGAGGGGTGTCACTGAGGAGCTTGAATCTGATGCCGAGCGGGATGCCCGCCTCGTGTGTCATACGAGCGAGCTGCCCCCCGCCGACCATGCCGACTACCGGGAACGTCACGCTCCTAGGGTATCGGCCGCGCCACGGCGGCCGGATTCCGCTCCTCCTCCGCCCCCTCTGTGCCTGCTTTCCGGCCACTTTCCCCCGCTCATACCAGCTTCTTTACGGCGGTGTGGGTCCGCCCACAGGCAACCGGGTGGGGGGATGGTTAGCATGGCTGGGTTGACGAAACCGACCGACTGGGGGCCTGTACTTCCATGGGACGTGGTTCCTCAGGGCTGCGCAGGCTCGTGCACGAGATCGCCAAGTTCGGCGCCGTGGGCGGGGCGGGGCTGCTCGTCAACCTGCTCGTCTTCAACCTGGTACGGCACACGACCGACCTCCAGGTGGTGCGCGCCAGCGTCATCGCGACGGTGGTCGCGATCGTCTCGAACTACATCGGCTTCCGCTACTTCACGTACCGCGACCGCGACAAGAGCGGCCGTACGAAGGAGCTGACGCTGTTCCTGCTGTTCAGCGCGGTCGGCCTGGTGATCGAGAACGGCGTCCTGTACGTGGCGACCTACGGCTTCGGCTGGGACAGCCCGCTGGAGAGCAACGTCTTCAAGTTCCTCGGCATCGGCATCGCGACCCTGTTCCGCTTCTGGTCGTACCGCACGTGGGTCTTCAAGGCCCTGCCGGCCCCGGAGCTGGTGGCGAGCGCGGAGGAGATCCTGGCACAGGCGGAGCGCAGGCCGCGCTCGAAGCAGCGGGTCAGCTGAAGGGCCTTTAGGGGCGCGGGGAACTGCGCGATCAACCCCCACCGACCCGCACCCGCTACACAACCCAAGCCCTATCGAACCGTGGGCTCGGCCTCATCCACCGCCGGCTTCTTCAACGGCGTACGCGACAGGAACAGCCCGAACACCGCCGGCTGCGCCTGAAGCATCTCCAGGCGCCCCCCGTCGGCCTCCGCGAGGTCACGCGCGACCGCCAGGCCGATCCCCGTCGAGTTCCGCCCGCTGATCGTCCGCTCGAAGATCCGCGCCCCGAGGTCGGCCGGTACGCCCGGCCCCTCGTCGGTCACCTCGATGACGGCCTGGTTGCCGGTGACACGCGTGCGCAGCGCCACCGTGCCGCCCCCGTGCATGAGCGAGTTCTCGATCAGCGCCGCCAGCACCTGCGCGACCGCGCCCGGCGTGCCGACCGCCCGCAGATGCCGCTTGCCGGAGCTGACGATGGCCCGGCCCGCGCTGCGGTAGGCGGGGCGCCACTCGGCGAGCTGCTGCTGGATGACCTCGTCGAGGTCGAAGGAGACGGCGGAACCGGTGCGGGGGTCGCGGGCGTTGGTGAGCAGCCGCTCGACGACGTCGGTGAGCCGCTCCACCTGCGTGAGCGCGATCGTCGCCTCCTCCTTCACCGTGTCCGGGTCGTCGGTGAGGGTGATCTCCTCCAGGCGCATGGAGAGCGCGGTCAGCGGGGTGCGCAGCTGGTGGGAAGCGTCGGCGGCGAGGCGGCGCTCGGCGGTGAGCATGCGGGCGATGCGCTCGGCGGAACCGTCCAGCACATCGGCGACCCGGTCCAGTTCGGGGACGCCGTACCGCTTGTGCCGGGGCCGGGGGTCGCCGGAGCCGAGGCGCTCGGCGGTCTCGGCGAGGTCGGTCAGCGGTGAGGCCAGCTTGTTGGCCTGCCGTACGGCGAGCAGCACGGCAGCGATCACCGCGAGGAGGGCCACCGCCCCGATGATCAGCAGGGTCCGGCCGACCTCGCGGGTCACGGACGAGCGCGGCTCCTGGACGGTGACCGTCTCGCCCTCCTCGCCCCGCTCGGTGGAGCTGATGACGTCACCGGTGGGCCGGGTGCCGACCTCGATGAGGGGCTCGCCGGGGATGCGGATCTCGGCGTACCGCTCCCCCGCGACCTGGTCCTTCAGCACGTCCGCGTCGACGGTCTGCTCGCCGAGGAGCCGGCTGTCGATGATGCTGGCCAGCCGGACCGCCTCGGAGTCGACGCGTTCCTGGGCGCTGTTGCTGATGGTCCGGGTCTCGACGATGACCAGCGAGACGCCGAACACGGCGATGACGACGAGGACGACGGCGAGCGTCGACTGGATGAGACGGCGGCGCACGGGGGTCGGCTAGCTCTTCTCGAACCGGAAGCCGACACCGCGCACGGTGGCGATGTAGCGGGGGTTCGCCGCGTCGTCGCCGAGCTTCTTGCGCAGCCAGGAGATGTGCATGTCGAGGGTCTTGGTGGAGGACCACCAGGTGGTGTCCCAGACCTCGCGCATCAGCTGGTCACGGGTGACGACCCGGCCCGCGTCGCGCACGAGGACGCGCAGCAGGTCGAACTCCTTCGCGGTGAGCTGGAGCTCCTCGTCGCCCATCCACGCGCGGTGCGACTCGACGTCGATCCGCACGCCGTGGGTGGCCGGCGGCTGCGCGGGCTCGGCGGCGCCGCGCCGCAGCAGGGCCCGGACCCGGGCGAGCAGTTCGGCGAGGCGGAAGGGCTTGGTGACGTAGTCGTCGGCGCCCGCGTCCAGACCGACGACGGTGTCCACCTCGTCGGCGCGCGCGGTCAGGATGAGGATCGGCACGGCGTGGCCTTCGGCGCGCAGCCGGCGGGCGACCTCGAGGCCGTCCATGCCAGGCAGACCGAGGTCGAGCACGACCAGGTCGACACCGCCCTGCATTCCGGCGTCGAGTGCGGTGGGGCCGTCCTCACGCACCTCGACCTCGTACCCTTCCCGGCGCAGTGCGCGGGCCAGCGGCTCCGAGATGGACGCATCGTCCTCGGCGAGCAGTACACGGGTCATGAGCTGATGGTAGACCGCGGAATGCAGATGCTGGGGTGTGATCGCAAGCCCGTGATTCTTACCATGGGGCGATTTGGTACGAACCTATGTACCAGAGGTGAGAGGGTGTGCAGACCCTTGGAAAACGTGTGCGCGGTTCCATGAATACCTGTGATCCATGTCTCAAGTCCTTCCATTTCCGGCAGTGTCCTGCCGTATGGTGAAAGACGCCTTTTGCAGCACGGGGACCTTTGGCAAAGCAGTTCACGCTGAAGGTCTCTTTCATGTGCGGGCCGGCCACCGCCAGCCTTGAAGCACGTTGTGCGTCCCCACCAGCAAGGAACGACCAATGGCGTCCAGCCTGACGAAGGACTCGGCCCGACCGGGCACCCCCGGTTCCGAGATGACCTTCTTCGGCCACCCCCGCGGACTGGCCACTCTCTTCATGACCGAGATGTGGGAGCGTTTCTCCTACTACGGCATGAGGGCTCTCCTCCCGCTGTACCTCGTCGCCCCGGGCGGCCTCCACCTGAGCGCCGCGACCGCGACCGCGATCTACTCCGTGTACGTGTCCCTGGTGTACCTGCTCGCCCTGCCGGGCGGCTGGTTCGGCGACCGTGTGTGGGGCCCCCGCAAGACCGTCGCCGTCGCCGGTGGCGTGATCATGCTCGGCCACCTCACCCTGGCCCTGCCGTCCTCCGGCACCTTCTACGCCGGCCTCGGCCTGGTGGCGATCGGCTCCGGTCTGCTGAAGGCCAACATCTCCACGATGGTCGGCCACCTCTACGACGGCCCGGACGACCCGCGTCGCGACGGTGGCTTCACCGTCTTCTACATGGGCATCAACCTCGGCGCGTTCGCCGCGCCGCTGGTCATCGGCACCATCGGTGAGAACGTCAACTGGCACCTGGGCTTCGCGCTCGCCGCGCTCGGCATGGCGCTGGGCCTCGGCCAGTTCCTGATCGGCTCCCGTCACCTGGCGGACCGCTCCAGCGTCGTCCCGACGCCGCTGTCGGAGCAGGAGAAGGCCTCGACCCTGCGCAAGGCCGCGATCTGGGCTGCCATCGCCGTCGTCTTCTACGCGATCGTCGGCTTCTCCGGTCACTACACGCTGAACTGGATCCTGGTCCCGCTGACCCTGCTCGGCCTGATCATCCCGGTGATGGTGCTGGCCCGCATCAAGCGCGACAAGGACCTGGACCGCACCGAGCAGCGCTCGATGTCGGCGTACATCTGGTTCTTCGTGGCCGCGGCCGTGTTCTGGATGATCTACGACCAGGGCGGCTCGACCCTGTCGATCTTCGCCGACTCCTCGGCCGACAACACCATCTTCGGCTGGGAGTTCCCGGTCTCCTGGTACCAGTCGGTCAACCCGGTCCTGATCATGGCGCTCGCCCCGGTCTTCGCCTGGTTCTGGCTCGCCCTGAACCGGCGCGGCAAGGAGCCGAGCACGATCGTGAAGTTCGCCTCGGGCCTGGTCCTGGTCGGCGCGTCCTTCTTCCTGTTCCTCGCCCCGCTGTCGATCGCCGAGGGCGGTCACAAGGCGGCGGCGGCCTGGCTGGTGGCGATCTACTTCGTCCAGACCGTCGGTGAGCTGCTGCTCTCCCCGGTCGGCCTGTCGGTGACGACGAAGATGGCGCCCGCCAAGTACGCCTCCCAGATGATGGGTGTCTGGTTCCTGGCGGTGACCGCGGGTGACGCGACCACGGGTCTGCTGTCCATCGCGGGCGTCGACCTGAACAAGACGGGCATCGTCGCTCTGGAGGCCACGCTCGCCGTGGTCGCCGGTGTCGCGGTCTGGATGTACCGCAGCCGGGTCAAGGAGCTCATGGGCAGCGTCCGCTGAACCCACCGCTGTCGCGAAGGGCCGCCGCACCCCACGGTGCGGCGGCCCTTCGGGTTTTCGGGAGGTGCTCAGACGCGCCGCCTGCCCGGCATGAACGTGAACACGGCCGCGCCCAGCAGGACGGCCGTCCCGGCCACCAGGCCCAGCGCCTTCAGGGCCGCGTGGTCCTCGGAGCCGGTCGCCGCGAGGCCGCCCGACGTGCCGCCTCCGGTCGAGGAGCCGCCGGCGGAGGAGCCGCCGGAGGCGCCGCCCTCCTGCGCCGTGGTGTCCAGCTTCAGCGACACCGACGTCGAGTCCGGGGTGCAGGTCGTGGTCGTACCGAGCGCCTCGATCGTCAGGACGCCCGGCGACAGCGTCGACTCGCCCGTCGCCCCCGGCTTGTAGGTGCCGGTCATGTCCGTGATCTCGATCGGGTCGCCCGCCTTGATGTCCTCCGCGTTGGTCGGGCCCTCCACCCGCACCGAGCCCTCGTCGGCGCCGCCGAGGACCACCTGCATCGACGGCTTGATCGAGTCCTTCGGGATGTTGGCCGGGCTGTTCATCGGCGACTTCTTGAACTGCACGGTGAGCGCGAAGTTTCCGCCGTCCTTCTTGGCGTTGATCTGGATCGTGGAGGTCGCCTTCTGCTCCCCGATGGGCGACTTGCAGGTGTAGGGGATGTCGACGACCTTGCCGGTGAAGTCGGTCTGCCCGCTGTCGGACGCCGTGGCGCTCGGGGTCGACGAGGCGCTCTCGCTGGGCTCGTCGGAGGCGCTGGGGGTCGGGCTCGCGCTGTCGGTCGGCTCGTCGGAGGTCGTCGGTGAACTTCCGTCGCCCGCCTCGACCTTGATGGTCGCCGCGGCGGGAACGGCCTCGCTCGGCGTGCACTTGGTGTCCGTGCCGTACGCGGTGACGGTGTACGCGTCCGGCGTCAGCGTGACCTCACCCGCCGTGGTCAGTTTCAGGGTGCCCTTCATGTCGGAGAGCACCATGTCGCCGCCCTTGGGGATGGGCGGGTTCTCCTGCGGCCCCTCCATGGGGACGGCGGCACTCTGCGCGCCGGCCGCCTTGAGCGTGCCGGACGGCTTGACCTGGTTCTCCCCGATGTCGATGAGGTCGGGGTTCTTCGAGGCGGCCTGCACGAACTTCCACACCACCTCGACCTCGTCGCCGACCTCGGCGGTGGCGGGCGCGGTGATCTCCACCTCGGTGGTGCCGTCCACGGGGTCGAGGCCGACGCCCGCGGGCGGCACGCAGTGCGTCGCGTACGACACCTCCGCGGCCTGCGCGGGCGCGACGGCGACGCCGATCAGGACGCCCGCCCCGCAGAGCGCCAGCGCGACTCTGACACGGTCCGGTACGGCTCTCCTTCGCTTGCTCACGTGGGTCCCTTTCTGGTGGGAGTCGTCGGGCTGTCGTCGTGCGGTGCGGAGAGCCGACCTGCCGCGCCGGGATCGGAGTCCGGGGTGAACCACGGCAGGGTCGAGGAGGGGGGCGGCTGTTCGGCGGGGCCGCTGTGCGCGCCCGGGAGCCGCAGGGTGAGTTCGGGCATGCGCAGCCGGGCGGCGGCGCGGGACGGGCGGCCCGGACGGCGGGGCCGCGCCCGGTCGATGACGGCCATCGCGGCACGGAACAGCGCGGCGGGCACGACCAGGCAGACCAGCACCCAGAACAGGGTCACGCCCCAGGGCCGGCCGACCCCCCAGGGCTGTTCGGCGAGGACCTTGCCGCCGTACTTGAGCGAGACGGTGTAGTCGCCGTGGGCGCCGCCCGGCAGTTCGACGGGCAGCTCGACGCGGGCCTTCTTCCCGGGCTCGATGGTGCCGCGCCACTGCTGTTCCTCCCACTGCGGGGCGAACACGCCGTGGGAGGTGCCGACCTGGAAGAGGGGGTTCTTGACGGCCGAGGTGCCGACGTTGCCGACGGTGAAGACGAGGGTGCGGGCGGGTGGCGCGCCGAACCAGGTGAGCAGGCCGCCGGAGCCGTCGAGTCGGGTGTCGGTGAGGACGGACAGCCGTCCGCCGGAGGTCTCGGCGGGCAGCGGCTCCACGGCGTGCCCGGCCACCTGGAAGATCGCGTCCGCCTCGGCCTTCGCCCCGGTCACCGTCGCCACATGGACCACGCAGGGGCAGGGCACCGGCGGTTCGGCGACCGGCAGTTTCCTGCTGAAGCGGCCCTTCGCGTCGGTGGTGACGGCCCGACCGTCGGCGTTGGCGCAGGAGTTGGTGCCGCCGGGCACCCCTCGCTCGGGCACCGACTGGCCGCAGATCAGGATCATCAGCAACGCCTTCGCCCGCCATCCGCCGCCGGTGACGGTGACCGAACCACCCGTCCCGGCCTGCGACTTGGAGAGCCTGACGGTGGGCCGCTCGGCGGCCTGCACGGGGCCCACCGAGACCGACGCCAGCAGCAGCGCCAGCACCGCCGCCCCGAGAATCCGCAGCTTCACGACACCGCTCCCGTCAACTCGGCTCCCGGACAAGAGGGTTCGGGCAGGACCGCAGCGGAGCGCCTGCGCCGTCGTAGGACGAGCAGCCGCCGTACGACGCACAGCGCGCCCCCGGCCGCCACCGTCCCCGCGCCGCCCGCCACCGCGCCCCACGGCCCGACGCCCGCCGACACCCGCGCCTCGTCGCGCGCCCCGCCCGTCGCCGTGACCGTCAGTCGCACCTCGACGCAGTCCAGGGCGGGCCCGTCCCAGGGTTCGCTGAGCTTCAGGCGGCGGCCCGGCGCCAGGTCGCGGGGCAGGGTGCGCGGGGCGCGGTCGAGGAGGGGGCCGAGGAGACCGTCGGCGCGGATCGCGAGCCGCGGGACGAGGGCGGTCGTACCGCGGTTGACCAGCTCGTACGTGATGCGGTCGGCGTGGATCGCCACATGCTCGACGGTCAGCGCGGAGACCCTCGGGACGGTGGCGCGCAGATGGAGGGCGACCCGCAGGGTGCGGCCGTCGGCGTCGCGGGCGACGAGTTCGGCGGTGGCGTCGTCGGCCGGGACCGTCACCGTGAAGGGCACCTCCGTGCGGGTGCGCGGGGGCAGCCGGAGGCGGCTCTCCGCGAAGGCGACCTCGGCCCCCGCCGCGCGCAGCGAGACCTCGACGGACGTCCGGCCGCGGTTGGTCAGGGACACCGTGTCCTGGAGCGCCGCGCCGGGCTCGCCCTCCGCGTAGAAGGCCGGCCTCGCCTCCCCCGAGGGCGCGGCCGACCAGCCGTCGGCGGCGGTCACCGGAGGTGCGACGACCAGGAGCGTGAGGACGGTCGCCCCCAGCACGGCGAGGACGACGGGGACGGCACGGACGGCGGACGGCATCGGCGGCTCCAGCTGTCGTACTGTTCGCGGTTCCAGCTGTCGTACGGCGTGCGAGGTCAGCGACGGGCCGCCTGGTGCCTGCGCGTCAGCCACAGCGCGCCCGCCGCGCCCGCGAGCAGCACCGTGCCGCCGAGGGTGCCGAGGGCGATCGCCGAGTCCTCGGGGCCGGTCTGCGGGAGTTCGCCGCCGGAGTCCGTGCCGGAACCGGAACCGGAACCGCTCTGGGTGCCGGTCGCGGCGGTGACGTCCAGGGTGAGCGAGGGGCCGGGGCTGTTGGTCGGGGTGCAGGTGGTCGTGGTGCCGAGTGCCTTGATGGTGAGGACGCCGGCGGTGAAGGTGACCTTGCCGGACTTCTTCGGGGTGTACGTCCCGCTCAAGTCACTGATCTTGATGGGGGTGTTGGCGGGAACGACCGCCTGGTTGGCCGGCCCGGACACGTTCAGGGTGCCGCTGTCGGCGCCGCCCAGTTCGATGACGGCGCTCGGTGCCATCGCGCCCTTGCCCAGGTCGACCGGGCTGGAGGAGACGCCCTTCTGCCACGACATGGTGATCTTGTAGCCGCTGCCGCTCTTGACGCCCTTGATGTCGATGGGCGAGACGGCGCTCTTGTCGCCGATCGGTGTCTTGCACTGGTACTTGACGTCGACCACTTCGGCGTGGGCGGCGGGGGCGGCCATCAGCACCGCCGACCCGGCCAGGGCCGCGGCGGACGCGAGCGCGGCGGTTCGATTCCGGTACGACACGGTTCCGCTCCCTCTTCCTCGGTTCTGACGGCACATCAGATTCGGCCGTCAAGGTACGCCCGGGGTCGTGAGGAAGGAAGACACGGAGCGCGCCGGAGTTGTGGCGATCCGGCGCGCACGAAAGGGGGTTCGGGTGGAGGTCAGTGCTGGACCATGCCCACCTCGTAGTCGCCGCCCGGCTGCCGGATCATGACGTTCATGCGGTTGAAGGTGTTGATGAGGCCGATCAGGATCACGAGGGCCATCAGCTGCTCCTCGTCGTAGTGCTTCGCGGCGTTCCGCCAGACCTCGTCCGGGACTCCGGCGCCGTCGGCGATACGGGTGCCCGCCTCCGCCAGCTCCAGGGCCGCGCGCTCGGCCTCGGTGAATGCCTTGGCCTCGCGCCACGCCGCCACCATGAGCAGGCGCTCCGTGGTCTCGCCCGCGGCGGCGGCTTCCTTGGTGTGCATGTCGAGACAGGCCGCGCAGCCGTTGATCTGGCTCGCCCGGATCTTGACCAGTTCCTGTGTCGCGGCGGGCAGGGCCGACTCCACGAGCGCCTTGTTCGCCGAGAGGAAGTGGGGCAGGACCTTGCGCATGAGCGGGACGCCGAAGGGGTTGAGGCGGGCTTCCACGGTGTGCTCCTCTGCCGTCGCTTGGACTTACACATCCAGGACGAGAGAGGCGGGCCCCCTGTGACATCGGCGTGCGTGACGTGCGTCACCACGCCGTCGCGGCTACGCCGGAGCGCCCAGTTCCGCCCACACCTTCTTGCCGGTCCCCCCCGGGGTACGGATGACGCCCCAGTCCAGGCACAGGCGCTGCACGATGAACATGCCGTGGCCGCCGGGGCGGCCCGCGCGGTGCGGGGTGCGGGGGGCGGGCTGGCCGGCGCCGCGGTCGGAGACCTCGACCCGGATCACCTTGTTGTCGCAGGCGATCCACAGCTCGTCCGGGCCCTCGGCGTGCAGACAGGCGTTGGTGACCAGCTCGGAGACGACCAGCAGCACGTCCTCGGCGGCGGCCCGCTGGTCGGCGGTGGCGGCTGGCAGCCAGCCCCACGCGTACAGCGCCTGCCGGGCGAAGTCGCGGGCCATCGGGACGACACCGCTCGCGCCGTCGAAGTTCAGTCTGCGGACCTGCCGGCCCGCCGAGGACTCAGACGGCACGGCCACACCCCCTTCGGACGCCCCGGAAGCGCCGTCGGCCCCCGGGCCGCGGTCGCCCGGCGAGTAAGGCCGGGTGCTGCTCATCAGCGCTTCACCTCACCGATTCACCAGTTCACGATTCAATAGTCACGTTGCAGTACGTCGTCCGCAGGCGGAACCGCGGGTCGTACGACCCCGGGCTGTCTGCCGAGCGGCTGTCAGGATGTCTCCTGCCCGACCGAACCGGCAGAACACCCCCTGTTTCGGCACGGAAGGCGCGACCCGCGGAATGCGCCGCCCCGCCTGGGGCGACGGAGCGCTCCACGCGGTCGGCGCGGGCCGGCTCAGCCGGTCTCGTCGGCCAGGGCCGCGGCGAGCGTTTCATGGACCGTGAAGACCGCGTCGGCGCCCGTGATCTCGAAGACGCGCGCCACGACGGGCAGCATCCCGGCGAGATGCACCCCACCCCCGGCGGCCTCCGCCTTCAGCCGCGCACCGAGCAGGACGTTCAGGCCGGTGGAGTCGCAGAACTCCAGGCGTGAGCAGTCGACCACCAGGCGGGTGAAGCCCTTGGACAGACATTCCTCCAGTGGCTCACGCAACAGATCTGCCGTGTGGTGATCCAACTCACCTGCCGGGGTCACGACGGCGCTGACGCCCTCTTCTCGCACCTCGACCAGAAGCCGGCCAGACTGTGCGCTGCCGACCGTCCCGCGGTCCATGCCGTCTCTCTCTCCCGACGTCGTGGCTGCTGCTGACGCCCTCGAACACTACGCCTTCCTCACACACCCTGACACCCGAACATCCGCACACAAACGGACATTTCCCCACAGAACGCACTTGCGGCGAGGTCGGGAAACCGGGTAGGGCTAGTAGAGACACGTACTCGACACGGCCGGCTTTGGAGGCGCCGCACACCGCAGTGCACGCACGGCTTCGGCAGCCACATGCCGAGAACGATGGAGGACATCATGTCACCCCGGCTCGACGCATCGCATACCCAGAAGGCGACGTCGACATCCCCCCCGGAAGAGCTTGATCCCATCGAGCAGGACGCCCTCGCGGGCCCTGACGCGGACGACGCGCTCGCCGGGCTCCCGGAGATCCCCCCGTACGACGAGGTGGGACCGGTGGACGCGAGGGCTCTGTCCAAGACCCTCTTCGCGCGCCTGGAGTCGCTGGAGGAAGGGACCCACGACTACTCGTACGTCCGTAACACGCTCGTCGAGCTCAACCTGGCCCTGGTCAAGTTCGCCGCCTCCCGCTTCCGCTCCCGCAGCGAGCCGATGGAGGACATCATCCAGGTCGGCACGATCGGCCTGATCAAGGCGATCGACCGCTTCGAGCTGAGCCGCGGCGTGGAGTTCCCCACCTTCGCGATGCCGACGATCATCGGCGAGATCAAGCGCTTCTTCCGCGACACCTCGTGGTCGGTGCGGGTCCCGCGCAGGCTCCAGGAGCTCCGCCTCGACCTGGCCAAGGCCGGCGACGAACTGGCGCAGAAGCTGGACCGGGCGCCGACGGTGGGCGAGCTCGCGGAGCGCCTGGGGCTGTCGAAGGACGAGGTCGTCGAGGGCATGGCCGCCTCCAACGCGTACACCGCGTCCTCGCTGGACGCGCAGCCGGAGGAGGACGACGCCGAGGGCGCGCTGGCCGACCGGATCGGCTACGAGGACCACGGCATCGAGGGCATCGAGTACGTGGAGTCCCTGAAGCCCCTGATCGCCGACCTCCCCTCCCGGGACCGGACGATCCTCTCCCTGCGCTTCGTGGCGGGCATGACCCAGTCGGAGATCGGCGACGAGCTCGGCATCTCACAGATGCATGTGTCGCGACTGCTGTCACGGACGCTGGTACGGCTGCGAAAAGGGCTGACGGTCGAGGAGTGACCCTGATCCTCTGAGTCGTTCCGGCTTTTGCCGGGTGCGGGGCGTGTGCGTCAGACGACGCGCGCGCCCCGTTTCCATACCCCGCTCACCAGCGGTACTCCGGGCCGGTAGGCCAGATGCACATGGCTCGGGGCGTCGAGGAGGGTGAGGTCAGCCCGGCTGCCCGGGGAGAGGCGGCCGATGTCGTCGCGGCGCAGGGCCGCCGCGCCGCCCGCCGTGGCCGACCAGACCGCCTCGTCCGGGGTCATGCCCATGTCCCGCACGGCGAGCGCGACGCAGAACGGGACGGACGAGGTGAAGGACGAGCCCGGGTTGCAGTCGGTGGAGAGCGCCACGGTGACGCCGGCGTCCAGGAGCCGACGGGCGTCCGGCCACTCGGCGCGGGTGGAGAACTCGGCGCCGGGCAGCAGCGTGGCGACGGTGTCGCCGTTCGCGAGGGCGTCGACGTCGGCGTCCGTGAGGTGAGTGCAGTGGTCGGCGCTGGCCGCGTCCAGTTCGACGGCCAGCTGGACGCCGGGGCCGTGGGAGAGCTGGTTGGCGTGGATGCGCGGGTGCAGCCCCTTGGCCTTGCCTGCGGTGAGGATCGCGCGGGCCTGGTCGCCGTCGAAGGCGCCCTTCTCGCAGAAGACGTCGATCCAACGGGCGTACGGGGCACAGGCGTCGAGCATCTCGCCGGTGACGAGGGCGACGTACGCCGCCGGGTCGTCCGCGTGGTCCGGGGAGACGATGTGCGCGCCGAGGTAGGTGACCTCGTCGGTGTGGGCGGCGGCGATGCGCAGGGCGCGGGACTCGTCGTGGGTGGTCAGGCCGTAGCCGGATTTCGTCTCGAAGGTCGTCGTGCCCTGACGCAGGGCCTCGGCGAGATAGCGGGTGAGGTTCGCTTCGAGTTCGGCGTCGCTCGCGGCCCGCGTCGCGGCGACCGTCGTACGGATGCCGCCGGCGGTGTACGAGCGGCCCGACATCCGGGCGTTGAACTCCTGGGTGCGGTCACCGGCGAAGACGAGGTGGGAGTGGGAGTCGACGAAGCCGGGGAGCACCGCACGGCCGCCCGCGTCGACCCGGTTGTCAGTGGCGGGTGCTTTGCTTGATTCACCGGTCCACGCGACGCGGTCGCCGTCGATGACGACGGCCGCGTCCTGGATCAGGCCCAGGGGGGAGCCGTCACCGAGGGAGGGGTCGTTCGTGACGAGCGCGGCGATGTTGGTGATGACGGTGCTGCTCATGGCGTCCTTGTCGGTCGTCTTCAGGAGCGGAGGGCTTCGACGGCCCGCGCGAGAGCCTGCGGCACGTCCGGTACGAGGGTGTGCGCCCCGTCGCGCACGATGTGCCGTCCGCCCACGACGGTGTGCCGTACGTCCGCTGCCGTCGCCGCGAATACGGCCGTCTCGGCGCCGAGCCTGGGCAGCGGCCCCGCTGTTCTGACCGAGTCGAGCGCGACGGTCGTGAGGTCGGCGAGGGCGCCGGGCTCGATGGTGCCCGCCTCGTCCCAGCCGAGGGCCGCGTGGCCGTCGGCGGAGGCGGCCCGCAGCAGCGCCGCCGCGGTCCAGTGACCCCGGGTGCGGGTGCGCAGCCGCTCGTCGAGCTCCATCGCCCGTGCCTCTTCGAGCAGGTCGATGACGGCGTGGCTGTCGGAGCCGAGGGAGAGCGGCGAGCCGGCCTTCTGCAGGGCGACGGCCGGTCCGATGCCGTCGGCGAGGTCCCGCTCGGTGGTCGGGCACATGCACGTACCGGTCCCGGAGCCGCCGATCAGGGCGATGTCCTCGTCGGTGAGGTGGGTGTTGTGGACGCCGGTGGTGCGGCGGCCGAGGACACCGTGGTCGGCGAGGAGCCGAGTCGGCGTGCACCCGTGGGCCTCGCGGCAGGCGTCGTTCTCGGCGGTCTGCTCGGACAGGTGGACGTGGAGCGGGGCCCGCCGGGCCTCGGCCCATTCGGCCACGGTCGCCAACTGCCCCGCGGGCACGGCCCGTACGGAGTGGATGGCGGCGCCGATCCGCGCGTGATCCCGTTCCTTGAGAAGTGAACAGCGTTCGGCCCAGGCGTCCGCGGTGCCGTCGGAGAAGCGGAGCTGATGGGTGTTGGGCTGCTGCCCGAAGCCCGCGGAGAGGTACGCGGTGTCGAGGAGGGTGATCCGGATGCCGGCGTCGGCCGCGGCCGCGACGAGGGCCTCGCCCATGGCGTTGGGGTCGGCGTAGGGGGTGCCGCCGGGGGCGTGATGGAGGTAGTGGAACTCACCGACGCAGGTCACCCCGGCCAGCGCCATCTCGGCGTACACGGCACGGGCGAGGGCGTGGTAGCTCTCCGGGGTCAGCCGGTCGGCGGTGGCGTACATGACCTCGCGCCAGGTCCAGAAGGTCCCGGAGCCGACCTGGACGGTGCCGCGCAGGGCGCGGTGGAAGGCGTGGCTGTGGGCGTTGGCGAGGCCGGGGAGGGTGAGACCGCGCAGGATCTCGGCGCCGGGCGGCGGGGTGTCGACGCCGGTGCGGACGTCGCTGACGCGGCCGTCCCGGGTCACCACCGCCACGCCCGGCTCGACGTGGGTGTCGAGCCAGGCGTGCTCCAGCCAGTACGTGGTCACGTGGTGGCCAGTCCTTCCAGTACGTCGGCGAGGGCGAGGACCCCGGCGGCGCAGTCGTCCTCGGCCGCGAACTCGGCCGGGGAGTGCGAGACGCCGGTGGGGTTGCGTACGAACAGCATGGCGGTCGGGATCGTCCCGGACAGGATTCCGGCGTCGTGTCCGGCACCGGTACCCAGGACGGGGACCCTCAGCTCGCTGTCCCGGCCCAGGATCCGGGCGAGTTCGTCGCGCAGGGCGTGGTCGAACTCGACGACGGGCGTGAAGGACTCACGGACGATGTCGAGCGCGATGCCGTGGGCGTCGGCGTACGCGCGGGCGGCCTTCTCGATCCCGCCGACGACCTGGTCGAGGCTCGCCTGGTCGGCGGCGCGGGAGTCGAGCCAGCCGCGTACGAGGGAGGGGATCGCGTTGACGCCGTTGGGTTCGACGGAGATCTTGCCGAAGGTGGCGACGGCACCGGCGAGTTCGGCCTCGCGGCGGGCGGCGAGGACGGTCTCGGCGTAGGACAGCATCGGGTCGCGCCGGTCGACGAGGCGGGTGGTGCCGGCGTGGTTGGCCTCGCCCCGGAAGTCGAACCGCCACCGGCCGTGCGGCCAGATGGCGCTGGCGATGCCGACCCGGTCGCCGGAGATGTCCAGGGCCCGCCCCTGCTCGACATGCAGTTCGACGAAGGCGCCGACCCGGCCGAGCCGCTCCGGGTCGGCGCCGATGGCGTCGGGGTCGTACCCGGCGGCTTCCATGGCCCGGGGGAGCGTGATGCCGTCCCCGTCGGTCAGCTGGTGCGCCTGCTCGACGGTGAGCTGTCCGGAGGCGAGCCGTGAGCCGACGCAGGCGAGGCCGAAGCGGGCGCCCTCCTCGTCGCCGAAGTTGACGATGGCGAGGGGCTTGGTGAGCTCCACCCGCCGGGCCCGCAGTTCGTCGAGCGCGGCGAAGGAGGACACGACCCCGAGGGGCCCGTCGAAGGCCCCGCCGTCGGGCACGGAGTCCAGATGCGACCCGGTGACGACGGCGTCCCCGGCGGCCGGATCCCCGAGCCAGGCCCACTGGTTGCCGTTCCGGTCGACCTCGTAGGCCAGGCCGCGGTCCTCGGCCTGCGTGCGGAACCAGGCCCGGCATTCCGTGTCGGCACCGGTCCAGGCGAAGCGGCGGTAGCCGTGGGAGTCGGCGTGGCGGCCGATGGGGAGCAGCTCGCGCCACATGGTGTGGAACGAGCTGCCGTTGGACGTCTCCGTCACGCCGAGTCACCCTCGCGCATCGGCACCCGCACGCCCCGCTCGTCCGCCACCGTCTCCGCGATCTCGTAGCCCGCGTCGACGTGCCGGATGACGCCCATTCCGGGGTCGTTGGTGAGGACGCGGCGGATCTTCTCGCCGGCCAGCTTCGTGCCGTCGGCGACGGTGACCTGGCCGGCGTGGAGGGAGCGGCCCATGCCGACGCCGCCGCCGTGGTGGATGGACACCCAGGAGGCGCCGGAGGCGACGTTGACCATGGCGTTCAGCAGCGGCCAGTCGGCGATCGCGTCGGAGCCGTCGAGCATGGCCTCGGTCTCGCGGTACGGGGAGGCGACGGAGCCGGAGTCGAGGTGGTCGCGCCCGATGGCCAGCGGGGCCGCCAGCTCACCGCTGGCCACCATGTCGTTGAAGCGATCGCCGGCCTTGTCGCGTTCGCCGTAGCCGAGCCAGCAGATGCGGGCCGGGAGGCCCTGGAAGTGGACCCGCTCGCCGGCCATCTTGATCCAGCGGGCGAGGGACTCGTTCTCCGGGAAGAGGTCCAGGATCGCCTTGTCGGTCTTGGCGATGTCGGAGGCCTCGCCGGACAGGGCGGCCCAGCGGAAGGGGCCCTTGCCCTCGGAGAAGAGGGGGCGGATGTAGGCGGGGACGAAGCCGGGGAAGGCGAACGCCCGCTCATATCCGGCGAGTTGGGCCTCGCCGCGGATCGAGTTGCCGTAGTCGAAGACCTCGGCACCGGCGTCCATGAAGCCGACCATCGCCTCGACGTGCCGGGCCATGGACTCGCGGGCGCGGGTCGTGAACCCGGCCGGGTCCTTCGCCACCGCGTCCGCCATGTCGTCGAAGTCGACGCCCAGCGGCAGATAGGCCAGCGGGTCGTGCGCCGAGGTCTGGTCGGTCACGATGTCGATGGGGGCGCTCTCGGCGAGCATGCGGGGCAACAGCTCCGCCGCGTTGCCGAGCAGGCCGATGGAGAGCGGGCGGCGGGCGTCGCGGGCCTCCACGGCGAGCTGGAGGGCGTGCTCCAGGCTGTCGGCCTTGACGTCGAGGTAGCGGTGCTCGATGCGGCGCTCGATGGCGCGGGGGTCGCAGTCGATGCAGATGGCGACGCCGTCGTTCATGGTGACCGCGAGGGGCTGGGCGCCGCCCATGCCGCCGAGGCCGGCGGTGAGGGTGATCGTGCCGGCGAGGGTGCCGTTGAACTTCTTCGCGGCGACCGCGGCGAAGGTCTCGTAGGTGCCCTGGAGGATGCCCTGGGTGCCGATGTAGATCCAGGAGCCGGCCGTCATCTGGCCGTACATGGTCAGGCCGAGGGCCTCCAGGCGGCGGAACTCCTCCCAGTTGGCCCAGTCGCCGACCAGGTTGGAGTTGGCGATGAGGACGCGCGGGGCCCATTCGTGGGTCTGCATGACGCCGACGGGGCGGCCGGACTGGACGAGCATCGTCTCGTCCTGCTTCAGCGTCCGCAGCGTGCGGACCATCGCGTCGAAGGAGCGCCAGTCGCGGGCCGCCTTGCCGGTGCCGCCGTAGACGACGAGCTTGTCGGGGTGCTCGGCGACCTCGGGGTCGAGGTTGTTCTGCAGCATCCGCAGAGCGGCTTCCTGCTGCCATCCCAGGGCGCTCAGTTCCGTACCGCGCGGCGCTCGGACGGGGCGGGGTCCTGACATGGTCTGCCTCCTGGTGGACTGTTTGGCTCTCTATTCACATAGTCGCCGCCTGAATAGAGCTAGTCAATAGCGCGGTCCCCCCGGCGCGGGCGCGTCGCGGGTGTTTGGCTGGACGCATGGGTGCGGACAACGACCTGACGGGGGACGTCATGGACAACGAAGGCCGGGGTGAGCGCGCCGTCCGGCGCGACGGCGCGGTGCGGGCGGCGGTGGAGCAGGGGCTGCTGGGGCCCGACTCCCCCCTCGTCGGGCTGCTCGACGTGGCCGGCATCAGGGAGTCGGCGGCCGAACTGCGGGCGGCCTTCGACGCGGTCACCGCGCCCGGCACTCCGGTGCTGCACGCGTTCGCGGTGAAGGCGACCCCGCTGGTGCCGGTGCTGCGGCTGCTGCGGGAGGCCGGGATCGGGGCGGAGGTGGCGAGCCCGGGCGAGCTGGCGCTGGCGCGGGCGGCGGGGCTGACCCCGCGGGAGACCGTCCTGGACTCGCCCGCGAAGACGCCCGCCGAGCTGCGGGAGGCCCTCGCCCTCGGAATCGCCGTGAACGCGGACAACCCGCAGGAGCTGGACCGCATCGACGCCCTGATCAGGTCCGCGGCCGGCCGGTCCCCCCTCGGGATCCGGGTGAATCCGCAGGTCGGCGGGGGTTCCATCGGGGCGACCTCGACGGCGACGGCGACCTCGAAGTTCGGGGTGGCGCTGCGTGACCCCGGCGCCCGGGAGTGGCTGCTGCGCGCCTACGCCGACCGGCCCTGGCTGAACCGGCTGCACGCGCACACCGGCTCCCAGGGCATCCCGCTGTCCCTGATGGCGCGGGGCGTGGCGGAGACGTACGCGCTCGCCGAGGAGATCAACCGGCACGTCGGGCGCCCGCAGATCGACACGATCGACATCGGTGGCGGACTGCCGGTGAACTTCGGCTCGGACGAGACGGCGCCGACGTACGCGCAGTACGCCCGGCTGCTGAGCGAGGCGGTGCCGGGACTGTTCGACGGTCGCTACGGGCTGGTGACCGAGTTCGGGCGGTCGCTGCTGGCCAAGCACGGGACGGTCGTGGCGCGGGTGGAGTACACGAAGAGCGCGGGCGGGCGGGCGGTGGCGGTGACGCACGCGGGCGTGCAGGTGGCGACGCGGACGGTGTACGTGCCGGGGTCGTGGCCGCTGAGGATCGCCGCGTACGACGGGAAGGGGCGGCCGAAGGAGGGGCCCGACGTGGTGCAGGACGTCGCGGGGCCGGCCTGCTTCTCCGGCGACCTGCTCGCCGAGGGCAGGGCGCTGCCCCTGCTGGAGCAGGGCGACTACGCGGCGGCGCTGGACACGGGGGCGTACTACTTCGCGCACCACTACGCGTACAACTCCCTCGCGCGGCCGGGCATCTACGGATTCGCACCGAGCGACGGCGACGGCGTGGGGGTCGCCTTCGCGACCGTCCGCACTCCGCAGACGCTCGACGAGATCGTGGCCGAGTCCGGAGGGGCGCACGCCTCGGCCCTCACCACCCTCTGAGCAGCCGGGCGCCGTTGACGCACGCCGGTGGACATGGGGCTCAACCGTTCGGAAAACGAGCCCAGTTGACCCACCTTAGTCATCTGACGCATGTTCCACCGGAAAATGCCATAACCCTCACCCCTCACGCACACCCTGCGTAGTTTCGGCGTCACTCAGCCGAACCCCAGGCGGGAGGGGAACTCACGGTGCCCGGTATCGACGAGTGTCTGTCGGAAGTCATGCAACTACCCGGTGCCCGGGGTGCCGCGCTGGTCGACTGGACGAGCGGGCTGGCCCTCGGCACCGCCGGCGAGTCACCGGGCGGCGACCACGAGACGGCCGCGGCCGAGGCCGCCGAGCTGGCCCGGCTGGCCGCCGAGCACCGGGCGTTCGCGCCGGACGACGATGTCACCGACCCCCCGGTCGAGGACGTCATCATCAGCAACCGGGACAGCTACCACGTCCTGTGCTTCGTACAGACGTCCTTCGACAGCAGCGTCTTCCTCCATCTGTGGCTGGCCCGCGTGGAGGGCAACCTCGCGCTGGCCCGGATCCGGCTCGGCGAGATGACCGGACGGCTGGTCCTCGGGTGACCGCGGTGAGGACCACGCCACCGCCCCGGCTGCCGGTACGGGACAAGGCGGATGCCCGTGAGCGCGCCTGGGGCGGCGTCTCCCCGATGCTGACCCGGCTCGCCGCCGAGCGGGCCACCGGCGTCCTGCTCCGCGAGCGCGGCACCCTGCATCTGACCGAGGGCCGGGTCGTGCACGCCGAGAGCCCCGCGGCCCCCGGCCTCGGCGCCCTGCTCACGGCCCACGGCACCCTCGACGCGGACACCTGGCGACAGGCCGCCGACGAGGCGGCTCAGGAACCGGGCGCCGGTCTGCTGCTGGTCGGCCGCGGCCGGCTCACCCGGGGCGCGCTGGAGCTGTGCCATCTCGAAGCGCTCTACGACGCCGCCTACTTCGCGCTCGCCCCCAGCAGCACCCCGGGCCGCTTCCGGTACACGAGCCCGGGCCGGATCGGCGCGGTGCGCACGGTCCCGGTCGCCGCCCTGGAGCACGAGACGCTGCGTCGCCGCGATCTGCTGCACCGCATCTGGCCCGACCCGGCCACCGACGAGGCCCCGCTGCTGCGCGCCGACACCGTCGCCGTCCCCGGGCTCACCGCCCGGCAGCGGGCGGTGGTGCACCTGGTGGACGGCGTGCGCACGGCACCGGACATCGCCCGCGCGATGGGCCGCCCGGCGTTCCACACCCTGGTGGACGTCCGGCGGCTCGCGGCGGCCGGGGTCCTGGTGCGCGGCGCCCTGCGACCCGCCGAACCGGTCAGGCCCGAGACCACCGACCCCGACATCACGCTGCTGAAAAGGCTCAGGGATGCGCTGGAGTCCCTTTGAACGACAACGCGCCCGCGCCGAGAGGAGTGACATGGCGGCCGAACCCGACATCGTGGACGAACTGCGGCGGCTGAGGAGCCGGGTGCCGTATCTCACCGGGGCCCTGGCGGCGAGCGTGGACGGGCTCGTCCTCGCCCAGGACACCCCGGGTGTCGAGCCCGACGGCATGGCCGCGCTCACCGCGGCGGCGCTCGGCGTCGCCGTGCGGCTGACGGACGCGACCGGGCAGGGGGAGTTCCGGGAGCTGACGGTGCGCGGCGCGTACGGCTATGTGGCGACGTACGCGGCGGGCCGCACGGCCGTGCTCACCCTGCTCGCCCAGGACCGGGTCAACGCCGGCCGCCTCCATCTGGAGGGCCGCCGCGCGGGTGCCCGCATCGGGGAGCTCCTCGACTCCCGGGCGCCCGCCGAGGCGCCCGTCACGAAGCCCGCGAGAGCGCCCGCCCGGACCAGAACGGCGCGCGCTCCTCGTACGACCAACGCACGTACCTCAACGGACAGTTGAATCCACCAGAAGGGCAGACAGTCATGGCCAACACCGAAACGTCCCTCAAGGAGTGCCTCGCCTCCATCGAGGGCGCGACCGGCGTCGCGCTGGTCGACTACACCAGCGGGATGGCGCTCGGCACGATGGGCGGCAGCAAGAGCTTCGACCTCAGCGTGGCCGCCGCCGGCAACACCGATGTCGTCCGCTCCAAGATGCGCACCATGGAGCACCTCGGGCTCAAGGGCCAGATCGAGGACATCCTGATCACCCTGTCCGACCAGTACCACCTGATCCGGCTGATCAGCGGACGCAGCGGCAACGGACTCTTCATGTACCTGGTCCTGGACGCCAAGCGCGCCAACCTGGCGATGGCCCGTCACCAGCTGAAGAAGATCGAGGAGGAGCTGGAGGTCTGAGGCGAGGGTCCCTCAGACCAGTGCCGTGGTGCGGCGGCGCGCCCCGCCCGGGGCCGCGTCGCCCGCCGCGACGCCCGTGCCGCGGTACGCCTTGACCGCCTTGCCGGCCGGGCGTCCGCCGCGCGCGTCGAGCCAGTCGACCCGCACCCACAGCAGCGCGTCCCCGGCCCGCTCGCGCCGTCCGAGCCACGCGGCCTTCAGCCGCAGCCCGGCACCGGTCCCGGCGAGCAGCAGCCCGCCCGCGACGGGCACGGCGAAGTTGGCGCCGAGCGCCACCAGCCAGGCGAGCAGCAGCCACCAGCGGTGTCCGTGCCGCCAGTTGCGCACGGTCACGGCCCGGTCCTGGAGCACGTCGTGCTTGCCGGCCCGGGCGGCACCGCCGCTCAGTGCGGTGTAGCGCTTACGGCGGCGGTACGCCACGACGGCCGCGGCGACGATGAACAGCGCCGCGCCCGCCATCACCCCGATCCGGCGCCCGGTGAGCCCCGGAACCAGCACTCCCACGCCCGCCGCGAACACCCCGGCCCACCACAGCGGCGCTGCTCCGGCGCGCACGACCACGGCCACCCGGGCCAGTCCCTGACCTCCGCGTGACACGTCCGTCCTCCTCGTCGTCCTGGCACAGTCCTGATGGCCCGGCAGATTAACGAGGGAACGTGAGACGAGCCTTAAAACCCGCGCCTCAGAACCGGGGTCACTCCACGAACAGGCCCCGGGCCGCCGCCCGCGCGTCGAACTCCTCCAGCCGCGCCTGCGCCTCCGGCAGTTCGTCCGCCATGGCCTCCAGGAGCACCCGCCCGAGCAGCATCGGCGCGCACGCGGTGTCGAAGGCGAGCCCGGTGCCGACGGCGGCGGGCAGCAGCAGGTCGGACACCTTGGCGACCGGCGCGAAGGCGGAGTCGGCGACGGTGACGACGGTCAGCCCGGCCTCCTTGGCGTAGCCGAGCGCGTCCACGACCTCCCGGGGATGCCGGGGCAGCGCGAAGCAGAGCAGCGCCGAGGCGCCCGCGCGGACGGCGGCGTCGATGCGGTCCTGGACCATCGTGCCGCCCTCGTGCAGCAGCCGTACGTCGGGATGGACCTTGGCGGCGAAGTAGGCGAAGCCGTACGCCTGCGAGGCGGCGGCCCGCAGCCCCAGCACCGGCAGCGGGCGCGAGGCGGCGAGGACGCGTCCGGCGCGCTGCACGGGCCGCGGGTCGGCGAGGACCTCGGCGAGGTGCCTCAGGTTCTCGATCTCGGCCTCGACGGCCTGCTGGTACTCGTTGTACGACGCCGCGTCGGCCGGCTGTTCGGCGGGCGCGACCTCACGCAGATGGCGGCGCAGGGCGGGGTAGCCGTCGAAGCCGAGGGCGACCGCGAAGCGGGTCACGGACGGCTGGCTGACCCCGGCGAGCTCGGCCAGCTCGACACTGGACAGGAACGGCACGTCGGCGGCGCGCCGCACCATGCTGTGCGCGATGCGCCGCTGGGTCGGCGTGAGCCGGTGGCCCTCGAAAAGTGCCTGGAGCCGTGCCGCGGGAGTGTCCGTCACACCCTTGTCGCTCATGCCTCGCTCCCCCTCCAGATGTCCGTGAACCGGTCCAGCAGTCGGGCCGCCGTCGTCACGTCGTGCGTGAGCGGCCGGTCGGCCTGGTCCGCGTCGAGCACCGCGTAGGCGAGCTCCAGCGCCCGCCCCACCGGGAGGTCCGGGTCGGGGCCGTGGTCGCGCTGGCGCAGCGCCCGTACGGCGGCGACGAGTTCGCAGCCGACGACGAGCCGGTACGCGCCGCACGCCCGCAGGGTCTGGCGGGCGGCGAGCGAGGCGAAGCTGGCCTGTTCCTCGACGCCTCGGGAGAGTACAGCGTGGCCGAGCGACGCGGGAGCGGAGAAGGCCCGCAGATCGCCGAGGGCGGCCCCGGCGGCGTACTCCAGGATCATCACTCCGGAGGAGGCGGGCTCGTGGTCGGCGAGGAAGGGGCGCAGCCGGGTGTAGGCGGGCTCATTGAGGGTGGACAGGCGGGAGGTCGACAGCCTCGCCACCTGGGTCAAAGCCAGCCTGAAGTGGTCCAGGGCGAGGGCGAGTTGGGCCTGGTAGAAACCGCCGTGGTGGTAGGCGGCCATGTCCTCGGGGCTGATCAGGGGGTTCTCGGCGGCGGCGTTGAGCTCGACGGCGAGGACCGCTTCGAGGGCGTCGGCGGCGTCGTGCGCCGGGCCGTGGATCTGCGGCAGGCAGCGGAAGCCGTACGGGTCCTGGATCCGGCCGAGGGGCGGTGTGGGCCGTTCGTCCGCCCCGATCAACCCCCTGATCCGGCGGGCGACCTCGGCGCTCCCGCGGTGCGGGCGGGCGGCGTGCACGGGGGCGGCGTAGGCCTCGTGCGAGCCGTCCACCGCGAGCAGTGACAGCGCGCCGACGACCTGGGTGGCCTCCAGGAGGCCGCGCAGTTCGTCGAGGGCGAGCGCGGACTGGCCGAGGGCGAGGGCGTTGCTGCTGATGAAGGCGAGGGCGTCGTTGTTGTCGAGGGGCTGGGGCTCGGGCCCGACCCCCTTCCAGGGGTGCTCCCCGGCCAGCGCGAGGCCCGCCTGGGCCAGCGCCGCGATGTCCCCGGTCCCGACCGAGCCGAACTCGTGGACGACCGGGTACGCCCCGCTCTCCAGGGCCTCGCAGAGCGCGGTGACGACGGTGGGCCGCAGCCCCGCGCCGCCGGCCAGCAGCTGGTTGGCCCGTACGGCGAGCATCGCGCGCACCTGCCGGGCGGGGAGTTCCTCGCCGATGGCGCCGGCGTGGCTGCGCAGGAGTCTGAGACCGTGCTCGGCGGCGGCCTCGGTGGGCACGGGCTCGTTCCGGTTGGCGCCGACGCCGGTCGAGCGGCCGTAGACCCGTCCGGTCGCGGCGATCTGCCGGGCGGCGTCCCAGGCCTCCGTGGCGCGCTTCATGCCCTCGGTGCCGGGGACGGGCCGCGCGGTCCCGTCGGCGAGGCGCACGACGTCCGCGACACCGAGTCCGATCCCGTCGAGGACGACCAGCCCGGTGTGCGCAGATTCAGGCGTGTCCACGATCCGAGACGACATAAAGCCCAAACTCCCCTCAATCCGGACACTCGATCTTGCCCGTCGGTCATCCGTTACTTCGGATTTACACCAACCCGTTGACAAGTTATTCAGCTACAGAGAACTCTGCATGACGTTATACAGCCGGGCAAGGGACATCTCATGATCCAGTTCGACGCGGTCCACAAGCGCTTCCCCAACGGCACGACAGCAGTCCACGATCTCTCCCTGGAGATGCCGGAGGGCGGCGTGACGGTCCTCGTCGGATCTTCCGGTTGCGGCAAGACGACCACCCTCAGAATGATCAACCGAATGGTCGAACCGACCTCCGGCACCATCAAGGTCGGCGGCCAGGACGTCACCCGGCAGGACGCGGCCGAACTGCGCCGCTCCATCGGGTACGTCATCCAGCAGTCGGGGCTCTTCCCGCACCGCACCGTCCTCGACAACATCGCCACCGTGCCCCTGCTCCTCGGCCACGGCCGCAGGAAGGCCCGCGCCCGCGCGGCCGAGCTGCTGGAGACCGTGGGCCTCGCCGCGGACGCCGGCAAGCGCTACCCGCACCAGCTCTCCGGCGGCCAGCAACAGCGCGTCGGCGTGGCCCGCGCGCTCGCCGCCGACCCGCCCGTGCTCCTCATGGACGAACCGTTCGGCGCGGTCGACCCGGTGGTCCGCACCCAGCTCCAGGACGAACTCCTCCGGCTCCAGGAGGAGTTGGGCAAGACCATCGTCTTCGTCACCCACGACATCGACGAAGCGGTACGGCTCGGCGACCGGATCGCCGTCTTCCGCACCGGCGGCCATCTCGTCCAGTGCGCCTCCCCCGCCGAGCTTCTCGCCCGCCCCGCCGACGACTTCGTGGCCGACTTCCTCGGCGCCGAGCGCGGCCTGAAGCTGCTCTCGCTGACGACCCTGGCGGACGTTCCGCAGGGCCCGGCGCCCGAGGGCGGCACGTGGTCCCTCGTCCTGGACGCGGCGAACAGGCCCGTCCACTGGGCGTCGAAGGACACCGAGATCCCCGTACGCCCGCTGACCGACAACGATTCCCTGCTGTCGGCGCTCAACGAGTCCATCGCCTCCCCCACCGGCCTGATCGCCCGCGTCGACGCGGCGGGAGTCCTCACCGGTGTCTCCTCCCGCGACGACATCCACACCCACGCGGGACAGGCCCACACGGAAGCCCGGGTGGCGGCGTGAGCGTCGACTGGTCGTGGATCGGCGACCACACCGACGAGCTCACCACCCTCACCCTCTCGCACCTCCAGGCCGCCCTGTCGGCCGTCTTCTTCGGCGTACTGATCTCGCTGCCCCTCGCGGTGATCGCCCACCGGATCCGCCCCCTGCGCGGCTTCCTGCTCGGCGTCTCGAACATCCTGTTCACGATCCCGTCGATCGCGATCTTCGTGCTGCTGCTGCCGGTCAGCGGACTGACCCGGACCACGACCGTGATCGGTCTGACGGTCTACACGCTGGTCGTCCTGCTCCGGAACACCGTCGAGGGCCTCGACTCGGTGCCCGCGAAGACCAAGGAGGCGGCGAAGGCGATGGGCACGCGCCCGCTGCGCACGCTGCTCACCGTGGAGTTCCCGCTCGCGCTCCCCGTGATCATGGCGGGCGTCCGGATCGCGACGGTCATGTCCATCTCGCTCGTATCGGTGGCCACCTACATCGGCGACGGCGGCCTCGGCCAGCTCTTCACCGACGGCTTCCAGCGCGACTTCCCCACCCCGGTGATCGCGGGCGTGGTCCTCACGATCCTGCTCGCGGTCGTCGCGGACGCGTTCCTGGTCGCCCTCCAGTACGTGCTGACCCCCTGGCGCAGGAGGCGAGCCTGACATGTTCGAACTCTTCAAGAACCTCGGCAAGTGGCTGACCAGCGGCGCGAGCTGGTCCGGCGCGGACGGCATCGCCCATCGCCTCGCCGAACACCTCCAGTACTCGCTCCTCGCGACCCTCGTCGCGGCCGCCATCGGCCTCCCCCTCGGCCTGCTGATCGGCCACACCGGCAAGGGCGCGTTCGTCGCGATCAACCTCGCGTCCTTCGGCCGGGCACTGCCGACCGTCGGCCTGGTCGTCCTGGTCTTCCTGGCGGGCGGACTGTCGATGCTGCCGGTCTACGTCGCCCTGGTCGCCCTCGCCGTCCCGGCGATCGTCACCAACACCTACGCCGGGATGACCGCCGTCGACCCGGACGTCCGCGACGCCGCCCGCGGCCAGGGCATGCGCGGCCACCAGGTCCTGTTCCAGGTCGAGCTGCCCCTCGCGCTCCCCCTGATCATGACCGGCCTGCGGCTGGCCCTCATCCAGGTGGTCGCCACGGCGACCATCGCCGCGTACGTCTCCTTCGGCGGCCTCGGCCGCTACGTCTTCGACGGCCTGGCCCAGCGCGACCTCGTCCAGGTACTGGGCGGCGCGGTGCTGGTCGCCGCGATCGCCGTGGCCCTGGACCTCGCCCTCTCCGCCCTCCAGCGCTTCCTCTTCCGCCACCGCACCGCATAGGACCTCTCCGATGAACCGACGCACCCTCCTCGGCGGCCTCTTCGCGGCGGCCTCCGTCCCCGCCCTCTCCGCCTGCGCCAGCGGCATCACGTCCCTCGACAGCGAGGGCGGCTCCTCCGGTGGTGGCGGCGGCTCCAGCAAGGGCGGGGTCACCATCGGCACCGCCAACTTCACCGAGAACCAGGTACTGGGGTACCTCTACGCGGCCGTCCTCCAGCAGGCCGGCGTGAAGGTGAAGGTCCGCCCCAACCTCGGCACCCGCGAGATCGTGATCCCCGCGCTCAGGGCGGGCGACATCGACCTGCTGCCCGAGTACCAGGGCGCCCTCCTCAACTACCTCGCCCCCAAGGACACCTCCGCGGAGCCGGGCACCATGCAGAACGCGCTCACCCTGGCGATGCCCGGCGGCCTACAGGTGCTGCCGTACGGTCAGGCCGCCGACTCCGACTGCTTCGTCGTCACCCGCGAGACCGCGACCAAGTACGGCCTGTCCTCCCTCGCCGACCTGACGAAGCAGAACGGCAAGCTGGTCATCGGCGCGGCCCCCGAGGTGAAGAAGCGCCAGGTCGGGGCGATCGGCCTGAAGGACGTGTACGGCGTCGAGTTCAAGGAGTTCAAGTCGCTCGACTCCGACGGCCCGCTGGTCAAGGGTGCGCTGAAGAAGGGCGACGTGGACGTGGCGAACCTCTTCTCCACCGACACCGACATCAAGGCCAACGACTGGGTGGTGCTGAGCGACCCGAAGAACCTGATCCCCAGCCAGCACATCGTCCCGCTCATCGCCGACCGCAAGGCCGACGACACCGTCCGCAAGGCGCTCGCCAAACTGGGCAACGCCCTGACCACCGAGCAGCTCACCGAGCTCAACCGTCAGGTGGACAAGGACAAGAAGGACCCCGAGGACGTGGCGAACGCGTACGCGAAGCAGCACGGGCTGGCGAAATGAGCTGTCGATGATCTGACGATGAATCAGCCAAGGGTCGTTAAACAGGCACATAACGTAACCAATCACACGCGTACGACGTCGAGGAACCGCGCATCCCGCTGGTCCTGGTGCTCGGCCACGAGCGCTGCGGGGCGATCGCGGCCACCCTCGACCAGCCGCGCACACGCGCTGGGTACGGGACGCGATCCGGGCCGACCCCGCCTTCCGGGAGGCCCATGTGGCGGCCGCCCGCTTCGACCTCGACACCGGGCTCGTCTCCGTCGTGCCCTGACCGCCGCCTCCACGCTCGCCCTGCGGGCGGCGGTGCGCGGCACCCGTCTCACCCCGGCCGCCGCCGACGCACTGCCGGGCGCGACGGGCACGGTCGACCTGCGCCTGTCAGGCCTCACGGCGGTCGACGCGATCGGGGAGCTGCGGGACCGTGGCATCGCGGTCGGGGGGAGCGGCGTGGAGCGAGGTCACCGCCGGGTGCTGGAGCCCCTGGGGGTGCTCCCGGAGATCCCGACGTCCAAGACGGGGGCTATCCCCAGTGCGGCGGGCGCCGCGGCTCCCTAAGTTGGACTGCATGACCGGAATGGACGCGCGGGACGCCGACCTGAAGAAAGAACTCGACGCCACCCTGCAGGCCCGCAGGGAACTGGGCGAGGAGTACGAGTCGGCGCTGGTCGACTCCTTCCTGGAGAAGGTCGACCAGCGCATCGACGGCGCGGTGGAGCGCCGGGTGCGCCGGCAGCTGGCCGAACAGCAGATGGTGGTGGCCCGGGGTGCCCGGACGCCGAGTCCGACGGACTCCTGGGGCGAGCGCTACGGCTTCGGCATCGTCTCGCTGGTCCTCGCCGTCCCGCTCTCCGCGATCGGCGCCGGCGTCTCCCACCTCCCGGGCCTGCTGGTCACCTGGGTCGGCATCGTCGGGGTGAACGCCTTCCAGGCCCTACGGGTGAACCCGGACCTGTTCCGCGGGCGCACCGGACGTCGTAAGTCCCAGCAGGACAGCGAGTGGGACGGCTGACGGCAGGAATTCGAAGAGATATGCGCGGGGACCGCCGCACCCCCGTTGCCGGGGGGCGGGACGACGGCGGTCCCCGCGAGGGACGTGGACCGGGTCAGGGCCAGGTCTCACGTCCGGCGTCCATGGAGGTCCGGGAGCCGCTCCGGAGGTCCTTGGACGTTCGGCGCCGGCCGGGGCGGGGAGCCGCTCCCGCCCTGCCGACACCCACTAATGTGCCCGACGCGTGTTAAGCGAGTGCTGCGCGGACGTGACACGCTCGTACCACTTCCGCCAAGTCCACCGATCCGGTGGGCAAACGCAAGTTCGCCCACCGAACCGGCAGTTCACCGCAGGTTCACCGCCGCTTCCCGTCTTTCGCCGCTACTTCCCGCCCTTGGCGAGGAAGGCCAGCAGGTCCTGGCGGCTGATGACGCCCTTGGGCTTGCCCTCGACGAGGACGATCGCCGCGTCCGCCGAACCGAGCACCGACATCAGGTCGCCGACCGGCTCGCCGGAGCCGACCTGCGGGAGCGGGGCCGACATGTGCTTCTCCAGCGGGTCCTCCAGGGAGGCCCGCTGGGCGAACAGCGCGTCCAGCAGCTCGCGTTCGACGACCGAGCCGACGACCTCCGCCGCCATGACGTCGGGGTGACCGGCGCCCGGCTTGACGATCGGCATCTGCGAGACGCCGTACTCGCGCAGCACCTCGATGGCCTGGCCGACCGTCTCGTCCGGGTGCATGTGGACGAGGGACGGGATGGCGCCGTGCTCCTTGTCGTTGAGGACGTCACCGACGCGGGCGGACGGGCCCTCGTCCTCCAGGAAGCCGTAGTCCGCCATCCACTCGTCGTTGAAGATCTTCGAGAGGTAGCCGCGGCCGCTGTCGGGAAGGAGGACGACGACGACGTCGTCCGGGCCCAGGCGCTCCGCGACACGCAGGGCCGCGACGACCGCCATGCCGCAGGAGCCGCCGACCAGGAGGCCCTCCTCCTTGGCGAGGCGGCGGGTCATCTGGAAGGAGTCCTTGTCGGACACGGCGACGATCTCGTCGGCGACGGTCCGGTCGTAGGCGGTCGGCCAGAAGTCCTCACCGACGCCCTCGACCAGGTACGGCCGCCCGGAGCCGCCGGAGTACACCGAGCCCTCGGGGTCGGCGCCGACGACCTTGACCTTGCCGTCGCTGGCGTCCTTCAGATAGCGGCCGGTGCCGGAGATGGTGCCGCCGGTGCCGACGCCCGCCACGAAGTGGGTGATCCGCCCCTCCGTCTGCTCCCACAGCTCGGGGCCGGTGGAGTGGTAGTGGGAGAGCGGGTTGTTGGGGTTGGAGTACTGGTCGGGCTTCCACGCGCCCGGCGTCTCACGGACGAGGCGGTCGGAGACGTTGTAGTACGAGTCCGGGTGCTCGGGGTCGACGGCGGTCGGGCAGACGACCACCTCGGCGCCGTAGGCCCGCAGGACGTTGATCTTGTCCGTGCTCACCTTGTCGGGGCACACGAAGATGCACTTGTACCCCTTCTGCTGGGCCACGATGGCGAGGCCGACGCCGGTGTTGCCGCTGGTCGGCTCGACGATCGTGCCCCCCGGCTTGAGCGCGCCGCTCTCCTCCGCCGCCTCGATCATGCGCAGCGCGATGCGGTCCTTCACGGACCCACCGGGGTTGAAGTACTCCACCTTGGCCAGGACGGTCGCCTGGATGCCCTGGGTGACGTTGTTGAGCCGCACCAGCGGGGTGTTGCCGACGAGGCTGATCATCGAGTCGTGGAATTGCACCGTTGTCTCCGGATGCTGCAAAAGATGTGGTCGTGGTGGTTCCGCCAGCCTACGGCCCCTTGGCGGTTGTTCACTCCTCGTTGCGATTGGGCGACGGTCCGTACGGGGCAAGGAGTGGATGTACGGCAACGAGGAGGTGGCGGCGACGCATGACGAGCATGTCGAGGGCGAGGGTGGCCCGGCGGATCGCGGCAGGCGCGGCGTACGGCGGCGGCGGGATCGGTCTGGTCGGCGCGGCGGCCGTGGGTCTGCTGCTGGCCGAGGTGCGGCTGGCCAAACGGCAGGTGGGCAACGGCAACGGCACATCGCCGCACGTGCCCAACGCGCAGGGCCTGTACGGCCTCTCCTACTCCGTCCGCGGTGAACCGCCGCTCAGGCTGACCATGCTGGGTGACTCCACGGCCGCGGGCCAGGGTGTGCACCGCTCGGGGCAGACACCGGGCGCGCTGCTGGCCTCGGGGCTCGCCGCGGTGGCCGAGCGGCCGGTGGACCTGCACAACGTGGCACTGCCGGGCGCCCGCTCGGACGACCTGGACCGGCAGGTGGCCCTGGTCCTCGCGGACCCCGGACGGCTGCCCGACGTCTGCGTGATCATGATCGGCGCGAACGACGTCACCCATCGGATGCCGCCGACCCGTTCCGTGCGCCATCTGTCCACGGCGGTACGGCGGCTGCGCACGGCCGGCGCGGAGGTCGTGGTGGGCACCTGTCCCGACCTCGGCACGGTGGAGCAGGTCCAGCAGCCCCTGCGCTGGCTGGCGCGGCGGGCCTCCCGTCAGCTGGCGGCCGCCCAGACGATCGGCACGGTCGAGCAGGGCGGCCGCACGGTGTCGCTGGGTGACCTGCTGGGCCCGGAGTTCGCGGCGAACCCGCGGGAGCTGTTCGGGCCGGACAACTACCACCCCTCGGCGGAGGGCTACGCGACGGCGGCGATGGCGGTGCTGCCGACGGTGTGCGCGGCCCTGGGGCTGTGGCCGGCGGAGGAGGAGCGTCCGGACGTCAGCCGCCGCGAGGGCTTCCTGCCGGTGGCGCGGGCCGCGGCGGAGGCCGTGGCGGAGCCGGGTACGGAGGTGACGGCGGCGATGCCGACCGGGCCGAAGGGGCCGTGGGCGCTGCTGAAGCGGCGCAAGCGGCGCCGGGTGCCGGAGCCGGGGCCTGTGCCCGCCCACCACCCGAGCCGGTCCATGGAAAGGTGACCCCCAGGCCGACCTCCCAGTCCGACCCCCCGGGCCGACCTTGAGGAAAAAGCAAGCGCTTAGAAAACTGCGGTCAGGGTCACACCGCGACACCAGTGACCCTGGCCATACGTACGGGTAACTTCCCAACCAGCCCTGCCCGAAGAACCTCGTACGCCAATGGAGCCGTGATGCCTGAAGCCGTGATCGTCTCGACCGCCCGCTCCCCGATCGGCCGCGCCTTCAAGGGCTCCCTCAAGGACCTGCGCCCGGACGACCTCACCGCCACGATCATCCAGGCGGCCCTGGCGAAGGTCCCCGAGCTGGACCCGAGGGACATCGACGACCTGCACCTGGGCTGCGGTCTGCCCGGCGGCGAGCAGGGCAACAACCTCGGCCGCATCGTCGCCGTGCAGATGGGCATGGACCACCTCCCCGGCTGCACGGTGACCCGTTACTGTTCCTCCTCGCTCCAGACGAGCCGTATGGCCCTGCACGCCATCAAGGCCGGCGAGGGCGACGTCTTCATCTCGGCCGGTGTCGAGATGGTCTCCCGCTTCACCAAGGGCAACTCCGACAGCCTCCCGGACACGCACAACCCGCTGTTCGCCGAGGCCGAGGCGCGCACCGCCGAGGTCGCCACGCAGGAGGGCACGACCTGGCACGACCCGCGCGAGGACGGCCTCGTGCCGGACGCCTACATCGGCATGGGCCAGACCGCCGAGAACCTGGCCCGCATCAAGGGCGTGACCCGCCAGGACATGGACGAGTTCGGCGTCCGCTCGCAGAACCTCGCCGAGGAAGCCATCAAGAACGGCTTCTGGGAGCGCGAGATCACCCCGGTCACACTGCCCGACGGCACGGTCGTCTCGAAGGACGACGGCCCGCGCGCCGGCGTCACCCTGGAGGCCGTCGGCGGCCTGAAGCCGGTGTTCCGCCCCGACGGCCTCGTGACCGCCGGCAACTGCTGCCCGCTGAACGACGGTGCCGCCGCGGTCGTCATCATGAGCGACACCAAGGCCCGCGAGCTCGGCCTCACCCCGCTCGCCCGCATCGTCTCCACGGGCGTCTCGGGCCTGTCCCCCGAGATCATGGGCCTCGGCCCGGTGGACGCCTCCCAGCAGGCGCTGCGCCGCGCCGGTCTCACCATCGACGACATCGACCTGGTCGAGATCAACGAGGCGTTCGCCGCGCAGGTGATCCCCTCCGCCCGCGACCTGAACATCCCGCTGGAGAAGCTGAACATCAACGGCGGCGCCATCGCCGTCGGCCACCCCTTCGGCATGACCGGCGCCCGGATCACCGGCACGCTGATCAACTCCCTCCAGTTCCACGACAAGCAGTTCGGCCTGGAGACGATGTGCGTCGGCGGCGGCCAGGGCATGGCGATGGTCATCGAGCGCCTCAGCTGACCAACTCCCCGTAGTTCCACCGGTACCCCGCGTGACGCCATGGCCCAGAACCCTTGAACCACCAGGGTTCTGGGCCGTTTTGTGATCCAATCTCCCCCAGGATGTGACCTATCTCCCTCCGCATAGGGATTTACGCAGGTCAGAACCGTTCTCACACTAAACTCCGGGCCCAAAGTCCTGTCCGTTTCGTGACGTTACGCACTGACAGCGGGATAGTCCGCCCTTCAAGCTGATGTAGGAAGTCGGGGGTCGACTTTGAACCGGGAGTACGTCAGTGAGCGCCATGCCGATCGCCTTGCTGGTCACCACGGCCGCCACGGGCGCCGTGGGCGTCGCCGTCCTGCGCACCCTCTTGCAGCTGCGCCGACAGGTGGCGGCCCTGCACACCCAGCTCGCCGAGACGAACGCGGCGACCGCCGCGCACGGTCTCGTGCCCGCCGCCCGTCCCGCCGGTGACGCCGACGAGATACGGGCCGCCGTGGCCGAGGCCCTCGCGGAGGAGCGGGAGCGGGAACTCGCCGAGGCGCGCGCCTTCTGGGCCGCCCAGGAAGCGCGGGACGCGGACGCCCCCACCCTCCTCGGGCTGACCGACAGCGAGCTGTTCCTGCCCCGCCAGAGCGACTTCGTGGGCCTGGAGCCGCTGGAGCCGGTCGCGGAGCCCGCCGCGGACGCCGACGAGTTCGCCGCCGACTCCCCGGAGCTGGCCGCGGCGCGCCGCCGTCACCCCTCGCACCCGGACTTCGTACCGGTCCAGTCACCCGTCGTGAACGACCACGAGCGCACGGTGGCGACGCTGGAGGAACTCGCGGCGTCCCGCACGGAACTGGCCGACGTCCGGCCCGGTCCGCTCGGCACCCTCGACGTCTATGTCTTCGCCGACGGCACCACCCTGTGCATGACGCCGGGCCACCGGGAGACGGCGGAACGCCTCTCGGCTGCTCTGACCGCGGGCGAGAGCCCGATACTGCTGGGCGGCTCGGGAGTCTCGGGCGCCTACACGCTGACCTTCGCGTGCGGCGAGGAGAACGTCTACATCCTGGCGGACCGGGTCATAGCGTCCCTGTAGCCCGGCTCAGACGCCCGCCCGCTTCTGCGCCTCCGCCACCAACGCCACCGCTTCGTCGATCTGGCCCTCGTCCGTGAGGACGAGGGCCAAGTCGTGCACGGCGACGGTGATTTGGTCCGCGGCGGCGAACATGCCCGCGTCCGGCATCTGCCTGGGCTCCTCCGAGGGGTTCTCGATCAGCTGCGCCCGGCGCGTCAACTCCCTGGCCAGGCCCAGCGCCTCGGCCGCGGCGCCCCTTTGCAGCCGGCTCTGCGGAGCGGCCCGCAAACGGTCGGCGAAGTGATCCACAGCCTGCGTCAGACGCGTCGTATCAGCCACGGCGCAACCGTACGCGCCGCACCGGGACTGTTGCCAACAGGCCGACGCTCAGGCACGGTGACCTGAAGGACCGGCTTACATCCCCTTTGCGTCCGGAGGCGCCGATGTCCCACGTCCTCTCCGAGGAGACCCACCGCAACATGCTCGCCCGCATCCCTCACTGCACCGGTCGTGAAGTGTCCGACTGGATCCGCACCGTCGAAGAAGGCCCGGCTCTCTTCCGCTTCGAGGAAAAGGTCAGCTGGCTCCGCCACGAACACAACCTCGCGTACGGCCACGCGAAGGCGATCATCCACGAGTACGACCTGAGGAGGGCCGCGCGCAAGCTCCTCTAGACGCGCACCGGCGAAGACGCCGAAGGGCCCCGGCGTTCCCGCCGGGGCCCTTCCACGACCACCTCCGTGGAGGTCAGTCGCTGTTGAGGATCGAGATGAGCCTCAGGAACTCCATGTAGATCCAGACCAGCGTCATGGTCAGACCGAACGCCGCCAGCCAGGCCTCCTCCTTCGGCGCGCCGTAGGCGATGCCGTCCTCGACCTGCTTGAAGTCGAGGGCCAGGAAGCAGGCGCCGAGCAGGACGCCGATGATGCCGAACACGATGCCGAGGCCGCCGCTGCGGAAGCCGAGACCGTCACCGCCGCCGAAGACGGCGAACAGCAGGTTCACGGCCATCAGCAGGACGAAGCCGAGCGCGGCCGCCATCACGAAGCCGTAGAAGCGTCGGTTGACGCGGATCCAGCCCGCCCGGTAGGCCACGAGGACCGCGGCGAACACGGCGAGCGTGCCGATCACGGCCTGCATGGCCGCACCACTCGCGATGCGGTTGTCGACGACGCTGGAGACCACGCCGAGGAAGACACCCTCGAACGCGGCGTACGACACGATCAGCGCGGGCGAGGCCTTGCGCTTGAAGGACTGGACGAGCGCCAGCACCATGCCGATCAGACCGGCACCGATGGCGATGCCGTAGGACCGGCTGATGTTCGCGTCGTCGACCGGCAGCGCCGCCCAGGCGACCGCGGCCGTGACGATGAGAACACCGAGGGTCGTACCGGTGCGCATGACGACGTCGTCCATCGTCATCCGGCCGGTGGTGACCGGGGCCTGCGGCGGCGCGCCGTGCTGCAGGTCCTGCTGGGCGTAAGGGTTCTGCGCGTAGGGGTTCTGCGCGTACGGGTTGCCGGTCGGCTGCTGGGCGTACGGGTTGCCCTGCGTGCCCACGGCTGCGCCCCCGGCCTGCGGCTGGGCGTTGAAGCCCGCGTAGCCGTTGTCGCGGCTGAACCCCCGTCGCGAGAAGACCGGGTTGCTGCTCCTCATTTCACTCCTCCATGGCCACTACGTGTGGGCCTTGGCGTCAAGAGTAATAGGTAGGCAAAGGATTGACCCTAGTGCTTGGGGAGGATCTTTCCCTCGTCGTGCGAGGCAACACGCTACGCGGCCCGTCGATTCCCGGCCACGAAGGGGGCAGGTTCATGACCATTTCGGTACATCACTCGAAGGAGAACCCCGTGTACCCCTCGGCGAGGTCGGTCTCGGCGGCCTCTGACGTGGCGATCCGCTCCAGCCGCGCCACCTGGAGCCGGTCCTCGAAGGGAGTGGCGTCGGGCGACCGGTGCAGCAGGGTCGTCATGTCGTACGAGAACCGCTCGGCCTGCCACACCCGGCGCAGACAGGTCTCCGAATAGGCGTCGAGCAGCTCGGCCGATCCGGTCTCCTTCTCGTGCGACAGCGCCCGCGCGAAGGTGACGACGTCGCCGACGGCCAGGTTCAGCCCCTTCGCCCCGGTCGGCGGCACGATGTGCGCGGCGTCCCCGGCGAGGAAGAGCCGCCCGTGCCGCATGGGCTCGTGGACGTAGGACCGCATGGGTGTCACGGACTTCTGGGTGATGGGGCCGCGTTCCAGCGCCCAGCCGTCCTCGGTCGCGAACCGGCGCTCCAGCTCGTCCCAGATCTCCTCGTCGCCCCACGCCTCGGCGTCGGTGCCCTCGGGGACCTGGAGGTAGAGGCGGGAGACCGACTGCGAGCGCATGGAGAGAAGGGCGAAGCCGCGGTCGTGGCGGGCGTAGACCAGCTCGTCGTGCGAGGGCGGGACGTCGGCGAGGATGCCGAGCCAGCCGAAGGGGTACGTCCGTTCGAAGACGCGGACGAGTTCCTCGGGCACCGCCTTGCGGGCCACCCCCCAGAACCCGTCGCACCCGACGACGTACTCGCACTCCAGGACGTCCTCGCGGCCCTCGTGCCGGAACCGGACGGTGGGGCGGTCGCTGTCGGCGCCCTCGACGGCCAGCGCCTCCGCCTCGAACAGCAGCGGCCCGCCCTCCTTCAGCTGGAGGGCGATGAGGTCCTTGCAGACCTCGGTCTGCGCGTACACCATCACGGACCGGCCGCCGGTGAGGGCGGGGAAGTCGACGCGGTGCCGCTTCCCTTCGTACCGCAGTTCGATCCCGTCGTGCCGCAGTCCCTCGCGGTCCATGCGCTCGCCGGCCCCGGCCGCGCGCAGCACGTCCACGGTCCCCTGCTCCAGGATCCCGGCCCGCTGACGCTGTTCGACGTAGCCGCGGTCGCGGGCCTCCAGGACGACCGAGTCGATGCCCGCGGTGTGGAGCAGCCGGGCGAGGAGGAGGCCCGCGGGGCCGGCTCCGATGATGCCGACGGTGGTGCGCATCGACGAACCTCTCTGTTCGCACTCGTCGCGCTGGTTCGCGCTTGTTCGTGTAGTGAAATTTCCTTCACCATTGACTCCTGCTGAGTCTGCGACGGCCCGCGGCCCCTGTCAACGGTCGGTGCGCGGGAGGACGCCTGGGCGCAGCTCGATACGGACGGTGTCGTCGTCCTCGACGACGTAGGTCGGGTCGGTGTCGTGGTCCCAGCCGACGCGGAGGAGGTAGTAGCGGTGGTCACGTTCGAGGAGGACGCGCAGGCCGGTGTAGCGGTAGCGGTAGTGGACGCCCTCGCCGAGGTCCTCGTAGCGGGGACCGGGCGGGGGGGGGGGAAGAGCCCGGCGACCAGGAGGGACCCGGCGCGCTCCCAGGGGGCCCGGGCCTCCCCGTCGGGGCCCGCGGCACGGGTCAGCCCGAGGATGAGCCCGCCCGCGACCAGCAGCGGCGCCGTCCAGCCGTAGGGCTGGATCCAGCGCCATAGCAGCATCAGCACGACGCCGAGGACGACGTACCCGAGATGCGCGCGAGCGACGGCGCGGCCGAACTCGCGGAGCCGGCGGACCTGTTGTTCGGGGACGTGGAGCAGGGTCAGCAGCCTGGGCACGGCGGGGACGAGGAGGGCCGGCGCCAGCGCCTCCAGGACCGGAAGCGTGGCCAACCGCAGGCTGTGCATGACGAGTTCGAAGGTGCTCTGCCCCACGGCGAAGGGGTTGAGGCGGAAGTAGCCGAAGTAGGCGTTCGTGTAGATGTAGCCGGCGTAGAGCATCAGGGCGCCGACGAAGGACTCGGTTCCGGCCACCGAGTTGAGCATGTCGACGGGCCCGCGGGGGCCCTCGGGCGGGGGCGCGGGGGTGGGTACGGGCGCGGACGGCCGTGGTCGGGCGGGCCGGACCCGTGGGCGGCCCGGGCGGATGCGCACGGGGCCGTTCGCGGGCCGCCCGGCGCCTGGCGTAGGGGCCCCGGGGTGGGAAGGCATGGCGTCAGGTCGGCCCGGGGGACGGACTCGCGCCGTCGTCGCCCGGCGCGAGCGAGGAGTCGCCGGAGGGCTGGGTGTCGCCGATCGGCGGATCGATCACCGGGGACGCCCCGCCGCCGTCGGTCGGGCTCGGCGGCGAGGAGCAGTTCGGGTAGTCGCCCTGCTCCGGCGAGGGACAGGCGCTGTCGATGCCGCCGATGCCGCCGTCGAGGCCGACCGAGATGCTGTCCCGGCCCGTGCCGTCCGACGGCGGCGCCACGCCCGGCACACCCGGGTCCCCGTCGGTCCCGCCGTCTCCACCGCCCCCGCCGGCCCCATCGGCTCCGTCACTGCCGCCGCCGACGCCGCCGTATCCGACGCCCGCGTCCGGAGACCCCGCGGGGCCGGTCGCACCCGACGCCGGTCCGCCGCCGCCCGGATCGTCCCCGCCGGCACCCGCCGACGCACCGCACCCGGTGACCGCCCCGAGGCCCAGCAGCACGGTCAGCCCGATCGCGGCGAAGTCTTGAACGCAGGGGCGCACCGGAAGCGGCCATCGGCCGTCGGTTTTACGAAAAGGGGACGAAAGAGGTCGGAGGTGCCCGGAACCGGACTTGAACCGGTACGCCCGCGAGGGGCAGCGAGGTTTAAGCTCGCCGTGTCTGCATTCCACCATCCGGGCAGGCCATGGGCTCCGCGTCGAGGTTCCGAGCCTATCGGGATACGTCCCCCGAACAGCGGACGGGCGGACCGATGTTGTCTTATTTTATTGACGTCTGAGGGTGCATCAGCCCGTGGAACGAGCCATCCGCACTTGCCAATAGCCTTACGTGCGAGGCCCGCCCGCGCATGCGGAATGACGGAATTTCACCGCTTCAACCAGGGGGCTCCACCTGTTCTCGACGCGGCCTTCGCCCCGGAGCCGCGCCGTCATCCCCAGGTATGACATCACCGGGTGTGGTCAGACTCGAGTCGCCCTCCGGAACCGGAGCAGCGGGTGACTACAGGGCGTCAAAGCGCCGGAACGATGGTTCAGGAGTCCAGAACCCGTCGTCGTCCCGTCAGGAGCACCCACCCGTGACCACCACACCCATCGCCGACCGGACCACCACCGTGGCCGCGCGCGCCACGGATCTGTCGAAGATCTACGGACAGGGCGAGACCCAGGTGGTCGCCCTCGACCGGGTCTCCGTCGAGTTCCGGCAGGCCGAGTTCACCGCGATCATGGGCCCGTCCGGCTCCGGCAAGTCGACGCTGATGCACTGCGTGGCCGGGCTCGACACCTTCTCGTCGGGCTCGGTGCGCATCGGCGACACCGAGCTCGGCTCGCTCAAGGACAAGCAGCTCACCAAGTTGCGCCGGGACAAGATCGGCTTCATCTTCCAGGCGTTCAACCTGCTGCCGACCCTGACCGCGCTGGAGAACATCACGCTGCCGATGGACATCGCGGGCCGCAAGCCCGACAAGCCGTGGCTGGAGTCGGTGATCCAGATGGTCGGCCTCAAGGACCGGCTCTCGCACCGGCCCTCCCAGCTCTCCGGCGGCCAGCAGCAGCGCGTCGCCGTCGCCCGCGCCCTGGCCTCCCGGCCCGACATCATCTTCGGCGACGAGCCGACCGGAAACCTCGACTCCCGCTCCGGCGCGGAGGTGCTGGGCTTTCTCCGCAACTCCGTACGGGAGTTGGGGCAGACCGTGGTGATGGTGACCCACGACCCGGTGGCCGCCGCCTACGCCGACCGTGTCGTCTTCCTCGCCGACGGTCGGATCGTCGACGAGATGTACCGGCCGACGGCGGACAACGTGCTCGATTTCATGAAGCAGTTCGACGCGAAGGGCCGTACCTCCTGATGTTCCGCACCGCCCTGCGCAACGTCCTCGCGCACAAGGCCCGGCTCCTGATGACCGTCCTCGCCGTGATGCTCGGCGTGGCCTTCGTCTCGGGGACGCTGGTCTTCACCAACACCATCTCGAACGCCTACCAGAACAGCTCGGCCAAGGGCTTCGACCAGGTCGACGTGGCCGTGCAGTCCGACTACCAGGAGAGCAAGGGCAACACGGTCGGCAAGGCGCCCGAACTGACCCAGGCGCTGCTGGACAGGAGTGCCAGGACCCCGGGGGCCGCGTCCGCCATCGGCGTGGTGAGCGGCTTCACCGCCATCGCCGACAAGGACGGCAAGCTCATCGGCGGCGGCTTCCAGTCGCAGGGCGGGAACTACTGGGGCGACAAGGACCCCCGGTACCCGCTCGTCGAGGGCGCGGCCCCCAGCGGCGCGGACCAGGTCGCCATCGACTCCGAGACCGCCGACCGTGCCGGGTACGAGGTCGGCGACAAGGTCCGTATCTCCATCGACGGCCCGGTCCTCTCCCCCACCGTCACCGGCATCTTCACCACCGACGACGGCAATGTCGCCGCCGGTGGCAGCCTCGCCCTGTTCGACACGGCGACCGCGCAGAAGCTGTTCGGCAAGACGGGGACGTACGACGAGATCGATGTGAAGGCCGCCGCGGGCACCTCCCAGACGGCGCTGAAGGCCGCGCTCGACAAGTCGCTGCCGAGCGATGTCGTCGAGACGACCACCGGCAAGGAACTCGCCGACAACCAGGCCGAGTTGATCTCCTCGCAGATGTCCGGGCTGAAGCAGGGTCTGCTGGTCTTCGCCGGGATCGCGCTGTTCGTCGGCACGTTCATCATCGCCAACACCTTCACCATGCTGGTCGCCCAGCGCACCAAGGAGCTGGCGCTGCTGCGGGCCGTCGGTGCCTCGCGGCGCCAGGTGACCCGCTCGGTGCTCATCGAGGCGTTCGTCGTCGGCACCGTCGCCGGGGTCACCGGTCTGGTCGCCGGTGTCGGCATCGGCGCCGGGCTGCGGTCGCTGATGGGCACGCTCGGCGCGACCGTCCCGGACGGGCCGCTGATCATCTCCGGCTCCACGGTGGCCACCGCCCTCGCGGTCGGCGTCCTCATCACCATGCTGGCCGCGTGGCTGCCGGGCCGCCGGGCCGCGAAGATCCCGCCGGTCGCGGCGATGAGCAGCGTGCACGCGCAGGCCACCACCAAGTCGCTGGTCCTGCGCAACACGCTGGGCGCGCTGTTCGCGGGCGCCGGTGTCGCGGTCGTCCTCGCGGCGACCACGATGGACGGCTCCGACGGCCAGGCCCCGATGGGTCTCGGCGCGGTCCTCCTCATCATCGGCGTGTTCATCCTGACCCCGCTGCTGTCCCGCCCGCTGATCGCCGCCGCGGCGCCGGTCCTGCGGATCTTCGGCACCGCGGGCAAGCTGGCCCGGCAGAACTCGGTCCGCAACCCCCGTCGTACGGCCGCCACCGCGTCCGCGCTGATGATCGGGCTGACCCTGATCACGGGCATGACCGTGATGGCGGGCAGCCTCCAGAAGTCGATCGACAAGATGGCGTCGTCGGCGATCCGCGCGGACTACATCGTGTCGATGGCGAACGGCAACGAACTGTCCACGGACGTCGACCGCAAGCTGAACGCCACGGACGGCGTCACCGTCACCAGCCCGCTGCGCAACGCCCCGTCCCGCATCGACGGCGAGACCGAGTACCTGACGGGGGTGAACGGCGCGGCGATCGCCGAGCTGACGAAGCTGAAGGTCGACAGCGGCCGCTTCGAGGTGGGCGGCGGCCAGGTGGTCGTCGACAGCGACACCGCCAAGTCCCGTGGCTGGACGGCCGGTTCGACGTTCACCGCGCACTACGAGGACGGCAAGGCACAGAAGCTCACCGTCTCCGCGGTGTACGAGGGCAACGAGCTCATCAGCGGCATCATGGTCGACAACAAGGGCCTGACCCCGCATCTGACCGACCCGGCCGACATGCAGGTCCTGGTGAAGACCGCCGACGGCGCCTCCGACGCCACGAAGGACAGGCTGGAGAAGGCCCTCGGCACCAACCCGGCCATCAAGGTCCAGAGCAAGCAGGACCTCTCCGACGACATCGCGCAGATGTTCACGCTGATGCTGAACATGCTCTACGGCCTGCTCGCCATGGCGGTGATCGTCGCGGTCCTCGGGGTCATCAACACCCTCGCCATGTCGGTCTTCGAGCGTTCGCAGGAGATCGGCATGCTCCGCGCGATCGGCCTGGACCGCAAGGGCGTCAAGCGGATGGTCCGCCTGGAGTCCCTGGTCATCTCCCTGTTCGGCGGTGTGCTGGGCATCGGCCTGGGCGTCTTCTTCGGCTGGGCGGCCGGTGAGCTGCTGGGCACGAAGATGGCGACGTACGAACTCGTCCTGCCCTGGACGCGGATGGGCGTCTTCCTGCTGGGCGCCGCGCTGGTCGGGGTCCTGGCGGCCCTGTGGCCGGCCCGGCGGGCGGCGAGGCTGAACATGCTGTCGGCCATCAAGGCCGAGTAGCCGTGGTGGATCAGGGGCCCGTCACCGACACGTGGCGGGCCCGTTGTGTCCGTTCAGTTCCAGGTGCGGGCCCGCAGGGGCATTCCGGAGGCGCCGGAGTCGGGCGCACGGACGGCCAGGACCTGGTTGACGCCGATGCTGTTGCGTTCGAAGGCGAGGGCGCAGGCGGCCATGTAGAGGCGCCAGACCCGGGCCCGGCCGGGGCCGGTGAGCCGTGCGGCGTGGGCCCAGTCGGCCTCCAGGCGGGCCACCCACCGGCGCAGGGTGAGACCGTAGTGCTCCCGGATCGACTCGACGTCACGCACCTCGAACCCGGCGCGTTCGAGTTGGGTGACGGTGGTGCCGAGGGGGGCGAGCTCACCGTCGGGGAAGACGTAGGCGTCGATGAACTCGTCGACGTGGTACGTCGATTCGTCACGCTGGGGGCGGCGGGCGATCTGGTGGTTGAGGAGCCGCCCCCCGGGCGTGAGCAGTGCGTACAGATCCTCGGCGTACTCCAGGTAGCGTTCGGCGCCGACGTGTTCGGCCATGCCGATGGACGAGATCGCGTCGTAGGGTCCGTCGGTGACGTCCCGGTAGTCCTGGACGCGGATCTCGATCCGGTCGGTCAGGCCCTCGTCGGCGACGCGCTTGCGGGCGTAGGCGGCCTGCTCCTGGGAGAGGGTGACGCCGACGACGTGCACGCCGTGCTCGCGGGCGGCGTGGATGGCCATCGAGCCCCAGCCGCAGCCGACGTCGAGAAGTCGCTGACCGGGCGTCAGGGCGAGCTTGCGGCAGACGAGTTCGAGCTTGTCGCGCTGGGCGTTCTCAAGGGTGCTCTCCGGCGTCTCCCAGTAGGCGCACGAGTAGACCATCGACGGGCCGAGGACGATCTCGTAGAAGTCGTTGCCGACGTCGTAGTGGTGGCTGACGGCGCGTCTGTCGGTGCGCTTGGTGTGCAGGTGGCCGCGGTGTCTGCGGACCTCCTCGGGCGGCGGGGCGGGCGGCAGCGGGAGCCCGGAGAGCCGCACCAGGCCGCGCAGGGCGGCGCGCACCTCGGGGTCGCGGAGCATCGCGGCACGGCTCCTGGTGTCCTCACCGCGCTCCCAGACCAGGCCGGAGATCAGGTCGAGGGCGGTGTAGAGGTCGCCGTCGATGTCGAGGTCGCCCGCGACCCAGGCACGGGCGAGACCGAGTTCGCCCGGTTTGAACAGCAGATGGCGCACGGCGCGGCGGTTGCGCAGGACCAGGGCGGGGGCGCCCGGTGGACCGGCCTGCGAGCCGTCCCACGCCCGCAGCCGGACCGGGAGCGGAGCTCCCAGCAGTAGTTCGAAGAGGTTCTTCAGCCGCAGCGCGGCGTCAGCCATGGCGCACACCTCCGTGACGACGATCCCGGAATGGTCCACCTACGTAAACAGGCACAGACGGCGATGCCATCCCCGGACACGCCGAAGAGCCCGGACACGCCGAAGGGCCTCCCGCACCACGGATGGCGGGAGGCCCTTCGGTTCTTCGATCAGCGACCGGAGCGGGTCAGGAGGCCTTGGCCTTCTCCTGGGTCTTCTCCGGCTGCGCCGCGGCGGGCGCCGGCGCGGGCTTGGCGGCCTCGTAGAACTCCTCGCGCGGAGTCTCCAGGGCGCCGAGGGCGACGACCTCGCGCTTGAGGAACATCGCGAGCGTCCAGTCGGCGAAGACGCGGATCTTGCGGTTCCAGGTCGGCATCGCCAGACCGTGGTAGCCACGGTGCATGTACCAGGCGAGACGGCCCTTGAGCTTGATCTTCATCTTGCCCATGACGATCATCGCGACGCCCTTGTGGAGGCCGAGGCCCGCCACCGCACCCTTGTTGGAGTGCGCGTACTCCTTCTGCGGGAAGCCCCGCAGGCCGGAGATGACGTTGTCGCCGAGGACCTTGGCCTGACGCAGCGCGTGCTGGGCGTTCGGCGGGCACCAGGCGTTCTCGACACCGGCCTTGCGGGCGGCGACGTCCGGGACCTGGGCGTTGTCGCCGGCGGCCCAGATGTAGTCGGTGCCCTGGACCTGGAGGGTCGGGGCGGTGTCCACGTGGCCGCGCGGGCCGAGCGGGAGGCCGTAGCGGGACAGGACCGGGTTCGGCTTGACGCCGGCCGTCCACACGATCGTGTTGGAGTCGACCTCGAGGCCGTTCTTCAGCACCACGTGGCCGTCGACGCAGGAGTCCATCGAGGTGGAGAGGTAGATCTCCACACCGCGGCTCTCCAGGTGCTCCTTGCCGTACTGGCCGAGCTTGGGGCCGACCTCGGGCAGGATCTTGTCCGCGGCGTCGACGAGGATGAACCGCATGTCCTCGCGGGACACGGTGCTGTAGTACTTGGCCGCGTCGCGGGCCATGTCCTCGACCTCACCGATGGTCTCCGCACCGGCGAAGCCGCCGCCGACGAAGACGAAGGTGAGCGCCTTGCGGCGGATCTCCTCGTCGGTCGTGGAGTCGGCCTTGTCCAGCTGCTCCAGGACGTGGTTGCGCAGGCCGATGGCCTCCTCGACGCCCTTCATACCGATGCCCTGCTCGGCGAGGCCGGGGATCGGGAAGGTGCGGGAGACCGCGCCGAGCGCGATCACCAGGTAGTCGAAGGGCAGCTCGTACGCCTCGCCGACCAGCGGGGCGATCGTGGCGACCTTGCGGTCCTGGTCGATGGTGGTGACCCGGCCGGTGAGAACCTCCGCCTTGGGCAGCACGCGTCGCAGCGGGACGACGACATGCCGCGGGGAGATGCTGCCGGCGGCGGTTTCGGGGAGGAAGGGCTGGTAGGTCATGTACGACCGGGGGTCGACGACCGTGACGGTCGCCTCGCCGTAGCGCATCTTCTTGAGGATGCGCCGAGCTGCGTACAGGCCTACGTACCCACCGCCTACTACGAGGATCCTGGGACGCTCCGTGGTGCTCATGCCATCGAGTATCCACCCGCCCCAGGGGGGTCGCTCGTGCGCCCCTTCACAAGCTCCGACAGGGGGTGTGTTATCCTCCGCGACTCACGTGATCCAGGTCATGGTGCAGACCTGGAACCAGCGTGTACGGCGAGCCGTTGTCAATGCCGCGTGAGCTGCCTCTCTTGCCCTTCGGGACCCCTGTGAGCGGTCCGCAACAACCCTCCGCGGACCCCTTGCGAGCCCTCCCGACGGACCCCCTGTATCACGCTTCTGAACATGTTCAAGGGCCTGTTCGACCCTCGGAAGGGTCAGTCGGACACTTTTCCTGGTTCCACAGGGCGGAATTCCTTGTGAAGAACTTCACGAACTTTTCCGACGCGGTGTCGCCGAGGGGCGTTTTTCGGCCCCCCGGACCCGCTCATACGTTATCCGGCCTGCTCAACAGGTGGCTACCGATGAGTAACAAAAGAGACCCGTGCCACCGGCTAGCGGACGTCCGCCGCCGTTTTGAGGGCGATGCCGTCGAGGATGTCGTGCTCGCTCACGACGACCTCCTCGGCGCCGATCCGCTCCATGATCGCCAGCAGTACGAGAGCCCCCGCGGCGATGACGTCCACGCGACCCGGATGCATGGAGGGGACAGCCGCGCGCTCGGCATGCGTGGAGTGCAGCAGCCACTCGGTGATCTCACGGACCTTTTCGTGGGAGACACGGGAGTGGTGGATGGCCTCGGAATCGTACTCGGGCAGCTCCTGCGCGATCGCGGAGACGGTCGTGACGGACCCGGCGAGCCCGACCAGCGTGCGCGCCTCGCGCAGCGGGACGGTCTCCTCGGCGAGGTCGAGGGCGGCCTCGATGTCGGCCCGCATCGCCTCGATCTGCGCGTCCACGGGCGGGTCGGTGACCTTCCCGTCCACGACCAGATGCCGCTCGGTCATCCGCACACAGCCGACATCGACGGAACGGGCGGCGCGCACGTGCGCGTTCCCCACGACGAACTCGGTCGAGCCGCCGCCGATGTCCACGACGAGATAGGGCGTGGCGAGGTCGTCACGGCCCTTCAGCTCCCCCGTGGCGCCGGTGAAGGAGAACTCCGCCTCCTGGTCGCCGGTGATCACCTCGGGCTCCACGCCGAGGATCTCCAGCACCCCGCGCACGAAGTCGTCCCGGTTCTCGGCGTCCCGCGAGGCCGACGTGGCGACGAACCGCAGCCGCTCGGCGCCGAGTTCCTTGATGATCGCCGCGTACTCGCGGCACGCCGCGAACGTCCGCTCCAGCGCCTCGGGGGCGAGCCGCCCGGTCCGGTCGACGCCCTGCCCGAGCCGCACGATCGTCATACGGCGGTCCAGGTCGACGAGTTCACCGGTCGCGAGGTCGACGTCGGCGACGAGGAGGCGGATGGAGTTGGTACCGCAGTCGATGGCGGCGACGCGAGGCATGAGGGCTCCCCTGGGCAACTGACCGAGACGGGTGGTGGGTGGGCGAAGGTCCGGGGGCCAGGGGGCGGAGCCCCCTGGTACGGCGAGCGGAGGGACGGTCACTGATCAGCGGTGGCCACGACGCACGCCCCCTTGCTCCACCACTCCGGCAACATCGCAAGGGCCTCGTCGCCGAGCGGGTTCACACCGGGGCCCGCGGCCAAGGAGTGCGCCACCAGTACATGCAGGCACTTCACCCGGTCCGGCATGCCTCCCGCGCTCGGGAAGCCCTTGAGCTCCTCGATCTCGTCACGCCGCCGGACATAGTCCTCGTGCGCGGCGCGATACGCCGCGGCGAGCTCGGGGTCGGCCGCCAGCCGCTCCGTCATCTCCTTCATCACGCCGTTCGCCTCCAGCGTCCCGATCGCCGAGTTCGCCTTCGGGCACGTCAGGTAGTACAGCGTCGGGAAGGGCGTGCCGTCGGGCAGGCGCGGGGCCGTCTCCACCACGTCCGGCTGCCCGCAGGGGCACCGGTGCGCGATGGCGCGCAGCCCGCGCGGCGGACGCCCGAGCTGCTGCTTGAAGGCCTCGACGTCGGCGTCGGTCGGCTCGGTGCGCGGGGTGGTGGGCGGGGGCGTTTCCATGCCTGTCTTTCTCTAGGTCGGCTTCACTGGTCGGAGGCGTCGGACTTGTCGACCCCGTCCCAGACGTTCGAGTACCAGGGACGGTCCGCCGCCCCCAGCTCGGCGCGCGACTGCTGGGCCGCGCCCGGGTCGACGACGACGAACCCCGTCTCCCCCGGCATCACATAGTGCAGCCGCTGCCGGATCTGCTGCTCGGCGTACGCGTCGTCCTGCCACCGCGCCTTGAGATCGCGCAGCTGCTCGACGCGCTGCCGGGCCTGCTCCTGCTGCCGCTGGAGATCGGAGATCTCGGCGCGCTGGGAGACGTACTGCCTTATCGGGTAGGCGAGCGCGACGATCAGCGAGCACAGGACGAGGGCGAGCAGCGCCGCGCGGCCGGTGAGCCGGGAGCGGCGGGCCTGCCGTTTGGTCTGGGAGCGGTAGACCCGGGCCGCGGTCTGCTCGCCGAGCAGCCGGATCCGGGTCGCGGTGGAGAAACGGTCCCGGTCCTTGACGGCCATCTCTCACTCCCGTTCACCCACGCGCGTACGTCCCCGCACACGGTACGGGACCGAGTACGGGGACGTACGTACGACGCTGTCCTTAAGGGGGTGTCAGCCCTTGAAGCGCGGGAACGCGCTACGGCCGGCGTACACCGCGGCGTCGTCGAGGATCTCCTCGATGCGCAGCAGCTGGTTGTACTTGGCGACGCGGTCCGAGCGGGCCGGGGCGCCGGTCTTGATCTGGCCGCAGTTCACCGCGACGGCGAGGTCGGCGATGGTGACGTCCTCGGTCTCGCCGGAGCGGTGGGACATCATGCACTTGAAGCCGTTGCGCTGGGCCATCTCGACGGCGTCCAGGGTCTCGGTCAGCGAACCGATCTGGTTGACCTTGACGAGCAGGGCGTTGGCGGAGCCCTCCTCGATGCCGCGGGCCAGGCGCTCCGGGTTGGTGACGAAGAGGTCGTCGCCGACGATCTGGACCTTGTCGCCCAGCTTCTCGGTGATGACGTTCCAGCCGGCCCAGTCGTCCTCGAACAGCGGGTCCTCGATGGAGACGAGCGGGTACGCCGCCACGAGCTCCTCGTAGTACTCCGTCATCTCGGCGGCCGAGCGGGACTTGCCCTCGAACTCGTACTTGCCGTCCTTGTAGAACTCGGACGCGGCGACGTCGAGCGCGAGCGCGATCTGCTCACCGGGGATGTAACCGGCCTGCTTGATGGCCTCGACGATGAGGTCGAGGGCGGCGCGGTTGGACTCCAGGTTCGGGGCGAAGCCGCCCTCGTCGCCGAGGCCGGTGGACAGGCCCTTGGTCTTCAGCACCTTCTTGAGGGTGTGGTAGACCTCGGCGCCCCAGCGCAGCGCCTCGGAGAAGGACTCCGCGCCGATCGGGGCGATCATGAACTCCTGGATGTCCACGTTGGAGTCGGCGTGCGAGCCGCCGTTCAGGATGTTCATCATCGGCACCGGCAGCAGGTGCGCGTTCGGGCCGCCCAGGTAGCGGAAGAGCGGGAGGTCGCTGGCCTCGGAGGCGGCGTGGGCGACGGCGAGGGAGACGCCGAGGATGGCGTTGGCGCCGAGGGAGCCCTTGTTGTCGGTGGCGTCCAGGTCGAACATGGCCTGGTCGATCAGGCGCTGCTCGGTGGCGTCGTAGCCGACCAGCTCGGGGCCGATCTGCTCGATGACGGCGAGGACGGCCTTCTCGACACCCTTGCCCATGTAGCGGTTCGGGTCACCGTCGCGAAGCTCGATGGCCTCGAAGGCGCCCGTGGAGGCGCCGGAGGGGACGGCGGCACGACCCGTGCTGCCGTCGTCGAGGCCGACCTCGACCTCGACCGTGGGGTTGCCTCGGGAGTCCAGGATTTCCCGGGCTACGACGACGTCGATGGACGGCACGAGCATCTCCTTCTTGGGATGTGACGCGGCTACGGCACTGCCGCAGCGGCTCTGCGAGACGAGCCTAACCGGCTCAGGGCGATCGGCCACCGCGTGGACCGCCCCGTGGACAGAACCGAGAGTAAATTGTTTCCGAACGGAACAAAGAGATGGCGTAAAAAACCCCGCCCCGGTGCGTACGGGGGAACACGCACCGGAGCGGGGAGCCCGTGGGGGACGGGGGTGACCCTCACGAGGCCTTCAGTATGAGGACCACGGATGTGAGGGCGCTGTGGTTCAGCTGGGCGTTGCCCGGCTGCCCTACTTGAGGTGCAGCTGCTGGCCCGGGTAGATGAAGTCGGCGTCGCTGACGATGTCCTTGTTCAGCTTGAACAGCTTCTGCCAGCCGCCCTTGCCGTCGTGCTTCTCGGCGATGGAGCTGAGGGTGTCGCCCTTGACGACCTTGTACTCGCCATCACCCTTCTTGACCTTCTTGCCGGTCGGGGTGGTGACGGTCTTCTTGGCGGTCGTGCGCTCCGAGGAGCGGGACGTCGACTGCTCGGAGGAGCGGGTGCTGGTGCTGCTGTCGCTCGACGAGCTGGAGGAGCCGGAGGAGGACGAGCTGCCGCCGCCGGTGTAGGTGGCGCCGGACAGGCCCACACCACAGGTCGGCCAGGCGCCCTTGCCCTGGGCGGCGAGGACCTTCTCGGCTATCTCGATCTGCTGCGACTTGGAGGCCTGGTCGGCGGTGGAGGCGTACGCCGTGCCGCCGTACGCGGCCCAGGTCGAGGCGGAGAACTGCAGACCGCCGTAGTAGCCGTTGCCGGTGTTGATGGACCAGTTGCCGCCCGACTCGCACTGGGCGACGGCGTCCCACTCGGAGGCGGTGGCGGCGGAGGCGTTGCCGGCCGCCATCAGCGGGGCGGCGATGGCGACACCGGTGACGCCGGCGAGCGCGGCGGCGCGGGTGGCCTTGGACGGACGGCGGTGCTTGCCCTTGCCGGAAAACAGCATGGTGGATCCCCTCACCGACGCCTGCGAGGTGAGCTGTCGGGTTCGGGCCGGTTGAGTTGCCCGGCCGCGCATCTCCCGATGCGCGGCTTCACCCCAAGCCGGTCCAGCGTGAACTGCTGGGCCCGGCACTTACCTTGGGTCCCCCGCTCCTGCCTACGGCGCTTGACGCGACGACTGTTCCCGTACGGCCGCTGGCAGGATTCGGCGTTGCGGCAGCCGGGGCTCGTGGTGACGAGCGGTGTTGACCGTAGCCACGGAATCCGGGGAATTTCAAAGACGATCAGGGCTTCTGAGACTCATCCCACACTTTCGCCAAACCGGACATTCAGCGCGAAGCATGACGTGAACTCCCGCCGGTTTTCGCCCTATTCAGACCCGACTACGAGGGTCTGACCGGGCATGATGGCGCTCGGGTCGGTGCCGATGACCTTCTTGTTCACGGCGTAGAGCCGACGCCATCCGCCGTCGAGCCCAAGGGAGTCGGCGATGGAGGCGAGCGTGTCGCCCTCGCGGACGGTGTACGCCTTCTCGGCCGCGCTCGCACCGCGGTGCCGCCCGGTGCCCGCCTCGCTCTCGGCGCCATCACCGAGCGCGCCGATGTCGACGAGGCTCGAAGAACCGCCCTCCTGCCACGAGTTGTCCGATTCGACCTCATTGGCCGGAACTGTGGGCGAGCTGTCGGGCGACTGTGAATCGGCCACCCCGGAGTCGGACGTGTCCGACTTGGAAGACTTGTCCGGTGAAGCGGAGGGTGAGGCGGAGGCATCACCGGAGGCGCTCCCGGACGCGTCACCGGAGGCGTCGGTGGAGGCGTCACCCGACGAGTCGGACTCCGAGGAGTTGGACAACCCGGATGATTCCGACCCCGATCCGGACGCATCGGACGCGGAGCCGGCCGTGTCGGACGAGCCGCTCCCGACACCCGTGTCGACATCGGCCGAGCCGGAGTCCTTGCTCAGCCCGTTGAGCAGCCCGCAGGCGCCCCAGACGCCGACACCCTGGTCCGCGAGGACCTTCTCGGCGACGGCTATCTGCTGGTTGCGGCTGGCCAGGTCGGCGGTCGGGGCGTAGTCGAGGCCGCCGTGCTCCTCCCAGTTCTCCTGGGAGAGGCTGAGCCCGCCGTAGGTGCCGTCACCGTTGTTCTGGCTCCAGGAGCCGTCGGTCTCGCACTTGGCGACCTTGTCCCAGGTGCTCCCGTCGGCCGCGTTCGCGGCGGTGGCGGCGAGCAGCGGGATCGCGATGGCGGAGCCGGTCACTCCGGCCGCGACGAGAAGCGCCGGAGCTTGGCGGGGGCGACGGTGACGACCGTTCCCGGTGAGCATGCGGGGACCTTTCGGAGACAGCGGTGACCGGCGTGGCGGGTGGTGCTGGTCGCCACGCTGGTTGGTGAACGTATCGGCAGACGATCACTTGTCACAAGTTAATGCCGCGCAGATCACGTGAAGATCACAGAGATGAGGGCGTGTCACGTTTACAACGGCCTGCGCTCATGGCCGAGTTGGCGCGAACCCTGCTACGAGGTCGGCGTGAACTCGACCGGCAACGTCCGCAGCCCACGCATGATGAGACCGCCACGCCATCTCAAATCGGCAGAATCCGCCGCGAGTCGGAGGTCGGGGAGCCGGGTGAGCAGGGTGGCGAGCGCGGTCTGACCCTCCAGCCGGGCAAGCGGTGCGCCGAGGCAGTAGTGGATGCCGTGGCCATAGCCGAGGTGCTGGTTGTCACGGCGGGACAGGTCGAGCGTGTCGGGGTCCGCGAATCGTGCGGGGTCCCGGTCGGCGGCGGCGAGCACGACGAGCACGGGGTCGCCGGCGGCGATGTCCTGCCCTCCAACAGTGAGCGGCTGGGTGGCGAAGCGCCACGTGGCGAGCTCCACCGGGCCGTCGTAGCGCAGGAGTTCCTCGACACCGGTCTCCAGGAGGCCGGTCTCGCCTGCGGCGAGGGAGTCCTGGAGGCGGGCACGCTGGTCAGGGTGGGTCATCAGCGCAAACAGCCCATTACCCACCAAATTGACCGTGGTTTCGAACCCCGCGAACAAAAGGATGAAGGCCATCGCCGCGGCCTCGTTCTCGGTGAGATGCTCGCCGTGGTCGGACGCGCGGATAAGGCCGGAGATCAGGTCCTCACCCGGGACGGGATCGGCGGGGAGGCTCTCGCGCTTGCGGTGGATGAGCTCCAGCAGATACCCGCGCATCTTCTTCACCGACCGCGCGACCCCGCCGCGCGGCCCGCCCCCGTGCCGGATCATCATGCCTGCCCAGTCCCGGAAGTCGTCCTGGTCCTCGCGGGGGACGCCGAGCAGGTCGCAGATGGCGTAGATGGGGAGCGGGAACGCGAACTCGTGGATGAGGTCGGCGGAGCCCTGCGCGGCGAACCGGTCGATCAGCTGATCGGTCAACTCCTGCACGCGCGGGGCGAACTCGGCGACCCGGCGCGGTGTGAACGCCTTACTGACGAGCCGGCGCAGTCTCGTGTGGTCCGGCGGATCGATGTTGAGCAGATGCGTCATCAACTCCGCCTTGCGCTCCCCGGGGATGCCGGTCTTCCCCTTGGCGTGCGCGGGCTCGTCGTGGTGCGCGGGGTTCTTGCTGAGCCGCTGGTCGGCGAGGGCCTGCTTGGCGTCGGCGTAACGCGTGACCAGCCAGGCCTCCACCCCACTCGGCAACCGCGTCCGATGCACGGGTGCGTGCTCGCGGAGCCAGGCGTAGGCGGGGTAGGGGTCGGTGGCGAACTCCCAGGTGAAGAGTTCGGGGGCCGTGGGGGTGGTGCGCTCGGCGAGGGGCTGGTCGGTCACTCCTTGACGGTATCCGGGTTTTCCGCCGACACCCGCGCGGGCTCCGGACGACCCGTCTCGGCGGCCCTGCATACCACCGCCCAGCCTCGCCGGGCCGCCACGTACGGATGTCGGCGTACTAGGCACCCAGCCCCTCAGCCGCCCGAACCGCGTCCCGATAAGCCCGCGCCGCGACCCGCAGCGCCGCCTCCGGATCGACGCCCTCGGCCTCGGCGGCGGCTGCCAGTGCGAGCAGTTCGTAGCCGATGCCCTCGCCCTTCGGGAGCGTTACCGCCAGGCCCGCCGTGCGGACCCGTGACGCCAGTTTCGTGGCGAGGGCCAGGGCGGGCTGGCCGAGGGGGATGCCGTCCGTCACCGACTCGCGCTGTTTCTCTATCGCCTTGGTGCGCAGCCAGTGGGCCTTGACCTCCTCGGGGGTCGAGGCGGTCTCGTCGCCGAAGACGTGGGGGTGGCGGTGGATGAGCTTGGTGACGATGCCGCCCGCCACGTCGTCGATGGAGAAGGGGGCGTCCGGGTGCTCCTGTGCGATGCGGGCGTGGAAGACGACCTGGAGGAGGACGTCGCCGAGTTCCTCGCGGAGTTCGTCGCGGTCGCCGTCCTCGATGGCCTCGACGAGTTCGTACGCCTCCTCGATGCCGTACTTGGCCAGGCCCTTGTGGGTCTGCTGCGAGGACCAGGGGCATTCGGCGCGGATGCGGTCCATGACCTGGACGAGGTCGAGGAGGCGGGCGCCGGGGAGGTCGTAGGAGGCGGGGAGGAGTTCGAGGTCGGGCATGGACACGCGGCCCGTGCCGGCGAGGCGGGCGAGGCCGTCGGTGAGGGCCGGTTCGCCCTCACCGGTCGCCACGACGACCACGGTGTGACCGCCCGCGCAGGCGGCGACCAGTTCCTCCGCCGTCGGCGACGCCTCGTCGACCCTTGTCCCGGCCTCGCGCAGATACGGCAGCTGCGGGTGCGCGCCGTCGGCGCACAGCACGCGGTCGGCGGCGTGCAGTGTCTGCCAGGCGGGCCAGGACAGCAGGCCGGGGGCGACGCGGTGGCTGGTGGTCAGCAGGACGATGCGGCCGGGGGCCGCGGGGGTGTCCGGCGTGGCTTCGGGGCTGGTGGTGTTCACGGTTCGAAGCTAACCCACGCCGCCGACAGCCCCGCGAGTCATCCACAGCCCGGGTCAGGCCGTCTGCTGGGTTCCCGATGCCGTGACCTCGCGCACCCACGGCGTCTTGGCGTCGACGCGGCTGCTCTTCTCGACGTCCCAGGTGCCGTAGCGGGGGTTGAGGTCGACGTCGAGTTCCTTGGACGCCTTGGACAGCGCTGCCCAGAAGGCGGGCTGGCTGGTGTCGGTGCCGAGGGCGGCGGCGAGTTTCTGGGCCTCCAGCTGGAGGCGGAGGTTGTCGTCGAGGCGCTCGGGGGCGACGCCGTACTGCTGGAGCCAGGCCGTCTCCAGGGCCTTGGAGCCGCCGGCCTGCTGTTCCAGACCGGTGCGCATGGTCTGGATCTCCTTGCGGGTGACGGTGATGCCGGCGTCCTCGGCGGCGCGGTGCAGGACCTGGTCGAGGACCATGCCGTGCAGGGTGTCGCGGGCGAGGGTGCCGGTCTTGGCGATGGCCTGCGCGTACTGCGCGTCGTCCGGCAGCGCGGCGCGCTGGGCGTCGCGCACCTCGTTCACCCTGGTCTCCAGCTGCGCGACGGTGATCCGCTGGTCGCCGACGACGGCGGCCGCGCCGGGATGCGCGTCGCTGCCGCAGGCGGTGAGCAGCGGCGCCGCGAGGATCGCGGCGGAGAGGAGGAACGCGGTGCGACGACGGCGGTGCAAGGAAGCCTCCCGAGGAGATTGTGCGACGGTGCACAAAGTCTTGCGGTGATCGATGGTAGGCAGTGGGCAAGCTCTGGCCAACCCATTCGACCAACGATTCACCGGGACTTGGGGCACCGGCGCGGCACGGCGTGCCCTGTGCCCCGGGCCGAAGGCGTCCTGACGGGTCTCAGCCGCGTACCTGTCCCAGCCACTCCAGCGTCCGGCGTACCTCCGTCGCGAGGGGATGGCCGGGGCCGTGGAGGTGTTCGACGTCGTGGACGAGGCGGGCCAGGGTGTCGTGGGCGGCGGGGCGGTCGCCGAGGGCGAGGAGGAGGTGGCCGATGCGGCGGCGGATGTCGTGGGCCATGTCGGGGTCGCCGGCCACGTACTGGTTCTCGTAGAAGGGGAGCAGGGCTCGGTACTCCGCCAGGGCCGCCGCCGGTTCGCCCAGTTGTTCGAGGCACTGGGCGGCGTCGTGGCGGAAGCGGAGGGACTGGGGGTCGGCGTGGCCGGCCTCGGCGGCGCGTTCGTCGGCGAGGCGGCGCAGTTCGGGCAGTGCGCGCCGGTACTGGCCGTCGTCCATGAGCGTGGCGGCGTACTGCTTGCGCAGGGTGCGGACGACCGGTGAGTGCTCGCCGTGCTGCTCGGCCGCGGCGGGCAGGATCGCGCCGAGGATGTCGACGGCCTGGGTGATGCGGCCCTCGCCGAGGAGGCGCTTGACCTCGTCGACGGCGCGCGCGACGTCGGGTTTCTCGGCGGGGGGCGTGTGCGGCACGGCGGGCGCCGGCTGGGGCGCGGGCGTGCGGGCACGGTCCGGCCAGGGGGCGTGCGGGCGCAGGAAGGGGCGCGTGGGGTCGAGCGGCGCACCCGTGGGCATCCCGCGCGCGGGCAGGAGCGCCTCCAGATGCTCGTAGACCTCCTGCGCGCTGGCGGGCCGGTGCTGCGGGTCCTTGGCGAGCAGGCGCAGGACGAGCGTCTCAAGCGCTTCGGGCACCTCCGGGCGCAGACGGCGCACGGGGAGCGGGGGCTCGTACAGGTGGCGGTGCAGTACGCCGAGCGCCGTGGAGCCGGAGAACGGGACGTCGCCGCTGAGGAGTTCGTGGAGCAGCACACCGAGCGCGTAGAGGTCGGTGTACGGGCCGACGGCGCCGCCCATGGCCTGCTCGGGCGCCATGTAGGCGGGCGAGCCGATGGGGGTGCCGGTGTGGGTGAGGCGGGTGGTGTCGGCGTCCATGACGGAGGCGACACCGAGGTCGAGGACGGTGACGGTGCCGTCCTGCTTCACCATCACGTTGCGCGGCTTGAGGTCGCGGTGGACGATCGGCACGGCGTGCACGGCGCTCAGCACGGCGCAGAGTTGCGCGGCGACCGCGACGGCCCACGGCCAGGGGTACGGGTCGTGCTCGGCGAGGTGGTCGGAGAGGTCCGCGCCGTCGACGTACTGCATGACGAGGAACAGCTCCTCGCCCTCGCTGCCCGCGTCGTGCACGGTGACGAGCCCGGGGTGGTCGACCTGCGCGGTCACCCGGCACTCGCGCACGAACCGGCGGCGCAGTTCGTCGGCCTCCTGCCCGGCGACCTTGTCGGGGCGCAGCAGCTTCACCGCCACGCGCCGGTCCAGCCGTTGGTCGTACGCCGTCCAGACCTGTCCCATGCCGCCCTGTCCGATGAGCGTGGACAGTTCGTAGCGGCCGGCGACGACACGTCCTGTCGCCACGGTCACCTTCCGCCCTCGTGGTTGCCGCCGGCCTGGCCGTCCTGCCGGCGCAGATAGTCACTGAGCTCGTCCAGCTCGGCGCGCACCTGGTCGATACGGGCGGGCGCTGGGCGCTGGGGCGCGGGCGGGGGCGTGTGGGGCGCGGGAGGTTGCGGCATGGGGATCTGCTGGTGCGGCTGCGGCTGCGGGATCGGGGCGGGCGCCTGCGGCAGGGTCGTGGCGGTGTACGGCGACGGTGCGGGGGGCTGCTGGGTGTGGGGCTGCGGGTAGCCGTACGCCGGTGAGGGCGTCGGGACCGGGGCGGGCTGCCCGGCGTACGCGCTGTAGCGGAGCTGGTGGAAGTGGCGTACGTCCGCGGAGAGGTAGTACGCGATCGCCGCCACCAGCGTGCCGAACAGCAGGGCCATGCCGGTCCAGCCGCCCGCGGTGTGGATCTCGTCGCCCGGTTCGATGCCGATCAGCACGAGCCCGAGGGTGACCGCGGCGAGCGAGGCGGCGAACAGGGCCCAGTCGAGCCCCCTGCGCGTCACGAGCGCCAGGCGCAGCAGCATCGCCCAGGAGAACAGGCCGATGGTGAAGATCCCGAGCACCACGAACAGCACACGCAGGAGGACCAGCCATGCCGGGTGGGGCGGCTGCTTCACCGGCTGCGTGTAGCCGTGGCCATGCATGACTGCTCCTGGTGCCTTGGGTGGGCGTACGAGGGCGGCCGACGCCCGGCAACCCCGTTCCTGCGATTGTCGCTTCGCGCGTACAGGCGAGCGTATAGGCCGACACGGACATGCGGTCCCGGGTTGTACCGAACCGTTGTCGCACTGATCACTTCTCGCGCCCGCGCAGGTCGGCGGAGTGGCGGCTTCCGCGCCGGGCGTGCGCCAAGGGAACGCCCGGGAGCGTCAGTCGGGGGCGACCGTGCCGTCCGTGAGGCCGTCGTACATCCCGCGCACGAGCTGTTCTCCGAGCCGGCCCGCGCGCCTGAGCGCCCGCTCGAACTCGTCGAGTGCGCGGAACCGCTCGCCGTAGCGGCGTTGTTCGTCGAGCGGGAGCCGGGGCAGTTGGAGGCGGCGCACGTCGAGGCGGGTGGCGGTGGAGGCGTAGCTGCTGGCCTGGCGGTTGTTGGCGGTGCCGCGCAGGAAGCCGGCCACGAACCAGGGATCGAGGGCCGTGCGCTCGGGGCGCAGGAGCACGAGGTTGCGCCCCAGGGCGGCGCCCCCGGTCGCGTCGTCGATCACGCGCGCCATCGAGCCGCCGCCGAGCACCGGGACGACGACATCGCCGGGCTCGACCAGCACGGCGGCCTCGTCGCTCTCCGGGAGTGAGCCGGAGGGTGCCGTTGCGGCGAGGACGTCGTGGTCGGTGAGGACGGGCACGCGTGCGTGGCCGCCGTTTCCGCCGGTGCGCAGCACCAGGGCGCCTCCGCGCGCGAGTTCGCCGATGGTGGTGAGCGGCCAGCGGACGGGGTGCGCGGCGTCGGCGGGCGACGGCGTGAGGTCCGCGGTCAGGCGCAGGGTCTCGCCGAGCCGCTCGCGCACGGCCGTGAGCTGCTCGGCGCCGTCGGCCGCGGTCGGTGGCGGGAGGTGGCGGGCCGGGGCGAGGTCCACGTCGTCGTCGAGGAGGTCGATGACCGGCAGGGAACGGGCGAGGCCGGGCCGGTCCTCCAGGGTGCCCGCGCGGTCGAAGGCCCGCCAGGCGTCGAGTACGGCCTCCCGCACGTCCCGCCAGTCGGGCCCGCCGCGTCCGTCGGCGGCGAACTGCCCGGTGTCGGCGAGCAGCACCTCGGGCTGCGCCGGCGCCTTCTCGGGCCGGCGCAGCACCCACAGGTGGAGCGGGATGTTGTACGGCGGTGCCGCGCCCACCGGCAGGGCGACGACGGCCCGCAGCGCGCCGCGGCGCAGCAGGTCGGCGCGGATACGGCGGCCGGAGCGGCGGGAGGCGGCGGCGGGCGGCATGAGGAGGACGGCGGTGCCGCCGTCCTTGAGGCGGGCGAGCGCGTGCTGCACCCAGGCCAGCTCGGACTCGGTGCGGGCCGGGAAGCCGTACTCCCAGCGGGGGTCGTAGGCGAGTTCGTCGTGGCCCCAGTTGCGCTCGTTGAACGGCGGGTGGCACAGGACGGCGTCGGCGTGCAGGTGGGGGTGGGCGTCGGCGCGCAGGGTGTCGCCGGTGGCGGCGCGCACGACGGCACGGGTGTGCAGGGCGAGCCGGAGCGCGGTGAGGGCGGCGAGTTCGGGGGCGCTGTCCTGGGCGTACAGCTCCTGGTCGGTGCGGGCGGTGACGGCGCGCAGCAGGGCGCCGGTGCCGCAGGCAGGGTCTAGGACGGTGCGGACGGGGCCGGCCAGGTCGGCCATGAGGTCGGCGAGGTCGGCGGGGGTGAGCGTGTACTGGCGCGGGTTGGCGTCGAGGTGCCGGCCGAGCAGGAACTCGAAGGTCTGCCGGGCGCCGAGTTCCGCCGCGAGTTCGGCGGCGCCGCGCAGGAGGGGGGCGGAGGGGAGGAGGTCGGGGCCGGTGGGGAGGTGGACGGCCGGCTGGGCGGCGGGGTGGGGGTGGGGGTGGGGGACCGCCGGGTGGGTGTTCACAGGGGTGTCGGTGCCGGGGGTGTTCACACGGGCGGAGTCGGCATCGGCGGTGTTCACGGCGCGCGGCGCGTTGACGGGGCGCGGCGAGTTCACAGCGCGCCGGGAGTTCACGGGCGACACCGGTCCGAAGCGGGGCGTCAGCACCTCCTCCAGCGCGCCCGGCAGCATCGCCGCGAGCCGCTCGTCGGATCCGGCGCTCACGTCGAGCCAGACGGTGGGCCGGTCATGGATGAGCAGCAGCACGCACCCGGCGTGGGTGAGCGCGGCGACCGGGCCCTCGGGGTGGCCGACAAGTTGCTGCCAGACGCGTTCCCGCAGCGGGACCTCGGCGAGTTTCCCCTGCTTGCGCAGCCAGTTCTCCACTTCGGCGAGGGCGAAGGACGGGCTGGTCTCGGTGCCGCCGACCGGCTTGGGGAAGTCGGCGTGGCGGCGGCGCCAGTTGCTGACGGCGGCGCGGCCGACCCCGGCGAGCCGGGCGATCCCGGCGGCGGTCACCTCTGTGGCGTTGTCCTGCACCGGCCCGCTCCCTCATCGTCCCCGCTCCGCGTGTCCCGCGTGTGACGCCGAGCATAGCGGCGTAGGCAAGATCTACCCATTCACGGCCGTGTACACGGCTCATCTCGTGAACCGTGTTGACTCGGTTCACAGCCTCTGCTCTTATTGACCCAGCGAACGAACGACGGCCGATCAGCGGCTGTCACCGTGTCGGGAGGGGACACAGTCATGGGCATGAAGGGCAAGATCGCGCTGGGGGCCGTCGTGGGGATCGTCGTCATCGGGGCCGTTTCGGCGAATTCCGGTGACGACTCCACGAGCGGTTCCGAGAGCAGCGGCAAGGGCTCTTCTTCGTCCGCCCAGGCGAAGCCCGGGGGCGGTAAGGAGTCGGCGAAGGCCGCCGAGGAGAAGAAGCCGGCCTTCGAGGGGGACGGCCAGTTCCAGGTCGGCTCGGACATCAAGCCCGGCACCTACCGCACGACCGGCAACGAGGACGGCATGTGCTACTGGGAGCGCGCCAAGGACGCCTCGGGCGAGATGGACTCGCTGCTCGCCAACGACAATGTCACCGGCACCAGTTACGTCACCGTCAAGGCCACCGACAAGATCTTCAAGTCGAGCGACTGCAACGACTGGGAGGCCGTCGACACCAAGGCGAAGGGTTCGCCCGCCGCCAAGATGGCCGGCGACGGTGGCATGTTCAGAGTCGGCGCCGACATCGCGCCCGGAACGTACAAGTCCACCGGCAACGAGGACGACATGTGCTACTGGGAGCGCGCCAAGGACGCCGAGCACGGCCTCGACTCGATCATCGCGAACGACAACGTGTCCGGCAGCGCCGTCGTCACCATCAGCGCCAAGGACACCTACTTCAAGACGTCCGGCTGCACGGACTGGAAGAAGACCGGCTGACGCCGGCCCCCGTACGGCGAGACCCTCCACGCCGCCCGCGCACGTGATGCCGTACGGCATCCACCCGCGTCAGGTCTCGCCGTACCCGCTCATCCCACCGCCTCACCATCGGGGAATTCCCATGCGTCACACCGCACTCGCCACTGTCTGCCTCGCCGCCGCGGCCACGATCGGTCTCACCGGCTGCCAGTCCGGGCAGGACAAGGCCGACAGCAAACCGGACAAGGCCGGTTCCAGCACGTCGAGTTCGCCCTCGCCGGGCAAGAGCGCCGCGAAGGAAGCCTTCGCCGGACTCACCGGCGCCGAGATCGCCGACAAGGCCGTCGAGGCCACGACCGGTGCCTCGTCGCTGCGAATGAAGGGGGACGTCGCCGACGACGAGTCGGGGAGCACCATCACGATCGACATGGCCCTGAACAAGCAGGGCGAGTGCGCCGGCACGATGAGCATGGGCGGCCAGGGCAAGGCCGATCTGATCAAGGTCGGCGACACCGTCTACATGAAGTACGACGAGGAGTTCCTGCGCGAGCAGAGCAAGGGCGAGAAGAAGTCGGACGTGGACGCGGCCGTGGCGCTGCTCGCCGGGAAGTGGACCAAGATGTCCGCGAAGGGCGAGGACGCCAAGGACATCGCGGGCTTCTGCGACCTCGACACGGTGCTCGGCGACGCCGACGACGCCGAAACGGACGCCTCGCGCGGCAAGACCACCACCGTCGACGGCACGCCCGCGATCGTGCTGAACGAGCGGGACGGCAAGGAGCGTTACACGCTGTACGTCGCCACCGAGGGCAAGCCGTATCTGCTGCGCGTCGACAGCGTCTCCGCGAAGGACCCGGGCACCCTCACCTTCAGCGACTACGACAAGAAGGTCCCGGCGCAGAAGCCCAGCGGTGAGATCCTGGACCTGGACGCCCTGGCCGGCTGAGCCACCGCACGACCGCGCCGTACAACCGCGCCGTACGACTACAGCGGATGCCTCATCCACACATTGGGCTCGACGTACACGGCGTACCCACGCTCCGGCTCGCACCGCACCGGCACCAGCGCTCCGGGCACCTCGATGTCGCCCCGGGTGTCGAAGGGCAGCCCGGTCCAGCGGCGCCACTGCTCCAGCGAGCCGACCACGGTCATGGACGCCGGCGCCACCGCCTCGACGGTGGCGCCGGCTCTGGCGTGCACGCGCAGCCACGGGTCGTGCGGGAGTCCGTCGGGGCGTACGCGGTGGGCGTACTCCTCGATGGGGGTGTGCGGTTCGAGGTGCTTGGCGCTGGGGCGGACCGGGGCGACGACCTCGCCGAAGCCGTGTGCGCGGGCGTTGTCCCGCATCGCCGACAGCATGCGGCCGGACAGGCCCCTGCCCTGGTGGTCGGGCCGGACGTTGACGGCGATCGCGCTGACGGTGTCGGGTCGTTGTCCGAGGCGCAGGTCGGCGAAGGCCCACATGAGGACCTCGTCCCAGCCCCGGACGGGCAGTTCGCCCCGGCCCTCGACGTCGAGGGCGAAGGGCACGCTGAACGCGGTCGCGACGACCTCGCCCCGCTCGTCCTCGGCGAAGAGCACATACGCCGCGAGTTCCCTGGCGATCCGGCCGTAGTGGTAGTTGGCCACGATGTCCCGGGAGACGAACTCCGGCCAGCTGTCAGCCATCCCGAACACTCGGTCCACGTCGTCGGGGCGCTCGGCGAGACTCGACACCTTCAGCTCCATGCGGTCACCGTAGGCGGGCGGCGCCGGGGGCCGGAACCGGTTTTCCGGACCCGGTCCCCGGGGCGGATCAGCCGCCGCACTGGCGCAGCATCATCTCCTTGTCCGCCTTCGTCACGGGAAGCTCGTACTTCAGGGACACCTGCGCGAAGCGCACCACGTAGGAGCAGCGGATCTGTTTGTTCGGGGGCAGCCAGGAGGCGGGGCCCGAGTCGCTCTTGGAACCGTTGGTCGGACCGTCGACCGGGATCAGGTTGAGCGGGTCGTTGGCGATGTCCTCGCGCTTGCCCTTGGTCCAGCGGGCCGCGCCCATCTGCCAGTCGTACGACAGGGGCATGACGTGGTCTATCTGCACCTTGGTGGCACGGGCCTTGACCCAGTCGATCTCCTGGCCGGTGTAGGGGTCGGCCAGGGTCATGGAGGTGACGACGCAGTCCGAGCCGGAGCGGAAGCGGACGTCGTCGCCGTCTCGCTTGAGGAGGTCGTTGCGGGTGTCGCAGCCGTTGTGCGAGAAGGGGACGCCACCGGGGGCGGAGTCCATCCAGGCGTAGCCGAACTCGTCGCGGTCGTACCCCGTCTTGGGGCCGCGGCCCTTGGTCGCGACCTTCTCGATCAGCTCCCGGGCCTTCGCCCGGTCGGCGTCCGAGGTGATCGCCGCGAGGCCGGGTTTCGTGCCGTCCGGGTTGTCCAGCGGGCTCACGGCGCGGCCCGAGCCGACGGCCGGGGCGGAGCCCGAGGGCTCACCGTCCGAGGGCAGGTCGACGCCCTCGCATCCGGTGAGCGATCCGGTGAGCAGTACGACCATGCCGAGTATCGCGGCGACGCCCGCCGCCCCGCCCCTCAGACGCGTCACGGTGCGTCCCTCCCCTTGTTCTGTCCGTCTCCGCCCCGCACAGGCATGTGCTGCCTGTTCTCAGTTGCCTGATCTCACCGTAGCGGGCAAGAGGTCCAGACCATATGGGGCCTCAAGGGGCGTTCCTCGCATGTCGGGCGTATCGTCGATTCGAGTCACCTCCGGAAGGAGCTCTGGATGGGCATCTTCGACAGGTTCAAGAGCAACCGCCAGATGCAGGACAAGGCCAAGGACATGTCCGACATGGCGGAACGCAAGGCCAACGACAAGACGGGCAACAAGTACGAGGGCCAGGTCGACGACGCGCAGCAGAAGATCGAAGGCGCGATGGGCATGGACCGAGACAGGCCCGAGCAGCCGTAAGGCCGGAGGCCCACGGAGGAACACGACATCGCAGAGGCCGCCCGCGGAGAGCACCCCTCCCGCGGGCGGCTTCGCGTGCCCATGCCCCCGCCTCTCGGGACCTCACACCTTCCCGATCCCCAGCGTCGTCTCCGAGGGCAGCAGACCGGAGGACAGCACCGCCACCCAGTAGTCACCGAGCAGTTCGACCAGGCGGTCGATGTCGGCCGGCGCGAGGGACTGCCAGGGAGCGGCGGCGAGTCGGTCGGTGTGCTCCTCGACGCGGCGGCGCAGGGCGCGGCCCGACTCCGTGGCCGTGCCGTCGGCGTCAATCAGGCCGCGGGCGGCCAGGCGCTCACGGGCGGCCGTCCACTCCGCCTCGCTCCAGCCGCGGCTCTCGAAGCGCTCGACGGGCGCCGCGCCTATCGCCGCGAAGGAGACGAGCGACTCGGCCGGGTCGAGGCCGGCGACGAGCAGGGCGGCGAGGTGGCCGTCGCCGCGGTGCTCGCGCAGGATCGTCGCCGCCTGCCACAGCTGGAGGTGCGGTGCGGCGGGCCATTCCAGCGCGGCGTTGGCCGCGGCCAACGGGCGGCCCGCGGTGTCCGCCGCCTCGGCCGCGCGCCGGGCGAGGGCGGCGGCCTCCGCCAGTTCGGGACTGTCGACGCGGTCGCCGAACATCGCGCGGTACGCCCGGTCGATCCCTCTCAGCCGCGCCGCCAGCACCGCCTCCGGAGGCGCGACGCTCCACGCGGCGTCGACATGCTCGGCGACCATGCGCGGGCTGAAGCTGTAGAACGAGGACGTCACGCGCCCGGCGTCCACCGCCCCCAACGGCGCCGCACGGAAGGGGAAGTAGCTCGGCCAGCGCTCCTTGGTGTCGTAGCCGAGCGTCGCCGCCTCCTCGAAGACCTCCGGCGCGTAGTACAGAACCGCGTGCAGCGGCTCCAACAGGTGCCAGAGCTGACGCACCCGGGCCGGCTCCACGCCGCCGCCGACGCCGGTCCCACCCTCGTGCTGCGACATGCCACGCCTCCTCGTCGTATCAACGCTCGCATCAAAGCTCGTGCCGAAGCTCGTGCCGAAGCCGACAGGAGTCTCCCGACCCCGCCACGCAACTTGACACTGACAAGATTGCCTCGCCCGCCCGAACTTGTCAATGCCTAGATTGCGCGTACGCTGCTGCCCATGGCACCTGCGGACACCGACAGCACCAAGCCGGCCTCACCCCGCCCCTACCACCACGGCGACCTGCGGCGCGCGATCCTGACCGCCGCGCTCGACGTCATCGCCGCCGACGGGCCCGCCGCGCTGAGCCTGCGCGACCTCGCCCGCCGGGCCGGGGTCTCGCACGCGGCCCCCGCACACCACTTCAAGGACCGCACCGGTCTGCTCACGTCGATCGCCGCCGAGGGCTTCGGGCTGCTGGCGACCGCGCTCCGCGAGGCCCCGGACCTCAAGGAGGCGGGCGTGCGCTACGTGCGCTTCGCACGCGAACACCCCGCGCACTTCCAGGTGATGTTCACACCGGGGCTGCTGCGCGCCGACGACCTCGAACTGACCACCGCCCGCGCGCTCGCCGGCGACGCCCTGCGCGAGTCCGTGTCCGCCGTCGACCCCAGCGGCATCGACCCCCGCCTCGCCGGAGTCGCCGCCTGGTCCCTCGCCCACGGTTTCGCGACGCTCCTGCTCGGCCACAACCTGGACGGGCCGGTGGGCGACAGGGACCCCGAGGAGGTGTTCCGGACCTTGGCGGCGACCCTGTTCCGCTGACAGGCTCCGCACGACTCCCGCCCCGGCACTGTGGGGCTTGACCTTGACACCGGTGTGAGGGTTCGAGGATCCCCGCATGACCTCCACCAAGGCCCCGGAATCCGTCATCGTCACCGGAGCGGGCACCGGCATAGGCCGAGCCACCGCCCACGCCTTCGCGGCCCGCGGCGCGCACGTCCTCGCCGTGGGCCGCCGCCCGGCCCCCCTCACCGAGACCGCGACGTACGACGAGGCCCTCATCACCCCGCTCCCCGTCGACATCACGGCCGAGGACGGCCCCGACACCGTCGTGCGTACGGCACTCGCGCGGCACGGCCGTATCGACGTCCTCGTCCACAACGCGGCGATCGTCAACACCGAGTCCCTGCGCACGTACACGCGCGCGTCGGTCGCGCCGCAGCTCGCGACGAACCTCCTCGCGCCCGTGCTGCTCACCCAGGCCGCGCTCCCCGCCCTCACCGAGAGCCGGGGTGTCGTCGTCAACGTCACGACCGCCATCGGTCAGCGCGGCTGGCCCGGCAACTCGCTCTACGCCGCCGGGAAGGCGGCCCTGAAAGTGCTCACCCGCAGCTGGGCCGTCGAACTGGCCCCGCTCGGCATCCGGGTCGCCGCCGTCGCCCCCGGCGCGATCGAGACGCCCATCGCGGACCACTCCGGCTACACCCCCGAGCAGCGTGCCGCGATCCGCGCGTGGCAGCTGGAGCACACTCCGCTTGGCCGGGTCGGCCGCCCCGAGGAAGTCGCCTGGGCCATCACCCAACTCGCTTCGCCACAGGCGTCGTTCATCACGGGCGTGATCCTTCCGGTGGACGGGGGTGCGGTCGTCGCATGAGACTCACCGGCATGACAGCCCCGACGCCACGCCTGCGGATCGGCGAGCTGGCCCAGGCCACCGGCACCACACCGCGCTCCCTGCGCCACTACGAGCAGGCGGGACTCATCACGTCCGTCCGCGCGGCGAACGGCTACCGGTTCTACGACGCCGGGGTCGCCGCGCGGGTCCGCAACATCCGGCACCTCCTGGACGCGGGCCTCGTCCTGGACGACGTACGCGTGTTCCTGCCGTGTCTCGACGGCGACGTGACCGAGGGTCCGGCCTCCGACAAGGCGCTGCGAGTGGCCCTGGAGCGGCTCGCCGTGATGGAGGAGCGGATCGCCGCGCAGGTCGCCGTACGGGACCGGCTGGCGGCGGCGTTGACGCAGGCGACGCATGGGCGGGTACGGACGGTCGCGTGAGGCTCAGTGGGGCGGCCGCGGGCGCCGCACCAGCCACTCCTGGAACTCGCGGTGGCGGAACTGGTAGGCGATGCCGGAGGTGCGGAGCAGGCCTGCGGTGACGCACCAGTCGAGGAAGGCGGGGAGGCGGGGGCCGAGGCCGGGGTTGGCGAGGCGGTAGACGAGGTAGCCGACCCAGTCCCGCAGGTTCACGAGTGCGACCGCGGTCATGAGCGAGGCAGACCTCCATGCGCTGTGCTCCCAGCCTCGGGCCGCGACGAACGCAACCGACACGCCCGCGCCGAGTACGACCAGCAACCAACCGGCACGGACCGGCCCCACGGGTCCCACCGCCGTACTGTCCAGCGCGCTGGCGCATCCCAGGATCCAGCAGGCGGCACAGGCCACGACCGGCGGGAGCAGCGCGGCGAGCGGTCCGTCGTCGCCCGGCACGGCCGACAGGGCCTGCCAGGCGCCGATTCCCAGCAGGCACAGGAGGAGGTAGGTCGGGAGCTTGCCCAGGAAGGTGCGGCACAGTCTGCGGGAACCCAGCCGCCACAGCGGACTGCCCAAGGGTGGTGTCGAGTAAGCGGTCAGCAGCGCGAGCCCGGCGTCGCCGCCCCACTGCCACGTCATCAGGCAACATGCGCAGCCCAGGACCAGATCGGTCCAGGTGTTGGAGTCGGCCGGATCCCGCAGCAGGAACAGCACCGGCACGACAACGGCGGGCAGAGTACCGATCCGCATCACCACCTTGCACGCCGTCGCCACCCGCTCCCCCAGCCGATGCAGTACGAGATCGGTCTCCGCCGTGCTCCCGCCCCCCAGCACCACCGCGAGCCGGTGCAACCGCGCGTGGATCACCCGTTCCGCATAACGCCCCGCCCCTTTGGGCGCGTTGCGCGCGGCGGCCCCGATGAACCGGCTCAGCAGCAGCTCCGCCACGTCGTCCACCGAACCTGAGGCCGCCGTGCCCACCAACTCGCCCGGATCGCCCTGCCGTTCGTACGCCGTGGCCGCGAGGGTCAGCCGCCAGGGCGTGGACAGGGCCGTGGCCAGGACGCCACCGGGTGACGCCCGCAACTCATCGAGGACCGGCTGCCACAGGGCGGGCCTGCGCGCCGCCCCACGCCGTTCCAGGAAGCCCACGGCCTGCCCGGAGTCCACGGGGTGGATCTCGATGCGGGCCGCGTCCAGGATGTGGCTTCCCTCGGCCTCCAGCTCGTCGTAGCGCCGCGTACGACAGGTCAGCACGAGCGGCGCCGGATCGGCGCCGTCCTGATGGTGCGCCAAGGCATCCAGGGCCCTCCCTGCCCGCGAGTCGGCCGCCGCCACGTCCGTCGCGTCCATCTCGTCCAGCCCGTCGAGCACGGGCAGGACCATGCGTGCCTCCACCACAGCACGCGCGGAGCGGGACGGCATCCCGAAGTCCCGTTCGAGGTGCCGCGCGACCCAGTCGGACAGCTTCTCCCTCGTGTCCCAGTCGGCCAACGACACGAGTACGGCGACGGGTTCGCGTTCGTCCCGTGCCTTGTTGAGCTCCATCACGAGCTTGCGCGCGAGTACCGTCTTGCCCGCCCCGGGCTCTCCCGTGATCACCAGCCGTCTCGGCCGTACGGCCCGGTAGTCCTCGACGACCCGCCCCAACTGCCCTGCGGGGGTGGGCGGAAGCCCGGCCGCTCCCGCGTGGGCGTACGGCCGGAACGCGAACGTCACGTCGATGGGGGTCAGTTCACCGCCGAGGCTGTGCATCCACAGCGGCTCACCGACCGACCTCACTTCCCGCGCGAGGCGGGCCACCGCCGCCGCGTCGTCCTCGCGGGCACCCTGCCGCATCACCCATGCCGCGACCAGGGCCAGCACCAGCGCGGGCACGCCCAGGACCATGGACACCAGACCGCTGCGGTCCGACACGCTCAACCGGTCGTGCTCCCCCGCCAGCGCGTACGCCAGCACCCCGGCCGCTCCCACACAGGCCACGCCCGCCCAGGCGGTCCTGCTCCCGCCTCCCCCGACAGCCATGCCCGCCATGGTGCCGGAACCCGCCAGGCCACGCCCCCCGAATCACACCACTCGCGAACGCGGCGCCACTGCCCGCTACGACCCCAGAATCGACGTCAGGAACTCCCCGACCCACCCCAGCAACTCCCGCCCGACCAGCGGCTTCCCGCCCACCTTCGCCGTCTTCGGGCGCGGCACCAGCACCTGGTGCACCGCGGGCTTGATCACCGTCCCCGGATACAGCCGCTTGAGCCGCAGCTCCTGGGACTCCCGCAACTCCACCGGCGCGAAGCGGATGTTGGCGCCCTGGAGGACGATCTCTCCGACGCCGCACGCGCGCGCCAGCATGCGCAGGCCCGCGACCAGGAGGAGGTTCTCCACCGGTTCGGGCAACTTGCCGTAGCGGTCGACGAGTTCCTCCCGTACGGCCTTGATGTCGTCCTCGGTGTTGGCCGAGGCGATCGCGCGGTAGGCCTGCAAGCGGAGCCGCTCGCCGGGGGCGTAGTCGTGCGGGACGTGCGCGTCGACCGGGAGCTCGATCTTGACCTCCAGGGGCGGCTCCTCCTCCACACCGCCCTCCAGGGAGGCCCGGTAGTCCGCGACCGCCTCGCCGACCATGCGGACGTACAGGTCGAAGCCGACGCCCGCGATGTGGCCGGACTGCTCGCCGCCGAGGAGGTTGCCCGCGCCGCGGATCTCCAGGTCCTTCATCGCGACGTACATGCCCGCGCCCATCTCCGTGTGCTGGGCGATGGTGGCCAGGCGCTCGTGGGCCGTCTCCGTCAGCGGCTTCTCCGGCGGGTAGAGGAAGTAGGCGTAGCCGCGCTCCCGACCTCGGCCGACGCGTCCGCGCAGCTGGTGCAGTTGGGAGAGGCCGAAGTTGTCGCCGCGCTCCACGATGAGGGTGTTCGCGTTGGAGATGTCGATGCCGGACTCGACGATCGTCGTCGACACCAACACGTCGAACTTCTTCTCCCAGAAGTCGACGACGACCTGCTCCAGCGCCGACTCCGACATCTGGCCGTGCGCGGTGGCGATCCGGGCCTCGGGGACGATCTCGCGCAGGCGGGCGGCCGCGCGGTCGATCGACTCGACGCGGTTGTGGATGTAGAAGACCTGGCCCTCGCGCAGCAGTTCACGGCGGATGGCCGCGCCGATCTGCTTCTCCTCGTAGGGGCCGACGAAGGTCAGGACCGGGTGGCGCTCCTCGGGGGGTGTGGTGATCGTCGACATCTCGCGGATGCCGGTGACCGCCATCTCCAGGGTCCTGGGGATCGGGGTCGCGGACATCGTCAGGACGTCGACGTTCGCGCGGAGCTTCTTCAGCTGCTCCTTGTGCTCGACGCCGAAGCGCTGCTCCTCGTCGACGATGACCAGACCCAGGTCCTTGAACTTGGTCTCGGAGGAGAACAGCCGGTGGGTGCCGATGACGACGTCCACCGCGCCCTCGCGCAGGCCCTCCAGGACCGCCTTCGCCTCCGTGTCCGTCTGGAAGCGGCTCAACGCCCGCACGTTGACCGGGAACTGCGAGTAGCGCTCGGAGAACGTGCCGAAGTGCTGCTGGACCAGCAGGGTGGTGGGGACGAGCACCGCCACCTGCTTGCCGTCCTGCACGGCCTTGAACGCGGCCCGTACCGCGATCTCCGTCTTGCCGTAGCCGACGTCGCCGCAGATCAGGCGGTCCATGGGGACCGACTTCTCCATGTCCTCCTTGACCTCGGCGATCGTGGTCAGCTGGTCGGGGGTCTCCGCGTACGGGAAGGCGTCCTCCAGCTCGCGCTGCCAGGGGGTGTCCGGGCCGAAGGTGTGGCCGGGGGCCGCCATGCGCGCGCTGTAGAGCCTGATCAGGTCGGCCGCGATCTCCTTGACGGCCTTCTTCGCGCGCGCCTTGGTCTTCGTCCAGTCGGCGCCGCCCAGGCGGTGCAGGGTGGGAGCCTCGCCGCCGACGTACTTGGTGATCTGCTCCAGCTGGTCGGTGGGGATGTAGAGGCGGTCGCCGGGCTGGCCGCGCTTGGCGGGGGCGTACTCGACGACGAGGTACTCGCGCGTGGCGCCCTGCACGGTGCGCTGGACCATCTCGATGTACCGGCCCACGCCGTGCTGCTCGTGGACGATGTAGTCGCCCGCCTCCAGGGTCAGCGGGTCGATGGTCTTGCGGCGCCGGGCCGGCATCCGGGCGCCGTCCTTGCCGGCCGCCTTCTGGCCGGTCAGGTCGGTCTCGGTGAGGACGGCGAGCTTCAGCGCCTGGTCGACGAAGCCGTAGTCGATCGAGCCGCACGCCACGTGCACGACGGACGCGCTCAGGGAGACCAGTTCGGCGTCGAGGCGGGCCGCGATGCCCTCGCCGCCGAGGACCTCGACCGTGCGGGCCGCGGGGCCGTGGCCCTCGGTCACGAAGACCGTGCGCCAGCCGTCGGCGAGCCAGCCCTTGGTGTCGGCCAGTGCCTTCGCGGTGTCGCCGCGGTAGGTCTCGGGCGCGTGCATGCCGAGCTGGAGGGTGTCCGCCTCCAGCTCCAGGTCCGCGGCGAACGGCGACACCGACCACCACATCATGTCCAGCTCGCGCGCCCGGTCCCGGACGTCCGCGATGGACCACAGGGAGGCCGCGCCGACGTCGATCGGGGCCTCGCCGCCGCCCGCCGTGGCCGCCCAGGACGCCTGGAGGAACTCCTGCGAGGTCGCCACCAGGTCGGCGGCCCGCGTGCGGACCCGCTCCGGGTCGCACACGACGGCCATGGCGCCCTTGGGGAGCACGTCGATCAGCAGCTCCATGTCGTCGACGAGGACCGGGGCGAGGGACTCCATGCCCTCCACCGCGATGCCCTCGGCGATCTTGCCGAGGAGCTCGCCGAGCTCGGGGTGCTCCGCGGCGAGGGCGGCGGCACGCGCGCGTACCTCGTCGGTGAGGAGCAGCTCTCGGCAGGGCGGCGCCCACAGGCCGTGCTCGGCGATCTCCAGGGAGCGCTGGTCGGCGACCTTGAAGTAGCGGATCTCCTCGACGTCGTCGCCCCAGAACTCGATGCGGAGGGGGTGCTCCTCGGTGGGCGGGAAGACGTCCAGGATGCCGCCGCGTACGGCGAACTCGCCGCGCTTCTCGACGAGCTCCACGCGCGCGTAGGCGGCGGCCGCGAGGGCCTCGACGATCGCGTTGAGGTCGGCGGTCCGGCCGGTCCGCAGCGCCACCGGCTCCAGGTCGCCGAGGCCCTTGACCTGCGGCTGGAGCACGGACCGTACCGGCGCCACGACCACCGACACGGGGCCGGTCTCGGGGTCGTCGGGGCGCGGGTGGGCCAGGCGGCGCAGGACGGCGAGGCGGCGGCCGACGGTGTCGCTGCGCGGGCTGAGGCGCTCGTGCGGAAGGGTCTCCCAGGAGGGGTACTCGACGACTCCTTCGGAGGGCAGCAGCGAGCGCAGGGCCGCCGCCAGGTCCTCCGCCTCGCGGCCGGTCGCCGTCACCGCCAGCACCGGGCGGCCGGCCTCGCGGGCCAGCGCGGCGATCGCGAAGGGCCGGGCGGCCGGAGGGCCGACCAGGTCGACGTGCATGCGGTTGCCGTCCGCGGCCGCGGTGATCGCTTCCGCGAGGGCGGTGTCCTTGACTACGGCGTCGAGCAGACCGTGCAGGCTCATGGAGGGGGCGCTTCCGTCCTGGGTGTGGACAACACGAACGTGGCTGGGCATCACGAGGGGCCCGACGCGGTGACCGGCCGGGGGGTATCCAGCGTACGTCGGTGCGAGCGGCGGTGCCGGGGGCTGTGGACAACGCCGGTTCTCCCCGCCGCCCAAAAGCCCCCGCCGACCAAAACCCCCGCGAACCAAAAGCTCCCGGTGAACCAAAAGCGACGGACCCGGCGCCGAGAAGTCCCCCGTGACTTCTCGGCGCCGGGCCCTTGCTCCCCCGTGGGCTGTGGCTACTCGGTGGCGATCGCGTTCAGGACGTTCATCCGCCCCGCCCGGAACGCCGGGACCAGCGCCGCGAACAGTCCCACGAAGGCCGATCCGACGAAGACTCCGATGATCGTCGGCCACGGGATGTCGAGGACGTTCAGGCCCTCCAGCGCGAGCAGCTTCTGCGCGGTGGCCCCCCAGCCCATCCCGAGCCCGAGGCCCAGCAGGGCGCCGAAGAGGGCGATGACGACCGACTCCATGCGGATCATCCGGCGCAGCTGGCGCCGCGAGAGGCCGATGGCCCGCATCAGGCCGATCTCCCGGGTCCGCTCGACGACCGAGAGGGCCAGCGTGTTGACCACACCCAGCACCGCCACGATGATCGCCAGGGCCAGCAGGCCGTAGACCATGTTGAGAAGCTGGCCGATCTGGTCCTTCAGCTCCTGCTTGTAGTCGGTCTGGTCGCGGACCTGGTACTGCGGGTACTCGTCCAGCGCCTTCTTCAGGGCGGCGTAGGCCTGCGCCTCCTGGCCGTCCTTGGCCTTGGCGAACATGATCGTGTTCGGCGGTACCTGGTCGGCGGGGACGTACTTCTTCATCGTCTCGATGGAGAGGTAGCGCGCTCCCTGGTCCAGTGCCGAGTCGTCGTCGGTGATGGCCGCGACCTTGAGCTTCGCCGTCTCCCCGCCCTTGAAGGCGACGCTGATGGTGTCGCCGACGTGGACGCCGTGGTCCTTGGCGTAGTCGGAGCCGACGGACATGGAGTCCTTGCCGTAGGCGGCGGAGAGGGTGCCCGCGGTCGTCGCGCGGCGCAGGTCCTGGGCGTACGACGGGTCGGCCGCCGTCACCTGGGAGTCGTCCTTCTTGCCGTCGGGCGAGGTCAGGACCGCCTCGACCTCCTTGTAGGAGGTCACGTGGGCCAGACCCGGGGTCTGCTCCATGGCCTTCTGGGCCTGCGGGACGATCCGCTGGTTGCCCTCGACGATGAAGTCCGCGCCGACCGACTTGTCGAGCTCGCTGGTGGCCGAGGCGACCATGGAGGAGCCGACGACGGACAGACAGGCGACCAGGGCCAGGCCGATCATGAGGGCCGCGCCCGTGGCTCCCGTACGACGGGGGTTGCGCAGGGCGTTGCGCTCGGCCATGCGGCCGACGGGTCCGAAGGCCCGCAGGATCACCGCGCTGATGACCCGGACGACACCGCCGGCCAGCAGCGGGCCGATGACGACGAAGCCGATCAGGGTGAGGACGACGCCTCCGGCCAGCAGCAGCGAACCGTCCTTGGCGGTGTCGGCGGTGGCGGCGGCGTAGAGGGCGTAACCGCCCGCACCCGTCAGGACCAGCCCGATCAGGGCGCGCACCCAGCCGGCCTTGCCGTCGGCCGGGGTGCCGGCGTCGCGCAGGGCGGCCATCGGGGAGACCTTGCCGGCCCGGCGGGCGGGCAGATAGGCGGCGAGGACGGTGACGACGACGCCGAGGACCAGGCCCGCCACCGGGGTGGAGGCCTTGATGGTGAGGTCGTCGGTGGAGAGGTTCATGCCGGCCATCGACATGAGCTTCATCAGGCCGATCGCGATGCCGACACCGGCGCCGACGCCGAGGATCGAGCCGACGAAGCCGAGCAGCAGCGCCTCGACCAGTACCGAACGGTTGACCTGCTTGCGGGAGGAGCCGATCGCCCGCATGAGGCCGATCTCGCGGGTGCGCTGGGCGACCAGCATGGAGAAGGTGTTGATGATCAGGAAGATGCCGACCAGGAACGCGATCCCGGCGAAGCCGAGCATGGCGTACTTGATGACGTTCATGAACTCGCCGACGTCCTGACGGTTCTCGTCGGCGTTCTCCTTGGCGGTCTGGATCTTGTACGAGCCGTCCAGGGCCTGCGAGACGTTCTGCTTGAGCTGGGTGTCGCTGACGCCGGTGGCGGCGGTGGCGAAGACCTGGGTGAAGCGGCCCTCGGCGCCGAGGAGTTCGCGCTGGGCGGTGGCGGTGTCGAAGTAGACGATCGCCGCGCCGGGGTTGGTGACCTTGAAGGTGGCGATGCCGACGATCCTCGCCTTGAAGTCACCGACGACGGAGATGGTGCGCAGTTCGTCACCGATCTTCAGGTGGTGCTTGTCGGCGGTGTCGGCGTCGACCATGGTCTCGGTCGGCCCGCGCGGGGCGTGCCCGGAGGTGATCTCCATGGAACGCAGGTCGCCCTTGGTCCAGTTGCCCGCGATGGTGGGCGCGCCGTTGGACGACCCCATGTTCTTGTTCTCGTCGTCGACGACGGTCACGTTCATCGAACTGACCCCGCCCTCGACGGACTTCACGCCGTCCGCCTTGGCCACTTGCTGGACCGTGGCGGCCGGCAGGGAGGCGGGCCTGCCGTTCTGCGGGGTGTCGTCGCTCTTGGCCTCCTTCGGGGAGACCGTGACGTCGGAGGCGGTGGTGGCGAAGAGCTTGTCGAACGTCGTGTTCATGGTGTCGGTGAACACGAGCGTGCCGCACACGAACGCCACCGACAGGAGCACCGCCACCGCGGAGAGGGCCATGCGCCCCTTGTGCGCGAAGAAGTTGCGCATCGAGGTCTTCATGACGGTCATGACGTACGCCCCCGGGCGTCGAAGTCCTTCATGCGGTCCAGGACGGCGTCCGCGGTCGGCTTGTACATCTCGTCGACGATCCGGCCGTCGGCGAGGTACAGCACCCGGTCGGCGTAGGAGGCGGCGACCGGGTCGTGGGTGACCATGACGATGGTCTGGCCGAGTTCGTCCACGGACCGCCGCAGGAAGCCCAGCACCTCGGCGCCCGCGCGCGAGTCGAGGTTTCCGGTCGGCTCGTCACCGAAGATGATCTCGGGCCGGGCGGCCAGCGCCCTGGCCACGGCGACGCGCTGCTGCTGGCCGCCGGAGAGCTGGGTGGGCCGGTGCTTGAGCCGCGAGGACAGCCCCACCGTGTCCACGACCCGCGCCAGCCACTCCTTGTCGGGCTTGCGGCCCGCGATGTCCATGGGCAGCGTGATGTTCTCGAGGGCGTTGAGGGTGGGCAGGAGGTTGAACGCCTGGAAGATGAACCCGATCCGGTCCCGGCGAAGCCGCGTGAGCTTCTTGTCCTTCAGTCCGGTGATCTCGGTGTCGTCCAGGTAGATCTGGCCGCTGCTGACGGTGTCGAGCCCGGCGAGGCAGTGCATGAGCGTGGACTTGCCGGACCCCGAGGGGCCCATGATCGCGGTGAACTGACCGCGTGCGATGTCCACGTCCACGTGGTCGAGGGCGACGACACGGGTCTCGCCGGACCCGTACGCCTTCACGACCTGCCGCGCCCGCGCGGCAACGGCCGTAGTCCCTCCAGTGCCCCCGTGCCTGGTGATGGTCACAGCCGATGTCACGGTATGTCTCCTATATCGGTCAGCGGATGAATCACGTGTACTGCGCTCACGTGTACTGCTGAGTCGTGCCTGCGTTCTGGCTACGTCGATGAGTCTGCTGCTCACCGGGGGTCCGGCGCGCTGGTGCCCAGCGCAGTCTTTTCCTGGGGAAAACCCCACCCCCGGACCTGCGGTCCGCCACCCCGAGCCCCTCCCGAGCGGCGTAAAGCCAGGTTAAGGACGGGTCGGGGGCCGTCTCGTCCTCCGGCGGGACGAACCCTCCCCGAGCCGTAGTACGGAGGGACCCCTAGGGGCCGTCCACCCCGGGGTGGAGACGATCTCGGGGTCCGCTCCACCCTTCAGCGGGCTCAGCCTGCACCCTGCCGCGACGTGAGGGTCAAGTGAGAGGGTGTGCAGCATCAGATAGATGCAAGGGGAAAGGATCCTGGTGGGCGAGGGGGAGACGGAGACACAGCCGGCGGCGACGGCGGACGACCCGCGATCGGCGCACCGGCGCGGAGCCGTCGTGGCCGCGCTGATGCTCGCGATGGCGCTGGCCGCGCTCGACGCCACCATCGTCTCGACGGCCGTCCCGCAGATCGTCGGCGACCTCGGCGGCTTCTCCGTCTTCTCGTGGCTGTTCTCGGGCTATCTGCTGGCCGTCACGGTGACGCTCCCGGTCTACGGCAAGCTGTCCGACACCTTCGGCCGCAAGCCGGTCCTGGTCGCGGGCGCGGCGCTGTTCCTGCTCGGCTCCATGCTCTGCGCGCTCGCCTGGAACATGGCCGCGCTCATCGCGTTCCGGGTGGTGCAGGGCCTGGGCGGCGGCGCGCTCCAGGGCACCGTGCAGACGCTCGCCGCCGATCTGTACCCCCTGAAGGAACGCCCGAAGATCCAGTCGAAGCTCTCCACGGTGTGGGCCGTCTCGGCGGTGGCCGGCCCCGCGGTGGGCGGTGTCCTCGCGGCGTACGCGGACTGGCGCTGGATCTTCCTGGTGAACCTGCCCATCGGCGCGGTGGCGCTGTGGCTGATCGTGCGCCATCTGCACGAGCCGGAACGCGCCCGCGGCACGCGCCCGCGCGTCGACTGGGCGGGCGCACTCGCCGTGTTCGCGTGCGGAGGCGTCCTGTTGACGGCGCTGGTGCAGGGCGGAGTGGCCTGGCCGTGGCTGTCGGCGCCCTCCCTGGGCCTGTTCGGTACGGGACTCGCGCTGGTGGCGGTCGTGGTGGCCGTGGAGCGCCGGGCGGCCGAGCCGATCATCCCGGGGTGGGTGTGGCGGCGCCGTACGATCGCCGCCGTGAACCTGGCGCTGGGCGCGCTCGGGCTGCTCATGGTGGCGCCGACGGTGTTCCTGCCGACGTACGCCCAGTCGGTGCTGGGCCTGGGACCGGTGGCCGCCGGATTCGTGCTGTCCGTATGGACGTTGAGCTGGCCGGTGTCGGCCGCGCTGAGCCAGCACGTGTACCGGCGGATCGGCTTCCGCAACACCGCGATGATCGGCATCGGCACGGCCGCGCTGGTGCTGTTCGCGTTCCCCTTCCTGCCGTATCCGGGCGCGGCCTGGCAGCCGACGCTGCTGATGCTGGTCCTCGGCGCCGCGCTGGGACTGTTCCAACTCCCCCTGATCGTCGGGGTGCAGTCGACGGTGGGCTGGGCGGAGCGCGGTACGACGACGGCCTCGGTCCTCTTCTGCCGGCAGACCGGGCAGACACTCGGCGCCGCGCTCTTCGGGGCGGTGGCCAACGGGGTGCTGGCCGCCCGGCTCGGCGGGGCGAGCGATCTCGACTCCGTCACGCGCGCGTTGGACGCCGGTACGGCCCCCGAGTCGACCCGGCGGGCCATCGCGGACGCGGTCCACTCCGTGTACCTGGGGGCGTCGTGCGCGGCGGCGCTGGCGTTCCTGGTGCTGCTGCTCCTCGCGCCACGGAAATTCCCGGTGCTCTCCGACTGAGTCTGCGTAGGGTGCCCGCATGGGTGGACCGGAGCTGGGGCTGAGGCTGGAGCGACTGCGGGCGGATCACGCGGCGGCGCTGCTCGCGTTCGAGCGGGAGAACCGGGAGTACTTCACCCGGACCATCTCGGACCGCGGGGACGCCTACTTCGCCGACTTCACGGAGGTGCACCGCGCGCGGCTGGCCGAACAGGACGCCGGGATCTGCCACTTCCACCTGGTCCTGGACGCCTCCGGGGAGATCCTCGGACGCGTGAACCTGATCGACGTCGAGGACGGCTGTGCCGAACTGGGCTACCGCGTGGGCGAGCGGGCGGCCGGCCGCGGGGTGGCGACGGAGGCGGTGGCGCAGGTGTGCCGGACGGCCGGGACGGCGTACGGCCTGACCTCTCTGATCGCGCGCACCACCCTCGACAACCTGGCCTCCCGCGCGGTCCTCGCCCGCAACGCCTTCACTCCCGTAGGGGAGTGCGTCATCGGCACCCGCCCCGCCGTGCGCTACCGGCGCGCACGCCTCACCCCCTGACGGGCCCAGCGCCCCCACGCCCCCGCCCGCGTCCCCTCACGCCGCCTTCCCTCCCACCGCCTCCTTCCGCATCAGGTCCAGGAGGCTCGGGGTGCCCACGGTGGTGCGTACGTCCACGAACTCCCCCACCTGACACCGCTCTTCGACGGCCTGTCGCACCAGCTCGCAGGCGAGGTCGACGCGCGCGGTGTAACGCCCCGCGAGCCGTGCCGTACCGGTCCCGTAGTCGCTCGCCCGCTCCGCGTCGAAGAGCCCGCCCGGCCGCAGGACCGTCCAGTCCAGGCCGCTCGCGCGCACGATCTCCTCCATGCGCCGCATGTCCTCGTACACCGTGCGCCCCATGAACCGCATGAGCGAGGGCTCCAGCACCCTGCGGAACAGGAAGTTCTCGCCGGGCGCGGGCGTGCCGAAGAGCACCGTCGAGGTGACGGCGACCAGTCGCAGCACGCCGTGCTCGCGCATGGCCTCGGCGATGTGCGTGATGCCGCCGGAGTACACGGTCACCGGGTCGCGGGTGTACGGCACGCCGAGCGCCGAGATCACCGCGTGCTGTCCGGCGACGGCGGCGCTCACCGCGGCCGCGTCGTGGACGTCCGCCGCCATCACGCGCGCGCCCGGCACCGGGAAGGCGTCGGGGCGGCGGGTGACGGCGGTGACGGTGTGCCCGGCCTCGGCGGCGCGGGCGACCACCAGGCGCCCGGTCGGTCCGTTCGCGCCGAAGACGACGATGTTCACGGGGGTCCCCTCTCCTGAGCGGATGCCTTCGAGGAACGACCCCGAGGCGTGTGTGCCCACAAGAGAGCGACGTACCGGGCGATGTGACGCGGGAGGGCGCCGATGAGACATGGGTGACACTTTCCGCCCGGACGTCACATTCAAAAATCTGAGTTAATCCGGGTAACACCCGAGGTCAGCGAAGTAAGCGCGTACCGACCAATCAGTTTGCCGAAAAGCTCGCACCTCCGGCTACCTACGAGTAACGTGCGTGACTCCCCCGCACCCCACCCCCCAACTCCCTGCAGTCCGCACCACACAGGACCCGAGCCGCGCAAGGAGCCAACGGGATGTCCTACGACCCGTTCTCGTCCCCACCACCGACCCACCCGACGTACCCCTGGCAGCCGCCCGTCGACCGCGAACCGGAGGCAGCCCGCCGCCGCCCGCGCCGCCCCGCCCTGGGGCACCACAGCGATCTGCGCGTCCTGCGCGGCGCCTACCGCCGCCAGCGGAGGGTCGCCACCCTCACCGCGCTCGGCTACTTCACCCTCTTCCTGATCCTGTCCGCCTTCGCGCCCTCCTTGATGACGAGCACAGCCGCCGCGGGGCTGCCCACCGGCCTGCTGCTCGCCCTCCTCCAACTCCCCGTCACCTGGCTGGCGATCGCGCTCTACGAGCACACCGCGCGCGTGTACGTCGACCCGATCGCGGACCGCATCCGCAAGCAGGCCGCGGTCGACGCCAAGCGGGAGGCCGCACGATGACCGGATTCAGTGATTCCGCGCAGGCGATGTCGCTGGTGGCGTTCTCGGCGGTGGCCACGGTCACGCTGCTGCTGTGCGTGATGACCGGCCCCGACCGCGACGACCTGGACGAGTTCTACACCGGCTACGGCTCCCTGTCCCCCATGCGCAACGGCCTCGCCATCGCCGGGGACTACATCTCCGCCGCGACCGTCCTCGGCACCGGCGGCGTCATCGCCCTGTGCGGCTACGACGGGGTCGTCCTCGCCCTCAGCACCGCCCTGTCGCTGGTGCTGCTGATGTTCCTGCTCGCCGAACCCCTGCGCAACGCGGGCCGGTTCACCATGGGCGACGCGCTGACGCGCCGGATGCCCGGGCGCGCGGTCCGGATCGCCGCGTGCGCGGTGACGCTGGCCGCGCTGGTACCGCTGATGCTGGTGCAGCTCGCGGGCACGGGCCAGTTGCTGGCGTTCATCCTCGGCTTCTCCTCGGACTCCCTCAAGACGGGCTGCATCCTCGGACTGGGCGTGCTGATGATCAGTTACGCGGCGATCGGCGGGATGAAGGGCACCGCCCTCATCCAGATCCTGAAGATGGTGATGCTGCTGGGCTCCGGCGGCGTGGTCGCCGTACTGATCCTCCAGCGCTTCGACTGGGACCCCGGCGCGCTGTTCGACGCGGCGGCCGCGCAGAGCGGCGTCGGCACGTCGTTCCTGCACTCCGGGCTGCAGTTCGCGGGCGGGCCCAACCCCCGCCTCGACATGATCGTCTCGCAGCTCACGGTCGTCGTCGGCGGGGCCTGCCTCCCGCACATCACCATGCGCATGTACACCGCCGGCAGCGCCCGCCAGGTCCGCCGTTCGATGTCCTGGGCGGTGTCCTCGGTGGTGCTGTTCGTGCTCGTCATCACGGTCGTCGGCTTCGGCGCCACGGCCCTCATCGGCCGGGCCGTCATCGCGCAGGCCGACCCGCAGGGCAACACGGCCTATCTGCTGGGCTCCCGGGCGGCGTTCGGCACGGAGGTCTCGACCGCCGAGACCCTGCTGTTCACGACCGTCACCACCGCGATCTTCCTCACCCTGCTGGCCTCGGTCGCCGGCATGATCCTGGCCTGCGCCAACTCCCTTGCCCACGACGTGTTCGCGGGGCGCGGCCGGGAGATCTCGGCCCGCCGCGAGATGACCGTGGCACGCGTCTCCGCGCTCGCCGTGGGCCTCCCGGCGATCCTGCTGGCGGCCCTGGTCCAGCATCGCAGCCTCCAGCCCCTGGTGACGCTGTCGTTCTGTCTCGGCGCCTCCGCCATCGCCCCGGCCCTCGTCTACAGCCTCTTCTGGCGCCGCTACACCCGAACCGGCCTGCTCTGCACGCTGATCGGCGGCTCGCTGGTGGTCCTGCTGCTGATGCCGGGCACGAACCTCGTCTCGGGGTCACCCGTCTCGGCGTTCCCGGAGAGCGACTTCAACTGGTTCCCCTTCACCACGACCGGCCTCGTCTCCATCCCGGCCGGCTTCGCCCTCGGCTGGCTCGGCACGGTGCTCTCCGAACGCCGCGGCTCCGAGGAGCAGCGACGGCGGTACGAGGCCGTGGAGGGGTGGATTCTGGCGGGGGCGGCGCGAAGGGAGGAGTAACCGGAGAGAGCATGCCGTCGGGGGATGTCACAGGGCTGGTCGCTGTCTCGTCCAGAGGGTGCAGAGCATCCTCGATCTGGGAGTGGCCGATGAACCTCGCACTGTGGATCGCCGCCGGACTGCTGGCCGCGGTGGCGCTGACCGGCGGTGTCTGCAAGACCTTCATCCCGAAGGAGACCCTGGCCGCGCACCACGGCGGGGCCTGGACCGGGGACCGGAGCGTCGTCTTCGTCAAGACGCTCGGCGTCCTCGAACTCCTCGCCGCGGCGGGCCTGGTCCTGCCCGCGGCCGTCGGCGTCGCACCGGTCCTGGTGCCGGTGACCGCCGTCTGCTGGACCCTGCTCATGATCGGCGCGATGATCACTCACGGCCGGCGCGGCGAGACCGGGTTCGTACCGCTGAACCTGGTCTACCTCGCGCTCGCCGTGGTGGTCGCGTGGGGGCGCTTCGGCCCCGAGTCGTTCATGAACTGACCGGCCGCGGAAGCCGGGTCCGGGGTGTGAGGGAGGAGTCGACGCATGTGCAGGACCGAGGAGTTCGAGGAGTTGCGGCCCCTGCTGTTCTCCCTCGCCTACCGCATGCTGGGCAGCATCGGCGAGGCCGAGGACGCGGTCCAGGAGACCTGGCTGCGCTACGCCGCCTCGCCGACCGAGCCCCGGTCGGTCAAGGCCTTCCTCTCCACCACGGTGACCCGGATCGCGATCGACGTACTGCGCTCGGCGCGCGTGCGCCGGGAGGCGTACGTCGGCCCGTGGTTCCCCGAACCCCTGCTCGACGACCCCTACGACGACCCGGAACGCTCGGCGGAACTGGCCGACTCCGTGTCCATGGCGGCCCTCCTGCTGCTCGAACGCCTCTCCCCGCTGGAACGGGCCGTCTTCATCCTGCGCGAGGTCTTCGACTTCGGCTTCCCCGAGGTCGCGTCGGCCGTGGGGCGCTCGGAGTCGGCGTGCCGTCAGCTCGTCGTACGGGCCCGGCGCCACATGGCCGAGGGCCGGCCCCGCTTCCCGGCGGACCGCGAGGAGCGCACGGAACTCGCCGCCCGCTTCTTCGACGCCTTCCGCGAGGGCGACGTCACCGCGCTCACGGACCTGCTCGCCGCCGACGCGGCCCTGGTCGGCGACGGCGGCGGCAAGGCCCCCCAACTGGCCAGGGCCGTCACCGGCGCCGACCACGTGGCCCGCGTCCTCGCCTCCCTCGTCGACCTCCACGCGCGCGTGGACATCACGACCGAGCCGTGCGAGCTGAACGGCCAGCCGGGCGCCGTCTCCCGCGACCGGGACGGCAGGGTGCTCCACACCTGGACGCTGGACGTCCTCGACGGACGCGTCCAGACGATCCGCACCATCCTCAACCCCGACAAGCTCACCCACCTGGGCCCGGTGGCGGACGCCTGGGCGATCACCCGGCAGGCGCGGCGGGCGCGAGGCGCGCAGGGGTGATCCGGGGGCGGGGCGTGCTGGGCGGGGGCAATGGGCGGGGCGTGAAGGGCGCCGCTACTCCGCCGGTGCCCGTCCCGTCAGTGTGGTCAGGCTGTTGCGTACGAGGTCCATGTGGGCGCGTACGTCGTCCCAGCGCTCCCCGTGCTCGCGCAGCACCCGTTCCGTCTCCCGCGCGATGCGGTCCTCACGCAGCCGCGCCTCGGCGAGGAGCTCCGCGGCCCGCGCCCGCGCCTCCTCCTGGCGGCCGCGCGTGGCGGCCTCCGCGTCGGCGAACGCCTGCTTGGCCTCGGACAGCGCGGCCTCCGCGCGGGCGACCTGCTCGGCGTGCCGGGCGTCCAGCGCGGCGGCGCGCTCGACCTCCACGCGCTCGGCCTCGGCCCAACGCTCGGCGAGCTCCTTGGCCTGCTCGGCGAGCATGCCGGTGGTGCGCTGCCGCACCTCGCGCAACGCCTCAAGTGCCTCGGTGCGCCCCTCTTTCACTTCGCGCCGAGCGGCGATACGGATCTCGTCGGCCTCGGCGCGCGCCGCGAGCAGACGCTGCCGGGCGCGCTCGTCCGCCTCGGCACGTACGGCGTCGGCGTGCGCCTGAGCCGCGTCGCGCACGCCGTTCGCGCGCGCCCGCGCCTCCTCCACACGACGCCGCGCCTCCTGCCGCGCGCCGTCGCGCAGGGCCGCCGCCTCCTCCTGCCCCAGCTGGAAGATCCGGCGCGCCCGCTCCCCGAGCGTCTCGTACGTCTGCGGAGCGAGCCGTACGACCCTCTCGCGCAACTCCTCCAGCTCCGCCTCCATCTCCTTGGCGAGCACAGTGAGACGAGCGGCACGTTCCCAGGAGGCGTCACGGTCCTGCGAGAGCGCCGCGGCGTACGCGTCGACCTGTCCGGGACGGTAGCCACGCCCCCGTACGACCGCGAAGCCGTGGGACGAGACAGGTGTGACGCTCATCCTGGAACCCCTCTCCATCGAAGAGATGCGAAATGATGATTTCGCGCACATCTTGATGTATCGGGCAGAACAGTGCATAACGCGACACTCCGCGCACAGGTCACGGCCGTCCCCCGGTAGGCGGAGGTACGGCCGTGTCGGAAGCGTTCCGGAACGACGAGGAGGCGGGCCCGGTCACTCCGACCGGACCCGCCTCCCACGCTCAGGGCCCTACAGCAGCCCGTCCCACATCTGCTCCAGCAGCACCGACCACCAGCTCTCCGGAGAACCCAGCGCCGCCGGATCCAAGGAGGCCAGCTGCGCCTGGAAGTCGACGGTCCAACGACCCGCCTGCTCCTGGTTCAGCCCGAACCTGAGTCGCCACATCCGCCCCAGCAACGCCAGACACCGCTGGAACTCGGGCAGCCCCGTGTTCACGAACTGCGGCGGCACGGGCGCCCCGCCGGGCCCCGCCTCCACCGGCACGGCCACGATGTTCGCCGTCCCGTACTGCACACAGATCGCCCGGCCGAAGTCACTGCCCATCACCAGGTACGACCCCGCGTCCGAGGCCGGCTGCACCCCGCGCTCCTGCGCCAGCTCGGCCAGCGTCGGAACCGGCCGCCCCGGCTGGGCCTGCGCCCAGAAGAACGGGCCCATGTCCATCGGCAGCCCCGCCGCCACCAACGAGTGCGCCACGACCGGCGGCACGCCCTGCCGGGACACCGCGGCCTGCTCGAACCGGAAGATCCCCGGCCCGAACGCCCCCGCCAGCTCCTGCGCCACACCCTCCGGCGGAATCGGCGGAGCGGCCTGCACCGGCGGAAGCGGGGCACGCACCGGTCCCGGTCGCGCCGGTCCGTCCGCCACCTGGTGCAACTCGCCCTGATGCGCCAGCAACTGCCGCATCCCCTGCTGCCGGCTCGCGTGATCCGTGCCGTACGGCGCGATGCTCGCGATCCGCGCCTGCGGCCACTGCTCCCGGATCATCCGCGCACAGTACGCACCCGGCAGCTCACACGACTCCAACTCCGTGTGCAGTTCCAGCACCTGGTCCGGCGGGATGTTCATCCCTCGCAGCTCATGGAAGATCTGCCACTCCGGGTGCGGCGTACCCGGCGCCGAACGCCGGATCAGCTGCTGCTCCGAACCGTCCTGCGCGCGGTAGCGCAACACGGCCTGGTAGCCCGGACCGACGGTCGGCTGACCCTGCTGCGGGTAGCCGTACGCCGGCGCCTGACCGGGACCGGGCTGCCCCGGCGGCGGCACGGCACCCGGCGGCATCGCACCGGGAGGCGGCATCGCACCGGGAGGCATCGCACCGGGCGCCATCGGCTGAGGGGCACCCGCGCCCGGCGCCATGCCGGGGGCGCCGGGCACACCCGGGGCGTGCGGCGGCGGAGGCGCGCCGGGGCCGCCCACCGGGGGCGCTGCCAGCATCGTCTCCGCCTGGTGAACAGCGCCCCCCGCGCCCCCGGCAGAGCCAGGCGCACCCGGGGCGCCGGGAGGCTGCGGTGCGCCGGGGCCACCCGGGGCACCTGCGAAACCGGGAACGCCGGGGGCACCCGGGACGCCCGGAGCGCCGGGCGCGTGAGGCACACCCGGAGCACCCGGAGCACCCGGAGCACCCGGAGCACCCGGAGGGGTCTGCGCGCCCCCGCCAGGGCCCATCCGCCCCGGGTCGGCCAGCATCGTGGCGGCATGGTGAGCGCCACCCGGAGGCGTACCGCCGGGCGGGTTCGGCGCGCCGGGAGGCTGCGGGGCGCCCGGCGGGGTCGGCCCCGCAGACGGCACGCCCTGAGGACCGTCCGGCCCGAGCGCGGACACCAGCTGCGTCGGCACATACCCGCCGGCCGCCGCACCCGGCGTACCGGGCGCACCCGGCACAGGCGGGGGCGTGCCCCCCGGACGCGCGCCCGGCGCCCCCGGGACACCCGGCGGCGGAGGCGGCGTCCCGCCTCCCTGTCCACGGCGCGGCGGAGGCGCTGCCTTGCTGGTCGCGGCGTCGGCGATGTCCCCGGCGTTCGGCGCGAGCGACCGCTCCGACGCCCCCGGACCACCGACCCCGCCCGGTGCACCAGGAGGCTGAGGCGCCCCCGGCCCACCCGGCACAGGCGCAGGCGCGTGCGGGGCGCCCGGAGGGGGCGTAGGAGGCACTCCCGCACCACCCACACTCCCCGCACCCTGCGGATACCCGTACGGCGCCCCACCCGGAGCCATCCCAGGCGCGCCCGGCGCACCGACAACCCCAGGCGCCGGCGCACCCGCAACCGCGCCCGGCGCATGCGGATCGTCGAGCGCCGCTGCCAGCGCCGTCGGCGGAAGCTGGCTACCGCCCGACATCAGCGCGGTCTGGGCCTCCGGCGGCGTCGCGGGCGGCGGAGTATCATCGTCGCTACCGCTCAGCGGCGGCGCGAACACCGTCGCCGGCAACGGCACCGAACGGTCGTCGCCCGCATCGGCGTTGGTGTCGGTCCCGGCCCACGGCGTCGCCCCGGCAGGCACACCCGGCACACCCAGCGCCGCCGAAGCCGCACCCGGCCCCCCGGCCCCGTTCCCCGACCCGACCGGCACACCGGCCTGCGTCTCGGGCAACGCACCAGAACCCGAACCCCGCCGATCAGGAATCCCCAACTGATCCGCCGCCTCCTGCAACCACTCCGGCGGCGTCAAAAGGAACGACGTCTGATTCAGATCCACCCGAGCCGCAGGCGCCGAAGCCGCAGCGGCGGCCGCGTCCTCAGCGGCGCGCCCGTACTCCTCCTCGTACCGGCGGATCACCTCGCCCACCGGCAGCGCCGGCCACAACGTGGCCTCCCCGCTGTCCCGGGCGAGCACCAACCGCTGAGCGCCGCCGTCCGAACGCGGCCCGTCTGCACGGTCCTCCGCCCACACCACGAACCCGAGCTCGAACTCCCGCACCCGCACCTCACGATGCTGGTACGAGGGAACGTCCCCGTTGATCCACTCTTCCGCACGCTCCTGCGCCTGCGCGAACGTCACCATCGGTCAGCTCACTCCCCAGCCCCGGCAACAGCCCCGGCTCCAGCCACCGGCACGGACCGCGCGAAACCGCCGTCCACCATCAGGTTCGCCACCGTCTCCAACTCCGGCGGAGAACCCGCCAGTCGGGACAGGAACACATCGAAGTCGTCACCGCACGGCAGCAACAGCCGCTCCACCCGGTCCGCGGGCGCCACCGAAGGGTCGACGTCACGCGCGTCGTCGTACGCGCAGAACCAGACCGATCCGATCCCCGCGCCCTTCACCTTCACGGCCAGCAACCCGCCCTGCACGAACCCGACACCCAGATAGTCCTTGGTCAGATGGTCGCGCAGGCACTTGTTCACGTACACGAGGTCATTGACGGCCGCCTCGTCCCGCACCGTGAAGAACGGCTGGTCCACCAGCAGACCCAACTCCGGGTCCAGCGCGGTCCCCACCGGCGCACAACCACCCGCCGCCTTCAGGAAAGACCGGTACGCGCCCGGCAGCCGGTACCCGAGGTCCTCCTCGACCCCCAGCACCTGCGACTCCGACACCGCCGTACCCGACTTGGGCAACCCGAAATGCGCGGGCCGCGTCTCCTGCAACGGCCGCGTCCCCCGCTTCCCGTGGTCCACCGTCGCCGTCGCGATCCCGCCGTGATGCCGCAGCAGCGCCTTCACCTCGACCGGCACCAGCTCAAGACGGCGCGAACCCACCACGTGATGCCACGTCCAGCCGTGCGGCGTCGCCACCGCGGGAATCGTGTCCCACAGGTCATGGCCGGTCGCCGCGAGCGCCGCGTTCGCCGACACATAGTCCGTCAGCCGCAACTCGTCGACACCGAAACCTTCCGGCGGATCAGCGATCTCGGCAGCCGCACGCGCATACGTCGAGAAGTCGGGATAGCCGTGCTCGTCCACCCGCACCCCCCTCGGGTGACGCGCAGCCCGGACCGGATCCGGGAAATGCACGACCTGCCCGGCATAGGCCGCGTTCGGCGGCGCGGCTTGCTGCCCGAGCCGACCTGTCGTCATGGCGGTTGCCCCCTGCGGCACTCTGTACGACCCACGGCGACCGGCCCCGGCCCCGGTCCACCCGGCTCCGACCCGCCACCCCAGCCCGTATTCGACTTCTCCGACGTTCTCCAGCGTGTGACCGCATACATGCGGGTGCCGACAGCCTATGCGGTACGACGACACCGGTCACCGGGCGCCGGTCAGCGGCCCTCCGCTTCCGTGACCAGCCGTCACCCCCTCGTGACAGCCCGCCCAAACCCGGGCGTGTCGCGCCGCCCCAGCTTCCGCACCAGCCACGGCATTTGGCACTCTGTGTGATCCGGGGGGATGCTCGGAGGGGATGATGATCATGAATACGACGCAGACGGGACCTCGCCCAGGACCGCGACCAGCCACAACCGGCGACGCACGGACCGGCCTGTCAGGCGATCCCCGCATCGGCTGGAGCAGCACCGAAGCCGCCCACGCCCCCACCCTGCGCCACCGCCGCGACGGCATACTCCCCACCATCGCCGCCGCCCTCTCCGTCCGCGGCGCCACCCTCACCGGCACCGCCGCCCGCGGCGACCAGGCCCCGCCCCTGCACCCACTCGTCCAGGACTTCCTCGACACCCTCACATCCACCCAGCGCGACCGCTTCACCGGCCGCTGCGCCGAGACGATCCTCGTCTCCCGCCACCTCGCCGCGGCCGACGCCGCCCGCACCAAACGCGCCGCCCGCAAACCCATGACCAACGGCGAGGCCCGCAAAGCCCTCAAGGGGGCCAAACTCACCGCCCGCCGCATCCGCGAGGACGGCGACCCCCTCCACGGCAGCTTCGCCACCCCCTGCCGCGCCTGCACCGCCCTCAGCGCCCACTTCGGCGTACGCATCGTCGACCCGGCGGCGGACGACTGACCCGCACACGCCACCAGTACGACCCCATGACCTCGACGATCGAAGGGCAGATGCACCCCGACCCCCGCACCAGCACCAGCACCACGCGCTTCCCCGTACCCGTCGACGCCGCCCTGCGCGCCGCCGGCTGGCAACCCGGACGCTGGGACATCAAACAAGCGGAGATCTGGGCCGACGCCCTGCGCGCACACACCTCACCCGCCGGCCACCGCCACACCGTCTTCCCCGCCGCGGTCGAAGCCTGGGCCGAATTCGGCGGCCTCCACATCACCCCCACCGGCCCCGGCCGCCAGGTCGCCCCGGCCCACCTCCACCTCGACCCCCTGCACGGCCTCCACCTCGCCCGCACCCTCGGCGACCTCGGCCGCGCCCTCGACACCGAGATCTGTCCCCTCGGCACCGAGACCGACACCGCCGCCCTCCTCGCCATCGACGCCGAAGGCCGCACTTACACCCTCGACCACACCGGCGACTGGTACCTCGGCCCCGACATCGACCACGCCCTCGCCGCCCTCGTCGCAGGCACGGAACCGGTACGACTCACCGCGAGCTGAAGCCACCCCGGGCAACGCGGCGCTACGACGCCGGAATCACCGCCGACACCCGAAAACCCCCCGCATCCGTCGGCCCGGACACGAACACCCCGCCCAGCGCGACGACCCGCTCCTTCATCCCCACGAGCCCGTTCCCCCCGGAAGGCAGCCGCGCCGAGACCCCCACCTCCGGCGGCGGCTCGTTCTCCACCTGCATCGCGATCTCCGACCCCCGATGCGCGAGCCGCACATGCGTCTTCGCCCCCGCCGCATGCTTGTGGACGTTGGTCAACGCCTCCTGGACGACCCGGTACGCGGTCTGCTCGACCTCCCCCGCATACGACCGCACCTCCCCGTCCACCGTCAGATCCACGACCATCCCCGCAGCCGCCGACTGCCCGATCAACTCCTCCAACTCGGACAGACAGGGCCCCTCAGCCTCATCGACGGCCCGCGAAGCGGCAGCCGCAGCAGCGGCCCCCACGGCGGCCAAGGGCACGGCAGCCTGCCGCACCCCACCACCGTCCCCGCTCCGCAACACCCCGAGCATCTCGCGCAACTCGGTCAGCGCCTGCCGCCCCATGTCCCCCACGAGCGCCGCATTCTTGACGGCCTTCTCAGGATCCTTGCGGGCAACGGCCTGAAGCGCGGCGGCATGCACCACCATCAGACTCACCCGATGCGCGACGACGTCATGCATCTCCCGCGCGATCCGGGTCCGCTCCTCGTTCCTGGCCCACTCGGCCCGCTCCTCCGCCCGCTCGGCGAGCAGCTGAAGCTCCCGCTCCAAGCTGTCGGCCCGCTCCCGCAAACTCTCCATGAGCCGCCGCCGAGCCCCGACGTACAACCCGAGCAGCAAGGGCGGAGCGGTGAGCCCGATGGAAATGGCGATCGCCGCGAACGGAACGGACCAACTCCCGAGGTCGCTCTCCCCCGTCTCCATGCTCTGCCGCACCCGCACGAACATCACGATCAGCATGCCGACGAACGACATCCCGGCCAGCGACCCGATGATCCGCCGAGGCAGCTCGGAGGCGGCGAGGGTGTAGAGCCCCACGATGCCCATGAGGTACCCCATCTGGGCAGGCGTGATGGCGATGGACACCAGCACCACCGCGATGGGCCACTTCCGCCGCACGAGCAACGCGGCCCCGGCCAACGCCCCGAACACCACCCCGGCCGCAGTGGGGATGCCGGCATCTTTCGCGAAGTCGATCCCCTCGTTCGCGCACTCCATCACCGAGACGAACGCGAGGCCCATGTCCAACAGTGCGGTACGCCACCTGGCCCACCACCACGGCCCCGTCCGGGCCGCGGCGTGGTCTTCCCCCGTCGTGGTCATGCCTCCAGCCTACGGGCGGCGGGCGCGGCTTTTCCGGTGAGTTTCCGGGACTGGCCTACACCACATGCCATGACCGGCCAGAAGCGAAACCACCCGTTTTCCCTCGAACTGCTGAACCAGCCCCTGTTCGAACCCGGAAGCGATCATTCCGCCCGGATGGTATGCCCATGGCACACACAGCTGGCAAATACGCGGACTTCGAGGGGCTGCGGAAGCAGGCGGTGACCTTACGGCGGTCAGGACTCAGCCGACGCCAGATCCGCGACCGCCTGCACGTCGACAACAACGACATCCTCAACCGCCTCCTGGAGGGCGAGCCCCCGCCCGAATGGACGAAGCGCCCGAACGCGAAGGACGACGTGAAGGGCAGGGCGAGGGAGCTACGACTCCAGGGCTGGACATACGACCAGATCCAGCTGGAGCTGGGGTGCTCGAAGAGTTCGATCTCACTGTGGGTACGGGATCTGCCGAAGCCGGAGCGACGTGATCCTGCAGAGCAGGCCAGGCTGGCGGGTCGCAAGCGCTGGGAGCACGAACTGGCGGTACGAGACGAGCAGCGTCGGCAAACGAAGACGGCCGCAACTGCAGAGATCGGCGAACTGTCCGATCGAGATCTGTTCATCGCCGGCGTCGCCCTCTATTGGGCCGAGGGCGGCAAGGACAAGCCGTACGCCCGCCGGGAAAGCGTCACCTTCGTCAACAGCGACCCTGGAATGATCAAGGTTTTCCATGCCTGGCTCAACCTTCTCGGCATTGAGCGTGAGCGCCTGCGGTACTCCGTGATGATCCATGAGACCGCGGACGTATCCGCCGCCGAAGAGTATTGGGCCGAGCTCGTCGATGCCGACCGCTCCGCCTTCTACAAGACAACGCTCAAGACACACAACCCGAAGACGGTACGGAAGAACACCGGCGACTCCTACCGCGGCTGCCTGGCCGTCAGAGTCCTGAAGGGAGCCGACTTGTACCGTCGCATCGAAGGCTGGTGGTACGGCATAGTAGGGGCTGCAAGCCGCGCCGATCCAAAGAATCGGACATAGCGGACGAACCATCCCGGGTCGTCTAAAGGCAGGACAAATGGTTTTGGTCCATTGAATGAGGGTTCGATTCCTTCCCCGGGAGCCAGCTGAACGTGGGCCCTGACAGCACAGTCAGGGCCCACACTCATGTCCCCCAAGAAACGCCCCGGTATCCTGCGGATGTCACCCCACCCCCTCCACAGCCGAAGGGCATCCCGTGAGCGCCAACCGCCCGGCAGCCGTCGTCGTTCTCGCAGCGGGTGAGGGCACCCGTATGAAGTCGGCCACACCCAAGGTTCTTCACGAACTCTGTGGCCGCAGCCTCGTCGGCCATGTGCTCGCCGCGTCCCGCGAGTTGGACCCCGAGAATCTCGTCGTCGTCGTGGGCCACGCCCGCGAGAAGGTCAGCGCGCATCTCGGCGACATCGACCCCGACGTACGGACCGCCGTGCAGGCGGAGCAGAACGGCACCGGGCACGCCGTACGGATGGCGCTCGAAGAGCTGGGTGGGGTCGTCGACGGGACCTTTGTCGTCGTCTGCGGGGATACACCCCTTCTCACCGGGGACACCCTCCGCACCCTCGCGGACACCCACTCCACCGACGGCAACGCCGTCACCGTTCTCACCGCCGAGGTCCCGGACGCGACCGGGTACGGGCGGATCGTGCGGGACGGCGCCTCGGGTGCGGTCACCGCGATCGTGGAGCACAAGGACGCCTCCGACTCGCAGCGGGCGATCCGTGAGATCAACTCCGGGGTGTTCGCGTTCGACGGGCAGTTGCTCGCCGACGCGCTCGGGAAGGTCAGGACCGACAACAGCCAGGGCGAGGAGTACCTCACCGACGTTCTCGGGATTCTCCGGGAGGCCGGGCACCGCGTGGGCGCCTCCGTCGCCGCCGACCACCGTGAGATCGCCGGCATCAACAACCGCGTCCAGCTCAGCGAGGCCCGCCGGATCCTCAACGACCGGCTGCTGACGCAGGCCATGCTCGCCGGGGTCACCGTCATCGACCCGGCGACAACCTGGGTCGACGTCACCGTCACCTTCGATCAGGACGCCGTCGTCCACCCCAACACCCTGCTGCACGGCACCACCCACATCGGTTCCGACGCCGAGGTCGGTCCCAACAGCCGGCTCAAGGACACCCACGTGGGCGCCGGCGCCCGCGTCGACAACACCGTGTCGGACGGGGCGTTCATCGGGGCGGACGCGACCGTGGGGCCGTACGCCTATCTCCGACCCGGTACCCGACTCGGCGCCAAGGGCAAGATCGGGACGTACGTGGAGACGAAGAACGCCTCCATCGGGGAGGGGACGAAGGTTCCCCATCTCTCCTACGTCGGGGACGCGACCATCGGTGAGTACACCAACATCGGTGCCGCGAGCGTGTTCGTGAACTACGACGGGCAGGACAAGCATCACACCACCGTCGGGTCGCACTGCCGGACGGGTTCGGACAACATGTTTGTGGCGCCTGTCACGGTCGGGGACGGCGCGTACACCGCCGCAGGGTCGGTGATCACGAAGGACGTGCCGCCCGGTTCGCTGGCCGTGGCCCGTGGCCAGCAGCGGAATATCGAGGGTTGGGTGGCCCGTAAGCGTCCGGGAAGCGCGGCGGCGAAGGCGGCCGAGGCGGCGTCCCGGGAGCCGGGCAGCGAAAGCTGACCGGAAACAGGTGCGTCAAACACGGCGTACCGTGATAAGTGCACACCCGCACCTACCAGCTGAGACGGCCCGTCGCGCCCAGCGGCGAGGTCTCTCGACACCCAGCTGAGACACCTCTGAGGAGACAGTGCTGTGACCGGGATCAAGACGACCGGCGAGAAGAAGATGATGTTCTTCTCCGGCCGCGCCCACCCCGAGCTTGCCGAGGAGGTCGCCCAGCAGCTGGGTGTCGGGGTCGTCCCGACGAAGGCCTTCGACTTCGCCAACGGCGAGATCTATGTGCGGTACCAGGAGTCGGCGCGCGGTGCCGACTGCTTCCTGATCCAGAGCCACACGGCTCCGATCAACAAGTGGATCATGGAGCAGCTGATCATGATCGATGCCCTGAAGAGGGCTTCGGCGCGCTCCATCACGGTCATCGTGCCGTTCTACGGCTATGCCCGTCAGGACAAGAAGCACCGTGGCCGTGAGCCGATCTCGGCCCGTCTGATCGCGGACCTGATGAAGACGGCCGGTGCGGACCGCATCCTGACCGTGGATCTGCACACCGATCAGATTCAGGGCTTCTTCGACGGCCCGGTCGACCACCTCTTCGCGCTGCCGCTGCTTGCGGACTACGTCGGGGCGAAGGTCGACAAGGACAAGCTGACGGTCGTGTCCCCGGACGCGGGTCGTGTGCGGGTCGCCGACCGTTGGTGCGACCGGCTCGGTGCGCCGCTGGCGATCGTGCACAAGCGGCGCGACAAGGACGTCGCCAACCAGGTCACCGTGCATGAGGTGGTCGGTGAGGTGAAGGGTCGGGTCTGCGTTCTCGTCGACGACATGATCGACACGGGTGGCACCATCTGCGCCGCCGCGGACGCGCTGTTCGCGCACGGTGCCGAGGACGTCATCGTCACGGCGACGCACGGGGTGCTCTCCGGGCCCGCCGCCGACCGGCTGAAGAACTCCCGGGTGAGCGAGTTCGTGTTCACGAACACGCTGCCGACGCCGGGTGAGCTGGGTCGTGACCTGGACAAGATGACGGTGCTGTCGATCGCGCCGACGATCGCGAGTGCGGTGCGTGAGGTGTTCGAGGACGGTTCGGTGACGAGCCTGTTCGACGAGCAGTAGGACGTTCCGCCCATGCGGAAGAACGCTTCTGCATGATCGATTTTTCTGCGGCCTCCCTGGCTGAGTAGACTGCTCAGGTTGCTCGGCGAGGGAGGCCGTACCCAGTGCGGGATACGGCGCTCCGTTATCGACGCGCTCTTCGTAGCAGGCCGTTCGTGGCCGGGTGACCTTGTCCGCTCTCACCCATACGAGGAGTGATCCACATGTCCGAGATCAAGATCTCCGCCGAGACCCGCAGCGAGTTCGGCAAGGGCGCCGCCCGCCGCATCCGTCGTGACGCCAAGGTTCCCGGTGTGCTGTACGGCCACGGTTCGGACCCGCTGCACCTGACGCTTCCGGGCCACGAGCTGCTGCTCGCCCTGCGTACGCCGAACGTCCTGCTCTCCGTGGACATCGACGGCAAGACCAACGAGCTGGCGATCCCGAAGTCGGTCCAGCGTGACCCGATCAAGGGCTTCCTGGAGCACGTCGACCTGCTGCTGGTCAAGCGTGGCGAGAAGGTCACGGTCGAGATCCCGGTCCACGCCGAGGGCGAACTGGCCGCCGGTGGCAACCTGCTGGAGCACGTCCTGAACGCGCTTCCGGTCGAGGCCGAGGCCACCCACATCCCCGAGTCGGTCACGGTCTCCGTCGAGGGCCTGGAGGCCGGTGCCTCCATCCTCGCCAAGGACATCACGCTCCCCAAGGGCACCACCCTGGCCGTCGACGGCGACGCCGTCGTTCTCCAGGTCCTGGCCGCGCAGGCCGAGGAGTCCGCTGAGGGCGAGGCCGAGGGCGACGAGGCCGCCGAGGCCTGAGCCTGAGGCTCTGCCGGAGCTCTGCAAGAATTCGTCAGCCGCTGCTCCCGTACGGGAGTGGCGGCTGGCGCGTATCGAGGAGACATGGACGTGACGACCCCCGCCAACGACCCCTGGCTGATCGTCGGCCTCGGCAACCCCGGGCCGGAGTACGCGGCCAACCGCCACAACGTCGGTTTCATGGTGGCCGATCTGCTGGCCGAGCGGATCGGGGGGAGGTTCAAGCGGGCCGGGAAGGCGCAGGCGCAGGTCGTGGAGGGGCGGATCGGGCCGCCGGGGCCGTTCAACCGCCGGGTGATCCTCGCAAAGCCGATGTCGTTCATGAATCTGTCCGGTGGGCCGGTGAACGCGCTCAAGGACTTCTACAAGGTGCCCGTCGCGAACATCGTGGCGATCCATGACGAGCTGGACATCGACTACGGGGTACTGCGGCTGAAGCTGGGCGGCGGGGACAACGGGCACAACGGGCTGAAGTCGATGACGAAGGCGTTCGGCGCCGAGTACCACCGGGTGCGGTTCGGGATCGGCCGGCCTCCGGGTCGGATGCAGGTCGCCGACTTCGTGCTGAAGGATTTCTCCTCGGCGGAGCGCAAGGAACTCGACTACTTCGTGGACCGGGCGGCGGATGCCGTGGAGTGTCTGGTGATCGAGGGGTTGGAGCGGGCGCAAAGCACGTACAACTCCTGACTTGTCACCCAGCGAGGTTGACGGGGCGTTGAGGCATGGCCAATGATCCCCGCCATGCCTGCCACAGCCATCACTTCCCGCCAGGCCTCGGTCGCGGCTCTTCGTTTCGGGCGGCTCGCGGCGATGGGCGCGGTCGCGGTGCTGATCCTGATCGCCGGTGTGTGGGCGTCGTGGGGCACCGCGCAGCACGTGATGCTGACGAAGGGCCGGGAGAGCGGCACGATCGAGGTGACGCGGTGCGGGGAGGACACCTGTACCGGGCCGTACACGCCGATCTCCGAGGGGTCCAAGGCGCGGGCCGAGGTCGTCATCGAGAAGACGGTGGCCGTGCGGAAGGGCGAGACGTACACGGTCGTCCTCAAGCCGAGCAGTGATGACGTCGTGCGGTCCGGTCCGGCCGGGATTCTCTATGCCTGGGTTCCGCTGGGTGGTGCGCTGCTGCTGGCGTCGGTCGTGGTGGCGGGCGGGTTGGGGCGCACGCGGGGCGCGTGGGTGATGGCGGGGGCTGGAATCGCGCTGCTCACCGCCGCTTTCGTGACCATCTGACGGCTTTCGGGGTTCTCCACGTCTGTGGAGGGTCTGAGTGTTGTCTGTTCGTGATTGACCTGAGGTCAGTCGTGGCTGGATGCTGAGCCGCCCCCTCCACATCTTCCCTGTCACATCTCGAAGATGGACTGCCCCATGCGTACCCTCAGCCGCGCCGGCGCTTTGTCCGCCGTCGCCCTGGCCGCCCTGCTCGCGGCCCCTTCCGCCTACGCCACCGCTCCCGGTGACAACGGCACGGTGAAGATCCACGACGCCACGACCGGCGAGGAGCTTCACCGCAACGAGCCGCACGTGTGCACCTTCTACCTGGACGCGTTCGGTTTTGACTCCGTCCAGGAGGTCGACTGGCACATCGAGGCGTGGGCCCCGTCGGCCGACGTCAAGGGCGAGACGGTCAAGTCCGGTGAGATCACCCTCGATGACGAGGGCCACGGCCGGACCGAGGACCTGTCGCTGCCCGACGGCCACTACAAGCTGTTCTGGAACTTCGAGGGCGAGAAGGGCGCCGCGAAGCACAAGGTCTTCTGGACCGACTGCGAGGGCTCCGAAGGCGGCAACCCCGGTGCGACGCCGTCGGGTTCCGCGTCGGCGTCCGAGTCCGCTTCCCCGTCCGCGTCGCCGTCCGGGTCGGCGCCGGCCGGTGAGTCCTCGGAGCCTTCGGCGTCCTCGTCGCCGTCCGCCCAGGGTGGCGGCGGCAGCGACAGTGAGGGTGGCGACCTGGCCGAGACCGGCAACGGCGCCCCGGTGGGCCTGCTGGGCGGTGCGGCCGCCGCGCTGGTGGCCGCGGGTGGCTACCTGGTGTTCCGTCGCCGTAAGGCATAAGCGACAGCATCAGCAAGGAGTACGACGGTGCCCCCGAGGTCGGACCTCGGGGGCACCGTCGTCTGCGGGTGGGCCGTCAGCCGGTGTTGCGCAGGCCCGCCGCGACACCGTTGACGGTGAGGAGCAGGGCGCGGGCCAGGGTCGGGTCGGCCTCCTCGCCGGCGGCGGCCGCGTCGCGCTGGCGCTTGAGCAGGGCGACCTGGAGGTAGGAGATCGGGTCGAGGTAGGCGTCGCGGATGGCGAACGTCTGCTTCAGGACGGGCTGGGCGTCGAGGAGTTCGCTCTCGCCGGTGACCCGCAGGACCTCGGCGACGGTGAGCGCGTGTTCGGCCTCGATGGTGGCGAAGACGTGCTGGAGCTCGGCCGGGACGAGGGTCTCGACGTAGTGGCGGGCGATGCGCAGGTCGGTCTTCGCGAGGGTCATCTCGACGTTGGAGATGAAGTTGCGGAAGAAGTGCCACTGCCCGTGCATCTCGTCGAGCACCGTGTCGAGGCCCGCCTCGCGCAGGGCCTTGAGTCCGCTGCCGACGCCGAACCAGCCGGGGACGATCTGGCGGGACTGGGTCCAGCCGAACACCCAGGGGATGGCGCGCAGTCCGTCGAGGGAGACGCCCGAGCCGGGCCGGCGGGAGGGCCGGGAGCCGAGGTGCAGGTCGGCGAGCTGGTCCACGGGGGTCGACGCGACGAAGTACGTCGGCAGGTCCGGGTCCTCGACCAGCTTGCGGTACGCGGCGTGCGCGGCGTCGGACACGACGTCCATCGCGGCGTCCCAGCGGGCGAGGGCCTCGTCGGACTGGCGGGGGGAGGTGTGCAGGGCGGAGGCCTGGAGCGTGGCCGCGACCGTGAGCTCCAGGTTCTCGCGGGCCAGCGAGGGGACCAGGTACTTGTCGGAGATGACCTCGCCCTGCTCGGTCACCTTGATCTCGCCCTCCAGGGTGCCCCAGGGCTGGGCGAGGATCGCGTCGTGCGAGGGGCCGCCGCCGCGGCCGACGGTGCCGCCGCGGCCGTGGAAGAGCCGGAGCCGGACGCCGTACCGGTGGGCGACGTCACGCAGCCGGCGCTGGGCGCGGTGGATCTCCCACTGGGAGGTGGTGATGCCGCCGAACTTGGAGGAGTCGGAGTAGCCGAGCATGACCTCCTGGACGTCCCCGTTCAGCGCGACCAGGCGCCGGTAGGAGGGGTCGGAGAGCATGTCCTCCAGGATCGTGTCGGCGGCCTTGAGTTCGTCCGTCGTCTCCAGGAGCGGCACGATGCCGATCTTGGCCCAGCCGGCGTGCAGGTCGATGAGACCGGCTTCGCGGGCGAGGACGGCGGCGGCGAAGACGTCGTCGGCGCCCTGGCACATGGAGATGATGTACGACTCGATGACCTCGGGGCCGAAGACGTCGAGGGCGCGCTTGACCGTGTGGAAGACGCCGAGGGTCTTCTCGCCGGCCGCGTCCAGGGGCGCCGGGGTGGGCGCCAGCGGACGGCGGGACCGCAGCTCCTTCGCCAGCAGCTTGCCTCGGTAGTCGCGGGGCATGTCGGCGTAGCGCCAGGACTCCTCGCCGAGGCGGTCGAAGAGCTGGCCGAGGGCGTGGTGGTGGGCGTCGGCGTGTTCGCGGACGTCCATGGTGGCGAGCTGGAGGCCGAAGGCGGCGAGCGTACGGATCGTACGGTTCATGCGGCCCTCGGCGAACAGGCCGCCGCGGTGTTCGCGCAGGGAGGTCTGGATGAGGGTGAGGTCGTTCAGCAGCTCGCTGGTGCCGAGGTAGTCGCGGCCCGGCTCGTGCGGGGTGTTCCTGGCGAGCCGCTGCTTGGTGTTCTCCAGCTTCTGGCGGATCGCGGTGGCCTTGAGCCGGTAGGGCTCCTCGGCGTTGAGGCGCTTGTAGCGGGGGCTGATCTCGGGGAGGCGCTCCAGGTCGGCCTGGAGCGAGGCGAGCAGCTCGTCGGTGGCGCCGGTGTAGCGGATGGAGTTGGAGAGGAAGCCGCGCAGTTCGTCGATGAGGTCGAGGGCGTCGTTGATGCCGTGCTCGTGCTGGAGGATCAGGACGTCCCAGGTGACCTGGGGAGTGACGTTGGGGTTGCCGTCGCGGTCGCCGCCGATCCAGGTGCCGAACGTCAGAGGCCGCGTGGCTTCGGGGAGGGTGACCCCGACGCGCTCCAGTTCGGCGGTGAGGTCCTCCAGGACGTCGCCGACGGCGCCCGCGTGGAGTTCGTCGAGGTAGTAGATGGCGTTGCGGGACTCGTCGGTGACCTCGGGGCGTACGACGCGCAGCTCGTCGGTCTGCCAGACGAGGTCGATGTTCTCGGCCAGGCGGGTGTCGTAGCGGCGGCGGTCGGTCTCCAGGACCGGGGTCTCCAGGAGTTCGGCGATGCGCCGGAGCTTGTTGAGCACCGAGCGGCGCGCGGCCTCCGTCGGGTGGGCCGTGAAGACGGGGCGCACGTTGAGGTTCTGCACGGTGGCGCGCAGGTGCTCGGGGTCGGCGTCCTTGAGCCGGTCGGCCGTGCGGGCGAGGAGGCCGCCCTCGGCGGCGCGCTTGGCGCGCAGCTCGCGGCCTCGGTGCACCTGTTCGGTGACGTTGGCCAGGTGGAAGTAGGTGGAGAAGGCGCGCACCAGCTTGGCGGCGGTCTCCAGTTCCGTGCCCCGCAGCAGCTCGGCGGCGGCGTCACCGTCCTCGCGGGTGAGGCGGCGGACCTTCTCGACGAGCTCCAGCAGCTCCGGGCCCTCCTGGCGGACGAGGGTCTCGCCGAGGAGGTCACCGAGGCGCCTGATGTCGGCGCGCAGCTCGGCGGAGGTGGTCTCCTGAGAAACGGTCTGGTCGTCGGCACTGCTCACAGGTGCGGCTCCTTGCAGTGTTGAAGCTCGTCCGGGAGGGAACCCGGATGTCGGTCGCACGGCGGCTGCCGCATACGGGCCGGTCATCCGGGAAGAAATGAGAGCGGACCGCGCTGTCCGAACGACTCCAGGATAGGTGCCGGTCGGGACGCGCAGACTCTCGGGCTCTTGCCGTCGGGCGACGCGCTGCCATACTTACGTCGCCGTAGGTTACGGAACCGTAGGGAAGTCCCGCTCGACTCCCGCGCGGTTACCGGTACCACGATTCTTCTCCAACCCTCGAACCCCACAGGGGACGCCCCAATGACCACAAGGTCCGATGTGATCGAAGACGCCCCGAAGGCGAACGACGGCTCACCCATGCCCTCCGCCACACTCGGCGGGGAGCAGAAGCGCGGGATCGAACAGATCACGCTGCTGCTCTTCATCATCGTTCCGTTCCTGGCGTTGCTGGCGGCGGTGCCGCTGGCGTGGGGATGGGGGGTGAGCTGGCTGGACCTCGGCCTGATGGTCTTCTTCTACTACCTCGGCTGCCACGGCATCACGATCGGTTTCCACCGCTACTTCACGCACGGCTCGTTCAAGGCCAAGCGTCCCTTGCGGATCGCGCTCGCGATCGCGGGGTCGATGGCGGTCGAGGGCCCCCTGGTGCGCTGGGTGGCCGACCACCGCAAGCATCACAAGTTCTCCGACGCGGAGGGTGACCCGCACTCTCCGTGGCGGTTCGGCGAGACGGTTCCGGCGCTGATGAAGGGCCTGTGGTGGGCGCACATCGGCTGGATGTTCGACGAGGAGCAGACGCCGCAGGAGAAGTACGCGCCGGATCTGATCAAGGACCCGGCGATCCGTTCGATCTCCCGTCACTTCATCTACTGGACGATGCTGTCGCTGGCGCTGCCGGCCGTGATCGGCGGTCTGGTGACGATGTCCTGGTGGGGCGCGTTCACCGGCTTCTTCTGGGGTTCGCTGGTCCGGGTCTGCCTGCTGCACCACGTGACGTGGTCGATCAACTCGATCTGCCACGCGGTGGGCAAGCGGCCGTTCAAGTCGCGCGACCGTTCGGGCAACGTGTGGTGGCTGGCGGTGCTGTCCTGCGGTGAGTCCTGGCACAACCTGCACCACGCCGACCCGACGTCGGCGCGGCACGGGGTGATGCGCGGCCAGGTGGATTCCTCGGCGCGGCTGATCCGCTGGTTCGAGATGGCCGGCTGGGCGTACGACGTGCGCTGGCCGTCACGCTCGCGTATCGATTCGCGGCGCAACACCGAGGAAGACGGCTCCCGGCGCCGGAAGGACAGCGTCGAGGCGGCATGATTGACGCCGTGGCGACCGACTCGAGCAGCACCGAGAGCAATGAGAAGCCCCGGCGTGCGCGCCGCACCCGGATGACGGGTGCCCAGCGCCGGGAACAGCTGCTTGAGATCGGTCGGGCCCTCTTCGCCGCCAAGGGTTTCGACGCCACGTCGGTGGAGGAGATCGCGGCGAAGGCCGGGGTGTCCAAGCCGGTGGTGTACGAGCACTTCGGCGGCAAGGAGGGGCTGTACGCGGTGGTCGTGGACCGCGAGATGCGGCGGCTGCTCGACATGGTGACGAGTTCGCTGACCGCGGGTCACCCGCGTGAGCTGCTGGAACAGGCGGCGTTCGCGCTCCTGGACTTCATCGAGGAGTACACGGACGGCTTCCGCATCCTGGTCCGTGACTCGCCCATCCCGCAGTCGACGGGTTCCTTCGCCTCGCTGATCTCGGACATCGCGACCCAGGTGGAGGACATCCTGGGCCGCGAGTTCAAGAGCCGCGGCTTCGACCCCAAGCTGGCCCCGCTGTACGCGCAGGCGCTGGTCGGCATGGTCGCGCTGACCGGCCAGTGGTGGCTGGACGTGCGCCGCCCGAAGAAGGCGGAGGTCGCCGCGCACCTGGTGAACCTGGCCTGGCACGGCCTGGACGGCATGGAGGCGAAGCCGCATCTGATAGGGCGCCGCAAGAGCTGAGCCCTGCGGCGCCGATCCCGTCCTCAGCAGTACTGGAAGACGTCAGTGCTTGATGACGTCAGTGCTTGATGACGTCAGTGCTTGAAGACGTCAGTGCTTGAAGATGTCCTTCTCCTTCTCCTTCGCCTGGCGCGCGTCGCCCTTCATCTGTTCGGCGCGGCCCTTGGTGGTCATCCGCTCGTTGCCTACCGCGCGGCCCACGGCCTCCTTGGCCTTGCCCTTGACCTGTTCCTTCTTGGCCTTGGCCTTCTGGTCCTTCGCCACGTCACTCACTCCCGACTGCGTTGGTTCCCGGCTGCCGGGTGAACCGTGGCCCGGCGGCTCAAACACCCGGTTCCAGGAACTCCAGGCGGTTGCCGACGGGGTCGTAGGAGTAGAAGCGGCGGTGTCCGGGCAGATCCGTGTCCCAGGTGACGGTGGCGCCGCGGGCCTCCAGACGGGCGGCGTACGTCTCGATGCCGGTGACCCGCAGCCCCGGGTGGGCTTTCAGGGCGGGCCGGAAGGCGGCCTCGACACCGAGGTGGAGCTGGACGATCCCGGCCTGGAACCAGCAGCCGCCGCGGGCCGCGAGCGTGGGAGGTTTGGGGATCTCGGTCATGCCGAGGACGCCGGCGTAGTAGGCGCGCAGCCGGTCCTCGGAGCCGGGCGGGGCGGCGAGCTGGACGTGGTCGACAGCGGTGATCACTCGTTACGCCTCCTTGCGGGCGACCGCGAAGATACGGCGGAAGGGGAACGGCGTGCCGTGCGGCCTCGTCGGATAGGCCTCGCGCAGGGCGGTGCGATAGGCGGCCAGGAACTTCTCGCGGGCGGCCGGGTCGTCGGCGAGGGCGGTGAGGACGGGCCGCAGTCCCGTGCCCTTGACCCAGTCGAGGACCGGGTCCTCGCCGGTGAGGAGGTGGACGTACGTCGTCTCCCAGACGTCGGCGGTGCAGCCGAGGGCGGTGAGGTGGTCCAGGTAGGCCTCGGGGGCGTGGACGGCGTCGTCGTGGCGCAGGGCGACGGGGAGGCCGAAGGACTCGGCGAGTTCGCGCATCAGCCGGTGGCTGGGGGCGTCGAAGTTGCCGGGGACCTGGAAGGCGAGGGTGCCGCCGGGCGTGAGGGCCCCGATCCAGTCCGCGAAGCGCTCCATGTGCCCGGGGACCCACTGGAGCGTGGCGTTGCTGAGGATGAGGTCGTACGGCTCCGTGGGCGTCCAGGTCCGTACGTCCGCGGGGGCGAAGTCGAGGCTGCCGCCGCCGGGGGTGGGGCCGGCGTGCTCGGCGTGGGCCTTGTCGAGCATCTCGGGCGAGTTGTCGTAGCCGGTGATCCGGGCGGTGGGCCAGCGGTCGGCGAGGAGGGCGGTGACGTTGCCGGGACCGCAGCCGAGGTCGGCGATGGAGGCCGGGGCCGTCGGCAGGTCCGGTACGCGGGCGAGGAGGTCGAGGAAGGGGCGGGCGCGGTGGTCGGCGTGGCGCAGGTACTGAGCGGGGTCCCAGGTCGTCATGAGATCCACTGTCCTCCGACAGATCTCTCGACGTCAAGAGACTCGACATCAAGAGACTTCACATCGACACAACCACTACACTGATCGTCATGGAGGACGAGGTCGATCGGCTGGTCGCTGCGTGGCGCCGGGAGCGCCCGGACCTCGACGTGGAACCGCTCGAGGTGCTCAGCCGGGTGAGCAGACTGGCCCGGCACCTGGATCGCGCACGCCGTCTCGCCTTCTCCGAGCACAGCCTGGAGCCCTGGGAGTTCGACGTCCTGACCGCGCTCAGGCGCGCGGGAACGCCGTACCAGCTCTCCCCCGGACAGCTCCTGACCCAGACCCTGGTCACCTCGGGCACGATGACGAACCGCATCGACCGGCTGACGAAGAAGGGCCTGGTGGAGCGGCTGCCCGACCCCTCGGACCGCCGGGGTGTCCTGGTCCGGCTGACGGACGAGGGCCGGGACCGCGCGGACCAGGCCCTGGCCGGTCTCCTCGACCAGGAGCGGGCGATCCTCGCGGAGCTCTCCCGGGCCCAGCGGGGCGAACTGGCGGGACTGCTGCGCCAGTTGACCGCCCCGTTCGACAACATCCCCGGCTGAGGGCCCGTCCGGCTCAGGCGGTGTGCGTCTCCTCCGCCCGGATGCGTCCGGCCGGCTCCAGATCCACCGGCCCGACCCCGGCACGCCGCGCGAGCGCGACGGCGGCCAGCGTGGAGTGCACGCCCAGCTTGCCGAGGACGTTCTGCATATGGGTGCGCACCGTGTGCGGGGACAGGAACAGCCGCTCGGCGACCGCCTTTCTGCCGAGCCCGGCGACCATGCACCGCAGCACCTCCCGCTCCCGCGGCGTGAGCGACTCCACCAGCCGCTCGCTCTCGGTGCGGTGCTTGCGCGCGGCGGTCAGCTCCCGCAGCACCCCGGTGAGCAGGGCGGGCGGCAGATGGGTCTCGTCGCGCAGGACCCCTCGTATGACGGTCAACAGGCGGGACAAGGAACAGTCCTTGGCCACCCAGCCGGACGCGCCGGCCTGAAGGGCGAGCGCGGCGCGCCGCGGATCGTCCTTCTCGGCGAGTACGACGATCCGGACGCCGGGCTGTGCGGAACGCACCCCGGCCACCAGTGAGATGCCGTCGACGAGTCCGTCCTCGCCCGCCTCCTGGACGGGCACGGCGGGCCGGATGCCCTGGACGTTGCCGCCCAGGTCGGCGTCGACGAGCAGGACGTCGTACCGCCGGCCCTCGGCCGCCGCGCGCTCCAGACTGCGCAGCGCGGCGGGACCGCTGCCGGCCGCGGAGACGTCGACGTCGGGCTCGGCCGCCAGGGCGGCGGCGAGCGACTCGGCGAAGATGCGATGGTCGTCGACGACCAGGACTCGGATGCGAACCACGAAACCCCCTTCCCCAAGCTCCTGAAGAGCAGGGGATACCCCATCGTCGGGAGACGGAAGACCAGGCGCAGGTACGACGCCCGAAGCGCGATGGCGCTGCGCACGGCCGCCGCCGTGCACCAACTGCTACCCCCACTTCGGGTGCCGTACCCGACTGTCTCGCCCCCTGATCAGCACCGGCCCCCACCGGTGCTGTTCATCAGGGTACGGCCGGGGGGCAGGAGCGGAAGGTAATTTGCAGAACTGGCTGTCCAGCGCGTTTATGGTGAGCCGCATGTTTCGTATGGAGACAGAAGTCGACAAGGACCGGCGCGATCTGCTGCGAATCCGACTGCGGGACACCAACACCGCGGCCTCCCCCGTCCTGCGCGCCCTGCGCGGCACCCCGGACGAACGGGAACGTCCGCTCCACGTCTGGATACTGGACGTGGCGGGCGATCTCGCCGGCGGTCTGGTCGGCCACACCTGGACGACCTGGCTCCACGTCACCTACCTGTGGGTCGACGAACGCCACCGCGGCGCGAGCCTGGGTTCGCGGTTGCTCACGGAGGCGGAGCGGATCGCACGCGACGAACGGGGGTGCGCGATGTCCCGGCTGGAGACCTGGGACTTCCAGGCGCCGGAGTTCTACCGGAAGCGGGGCTACGACGTGGTGTGCGTGATCCCGGACTATCCACCGGGGATCACGGAGTACACGCTGACGAAGAGGCTCGGTCAGGGACGCGGCCCCCGCACACCACGGGGTGTGCGGGGCTGACCGGAGAACTCAGACGAGCCTGCGCGCTCCCGGCGCCGGTACCGCCTCGAAGACGCGGGGCGCGGTGAACCCGGCCGTGGCGAAGGCCTCTTCGACGGCCTTGGTGATGGTGTCGACGTCGGCGACGTCCGCCAGGACGATCGCCGAGCCGCCGAAGCCGCCGCCGGTCATCCGGGCGCCCAGCGCGCCCGCGTTCACGGCCGCCTCGACGACCAGGTCCAGCTCGGGGCAGGAGACCCGGAAGTCGTCCCGCAGGGAGGCGTGCCCCGCGACCAGCACGGGGCCGATCGCGCGGGTGTCGCCCGACTCCAGCAGGGCGACGGCCTTCTCCACCCGCTCGTCCTCGGTGACGACGTGCCGGACCAGCCGGACCGCCTCCTCGTCGTCGCCGAGCCGTGCGAGGGCCGCGTCGAGGTCGCCGTAGGCGATGTCCCGGAGCGCGTCGACTCCGAGCAGGGCGGCGCCCCGCTCGCAGCCGGCCCGGCGCTTGCCGTACTCGCCCTCGCTGTGGGAGTGCTTGACCTGGGTGTCGACGACCAGCAGGCGCATGCCCTCGGAGGCCAGGTCGAAGGGGATCTGCTTCTGGGAGAGATCGCGGGTGTCGAGGAAGAGCGCGTGGCCCTCCTCGCAGCAGGCGGACGCCGTCTGGTCCATGATGCCGGTGGGAGCGCCCACGTACACGTTCTCGGCGCGCTGGCACAGACGGGCCAACTGCCAGCCCGGCAGACCGAGTTCGTAGAGGTCGTTCAGGGCCAGGGCGACCACGACCTCCAGCGCCGCCGAGGACGACAGACCGGCGCCCGAGGGGACGGTGGAGGTGAGGTGGACGTCCGCGCCGGTCACGGCGTGGCCGGCCTCGCGCAGGGCCCAGACCACGCCCGCCGGGTACGCCGTCCAGTCGCGGTCGGACTCCGGGACGAGGTCGTCCAGGCGCAGTTCCACGACGCCGCCCTCGACGTCGGCCGAGTGCAGGCGCAGGACGCCGTCGTCGCGGCGGGAGACCGCGGCGAGCGCGGTGTGCGGCAGCGCGAAGGGCATCACGAAGCCGTCGTTGTAGTCGGTGTGCTCACCGATGAGGTTGACGCGCCCCGGCGCCGACCAGACGCCTTCGGGCTCGGTGCCGTAGAGCGCAACGAAACCGTCGCGCACCTGCTCTGCGCCCACTACTGCTCCCTAGAGATGTTCTGCGCGAACTCCCACGCGTCCGCGACGATGCCCGCGAGGTCCGCGCGGGACGGGTTCCAGCCCAGCTTCTCGCGGGCGGTGGCGGCCGAGGCCACCAGGGTCGCCGGGTCGCCGCCGCGGCGGGGGGCCACGACCTCGGGGATCGGGTGGCCGGTGACCTGGCGGACGGTCTCGATGACCTGGCGGACGGAGAAGCCCTCGCCGTTGCCGAGGTTGCAGATCAGGTGCTCGCCGGGGGTGGCGGCCTCGACGGCGAGGAGGTGGGCCTCGGCGAGGTCGGCGACGTGGATGTAGTCGCGGACGCAGGTGCCGTCCGGCGTCGGGTAGTCCTCGCCGAAGACGGAGATGGCGTCGCGCTTGCCCTGCGCGACCTGGAGGACCAGGGGGATGAGGTGCGACTCGGGGTCGTGCCGCTCGCCCTGGTTGCCGTACGCGCCCGCGACGTTGAAGTAGCGCAGGGAGACCGCGCCCAGGCCGTGGGCCGCCGCCTCGCCGGTGATCATGTGGTCGACGGCGAGCTTGGAGGCGCCGTAGGGGTTGGTCGGCTTCGTCGGCGCGGTCTCGACGATCGGGACCTGCTCCGGCTCGCCGTAGGTGGCGGCGGTGGAGGAGAAGACGAGCTTGCGGACGCCGGCCTCGCGCATCGCGCCGAGCAGTGCCATGGTGCCGGCGACGTTGTTGTCCCAGTACTTCTCGGGCTTGACGACGGACTCGCCGACCTGGGAGAACGCGGCGAAGTGCAGCACGGCGTCGAAGGAGGAGTCGAGCCACTTGGCGGCGTCGCGGATGTCGCCCTCGACGAACCTGGCGCCGGCCGGGACGCCCTCGCGGAAGCCGGTGGAGAGGTTGTCGAGGACGACGACCTCGTGGCCCGCCTCCAGCAGATGCTGGGCGACCACGCTGCCGACGTAACCCGCGCCACCTGTCACCAGGTACTTACCGCTCATGAACTCGCTACCTCTCGCAGTCGCTGGGCCGCGGCCTCCGGCCGGATGTCGTTGATGAACACGTTCATGCCGGACTCGGAACCCGCGAGGAACTTCAGCTTGCCGGAGGTGCGGCGGATGGTGAAAAGCTCGAGGTGGAGCGCGAAGTCGTCACGGCTGACGCCCTCGAACTCCTCCAGCTGGCCGAACGGGGCCTGGTGCCAGGCCGCGATGTACGGCGTCGCGGGCTCCCCTTCACCGAAGATCCGGTCGAAGCGCCTCAAGAGTTCCAGATAAACCTTGGGGAATTCTGAGCGCGCGTCCTCGTCGAGCCCGAGCAGGTCCGGCACCCGGCGCTTCGGATAGAGGTGGACCTCGTAGGGCCAGTGCGCGGCGTACGGCACGAACGCGACCCAGTGTTCACCCTCCAGGACGATCCGCTCACCGGCGAGTTCGCTCTCCAGCACGCTGTCGAAGAGGTTCTCGCCGCCGGTGGCCTCCTTGTGCTGGGCCACCTGGCGCAGCATCAGGGCGGTGCGAGGCGTGGTGAACGGGTACGCGTAGATCTGCCCGTGCGGATGTCCGAGGGTCACCCCGATCTCGGCGCCGCGGTTCTCGAAGCAGAACACCTGTTCCACGGAGGGCAGATGAGACAGCTCCGACGTCCGGTCCGTCCATGCCTCCAGGACGAGGCGTGCCTGCTCCTCGGTGAGGTCGGCGAAGGACGCGTTGTGGTCGGAGGTGAAGCAGACGACCTCACAGCGGCCCGAGTCGCCGGCCAGGGAGGGGAAACGGTTCTCGAAGACGACGGCGTCGTACGACGAGTCCGGGATCTCGCTCAGCCGGTCGCCCTCGGAGGGGCAGAGCGGGCACTCGTTCGCCGGCGGGTGGTAGGTGCGGCCCTGCCGGTGCGAGGCGATGGCCACCGAGTCGCCGAGGAGCGGGTCGCGGCGGACCTCGGAGGTGGTGACGGTCCGCTCCAGGGGGCGGCGGTCGACCGCGTCCCGCACGGTGTCGTCACGCAGGTCGTAGTAGATGAGCTCACGACCGTCGGCCAGCCGGGTCGAGGTCTTCTTCACCGCCGGACTCCTTCACTCAAACAGAACTAAACACAAGTAACCATAACTCGACAGCAGCGTCAACATCAGAATCAAACAAAGAACGCCAGCCGAAGGGTTCAATCGCCCCATGCAAACCCCCACAGAAGCCACATATCTGGCGGCCGAGCTACGACTCCCCACGAACTGGCTCGACTACACGATCCTGGCGATCTACTTCGTCGTGGTCCTGGGCATCGGCTTCGCCGCCCGCAGATCGGTGAAGACCAGCCTCGACTTCTTCCTCTCCGGACGTTCGCTGCCCGCCTGGATCACCGGCCTCGCCTTCATCTCGGCCAACCTCGCCGCCACCGAGATCCTGGGCATGGCCGCCAACAGCGCCCAGTACGGCGCGTACACCGTGCACTGGTACTGGATCGGCGCCATCCCGGCCATGGTCTTCCTGGGCCTGGTGATGATGCCCTTCTACTACGGCAGCAAGGTCCGCTCGGTCCCCGAGATGCTGCTGCTGCGCTTCGACAAATGGGCACACCTGCTCAGCTCGGCCCTGTTCGCCTTCGCCGCGATCCTGATCGCCGGGGTGAACCTGTACGCCCTCGCGATCGTCGTCGAGGCGCTGCTCGGCTGGCCGCAGTGGGTGGCGATCGTGGTCGCGGGCGCGTTCGTACTGGCGTACATCACCCTCGGCGGACTGTCGTCGGCGATCTACAACGAGGTGCTCCAGTTCTTCGTGATCCTCGCGGCCCTCATCCCGATCGTCGTCCTCGGCCTGAAGAAGGTCGGCGGCTGGGACGGTCTGACGGACAAGCTGACGGCTGAGCACGGCGCGAACTTCACGACGGCCTGGGGCGGCACCGGCATCGGCTCGGACAACCCGCTGGGCGCGAACTGGCTGACGATCGTGCTGGGTCTGGGTTTCGTCTTGAGCTTCGGCTACTGGACGACGAACTTCGCCGAGGTCCAGCGCGCCCTGTCGGCGAAGAACCTGAGCGCCGCCCAGCGCACGCCGCTGATCGCCGCGTTCCCGAAGATCTTCATCGTCTTCCTGGTGATGATCCCGGGCCTGACCGCCGCCGCCCTGATCCCCGGCTTCGGCACCTCCGAGTCGGGCTACCAGTACAACGACGCGATCCCCTATCTGATGGAACAGCTGCTGCCCAACGGCGTGCTGGGCATCGCGGTGACGGGTCTGCTGGCCGCGTTCATGGCGGGCATGGCGGCCAACGTGTCGTCCTTCAACACGGTGTTCACCAACGACATCTGGGGGCGGTACGTGGAGCGGGGCCGCGAGGACGAGTACTACGTGCGCTTCGGCCGGCTGATCACGGTGATCGGTGTGGCGGCCTCGGTGGGGACGGCGTTCCTCGCCTCCTCCTTCTCCAACATCATGAGCTACCTCCAGACGCTGTTCTCCTTCTTCAACGTGCCGATGTTCGTGGTCTTCATCGTCGGCATGTTCTGGAAGCGCGCGTCGGTGAAGTCCGGCTTCTGGGGCCTGCTCGCGGGCACGGTCGCGGCGATGGTGAACTACTTCTGGATCTACAAGCAGGGCATCATCGACATCCCCTCCGACCAGGGCGCCAACTTCGTCTCCGCGATCGTCGGCTTCGTCGCGGGCGCGGTCGTGATGTTCGCGGTGTCGATGTTCACCGCCCCGAAGCCGGCCGAGGAGCTCCAGGGCCTGGTCTACGGCACCCGCTCCCCCGGTATGTCCGAGGCCCCCGCCGAGGGCGACGACGCCTGGTACCGCAGGCCGGCCCTGCTGGGCTGGGGCGCGATCGTGCTGGCCGCCGCCTGCTACATCCCGTTCTCGTTCTGATCGCGGGAGGATTGAGAGACCATGTCTGACCACCACGGGTACTCCGAGAAGGACGTCCAGCGGGAAGTCGCCGAGCTCCAGGCCAAGTCGGCCACCGCGGCCCGCATCTTCGACCTGCGCCGCATCATCGGCGGTCTGTTCGTCCTCTACGGGGTCATCGTCACCATCGCCGGCATCAACCCGTCCGACGCCACGCTCGACAAGGCGGAGGGCGTCAACATCAACCTCTGGACCGGGCTGGGGATGCTGCTCCTCGGCATCTTCTTCCTGGTCTGGCTGAAGCTGCGGCCCACTCCGCCGGCGACGCCGGTTCCTCCGGAGGGGGAGCAGCGGGCGGAGTAGCGCCGTCGGGCTGACTGTTGTCCGCCGGCGGCGGGGGCGTGGGGGCTGGTCGCGCTCCGCGGCGGAGCCGCATATCGATGCAGCCCCGCGCCCCTGGGGCGTTGCCCCCAGGGCGTTCTATTCGGAGCCGGAGTTCACCGGGCCCGCCCGGTCGAGCAGGCCGGTGCGGGCCGCCAGTGCTGCCGCTTCCAGCCTCGATCCCACCCCCAGTTTCATCAGGACCCGCTGGACATGGGTGCGGGCCGTGGACGGGGCGATGCCCATGCCGGCCGCGATCAGCCGGGTGTCCTCGCCGTCGGCGACCCGGACCAGGACCTCCACCTCGCGCGGGGTGAGCATCTGGAGCAGGCGCTGGCCCTCGTCGTCGGGCTGGGCGGCGGGGTTGAGCAGTTCACTGAAGGCGCCCTGGAGCAGCTGAGGTGCCACCGCCGCCTCGCCCGCCCGCGCCTTCATGATCGCCCGCTCGACACCCTCGATGCGCTCGTCGTGCCGTACGTATCCCGAGGCGCCCGCGGCGAAGGCCGCGGCTATCCCGCGCGGGCTCGGCACCGGGCCGAGGACCAGCACCGCCACCTGCGGACGGTCCCGCTTGATCTTGACCACCGGGTCGAAGATGCCCGGCTCGGCCGGGGTCGCCGTGCCCAGCAGGCACACCTCCGGCGCCCGGGTGATCACCAGCTCCGCCGCCCCCGCGGCCGGTGCCGCCGCGGCGAGGACCCGATGGCCCCGCAGTTTCAACGCCGAGGCCAACGCCTCGGCCAGCAGTCGGTGGTCGTCGACCACCATGAGCCGCACTCCCATCGAGCAACCCCCCAGTCCCCCAATGGATCCGCAAATGGATGCCCCACTATGGATGCTCACTGGTCCGCACGGACAGGAGCCCCCTCCCGGCTCCCCCCGCTCTTCATGCCCCCGGAAGCTACACGCTTGTTCGACGTTGCGCTCCCCCTACTGGTGAGAAGTGCCCCGGATCGACGGAATTTCCGTCATTCGAGATTGATGGGTGGTACGCGCACTGCCCCGCCCCTGAGCAGGGGCGGGGCAGTGTGAAGAGACGGTTACGCGGTCACTTCGCGCCGAAAGCGATCGCCAGGTACTCCTTCTCCCCCGAACTGCTTCCGAAATCGCTCGCGTAGACCTCCGACATGAACAGCCGGCCGTCGTGGTAGATGAGCTCGGAGGAGTCGGGGAGCATGCTCGTCTCCACGTCCCGCACCGCCTCAGTCGCCGGGTTCTCCAGGAGCTTGGTCTCCTTGAACGTGCCGCCGTCGATGCTGACGATCTGGCCGCCCTTGTCGTACGGCGGACGCTTGTACGCGATCAGGTTGCCGCCGTCCATGCGCAGCGGGCTGATCGTGTAGCCGTCGCCGGCGTCCGCGCGCTGGCCGGTCTGCTTACCCGTGGCCAGGTCGAAGGCGATGATCTCGTTGGTCCGGCTGTAGTCGCTGCCGGTGCCCTGGTGCTCCTCCGTCGGCACGTACACCCGGTCGTTGCCGACGGCGATCTGGAAGCAGTACTCGGGCCGGTAGATCCCGTCGCAGCGGGCCGCGTACTCGTCGCCCGGGAGCGAGATACGGGTGCGCAGCTTGCCGGTCTTGTTGTCGATGGAGAAGACGTCGGAGATACCGCTGGCGGCCGCGTCCTCCCCGACCTCGGCGGCGACGACCAGCGGGTCGGTGGAGACCACGCTCGCGTACTCGATGCCCTGCGACATCTTGTACTCGGAGATCACCTTCCCGGACGCCGGGTCGATGGTCTGGATGTGCAGCTGGCGCTCGCCGTACTCACCGCACTTGCGGACCGCGACCAGCTTGGCGCCGCCGGCGTAACCCGCGTCGTAGCAGCTGTCGGTCGGCTTGGGGGTCCACAGGGACTTGCCGGTGGTGATGTCCCAGGCGGCGCCGCCGCTGGTGGAGCCGGTGGCGACGGTGTTCGCGCTGACGGTGACGTTGTCCCAGGGGATCAGCCGGTCACCGGCGTTGGCCGTCTTCGTCCACAGCTTCGTGCCCGCGTCCAGGTCGATCGCCGCGACCTGGCTGCACCCGGCTGTCGGCTTCTCCTTGGTCGGCATCGCGGGCTCGTAGGCGATGGCCGTCAGATGCTTGTCGGTCATCTGGCGGCTGGCCTGGCACACCGGGCCGGGCAGCTTGATCGTCCACTTCTCGGTGCCCTTGTCGGGGTCGTAGCCGACGATCTCGGCGATGCCGCTCTTGGCGTACACCGTGTCGGTCAGCCAGGAGCCGTTGACGGTGTAGGTGGTGTCGACCTTGACCTCGGGCTGCGGGACCTGGAAGAGGACGGAGGCGGCGGTGTTCGCCGGGACCTTCTCGTCGCCCTTGCTGCTGGTGCCGCCGGTGCCGCCCTTCTCGCCGCCGCCCCCGGTGCCGCCGCTGCTGCCCGCGGTGTCCTTCTTGCCGTCGTCACCGGAGGAGTTCGCGTACCAGAGGCCGCCGCCGACGATCAGCGCGATCGCGACGACCGCCGCGACGATGATCGTCAACTGCGAGTTGAACTTCCGCCCGCCGGTCGGCGGCCCGGGCTGCGGCTGCATCGGCATGGTCGGCTGCTGGTAGCCGTAACCGGGCTGCTGGCCATAGGCGTTCGGCTGCGGCTGGCCGTAGACACCCGGCTGCTGACCGTAGGTGTCGGGCTGCGGCTGGCCGTACGGGTTCGGCGCCGGGGTGGGCGGCTGGCCGTACGGCTGCTGCGGCTGCGGCGGTTGCGGATAGCCGTAGCCCGGACCGGCCGGGGGCGTCGGCGGGCCCTGCGGGGGCGCGGGCGGCGGCGTCTGCGGAGCCTGCGGATATCCGTAGCCCGGCTGCGGGGGCGGGGGCGTCTGGGGAGCGCCGTAACCGGGCTGCTGCGCCGGCGGCGGCGTCTGCGGGGGCTGGTCCTGGGGTGGGCCGAAGCCTCCCCCGGGCGGGGGCTGGTTCGGCGGGGGCGGCGGCTGGGTCATGACGGAGTACCTCGGGAAGCGGGGACGGAAGCGGACGAAGGGCGGGAGGGCTGCCCGCCGTGGCGGGCGGGGCGCGCTACTTGCCGTAGGCGAGCATCAACTTCTCCTGCGCGTCGTCGTCGCCGTTCAGCCGGGTGGTCGAGAGATAGAAGCGTCCGCCGGCCCAGTCGAGGGCCTTGGAGTAGAAGCCGTTCTCGACCTCGGCGGCCGACGCCGGGTTCTGGAGCAGCTTCGCCGGCTTGTGGTCCGAGCCGGTCGTCGCGATGGACACGACCTGGCCGCCCGCGTCGTACGACGGCTCGACGTACGCGATGAGCTTGCCGTTCTCGATCTTCAGGGGCAGCATCGACTCGTCCGCGGGGGACTTGACGCGCCACTTCTCCTTGCCGGTGGAGAGGTTGACCGCCACGATCTCGTTCGCACCGGTCGTCGCCTTGGTCGGCAGGTAGAGCGTGTCGGCGTCGGCGGCCGTGCCGGTGCAGCCCGTCAGGTCGCGGGCGAAGATCGCCCAGTCGCAGGCGGGATCGAAGTCCTCGTCGAAGCCGACCTGGGAGCGGAACTTGCCGCCCGAGGTGAACGTCGAGATGTTCCAGGCGTTCTTGTCCTCGTTGGTGCTGTAGATGACGAGCGGGTCGATGGAGTAGGCGCGGGCGACCCGCCAGCCCTTGTCGAACTTCTGGGTCCACCTGACCTTGCCGGTCGTCGGGTCCAGCTCCTGCACCTCGTCGTGCTCGTTCGCCCCGGAGGCGTCGCAGGAGGAGACGGCGATCAGCTTGGAGCCGCCGGCGAACGCGCTCGGGAAGCAGGCGTCGCCGTACTTCTTCTTGTCGAACAGCTTCTTGCCGGTCGTGACGTCGAGGGCGGTGCCGGACATCGAGCGGCCCACCATCAGCGTCTTGCCGGTGATGGTGAGCTCGATCTGGAGCGTGGAGTCGAACAGTTCGCCGTCGGCGACCTCCCCGGTCCAGCCCTTGGCGCCGGTGTCGAGGTCGATCTCCTGGAGCTTGTTGCACTCCGCGCGGTCGCTGCTGCCGCTCATGTAGGCGACGACGATCTTGTTGGCGGCGGTCTTCTGCGGAGTGACCGAGCAGATCTTCTGGTCGAAGGTGATCGGGTCCCAGGCGGGGTTGCCGTCACTGACGTGGTAGCCGAAGAGCTGCTTGTACGCCGCCTTCACCGCGGTCTTGTCGGTGATCCACATGCCGGGGGCGTCGGCCCCTGAACCGGGGGCGTCCGGCGCGGTCTTGTACCAGAGCACCTTCGACTCGCCCGCCTGGCGGCCCTCGTTGAGGTCCTCCTGGTCCTTGCCGCCGCCCCCGTCGCCGTCACCGGGGTTGACCGGGTCGTCGGACGCGGAGGGCTTGGCGCTGCCGCTCTCCTCCGCGACCGGCTTCTTCGGGTCGTCGTCCCCGCCGGCGACGGCCCACACCGTGCCGCCGACGACGAGGAGTCCGGCGACGGCCGCGGCGATGACGAGGGCCGGCTTGCCCTTGAAGGGGTTGCGCGAGCCGGAGGAGCCGGGCGGGGTGCCGGGGCCGCCGGGGTACTGCGGCTGGGGCGGATAGCCGTAACCGGGCTGGCCGTACGGGCCCGGCTGCTGGGGTTGGCCGTACGGGCCGGGCTGGGCGTAGGGGCCCGGCTGCTGCGGCTGGCCGTAGGGACCGGGCTGCTGCGGCGGCTGGCCGTACGGGCCGGGCTGGTCGACCTTCTGGGGGTAGCCGTAACCGGGCTGCGGCGGGCCCTGCGGAGGCGGCGGGGTCTGCGGCGGTCCCGCGGGCGGCGGCGGTGCGCCGAAACCACCCTGCGGCGGCGGGTCCTGCGGTGCTCCAAAACCGGGCGGCTGGGTCATCAGCGCGCTCCCCCTCGTTCACTGATTTTTAGCCACGCCCTGAGGTACGTAACGGCTCAGAGTCGTACTCAGAAAGTTCTCAGACGGCTCTTTCTATCACTCGGGACTGACAGGGACCCGGGCCGATCACCCCCTGTACCCAAGGGAGGACCGGCCCGTGATGCCACTGTTATGCGCCTTCACGCGCCCTTCACGCGGCGCGCGCGCCGCCCACCAGCGCCGCCGTGACCGCCCTCATGCGTCCTCGGCGAGTTCCAGCCAGCGCAGCTCCAGTTCATCGCGCTCACCGGCCAAGTCGCGCAGCTCCGCGTCGAGTTCGGCCACCTTCGCGAAGTCTGTCGCGTTCTCGGCGATGTGGGCGTGCAGCTTGGCTTCCCTCTCGGAGAGCTTGTCGAGCTGCCGCTCGATCTTCTGGAGTTCCTTCTTGGCGGCGCGCTGGTCGGCGGCGCTCTTCTCCGGGGCGGCCTTCTGCACGACCGGTGCCGTGGCCGCCGCGGCCTGCTCCATCTTGTGGCGGCGCTCGATGTACTCGTCGATACCGCGCGGCAGCATCCTGAGGGTGGCGTCGCCGAGGAGCGCGAAGACGCGGTCGGTCGTGCGCTCGACGAAGAACCGGTCGTGGGAGATGACGATCATCGAGCCGGGCCAGCCGTCGAGGAGGTCCTCCAGCTGGGTCAGGGTCTCGATGTCGAGGTCGTTGGTGGGCTCGTCGAGGAAGAGGACGTTGGGCTCGTCCATCAGCAGCCGCAGCAGCTGGAGCCTGCGCCGCTCGCCACCGGACAGGTCACCGACCGGCGTCCACTGCTTCTCCTTGGAGAAGCCGAACGTCTCGCACAGCTGGCCGGCGGTCATCTCGCGTCCCTTGCCGAGGTCGACGCGGTCGCGCACCTGCTGGACGGCCTCCAGGACGCGCAGGGCGGGGTCGAGCTCGGAGACCTCCTGGGAGAGGTAGGCCAGCTTGACGGTCTTGCCGACGACGACGCGGCCGCCGGCCGGCTGGGTCTCGCCCTCGGTGCGGGCGGCCTGGGCCATGGCCCGCAGCAGCGAGGTCTTGCCGGCGCCGTTGACCCCGACGAGGCCGATGCGGTCACCCGGGCCGAGCTGCCAGGTGACGTGCTTGAGCAGCACCTTGGGGCCGGCCTGGACGGTCACGTCCTCCAGGTCGAAGACGGTCTTGCCGAGCCGCGAGGAGGCGAACTTCATCAGCTCGCTGGTGTCCCGCGGCGGCGGCACGTCCTTGATGAGCTCGTTGGCGGCCTCGACCCTGAAGCGCGGCTTCGACGTACGGGCGGGGGCGCCGCGGCGCAGCCAGGCCAGCTCCTTGCGGACCAGGTTCTGCCGCTTGGTCTCCTCGGTCGCCGCGATGCGCTCGCGTTCGGCGCGGGCGAAGACGTAGTCGGAGTAGCCGCCCTCGTACTCGTAGACGTCGCCCTTCTGCACGTCCCACATGCGGGTGCAGACCTGGTCGAGGAACCAGCGGTCGTGGGTGACGCAGACGAGCGCGGAGCGGCGCTCGCGCAGATGCTGGGCGAGCCAGGAGATGCCCTCGACATCGAGGTGGTTGGTCGGCTCGTCGAGGACGATCAGGTCCTGTTCCTCGATGAGCAGCTTGGCGAGCGCGATCCGGCGGCGCTCGCCACCGGAGAGCGGGCCGATGACGGTGTCGAGGCCCTGCGGGAAGCCCGGCAGGTCGAGCCCGCCGAACAGGCCCGTCAGCACGTCCCGGATCTTGGCGTTGCCGGCCCACTCGTGGTCGGCCAGGTCCCGGATGACCTCGTGGCGGACGGTCGCCGTGGAGTCGAGGGAGTCGTGCTGGGTGAGGACGCCGATGCGCAGTCCGCCGGAGTGCGTGACCCGGCCGGTGTCGGCCTCCTCCTGCTTGGCCAGCATCCGGATCAGGGTGGTCTTGCCGTCACCGTTGCGGCCCACGACACCGATCCGATCGCCCTCGGAGACGCCGAGCGAGACACCGTCCAGCAGGGCACGGGTGCCGTACACCTTGCTGACGTTCTCGACATTGACCAGGTTGACGGCCATTTCTCTCCTGACGAGGGGGATCGATCAGCCTCCCAGCCTAGTGCGCGCCGTTCGCTCGCCGATCCCCCCGCAGGTCTGCCCAGGTCAGCGTCCTGCGGCCGCCCTGACCTCGTCGAGGAGGTCGTACATCGTCTGTCCCGGGCAGTCGGTCTGGAGCCAGTCGCGGTGGCCGCTGACGGTGGTCGCGTCCTTGGTGACGCCGTTGACCGGGTTGGTGTACGTGATCTTCGCCTGCGGGTCGAGGCCCTTGAAGCGGGCGATGACCTTGACGAGGCGGGTCAGCGAGGCCTTCGCCGCGTCCGTCGGGCCCTGCTCGGTGAGGGTGCCGAGCAACGCGATGCCGAGGTTGCCGGAGTTGTAGCCGGCGGTGTGGAAGGCGGTGACGACGTTGCCGTCCGGGTCGAAGGCGGGGACGCCGTCGTCGCCGGAGTAGCGGCCCTCGTAGACGACACCGGCCTCATCGATCAGGAAGTGGTAGCCGATGTCGCCCCAGTCGAGGGTGACCGCGTGGTACTCGTAGATCGCCCGGACGGTCGCGGCGGGGTCGGCGTCGCCGTTCGGGGTGTCCGTGTGGTGGACGGTGATCGCCTGCAACGCGTAGTACTTCTCCGGCGAGTTGACCACGCCGTCCTTGTACCGCTTCGCCTCGTCCGCACCCCACGCCGGACGCGAGAGGTAACGCACGCCGCGCACGCGCGTGGGCTCCGAGGGCACCTCGACGGTGCGCCGGGGGCCGTCGGTGGTGTCGATCGCGAGCGAGCGCACGTCCGTGGTGCCGTCCGCGGCTTTGAGGTCGTACGTCGTGACAGGCGCCGTCGCGACCAGGGCCGTCCCGCCCTCCTCGACGGTCGCGCAGCCGCCGCCCAGCGTCGTCCAGTCGCCGTCGGGGAGGCGCAGGGAGGCCGCGGGGCCGTTCCAGCGGACGCCGACGTAGGAGGCGGCGAAGGCGGTGGTGGCCGTGCCGGTGCCGGTGGTGGCGTCGGAGCGGGTCGCCGGGAACTTCTCGGGGGTGGTGCCGGTGTCGGTCGTACCGGAGTCGGAGTCGCTGTCGGTCGCCGCGAAGACCACCGGGGTCAGGGCGGCCCCGGCGGCGACGGCTCCGGCGGCCCCGATCACGCCACGGCGTGACAGGGACCGCTTGCGGCGGTGGGCGGGGGTGGGGGGTTGTTCGGACACGGACGTGCCTTGCCTTCCAGGGGGGCCACTTGAAGTATCAAGTGACCCTAGAGGCCCCGGCTTTCCCTCACGTACTGCGTTCGCGGTAATCGGTGTGGAGATAGCGCGAAGACATGCCGTCAGTTCCCGGCCACCACGGTGGCGCCCGGCACCGGTCCCGACGCGACGCGCACGGAACGGCACGTACCGGACGCGCTCAGCGCCTCGGCCACCTTCGCGGCGGACTCCGGATCGCGCACGAGGAACGCCGTAGTCGGCCCCGAACCCGACACCAGCGCCGCCCGCGCACCGGCGCCGCTGCCGGTCGCGAGGGTGTCGGCGAGCTCCGGGAAGAGGGAGAGGGCGGCGGGCTGGAGGTCGTTGGAGACGGCGGCGGCGAGCGCCTCGGGATCGCCCGCGGCGAGCGCGTCGAGCAGCGCCTCGGAGGCGACGGGCGCGGGCACCTCCACGTGCTCGGTCAGCCGGTCGAACTCCCGGAACACGGCCGGGGTGGACAGCCCGCGCTCCGCCATGGCGAAGACCCAGTGGAAGGTCCCGCCGACATCGAGGACCGTGAGCTTCTCCCCCCGCCCGATGCCGAGCGCCGCCCCGCCGACCAGGCTGAACGGCACGTCACTGCCCAACTCGGCGCAGATGTCCAGGAGTTCCTCGCGGGAGGCGTTCGTGCCCCACAGCGCGTCGCACGCGAGCAGCGCGCCCGCGCCGTCGGCGCTCCCGCCCGCCATGCCGCCGGCGACGGGAATGTCCTTGGCGATGTGAAGGTGAACGGCGGGCTCGATGCCCCGGCGTTCGGCGAGGATCAGCGCGGCCCGCGCCGCGAGGTTCGTCCGGTCGAGGGGGACGAGAGCGGCGTCCGGGCCCTCGCAGGTGACCCTGAGCTCGTCGGCGGGCGTGACCGTCACCTCGTCGAAGAGCCCGACGGCGAGGAAGACGTTGGCGAGGTCGTGGAACCCGTCGGCGCGGGCGGCGCCCACGGCGAGCTGGACGTTGACCTTGGCGGGAACGCGGACGGTGACGCTCACTGCTGCTCCTGCTCCTGCTCCACCTTGTTCTCGGCGATCCGCGCGAACTCCTCCACCGTGAGCGCCTCCCCGCGCGCCTGCGGGGAGATCCCGGCGGCGACGAGCGCGGCCTCGGCGGCGGCCGCGGACCCGGCCCAGCCGGCGAGCGCGGCCCGCAGGGTCTTGCGGCGCTGCGCGAACGCGGCGTCCACGACGGCGAAGACCTCACGCTTGGAGGCGGTCGTCCGGATCGGCTCGGCCCGCCGCACCAGCGAAACGAGTCCGCTGTCGACGTTGGGCGCGGGCCAGAAGACATTGCGCCCGATGGACCCGGCGCGCTTGACCTCGGCGTACCAGTTGGCCTTGACGGAGGGCACCCCGTACACCCGGGAGCCGGGTCCGGCGGCGAGCCGGTCGGCGACCTCCGCCTGCACCATGACGAGGGTGCGCTCGATGCTCGGGAAGGTGTCGAGCATGTGCAGCAGCACGGGCACGGCGACGTTGTACGGCAGGTTCGCGACCAGCGCGGTCGGGGGCGGCCCCGGCAGCTCGGCGACCTGCATGGCATCGGAGTGCACCAGCGCGAACCGCTCGGCGCGCGTCGGCATGCGCGCGGCGATGGTGGCGGGCAGGGCCGAGGCGAGTACGTCGTCGATCTCGACGGCCGTGACGCGCTCGGCGGCCTCCAGCAGCGCGAGCGTGAGCGACCCGAGTCCCGGCCCGACCTCCACGACCACGTCGTCCGGCCGTACATCGGCGGTACGGACGATCCGGCGGACCGTGTTCGCGTCGATGACGAAGTTCTGTCCGCGCTGCTTGGTCGGCCGTACACCGAGCACATCCGCGAGCTCACGGATGTCGGCGGGACCGAGGAGGGCGTCGGGGGTGGGGCTGCTGGTCACGGGACAAGGGTACGGGGGCGACTCGGCTCAGCTGTCCGCCACCATGGCTGCGATCAGTCACGCCACAGAACCGGCACCCGCCCACCCGCCCCAGCCGCCCCCACCCCGCTCAGCCGTGCAGCCGACGCCCGCAGTGCGGCCACGGGCTGGCTCCCCGCCGCACGTACAGCTTCTTCGCCCGCAGCGTCTGCTCCGCCGCCGAGGCGTCCTGCGGGCGTCCGCTGCCGCCCAGCGACTGCCAGGTCTGCGTGTCGAACTGGTACAGGCCGCCGTACGTGCCCGACGGGTCCACCGCGCCGGGCCGCCCGCCGGACTCGCACGCCGCGAGCCCCTGCCAGTTCAGCCCGTCCGCCCCCTGCACCGACGTCGGCATGGGCTTCGTCCCCACCTTCACCACCTGGGCCCGCGGCTCGCGCACCACCTCGGTCCTGATCCGCCGCGGCTTCTGCCGGACCCCGTTGACGATGCGCAGGGAGTAGGTGACCCGCCGCAGCCCTTCCCGTCCGGCCTGCTCGACCACCTCCGTGCCCTTGAACTGCGTAGGGTCGGCACTCCGCTCCACCCGGAACGGGATCGACTCCTCGCGGACCTCCTTGGTGCCGGTGATCCGCAGCACGGTCACCGTCTGCCCGTCGCGCGGGAAGCTCCCCGGCGCGACCGACGTGGTGTCCTGCCCGCGCAGCGTGATGCCGGCCTCCTCGACGACCTCGCGGACGGTCGCCGCGTTGGTGCGGACGGTGCGTGACCGTCCGTCGGCCATGACGGTGACCGCGCGCTCGGTGCGCACGTCCAGCGTGAGCCCCCCGCGCCCGATGCGCTGGGAGCGCGCGGCCGACAGATAAGCACCCTCGGCACGCACCCCCAGCTGTCTGAGCGCCCCTTCCACCGTGTGCGCCGTGGTCCACACTTCGTGCCGCTGCCCGTCGATGGTGAGCCGTACGGGGCGCCCGTAATGCACCGCGATCTCGTCGCCGCTGCTGAGCGGCGTCCCGGGGGCGGGCGCGACCACGTCGTGCGCCCCCACCTCGACGCCCTCCTCGGCGAGCAGCTCGGTGACGTCGTCCGCGAAGGTGTGCAGAGTGCGCGGCTTGCCGTCGACGTTCAGCTCGATGGCCTTGTCCTCGGCGACGAAGGCGGTGGTCCCGCCCGCGAGGAACGCGACGACCAGCGCCTGCGGCAGCAGCCGGCGCATGGTGCTGTCCACGCGCTCGGGGCCCCGCAGCTTCCGCCGACGCGCGGCCCGCCGACTCGCTCCGGGGCGCGCGACGGGCTCGGACGCGGGCACGGGTACGCCGGGCATGTCGTAGGCGGGCCGGTACGTGTCCTCGTACGCCACCGGCATCGGCGGCGTAGGCGTCGGCGCCACCTGCACGCCGTAGGCCAGCGTCTCCGCGTTGTGCGGGTCGTAGGCCGCGCCGTACGGCTCGTACGTCTGGTACTGGGAGTTGCTCACGCCGACACGCTCCAGGGTCCAGAGAGAGACAGAACCTAGCGGAGCGGCCGTCACTCTCCAAAGCGACGCGAGTACTCAGCGTGGTGTTCAGTAGCCGAACGCGCGTGCCGTGTTGACGGCGAGGGCCGTGGCCAGGGCGTCCTCGTCGATCCCGCGCACCGCCGCCATCGCGCGCACCGTGACCGGAATCAGGTAGGGCGCGTTGGGCCGTCCGCGGTACGGCACCGGCGTCAGGAAGGGCGCGTCGGTCTCCACCAGGAGCAGGTCGAGCGGGGCCACCGCCACCGCGTCCCGCAGGTTCTGGGCGTTCTTGAAGGTGACGTTGCCGGCGAAGGACATGAGGTAGCCCTCGCGGGCGCACACCTCGGCCATCTCCGCGTCTCCGGAGTAGCAGTGGAACACCGTCCGCTCCGGTGCGCCCTCCTCCTTCAGCACACGCAGGACGTCCTCGTGGGCGTCCCGGTCGTGGATGACGAGGGCCTTGCCGTGCCGTTTGGCGATCTCGATGTGGGCGCGGAAGGAGCGCTCCTGCGCCTCCTTGCCCTCGGGCCCGGTGCGGAAGTAGTCGAGGCCGGTCTCACCGACGCCCTTGACCTGGGGGAGGGCGGCGAGGCGGTCGATCTCGGCGAGCGCCTCGTCGAGCGCCTGCGCTCCCCCCGGTTGCCGGGCGCCCTGCCGGGACCAGCCGTCGGGATCGCCGTGCACGATGCGCGGCGCCTCGTTGGGGTGCAGGGCGACGGTCGCGTGGACGCTCTCGAAGGCGGCGGCCGTCTCCGCGGCCCACCGCGAGCCCTTGAGGTCGCAGCCCACCTGCACCACCGTGGTCACGCCCACCGCCGCGGCCTTCGCGAGCGCCTCCTCCACCGTCCCGGACTGCATGTCCAGGTGGGTGTGGGAGTCGGCCACGGGCACCCGGAGGGGCTCCGGGAGCGGCGGCGCCGCGTTCTTGTCGGAGGCGGTGGAGGAGTTCGAAGGCATGCCCCGATCCTACGAAAGGGGCATGCCCACCCGGACCGGCGGAGCTCAGCTCGCCTTGCGGTGGTGGAACGGGTGCAGGAGATCGGACAGCTGCCAGTGGTGGCGCTCCTTGGCCTGCGCGGGCACCTCCGGCACCTCCACGGGGCCGGCCTGCGGGGTGCGGTGCTCATGGCGGTGCACCGCGTCGAGCACCGACGAGACCTGGCCCGGCCGCATGATGCGCACGACGTGGCCGTCGCAGTTCTGGCACGTGGGCCGGGACAGCGGCGACGGCACGACCTGCCGGTCGGCGACGTAGATGACGAACTCATGGCCGTCGGCGTCGGTGTGGTGCTCTATCTCGTACGACTGTTCCCAGCCGTGCCCGCAGCGCATGCAGGCGAAGGAGTACGACTCGTGGACGACGGCGGTGGCGCCACTGCGCAGTGCGGCGGTCTGCCCTGCGATCTCGCTCATGCCAGCTCCTCTGGTCCGCTGGACACCGGGACGGGTGCGTCCCTTCGACCAGTGGACGCTTCCGCCGCCGCGAATGCATCAGCCCTGTCGACTGTTGGATCCGATTTGGACCTTCCTTGCCAAAACGGCCCTGCCGACGGGGGCTGGGCTTTGCCTTCGGCCGTCGCCCTTTGCCTGCGCGTGGGGCGCGCGCTCAGAGGAGAAGCGCCCTGCTCAGGGGCGCTTCTGCGCCCCCTTCACAGACTTCGCTGCACCCCCGCGTTCTTCGCCGCCACGACCGCGTCGAAGACCTCCCGCTTGGGCAGTCCCGCCTCGACCGCCACTGCCGCGATCGCCTCCTTGCGTCGCTCGCCGGCCTCCTCCCGCACGCGCACCCGGCGCACGAGCTCCTCGGCGCTCACGTCCTGCGCGCCCCTCTCGGGCGCCCCCTCCACGACGACGGTGATCTCCCCGCGCACGCCCTCCGCGGCCCACGCCGCGAGCTCCCCGAGCGGACCGCGCTTGACCTCCTCGTACGTCTTGGTCAGCTCGCGGCAGACGGCCGCGCGCCGCTCCTCGCCGAAGACGGTGGCCATCGCGGCGAGGGTGTCGTCGAGCCGGTGCGGGGCCTCGAAGTAGACGAGGGTGCGCCGCTCCTCGGCGACCTCGCGCAGCCGCGACAGCCGCTCCCCCGCCTTCCTGGGCAGGAACCCCTCGAAGCAGAACCGGTCGACGGGCAGCCCGGACAGCGCGAGCGCGGTCAGCACGGCGGACGGGCCCGGTACGGCGGTCACCCGGACGTCCTTCTCGACGCAGGCGGCGACGAGCCGGTAGCCGGGGTCCGACACCGACGGCATGCCGGCGTCCGTCACGAGCAGCACGCGCGCGCCGCCGAGGAGTTCCTCGACCAGTTCGGGCGTGCGGGCGGCCTCGTTGCCCTCGAAGTACGACACGACACGCCCCTTGGGGGTGACGCCGAGCGCCTGAGTGAGGCGCCGCAGCCGCCGGGTGTCCTCGGCGGCGACCACGTCCGCGGCGGCCAGTTCCGCGGCCAGCCGGGGCGGGGCGTCCGCGATGTCACCGATGGGGGTGCCTGCCAAAACAAGGGTTCCTGTCACGTTTCCATCCTCGCAGGGCCCATCCACGGGACTCCCACAGACGTGTTCCCTACGATGGCGCGGTGACCAGTACAGCGTCGTCCATGGACTCCACGGACACCCGGCAGGACCAGGCGCCGCAGGACCAGCGGCCTTCGTGGCAGCAGCGACTGCGGCGTTTCGGCTATTCGGCCGGGCCCCACAGCGATGTCCGGGACCGGTTGGTGCCGCCGTACGCGCGGCCCAACCCGCGCATGTGGGCGGCGCTGGGGCTGCCGAAGACGCTGGTCGACCGGCTCGTGCGCTGGTCCGGCTGGGGCGGTCCGCTGCTCGTCACGTTGTTCGCGGGCGTGATCCGGTTCTGGCACCTGGGCAGCCCCAAGGCGGTGATATTCGACGAGACGTACTACGCGAAGGACGCGTGGGCGATCGTCCACCGCGGCTTCGAGGTGTCCTGGGACAAGAACGCCAACGACGTCATCCTCGACATCGGCAGCAAGGTGACGATCCCGACGGACGCGTCGTACGTCGTGCATCCGCCGGTCGGCAAGTACGTCATCGGGCTCGGCGAGCTGGTCTTCGGCTTCGACCCGTTCGGCTGGCGGTTCATGACGGCGCTGCTCGGCACGCTGTCGGTGCTGATGCTGTGCCGGATCGGCCGCCGGATCTTCCGCTCGACGTTCCTCGGCTGTCTCGCGGGCGCGCTGATGGCGGTGGACGGGCTGGCGTTCGTGATGGCCCGCACCTCGCTGCTCGACGGTGTGCTGATGTTCTTCGTGCTGGCCGCGTTCGGCTGCCTGGTCGTGGACCGGGACAAGGCGCGCGAGAAGCTCGCCGCCGCGCTGCCGGTGGACGCGGACGGCCGGGTCCGCCCGGACGCGCGCATCGCGGAGACCACCCGGTTCGGTTGGCGCCCCTGGCGCTGGCTGGCGGGTCTGATGCTGGGCCTGGCCATCGGCACCAAGTGGAACGGCCTGTACATCATGGCCGCGTTCTGCGTGATGGCCGTGCTGTGGGACGTCGGCTCCCGCAAGGTCGCCGGCGCCCGCCACCCGTACACGGCCGTCCTCAAGCGCGACCTGGGCCTCACCTTCCTGGCCACGGTCCCGGTCGCGATCGCCACGTATCTGCTGTCCTGGCTCGGCTGGATCCTCTCCCCGACCGACGGCACCGGCGGCTACTACCGCAACTGGGCGGTGACCGACGGCAAGAACAGCGACTGGTCCTGGCTGTTCCCGGACTGGTGGCGCAGCCTGTGGCACTACGAGCACCAGGTCTACGAGTTCCATGTGGGCCTCAGCTCCCCGCACACGTACCAGTCCAATCCGTGGAGCTGGATCGTCGACGGCCGCCCGGTGTCGTACTTCTACGAGTCCCCGGCCGCCGGCAAGGACGGCTGCCCGGTCGACGCGACGGAGAAGTGCGCGCGCGAGGTCCTCGCGATCGGCACCCCGCTGCTGTGGTGGGCGGCGGCCTTCGCGGTGCTGTACGTGCTGTGGCGCTGGTTCTTCCGCCGGGACTGGCGCGCGGGCGCCATCGCCTGCGGTATCGCGGCCGGTTATCTGCCCTGGTTCATGTACCAGGAGCGGACGATCTTCTTCTTCTACGCCGTGGTCTTCCTGCCCTTCCTGTGCCTGGCCGTGGCGATGATGATCGGCGCGATCGTCGGACCGCCGGGGGCGAGTGACACGCGGCGGGTGGCGGGGGCGACCGGGGCGGGCGTGCTGGTGCTGCTGATCGCCTGGAACTTCATCTACTTCTGGCCCCTGTACACCGGAACCGCCATCCCGATCGATGACTGGCGTTCACGGATGTGGCTGGATACCTGGGTCTAGTCAACAACTCGGCCACAAAGGGAAACACCCCTCACAGTTTTCACTCAGCCCACTTAGGGTGCGGAGGACTGATAACGGGGAGGGGTTCAGTTCCATGAACAAGGGGGTCAAGGTCACCATCATCGGCGGTGTGTTCGCCGTGATGGTGGGCGGTGCCGGGTACGGCGCGTTCAACATCGTGTCCGCGCTGAACGGCGACGGGGGGTCCGGCACCGAGGTCAAGACCGGTCCGCCCGACGCCGACGAGGTCAAGGAGACCTCGGAGAAGTTCTTCGCCGACTGGGAGAAGGGCTCGGCGGCGGCCGCGGCCCGGTTCACCGACAACGACGCGGCGGCGCAGACCCTGCTGACGTCGTACGCCGAGGACGCGCACATCACCGGCGTGAGGATCACGCCCGGCACCGCCCAGGGAACCACCGTGCCCTTCACGGTGAAGGCGAAGGTGTCCTACGAGGGCAAGTCCGCGCCGCTGTCGTACAAGAGCTCGCTGAAGGTCGTGCGCGGGATCACCACCGGCAGGGCGCTGGTCGACTGGAAGCCGTCCGTGGTCCACCCGGAGCTGCGCGCCGACCAGGACAGCCTCGTCACCGGCTCGTCCTCCACGCCGCCCATCGAGGCCGTGGACCGCGACGGCAAGGTGCTGACGAAGGACAAGTACCCCTCCCTCGGCCCGATCCTGGACGCGCTGCGCGAGAAGTACGGCGCCAAGGTGGGCGGTTCGCCGGGCGTCGAGCTGTACGTACGCCACGGCGCCGACGGCGCCCCCGACACCTCGCTGCTCACACTCTCCAAGGGCAGGGCGGGCAAGCTCCAGACCACCATCAGCGCGGGCGCGCAGGCCGCCGCCGAGAAGGCGGTGACCCAGTACGACAACTCCTCGGTGGTCGCGGTCAAGCCGAGCACCGGCGAGGTGCTCGCGGTCGCCAACCATCGCGACGACGGCTGGAACGCGGCCTTCGAGGGCAAGGTAGCCCCGGGCTCCACCTGGAAGATCGTCACCGCGGCGATGCTCATCGACAACGGCGTGACCTCGATGAACGGCCCGGCGCCCTGTCCGCCCGACGCGATCTGGCAGGGGCAGACCTTCCACAACCTCAAGAACATGCAGCCCAACGAGAACGCCACGCTCGCCAACAGCTTCATGCGGTCCTGCAACACCGCCTTCATCAAGCTGATCGACGAGAAGCCGCTGACCGACGACTCGTTGACGGCCGAGGCGCAGAACAAGTTCGGGCTCGGCCGCAACAACTGGAAGACCGGCATCACCTCCCAGGACGGCAGCGTCCCGGCCGTCAGCGGCCCCGACCGCGCGGCCGGCGCCATCGGCCAGGGCCAGGTCACCATGAACCCGCTGAACATGGCGTCCGTGACCGCCACCGCCATCACCGGCACCTTCCGCCAGCCGTACCTGGTCTCGCCGAAGCTGGACGGCCGCGAACTGGCCACCGCCGAGGGGCTGCGGTCGAGCACGGTCGCCCAGCTGAAGCAGATGATGCGGATGACGGCCACACAGGCGCCGGGCACCGCGACGGGCATCATGCGGGGCCTGGCCGGGGACGACATCGGCGCGAAGACCGGCTCGGCCGAGGTCGACGGGAACGCCACCTCGAACAGCTGGTTCACCGGCTTCCGCAATGATGTGGCGGCGGCCGCCATGACCGAGCAGGGTGGCCACGGTGTCGACGCGGCCGGACCGATCGTGCGGGCCGTCCTGGTGGCGGGAGACTGAACTCACCCGCTCAGGACGGGACTCCAGGGTGGTCGCCGTCGTTGACATGGTGGACGAGGGCACGGGAACCCCGGTGATTTCACGGAGGAACGAAGGCTGTGGGCAAGAGAAGGCGCGTCGCCGAGCGACGTAGGACGCACCGTCCCGCCGTGATCGGCGGGATGGTCGCCGTGGTCGTCGGCGGCGCCGGCTTCGCCGGGTACGTGCTGTACAGCGGCGGCGCGGCGGCCGAGGACCGTACGTCCTCGGCCGCCTCCGCCGAGAAGCCGAAGGTGAAGACCGGCCCGCTGTCCGCGACCGAGGTCACCACCGCGGCGCGCACGTTCCTCACGTCCTGGCAGCAGGCCGAGGTCGCCGAAGCCGCCGCCGTCACCAGCGACACCGAGGCCGCCACGAAGCTCCTCACCGGCTACGCCAAGGACGCCCACCTCAAGGACGTCACCCTCACCCCCGGCACCCCGACCGGCGCCAAGGTGCCCTTCACGGTGAAGGCCACGGTGGCGTACAAGGGCACCTCCAAGCCGCTGTCGTACGCCAGTTCGCTCACCGTCGTGCGGAACACCACCACCGGCAAGCCCCAGGTCGACTGGCACTCCGCGGTCGTCCACCCGGACCTGAAGGACGGCGACACGCTCGTCACCGGCGAGTCCGGGACCCCGCCGGTGAAGGCCATGGACCGCGACGGCGGGGAGATCACCACCGAGAAGTACCCGTCGCTGGGTTCGGTGCTCGACGGGCTGCGCGAGAAGTACGGCAAGAAGGCCGGCGGCAAGGCGGGCGTCGAACTCCAGGTCGTGCGCGGCAAGGAGTCGAAGAAGGCCGAGCTGTCCGACAAGACCCTGCTGGAGCTGAGCAAGGGCACGCCGGGAACCGTGAAGACGACGCTCAGCCCGGGCCTCCAGGCGGCGGCCGAGGCGCAGGTCGCGAAGCGGGCGCAGTCCTCCGTGGTGGTGCTGCGGCCCTCGACCGGCGAGATCCTCGCCGTGGCGAACGCCAACAAGGGCTTCAACGTGGCCTTCCAGGGCTCCCTGGCCCCCGGCTCGACGATGAAGGTCGTCACGTCCTCGCTGCTCATCGAGAAGGGACTGGCGTCGGCGGACAAGACGCATCCCTGCCCGAAGTACTTCACGTACGGCGGCTGGAAGTTCCAGAACGACGACAAGTTCTCCATCAAGGGCGGCACTTTCAAGGCGAGCTTCGCCCGCTCCTGCAACACCGCCTTCATCAGCCAGGCGCCGAAGCTGGAGAACGACTCGCTGACCCAGCAGGCCCAGCAGGTCTTCGGGCTGTCCATGAACAACTGGGCGGTCGGGGTGCCCACCTTCGACGGCTCGGTGCCGGTGCAGTCGCAGGCCCAGATGGCGGCCTCGCTGATCGGCCAGGGCGCGGTGCGGATGAACCCGCTGAACATGGCGTCGGTGTCGGCGACCGTGGAGTCCGGCGTCTTCAGGCAGCCGTACCTGGTCTCCCCCGACGTGGACGGCCGCACGCTCGCGAAGGCCTCGCGCACGATGTCCTCGGGCACGCTCTCCCAGCTGCGCGAGCTGATGGCGTACACGGCGGCCTACGGCACGGCGGCGGAGGCGATGCAGGGCGTCTACGGCAACGTCGGCGCGAAGACCGGCTCGGCGGAGGTCGACGGCCAGAAGAAGCCCAACGGCTGGTTCACCGCGTACCGCGGCGATCTCGCCGCCGCCGGTGTCGTCCAGGCGGGCGGGCACGGCGGCGACACGGCGGGACCGATCGTGGCCGCGCTGCTGAAGAAGGGCAGCTAGCTGCTCACCGGAGTGGCCGTGTAGGTGCGGCGCAGGAACCTGAGCAGGGCCTTGGACTCGAACTGCACCACAGAGACGCCCTGGGTGGAGTGGAACTCGACCACAGCCTGCACCCGCCCGCACGGCCACACCCGTACGTCGCCCGCCTCGACCGGCGCCCGCAGTCCCTGTTCGAGGAGCGCCCGCTCGAAGGTCCATTCATGGGGCCCCGGCAGGCCGACGCGTACTGCGCGCGGGTCGGCGTCGGGGTCGTAGCGCAGGACGACGGGGACCGCCTCGGGTTCCGCGACCGTGATGTCGGCGTCGGTGACGATATGGGCTCGCGCGTACTGTTCGACCACGGACATCGGCTCGGCCCCTTACGCTGAGTGACCTGTGCGGAAGCTGTGCGACCGCTTCCTCTCCAATGTCGCATATTTTTCGGGGTGCGCCCCCGGACGCCGGACATCGTCGGGCATCTCACACTGCGAAGCCGCGGCGAGACCCACAGCGAGCCCACAACCGGCTCGCTCTTGCAACTTGTTCGCATTAAGTCGCATCATCTAACCGTGCATGTGCCTGATGGATTTATCGACGCCCCCGTATCCGCCGCGACCGGAGTGGTCGCGGCCGCCGCCGTGGCCGTGAGCCTGCGCGGTGCGCGCCGCGAGCTCGACGAGCGCACCGCGCCCCTGGCGGGCCTGGTGGCGGCGTTCATCTTCGCCGTGCAGATGCTCAACTTCCCCGTCGCCGCGGGCACCAGCGGCCACCTTCTGGGCGGCGCCCTCGCGGCGATCCTCGTCGGCCCCTACACCGGCGTGCTGTGCGTCTCCGTCGTGCTGCTCATGCAGGGCATCCTCTTCGCGGACGGCGGCCTGACCGCGCTCGGCGTGAACATCACGGACATGGCGGTGGTGACGACGGTCGTGGCCTACGCGGTCTTCCGCGTCCTGGTGAAAGTGCTGCCCCGTAAGCGCCGGTCGATCACCGTGGCCTCCTTCGCCGCCGCACTGCTGTCCGTCCCGGCCGCGGCCGTGGCCTTCACGCTGATCTACTGGGTCGGCGGCACCACCGACGTCTCCATCGGCAAGGTCACCACCGCGATGGTCGGCGTGCACGTCCTGATCGGCATCGGCGAGGCCGCGATCACCGCGCTGACGGTCGGCGCCGTCGTCGCCGTCCGCCCGGACCTGGTGTACGGCGCCCGTGACCTGCGCCAGCGGCTCAAGCTGCGCGTCAACGGCGAACTCGTCGACGCGCCCGACCCGGTGGCCGTCCCCGTCGCCGCCCGCTCGCACCGCAAGGTGTGGCTGGCCGGCCTGGTCACCTCCCTCGTCCTCGCGGGCGGCGTCAGCTTCTACGCCTCCGCCAGCCCCGACGGCCTGGAGAAGGTCGCCGCCGACCAGGGCATCGACAAGAACACCGAGAAGCACGCCTCCGCCGACTCCCCTCTCGCCGACTACGGCGTCAAGGACGTCGACGACGCCCGGCTCTCCGGCGGTCTCGCGGGCGTCATCGGCGTCGGCGTCACGGTCGTCGCGGGCAGCACGGTGTTCTGGGCGGTGCGCAGGCGGCGTACGTCCGAGGACGCGACCCCGGTGAGCGCGGGCGTCTGAGATGGGTGCCGGACACGCGCACAAGCTCTACCGGCACGGGCACTCCCCGGTGCACGGTCTGCCGCCGCACACCAAGCTCGCCGCGGTGTTCTGTTTCGTGGTGGTCGTCGTCTCCACCCCGCGCGAGGCGATGTGGGCCTTCGGGCTGTACGCCGTCCTGCTGGGCGTCGTCACGTACGTCGTGCGTGTGCCCGCCGGCTTCCTGCTCAAGCGGCTGCTGATCGAGGTGCCGTTCGTCGCGTTCGCGGTGCTGATGCCGTTCGTCGCGGAGGGCGAGCGGGTCGAGGTGCTGGGCCTCTCGCTGAGCGTGAACGGGCTGTGGGGCGCCTGGAACGTGCTCGCCAAGGGCACGCTCGGCGTGGCGGCCTCGGTCCTGCTCGCCTCCACGACCGAGCTGCGTGAACTCCTGCTGGGGCTCCAGCGGCTGAAGCTCCCGCCGCTGCTCGTGCAGATCGCCTCCTTCATGATCCGCTACGGCGATGTCATCACCGACGAGATGCGGCGTATGCGGATCGCGCGGGAGTCGCGCGGTTTCGAGGCACGGGGCGTGCGGCACTGGGGGGTGCTCGCCAAGTCGGCGGGCGCCCTGTTCATCAGGTCCTACGAGCGCGGCGAGCGCGTGCACCTCGCCATGGTGAGCCGGGGCTACGCCGGTTCGATGCCGGTCATCGACGAGGTGACCGCGTCCCGGGCGCAGTGGACGTACGCGTTCGCGCTGCCGGGTGCCGCCCTTGTCGTATGTCTGCTGGGATGGATGCTGTGACTGCTTCTCTGGAGGTCTCCGGCCTCGCCTTCGCCTACCCCGACGGGCATCAGGCCCTGTTCGGCGTGGACTTCTCCGTCGCGCGCGGGGAGCGGGTCGCGCTGCTCGGGCCGAACGGCGCCGGCAAGACGACCCTCGTGCTCCATCTCAACGGCATCCTGTCCGGCGGCACCGGCAGCGTGCACGTCGCCGGACTGCCCGTCGGCAAGCGGCACATGGCGGAGATCCGGCGCCGGGTCGGGATCGTCTTCCAGGACCCGGACGACCAGCTGTTCATGCCGACCGTGCGCGAGGACGTCGCGTTCGGACCGGCGGCCGCCGGCGTGAAGGGCGCGGAACTGGAGGCGCGCGTGGACCGTGCGCTGGCGCGCGTCGGCATGGCGGAGTTCAAGGACCGCCCGCCGCACCACCTCTCCTTCGGCCAGCGCCGCCGCGTGGCCGTCGCCACCGTGCTCGCCATGGAACCGGAGATCCTCGTCCTCGACGAGCCGTCCTCCAACCTCGACCCCGCCTCCCGGCGCGAACTCGCCGACATCCTGCGCTCCCTGGACGTCACGGTCCTCATGGTCACGCACGACCTCCCGTACGCCCTGGAGCTGTGCCCGCGCTCCCTCGTCCTCAGCGACGGCGTCATCGCGGCCGACGGCAAGACGTCCGAGCTGCTCTCCGACGACGACCTGATGCGCGCCCACCGCCTGGAGCTGCCGTTCGGCTTCGATCCGCGTTCGGTGTCCGCCGGGTCGGACCGTCCGTGACAATGGGCGCGTGACGAACGAGGACCCCACGGCGGTCGACGGCTCCCTGCTCCTCGACGAGCAGCTGTGTTTCGCGCTGTACGCCGCCCAGCGCGCCGTGACGGCCGCGTACCGCCCGCTGCTGGAGGAACTCGGTCTCACCTACCCGCAGTACCTGGTGCTGCTGGTGCTCTGGGAGCGCGGCGAGACGACGGTCAAGGAGCTGGCGGCGGCGCTGCGGCTCGACTACGGCACGGTGTCGCCGTTGCTCAAGCGGCTGGAGAGCGCGGGGATGGTGCGCCGGGAACGCGCGGCCCACGACGAGCGCTCGGTGCTCGTCGCGTGCACGGGACGCGGGGAGGAACTGCGGGAGCGCGCGGCGCGCGTGCCCGGCGCGCTGCTGTCCGCGACGGGGCTCGACACCGCGGGCATCGTGAGGCTGCGCGAGGAGTTGTGGGAGCTTGCGGAGAAGGCGCACTCGGCGGCCGAGCGCCGCCTCTGAGCTCCTGTTACCCGCGGTTGCCACCCCCTGGTCACGCAACATCTACCTACCGGCCAGTACCTTGTGCACGATGTTCTTGTGCGCACCTGTTCTGGGGGGAGCCAGCCATGACCGCCACAAATGAGGAAACCGCGACCACCGTCGACACCCGCCCGACGAAGATCATGTACGTCGCCGAGGCCACCGCCCACGGCGGCCGGGACGGCTATGTCACCAGCCAGGACGGCCAGATCGCGCTGAAGGTCGCGATGCCTCCGGCGCTGGGCGGCGACGGCAACGGCACGAATCCGGAGCAGCTGTTCGCGGCGGGCTTCAGCGCCTGCTTCCACAACGCGCTGGTGCTGGTGGGCCGCCGGGCCGGGTTCGACCTGACCGGTTCCACGGTCGCCGCGAAGGTCGGCATCGGCCCCAACGCGCAGCGCGGCTACGGTCTGGCGGTCGCCCTCAGCGTCTCGCTCCCCGTGCTCGACCAGGCCGTCGCGACCCAGCTGGTGGACGCCGCCCACGAGGTGTGCCCGTACTCCAACGCGACCCGCGGGAACATCGACGTGACGATCCTGCTTGGCTAGAGGAGAGACGAGCAACGCGAACAGGAGTGTGGACGTGGACGTGAACGGCACGGTCGAAGCGGGCTTCGAGCCGGTCAGGGACGCGTTCGTCCGCAACTTCGAGCAGCTCGGCGACCGGGGCGCGGCCGTCACCGTGTACCGGGACGGGCGCCGGGTCGTCGACCTGTGGGCCGGCACCAAGGACGTCGACGGCGGCGAACCGTGGCAGCGCGGCACCGCCCAGATCGTGCGCTCGGCGACCAAGGGCGTCGCCGCCGCCGTACCCCTGATGCTGGCCGAGCGCGGACAGCTCGACCTGGACGCGCCGGTCGGCGCGTACTGGCCGGAGTTCAAGGCGCACGGCAAGGAGCGGGTACTGGTCCGGCACGTACTCAACCACCGGGCCGGACTGCCGGTCCTCGACCACCCGATCACCCCCGCGCAGGCCCTGGACCCGCTGGCGGGCCCGGCGGCCGTGGCCGCGCAGACACCCGTCTGGGAGCCCGGCACGGACCACGGGTATCACGCGCTGACGTACGGCTGGCTGCTGGACGAGCTGGTGCGACGGGTGACGGGCCGCGGCACCGGCGAGTGGATCGCCGAGCGGATCGCCGGGCCGCTCGGGGCGGACCTGTGGCTGGGGCTGCCGGAGACGGAGGCGCACCGGGCCGGGCGCGTGGGCCGGGTCGACGCCCCGGAGGCCGCCGCCGCACTGCGGATGCGCCCGAGGCGCTCCGTCACCGAGGCCTACAAGGATCCCGACTCCCTCACCAACCGCGCCTTCGGCGCGATCACGCCCTTCCCCGACCAGAACGACCCGGCCTACCGGGCGAGCGCCCTGCCCGCGACCAACGGGATCGCCACGGCCGACGGTCTGGCCCGCTTCTACGCGGCGACGATCGGCGCGGTGGACGGCGTCCGGCTGCTGTCCCCGGCCACCGTGGAGCGGGCGCGCGCCGAGGAGTCCGCCGGGCCCGACCGGGTCCTGGTGGTCAACACCCGTTTCGGCCTCGGCTACATGCTGCACGGCAGCGCGGCCCCGTTCCTCGGCCCGGGCTCCTTCGGCCACCCCGGCCGCGGCGGCTCGCTCGGCTTCGCCGACCCCGAGTCCGGCATCGCCTTCGGCTATGTGACCAACGGCCTGCGCAAGACGGTCACGGCGGATCCGCGGGCGCAGGCGCTGGTGCGGGCGGTACGGGCAGCCGTATAGCCGGCTACACGTGGATCGGGTGGGACGTCCGCCCGGACGCCGCGTCGATCTCGCCGTGCGCCTTGGTCAGCAACCGCATGGCGAGCTCGTTGAGTGCGCGGGCACCGGCGATCTCCTCGCCGACCCGCGGCTGATTCGAGTCGGTGTGGTGGCGGCTGGCCTGGCCGTGGGCCCGTACCTCGCTGCCGTCGGGCAGCCGGACCATCGCCACCGCGCGCGTGTGCTCGCTGTCCTCCATGAACTCCATCTCGACGTGCCATCCCACAGTGGTGTGCATCATGACGATCACCTCCGGAAGAACTCCTTCCAGAGTGCTACCGAAGAGGCGACCGCGACCAGTCGTCCGAAGTCGGCTGGTCACTGCTCGGGTTCCGCGTACTCCTCCGGCCGCGGCGCGGGCGCCGTCGGCTTGGTGCGCGCGGGCCGGCTCATCGCGGCCACCCGCGCGGCCAGCGTCGCCCGGAACCCGCCCACCTGCCGTACCAGCTCCCGCCGTTGCCGCCGCTGGTACCGGTGCGCGAGCTCCAGCGTGGCGAGCGCGAGCAGTACGCCGATCAGCACCACCACCGCCAGCGTCACGTACCGCCGTACCGTCCCCTCGCCGGCGTCGGCGAAGGCGAGCCCCGACGCGGCGGCCAGCGCCGCGATCAGCGCCAGCCACACCACGTACCCGGCGAGGACCCAGGGATGGTCCTGCCGCAGCCACCGCCCGCGCGGACGCCCCGCCTCGTCCGCGACCCGTCCGACGGCCACGCCGATGTCGAGGAGCTCCCAGTCCGCCTTCTCCCGCTGCTCGCGCGAGAGGGGGGCGGTCATCCGGTCGAGGCGGACGTGGAGCCGGGCCACCGCGCGGCGCAGTTCGGCCCGGTTGACCCGCTCGGGCAGCCGGTGCGGCCAGCGGGCCCACAGGTCGTCGTCGCGGCGGCGCAGCCGGATGTCGGTCGCCGCCGCCCTGGCCACCGCGACACCCAGGATCAGCAGCAGGACCAGCGCCTGCACCATGCCCAGGTCGCCGCGGACCGCGCCGTACACCCCGACCAGGACGAGCCCGACCCCGACCGGCCAGGTCTTGCGGATGTACGTCCGGTGCCGGACCGCGTGCAGCTCACGCTCCAGGTCGTCGACGGACCGCCGTACGACCCGCACGGCGGCGACCGCGACCAGTGGCGCGCACAGCAGCAGACAGCACATCAGGGCGGCGGTCAGGGTGTACGGCAGCACACCGGTGCCGACCCAGTCGTCGTCCTGCGGCAGCGCGGGCACGCCGACCAGGACGGCCGCGGCGAGAAGCGCGGTCAGCGCCCCGAGCCACCGCCCGGGCCGCACCCCGCGCTCCTCGGGCGCCGGGACCGGCTGCCACTCGGCGCGCACGCTCCCCTCCAGCGCGGCGATCACCACGGCGAGGTCGGCGCTCCAGTGCGCCTCGCGCAGCCGGGGCGCGTTGAGGCCGGCGAGCGCCCGGAGCGAGTCGGGCAGTTCGGCGGCGGTGGGCATCTCGGCCCCGTCGAGCAGCACCGGCAGGACGAACTTCCCGCCCGCCAGCGCCCATTCGATCTCCCGCCGGACCCAGTCGGCCCCGTCCTCGAGCCGCCGGGCCCCGGTCGGATGCCGCGCGTCCGCCCAGCCGGGGTGGAGCACGGCGACCAGCGCGTCGCAGTCGCCGACCCGCTCCGCCAGCGCGTCCGCGAACCGCTGGCCGGGCAGCAGGGACGGCCGGTCCAGGAACACCTGCCCGCGGCCGAAGTGCCCCGCGAGCGCCGCGTCGAGATCGTCGACGACGCCGCAGTGCCCGCCCCTGCGGTAGTTGATGAAGACACCGCTCATGGCCCACAGGTTAGCCAGTGACCGCCCGGTCACCCGGCGTGCAACATGAGCCCGATCCCGGCCACCAGCAACCCGGCCGCGACGATCCGCGGTGCCCCGAACCGCTCCTTGAAGAACACCGCCCCGATGGCCGCGCCGACGATGATCGACGACTCCCGCAGCGCGGCGATCGGCGCCAGCTCGGCCTTGGTCTGCGCCCACAGGACGAGCCCGTAGGCGGCGACGGAGAGCGCGGCGCCGAGCAGTCCGACCGCGGCGAACGGCCTCAGCTCGGCGATCAGTTGACCGCGCAGACGGTAGAGCGCGTACGCCGGTACGAACACGCCCTCCAGAGCCATCAGCCAGGCGATGTACCCGAGCGACGACCCGGAGGCCCGCACCCCGAGCCCGTCGACGACGGTGTACGCGGCGATGGACAGACCCGTCGCCAACGCGGCACCGATCGCCGCCCAGTTGGGCCGACGCCCACGCAGCCCCCACAGCGCGACACCGGTGAGTCCGGCGCAGGACACCCCGATCCCGGCGGCGGCCCACCCGTCCGGCACCTCATGGGCGAAAAGGGCGGCGAGCACCGTGACGACCAGGGGCGCGCTGCCGCGGGCGATCGGGTACGCCTGCCCGAAGTCCCCGAGCCGGAAGGACTTCATCAGCAGCAGGTAGTACACGACGTGGATCACGGCCGAGGCGAGGAGATACGGCCACGCCCCCGCCGCCGGTATCGCCACGAACGGCACCATCACCAGCCCGATCAGCATCCCGCCGCCGGCGATCAGGGTGAACCCGACCAGCTTGTCGGTGATCTTGTGCGCGATGGCGTTCCAGCTGGCGTGCGTGACCGCGGCGAGCAGTACCGCCGCGGTGACGGCCGGCGTCACGCGGTGCGCTCGCGCACGTCCACGAGGTCGGCACCGGCGTGCGCGACGAGGTCCTTGGGGGCGATGGGGAAGACGGCGTGCGGATTCCCGGCCGCGGCCCACACGAGGTCGTGCTCCAGCAGCGAACGGTCGGCCAGCACCCGCGTCCTGGTCCGGTGCCCGAAGGGCGGCACGCCCCCGATGGCGTACCCGGTGGTCTCCCGTACGACGTCCGCCTTGGCCCGCGTCACCTTCTCGGCCCCGAGCACCTCGCGCACCAGCTCGACGTCGACCCGGGAGGCCCCGTCCATGAGCACCAGCACCGGCACCCCGTCGGCGGCAAAGATCAGCGACTTGCAGATCTGACTCAGCTCGCACCCGATGGCCGCGGCGGCCTCGGCGGCGGTACGGGTCGCCTCCGGGAACCGGCGTACCCGGGTACGCAGGTCATCGAGCCCCTTCTCCCGCAGGGCCTCGGCGAACAGGGGGTGGGCTCCGGAGTCGGCGGTGCCCGCTGGGCTGTCGGTCGTCGTCATGCGGGGCACGCTAGCGGTGGGTGTAGGGCACAGGCGAACGGTTAAGCCGGGTACTGAAACCAAGTCGGCCAGGCCCTAGTGAAAGGTCACGTCCTTCGCCTCCGCCACCGCCGCCGTCCGCCCCGGCGCCGACTGGTACCGCCAGTACAGGTTCGTGTGGGCGATGACCTGGTCCGGCGGTGGGGCGCCCCACTTGCTGGTGTCCTCGGTGGTGTGGGCGTCGGCGACGAGGGTGACGTCGTAGCCGCGGACGAAGGCGCCGTGGAGGGTGGAGCGGATGCAGACGTCGGTCGACGCACCGGTCACGATCAGGTGGCCCGCCCCGGCGCCCGCGAGGACCTCCTCCAGTTCGGTGTCCTCGAAGGAGTCGCCGTAGTTCTTGTGGATCAGGGGCTCCGCGTCCCGGCGTATCAACTCGGGCGCGTACTCCCAGGCGTCGCTGCCCTTCACCAGGTCTTCGTCGGAGTGCTGGACCCAGACCACCGGGGCGCCCTCCTCGCGGGCCCGGTCGACGAGCGCGGCGATGGTGGCGACGACCGCGTCCCGCTCGTGGGCGTCGGCCACGACGCCCTTCTGGACGTCGATCACCAGCAGGGCCGTGTGAGGTCGTGCGGCAAGTGTGGTCATGCCCGCCACGTTAGACCCGGCCACTGACAACCGCCCCGACCTCCGCCTCCGCCTCCGCCTTCTTGCGTCGGCCCGCGACCAGGCCGCCCGCGGCCCCCAGCGACACCAGGCCCATCATCGCGGCGGCGAGGACGCCCTTGACCCCGTCCATCGTGAAGTACATGGCGACGGCCGTACCGCCGTTGAAGAGGAACAGGAACCACAGGGTGCCCGGCCGGGACAGGAACGCCTTGATCCGGGGCTTCTTCGCGATGCGGGAGCCGGCGATCAGCGCGACCACCGTGCCGACGGCCGTGGCGACGTCCTTCCGGGTGCCGTCGAGGACGGCGCCCGCGCCCGCGCTCGCGGCGAGCCCGACCACGAAGCACTGCCACAGCAGCAGGTCGGCGACGAACTTCTTGACGGTGGCGAGGGGAGAGCTCATGGTTCCGGCCTTTCGAAACGGGGCTTCTGGATCTGTCGTCCAGCCTTCCGTTCCGGGGCCACCGCCACGAGGGAGGGAACTGCCGAAGCCGTGGTGTAGCGCGCTACACCACGGCTTCGGTTCAGGACCCGTACGTCAGGCCCGTACGAGCTCCCGGTCCTCGTCCTTCTGGTCGTCGTCGGACTTGCGCAGTCCCTCGCCCTCGACGTCCACGTTCGGCAGGGCGCGGTCCAGCCACTTCGGCAGCCACCAGGCCTTCCTGCCGAGCAGCGCCAGCACCGCCGGGACGATCGCCATGCGGACGACGAACGCGTCGAAGAAGACCGCGATCGCGAGGCCGAAGCCGATCATCTTGATCATGGACTCGCTGGAGCTGATGAAGCCGCCGAAGACGGCCATCATGATCACCGCGGCGGCGACCACGACCCGGGCGCTGTGCTTGAAGCCGGTGACGACGGCCTGACTCGGGGACTCGCCGTGGACGTACGCCTCCCGCATCCGGGTCACGAGGAACACCTCGTAGTCCATCGCGAGGCCGAAGACCACGCCGACCATGAAGATCGGCATCATCGACATGATCGGGCCGGTCTCCTCGACCCCGATCAGACCGCCGAGCCAGCCCCACTGGAAGACCGCGACGACGGCGCCGAGCGCGGCGAGCACCGAGAGCAGGAAGCCGAGGGCCGCCTTCAGCGGGACCAGGATCGAGCGGAAGACCACGATCAGGAGCAGGAAGGCCAGGCCGACCACGAGCGCCAGATACGGGATCAGCGCGTCGGTGAGCTTCTGCGAGAAGTCGATGTTCATGGCCGTGGTGCCGGTGACCAGGACGTCGGTGTCCGTGGCGGCCTTGACGTCCGCCCCGCTGTCCCGGATGGCGTGCACCAGGTCCTCGGTCTGGGTCGACGAGGGCTTGGAGTCCGGGATCACGGTGATGGTGAAGGTGTCCCCGGCCTTGTTGAACGCCGCCGGCGTCACGGTCACGACGTCGTCGAGGCCCTTGATCCGGTCGGTGACCTCGGTGGCGGCGGCCTTCGGGTCGGAGCTGTCCTTGGCGTCGCCGACGACCATCAGCGGGCCGTTGAAGCCGGGTCCGAAGCCCTCCGAGAGGAGGTCGTAGGCGCGGCGCTGGGTGGTGGAGGTCGGCTGCGAGCCGTCGTCCGGCAGGCCCAGTTCGAGGGAGGTGGCGGGCAGGGCGACGGCGCCCAGGCCGACGACACCGAGCAGGAGCACGACGGCCGGGCGGCGGATGACGAAGCTGGCCCAGCGGGTGCCGAGGTTCGGCTTCTCGACTGTCTTCGCGGCGGACTTCTTGCGCTTCTCGCCTGTCGGACGGATCTTCTTGCCCGCGTAGCCGAGCAGTGCCGGGATCATGGTCAGCGCGATGAGGACGGCGATGACGACCGTGCCCGCCGCGGCGAGGCCCATCTTGCTCAGCATCGGCACACCGACCACCGACAGTCCGGCCAGCGCGATCACGACCGTGAGGCCGGCGAAGACCACCGCGGAGCCCGCGGTGCCGGTGGCCCGGCCGGCCGCCTCCTCGCGGTCGCGGCCCTCGGCCAGCTCGCCCCGGTAGCGGGAGACGATGAACAGGGCGTAGTCGATGCCGACCGCGAGGCCGATCATCAGCGCGAGCGTGGAGGTGGTGTCGCCGAGGTCGAGCGCGTTGGCGAGGGCGGTGATGGTGGAGACACCGATCCCGACGCCGATGATCGCGGTCAGCAGCGGCAGCCCGGCCGCGACCAGCGAGCCCAGGGTGATGACCAGGACGACCGCGGCGATGGCGAGGCCGATGACCTCGCCGATGGCACCCGGCTCGGCCCCGGCCTGCAGCGCGTCACCGCCGACCTCGACGGTCAGCCCGGCGTCCTTGGCCTCGTCCCCGGCCGCCTCCAGGGCGTCCCGGGTGGAGTCCTTGAGCTCCATGGAGGGGGCGTCGTAGGAGACGGAGGTGTAGGCGACCGTACCGTCCTTGCTGACGGCGTTGGTCTTGTAGGGGTCGGTGACGGAGACGACCTCGGAGCCGTCGCCGAGCGCGGCCACGGTCTTCTCGACGGTCGCCCTGTTGGCGGCGTCGGTCATCTTCTCGCCCTCGGGCGCCTTGAAGACGAGCCGTCCGGTCGCGCCGTCCGCGCTGGCCCCGGGGAAACGTTGCTCCAGCAGGTCGAAGGCCTTCTGCGCCTCCGTGCCGGGGATCGAGAAGGAGGAGGAGCCCGCGGCGGGGGCGCTGGCCGCGCCGACGCCCGCGAGCGTCAGCAGGGCGACCCAGAGCAGGGCGACGAAATGCCGTCGCCGGAAGGCGAGCCGGCCGAGTTTGTACAGGAAAGTGGCCACGTGGGCGTACTCCCGGTCAGGTCGTGGGGTGGTTCAGGGACAGGGGTGATCAGCCCGGTGGGTGGCAGGGGTGATCGTCCCGACGACATGAGCGGGTACGTCAGGTGAAGGGGTCGTGCTGGGGAAAGGCGTCAGTCGCGCGGGCTGCCGAGGGCGGGGAGGACCACGGCGTCGATGTACGACAGAAGGAAGGCCTGCGTCGGCGGCTGCTCGTCGATCATCGAACGGGCGGCGAACCCGCCGATCATCATGTGCATCACGAAGTCGATCGCGGGGTTGTCCGGCCGGACCTCACCGCGGTCGATCGCGCGTTGCAGCACGGTACGGAACTCCGCCATCTCCGGTCCGATGAGGTGTTCCTTGAACGCCTTCAGCAGATCGGGATTGCCGTGGATCGCCATGGCCAGGCCCCGCATGAGCGCGGAGTTCTGTTCCATCGTGCAGTCGTCCGAGCGCAGGGTGAGGGCGTGCAGGTCGCCGCGGAGCGACCCGGTGTCGATCTCGGAGAGACCCACCCCGCCGGGCTTGGTGTGCCGCACGGCCTTGGCGACGAGTTCGGCCTTGCCGCCCCACTGGCGGTAGAGCGTGGCCTTGCTGGACTTGGTGCGAGCGGCCACGGCGTCCATGGTGAGGGCGTCGTAGCCGACTTCGCGGAGCAGGTCGAGCACGGCCTCGTACAACTCGGCCTCACGCTCGGGCGTGATCCGACTGCGACGCGCCGTTGCGACCTCAGTCATGCCACTCACCCTTTCCCGCTCCGGGTCACCGCGCCGAACGACACGGTTTCGTACGTGACGAATGTAGCGCACCCAGCAAGCGAAACGAAACGGTTTCGTTCGTGTCATGCGTCACCCGGGGCGTTTTTTCATAAGTTGCTCCGGCCCGTCCCCCGGAAAAGCATGAGGAGGTGAGCTATCTGCGCCTTCCGCATCTGAGCGGCGACCTGCTGTGTTTCGTGGCCGAGGACGACCTGTGGCTGGCCCCCCTGGACGGAGCCGACCGCGCCTGGCGGCTCACCGTCGACCGCACCAAGGTGGGTCACCCGCGCTTCTCCCCCGACGGCCGGAGCATCGCGTACACGAGCTGGCGCAGCCTCGTGCCCGAGATCCATCTGGTGGACGTCGCGGGCGGGCCCGGCAGACAGCTGACCTACTGGGGGTCGCCGGACACCCAGGTGTGCGGCTGGACCCCGGCCGACAGCAACGGCGGGGCACAGATCCTCGCCGTCGCCTCGCACGGGGAGCCCTTCTCGTACTTCACCTGGGCCTACAAGGTGCCCACCGACGGCGACCCCGGCCGCAAGCTGCCCTGGGGCCCGGTCTCCGACCTCCAGGTCGCCGACCTCGACGGCGACCGCAGAACCCTCCTGCTCACCGGCACCCCGCCGCACGAACCGGCCGCCTGGAAGCGCTACCGGGGCGGCGCCACAGGCCGCCTCTGGCTGCACGGCCACCGGCTCCTCGAAGACCTCGACGGCCACCTCCACTCCCCCATGTTCGTCGGCGGCCGGATCGCCTTCCTCTCCGACCACGAGGGCATCGGCAACCTCTACTCCTGCGCCCACGACGGCTCCGACCTGCGCCGCCACACCGACCACGACGCCTTCTACGCCCGGCACGCGGCGAGCGACGGCCACCGGGTGGTGTACCAGTGCGCGGGCGACCTGTGGATCGTCGACGACCTGTCCCCGGCCGGAACGCCACGCAAGCTCGACGTCCGTCTCAGCGGCCCGCGCGCGGGCCGCCGCACGTACCAGGTGCCGGCCGCCCAGCACGTGGACGGCGTCTCGGTCGACGAGACGGGCCGCGCGAGCGCCGTCGTCGTCCGCGGCAGCCTGTACTGGCTCACCCACCGCGACGGCCCGGCCCGGACGATCACCGACACCCCGGGCGTACGGGTCCGGCTCCCGGAGATGCTCGGCTCGGTCGGCCAGGTCGCGTACGTCACCGACGCGGACGGCGAGGACGCGATCGAGATCGCCTCTCTGCCCCGCGCGACCGGCGACCGCGAGCCCCGCCGCCTCGCCTCCGGCGAACTGGGCCGCGTCCTGGAACTGGTGTCCGACCCCCAGGGCGAACGCCTGGCCATCGCCTCCCACGACGGCCGGCTCTCGCTCATCGACGCGACCGAGGACTCCAACGGCGAGGTCACCGAGCTGATCCGCTCGATCAACGGCCCGGTGCGCGACCTGTCCTTCTCGCCGGACGGTTCCTGGCTGACCTGGTCCCACCCGGGGATCGGCCGCTCCCTGCGCCAGATCAAGATGGCCCGGGTCTCCCCGAAGGGAGGCGGGGAGAGGTTGATCATCGACGTCACCAACGGCCGCTTCGAGGACGAGAACCCGGTGTTCACCCGGGACGGCCGCTATCTCGCCTTCCTCTCCTGGCGCGGCTTCGACCCGGTGTACGACGTCCACACCGGCGACCTCTCCTTCCCGCTGGGCTGCCGCCCGTACCTGGTACCGCTGTCCTCCGCGACCCCCTCCCCCTTCGCCCTCACCCCGGAGGGACGCCCGGCGGCCGGCGGCCTCGACCCGGCGGAGGACGAGCCGGGCGACGGCAGCACGGTCACGGTGGAGGTCGAGGGCCTGGAGAGCCGGGTCACCCCCTTCCCGGTCAGCGCCTCCAAGTACTCGGCGCTGTACCCGGTGGCGGGCGGCGGCCTGGTCTGGCTGCGCTGGCCGATCTCGGGCGCGCTCGGCGAGACCTTCGCCAACCCGGACGACACCAGCGGCCGTCCGACCCTGGAGTACTTCAACATCACCAAGGCCAAGAAGTCCGAACTCGTCGACGACCTCGACTGGTTCGCGGTCAGCGGTGACGGCTCACGGCTGGTGATCGTCGACGAGGGCGACCTGCGCGCGGTGCCCGCCACGGAGTCCGGCGACAGCGACTCCACCGTCTGGATCGACGCCCGCCGCATCCTGCACGAGGCCGACCCGGGCGCCGAGTGGCGCCAGTCGTACGAGGAGGCGGGCCGGATCATCCGCGCCTACTTCTGGGACCCCGGGATGTGCGGCATCGACTGGGACGCGGTCCTCGACCAGTACCGTCCGCTGGTGGAACGGGTGGCGACCCCCGACGAGTTCGCCGACCTGCTCCGCGAGGTCCTCGGCGAACTCGGCACCTCCCACGCCTATGTCACCGCCGCCCGCCGCAACGAGGGCCCGCCCCACTACCAGCGCCGCCAGGGCCTGCTGGGCGCCAACTTCGTCCGCCGAGAGGCCGGTTGGACCGTCCGCCGCATCCTCCCCGGCGACTCCTCCGACTCCAAGGCCCGCTCCCCGCTGGCCGGCACGGGCATCCGCGAGGGCGCCGTCCTCACCCACGTCGACGGCCGCCCGGTCGACCCGGTGACCGGTCCGTACCCGCTGCTCGCCGGGGCGGGCGGTACGACGGTGGAGCTGACGTTCACCCCGGCGGAGGGCGAGGGCCGCGCACGGCGCGTGGCGGTCGTCCCGCTCCTCGACGAGCGCCCCCTGCGGTACCAGGACTGGGTGGCCAAACGCCGGGAGGTGGTACGGGAGTTGAGCGGCGGCCGCTGCGGCTACCTGCACATCCCCGACATGGGCGGCTCGGGCTGGGCCCAGTTCAACCGGGACCTGCGCATGGAGGTGTCGAGGCCGGCCCTGATCGTCGACGTACGCGGCAACGCGGGCGGCCACATCAGCGAGTTGGTGGTGGAGAAGCTGACCCGCACGATCCTCGGCTGGGACCTCACCCGCAACGCCCAGCCGGTCTCGTACGCCTCGAACGCCCCGCGCGGCCCGGTGGTCGCGCTGGCGGACGAAGCGACCTCCTCCGACGGCGACATGATCACGGCCGCCTTCAAGCTGCTGAAACTGGGCCCGGTGGTCGGCCAGCGCACCTGGGGCGGAGTCGTCGGCATGACCGGCCGACACCAACTCGGCGACGGCACGGTCATCACCGTGCCGATGAACGCGGGTTGGTTCGACGCGTACGGCTGGAGCGTGGAGAACCGCGGCGTCACCCCGGACCTGGAGATTCTGCGCACCCCCCTGGACTGGGCGGAAGGCCGCCACGCCCAGCTGGACGACGCGGTGCAACTGGCGGTGGACCTGCTGACCACAACGCCTCCGGCGACCCCACCGGACTACAGCGACGTACCGAACCGATCAAGGCCAAAACTTCCGCCGCGGACTTGAGAAAGGGGAGGGACAACTCCCCAAGGGGCGCGGGGAACTGCGCGACAAGCCCCCACCCACCCGCACCCGAAACACAAACGTGAGGCGCCCCGAGCAAACTCAGGGCGCCTCACACAAACCGTCAGCGACTAGGCGTCGTAGTCCTGGTCGATCCGGTCCTGCTCCTCGCGCTGGAGCCGCTCCGTCTCCTCGTCACGCGGCTTGCCACGCTGCTGCTGGCCGCGCTGAGCCTGCTCCCGGCCCTGCTGGGCCTTCTGCTTGGCCTGCTCCTGCCACTGTTCCGACTTGTCCTGGAACTGGTCCTTCATACCCATGTGGGTTCACTCCCAAAGAGGGTGAGGGGAAGAGCCCCTTGCCGGGGCCTCGACCAGATTCACACGACCGGACACACTGCGCATTTCGATCAGTCACGCCGTGTAGCGCGCGCCTCCTCGTCAGCCGCCCCACCTGCGCCGACGAGTCCCGACCGCATGCCCTCCAATCGGTCCCCGAAGCGCCGCATCTCGCGCACCCCGACCGTCCCGATGAGCCCCGGCAGATACCCGCGCACCCCCTGCATCCCGCGCAGCCACCACTGCCCGTACACATGGCTCGACCGCCGCTCGATCCCGGCGACGATCCGGTCCACCGCGGGACCCAGCGGATACGTCTTGTTGGAGGGCCACGGCAGCCGCTGCCGCAGCTCCCGCATGACCTCGTCCTGGTCGGCCCCGCGCACCATGTCCGTGTCGGTCCAGGACAGATACCCGACCCCGACCCGTACGCCCTTGTAGCCGACCTCGGCCCGCAGACTGTGCGCGTACGCCTCCACACCCGACTTGGACGCGCAGTACGCGGTCATCATCGGCGCGGGCGTGATGGCGGCCAGCGAGGCGATCTGGAGCAGATACCCCCGGCTCTCCATCAGCACCGGCAGGAACGCACGGGCCGTCACCGCCGACCCGATCAGGTTCACCTCGATCACCCGCCGCCACGCCTCGGGATCGGAGTCCACGAAGGGCCCGCCGGTCGCCACACCGGCGTTGGCGACGACGATGTCGACCTTGCCGAACCGCTCCTTGACCTCCTGGGCCACCCGCGCCATCGCCTCGTGGTCGGTGACGTCGGCGTACCAGTGCTCGCTCTCGCTGTGCAGCCGCTCGGAGACCTGCTTCAACGCGTCCGGCTCCAGGCCCACCAGCGCGACCTTCACCCCCCGCGCCGACAGCTTCCGCGCGAGCAGCTCCCCGACACCGCGCGCGGCGCCCGTGACGACGGCGACCTGTCCCTCGAGACCGACCCTGCTCATGCGCCCTCCTTGAGCGTCGCGTACGTCATCACCAGGTCCCGGATCTTCCCGGTGACCAGGTCGGGAGCCTCCACGGGCGTCATGTGCCCGACTCCCGGCAGTTCGGTGAGCCCGACGCAGTGCGGCAGCGCCGCCACCAGCGCCCGCGCCTGCACCGGCGGCGTGAGCCGGTCGGCCGTGCCGACGACGACGGCCGTCGGCACGTCGAGGGAGCGTACGCCGTGGTCGAGGTCGAGCAGGTCGAGCACCTGCGACCAGGCGTACCGCACCCTGCGCGGACAGGCGTGCACGATCCGCGCGCACGCCTCCACCATGTGCGGCGCCGAACCCGGCCCCATCGTCCCGTATCTGAGGATCCGCCGGGCGAGGGGAGTGACCGGCCCGAGCGGCGCCCGCGACCCGAGGACGCGCTGGGTCAGCCAGGTCCGCAGCCGTCCGGGCCTGATCGGTACGACGGTCGACTCGGCGACCAGCCGCGAGGACCCGGTGCTGCACAGCAGGACGGCGGCGGCACGCTCCCGGAGGTTCTTCCTGGTGGCAGCCGCCATCACCGTCATCCCACCCATGGAGTGCCCGGCGATCACGGCCTTCTCCCCCGGAGCGAGGGTCGCCTCCAGTACGGCTTCCAGGTCGTCGGCGAGCGCGTCCACGCTGCACGCCGGGCTCGCCGGACTGCGTCCGTGACCGCGCTGGTCGTAGGCGACGACCCGGTGGTCGACGGCGAGATCCCGTATCTGCGCCGCCCAGAAGGCGGTCGAGCAGGTCCAGCCGTGGGCGAGGACGACGACGGGGGCGCCCTCGGGACCGTGGACCTCGACATGCAGCCGGGCTCCGTCGGCGGAGACGGCGGTCAGCTCACGGGCCGGGACGGGCGGGGCGTACGGCCCGTCCCCGACGGACATCAGCCGGCTCACGCGGACACCTCCGCCGTCTTCTCCCCGGCGGCGTTCTTCTCGGCCGCCTGCTTCTCCTCCGTCTTCCTCGCGCGGAGCACCTCGTACTCGGTGATGTCCACGCGCCGCGTCGCCCGCCGGAACTCGCCCGTCGTCCCCGGCCAGATGGTGGTGTTGCGGCCGTTCTCGTCGAGGTACCAGCTGGTGCAGCCGCCGGTGTTCCACACCGTGCGCTTCATCCGCTCCTGCACCCGCCGGTTCCACGCGCCGACGGCGCTCGGCCGGGCGTCCAGGGCGGCGCGACCGCCGAGCACGTCCAACTGCCGTACGAAGTCCGCCATGTAGTTCAGCTGGGACTCGATCATCAGGATCATCGAGGAGTTCCCGAGCCCGGTGTTGGGGCCGATGATGGTCATCCAGTTGGGGAACCCGGCGGCGGAGGCACCGCGCAGGGCCTCCATGCCGCCCTTCCACACCTCGGCGAGCGTCTTGCCCTCCGCGCCCACGACCCGTTCGGCGATGGGCATGTCGGTGACATGGAAGCCGGTGCCGAAGACGATGGCGTCCACCTCTGCCTCACTGCCGTCGGCGGCGACGAGGGTGGAGCCGCGCACGGCCCGCAGACCGCTGGCGACGACATCGACGTTGGGCCGGGCGAGCGCCGGGTAGTAGGTGCTGCTCAGCAGGATGCGCTTGCAGCCGATGCGGTAGTCGGGGGTGAGCTTGGCGCGCAGGGCCGGGTCCTTGACGGCCCGCCCCATGTTCCGCTTGGCCAACTGCTCGACGAACCCGAGCTGGTCGGGGTGCTTGGTGAACGCCGAGACCTGCAACTCCCGGATCCCCCACAGCAGTCCACGCCGGGCCTGCCCGGTGAACGGCAGCGCCCGGTGCAGCGCCCGCTCGGCGCCGGTGATGGCCCGGTCGATGCGGGGCATCACCCAGGGCGGGGTGCGCTGGAAGAGGGTGAGCCGGCCGACCTGCGGCTGGATGGCGGGCACGATCTGGATCGCGGAGGCCCCGGTGCCCACCACGGCGACCCGCTTGCCGCGCAGGTCGTAGTCGTGGTCCCAGCGCGCGGAGTGGAAGACCTTGCCGGGGAAGGAGTCGAGGCCGGGGATCTCGGGCATCTTGGGGTCGGACAGCGGCCCGGTGGCGGAGACGACGAAGTCGGCGGAGAGCCGCCTGCCCCCCTTGACCTCGATGTCCCAGCAGAGCTTGCCGGCATCCCAGGTCATCTTCATCACTTCGGAGTCGAAGCGGATGTGCGGCCGGAGGTGGAAGACGTCGGCCACATGCTCCAGATAGGCCCGGATGTGCTCCTGCCCGGAGAAGGTGCGGGGCCAGTCGGGATGGGGGGCGAAGGAGAAGGAGTACAGGTGGGAGGGCACGTCACAGGCGCACCCGGGATAACTGTTGTCCCGCCAGGTGCCGCCCACACTGTCCGCGCGCTCCAGCACGACGAAGTCGGTGACCCCCTCCCGCCGCAGCCGCACGGCGGCCCCGAGCCCACCGAACCCGGACCCGATCACCGCCACCCGCACATGCTCGTGCTCGGTCATCCCGAACCCTCCACGCTTTCGGACTCCGCCAGTGAACACTGGCGCAATGGGAGGGTAGAGCAGCTCCGTACCGATGGGTAGGGGGCGAGGAAAGGAAAGTTACCGGCGGTACAACATAGGCTGCGGCCGTGACGGAGAAGCAGGAGCACCGCGAGTACCGCATGGAGGAGCTGGCGAGGCAGGCCGGCATCACGGTGCGCACCCTGCGCTTCTACCGCGAACGCAAACTGATCCCGCCGCCCCGCCGCGAGGGCCGTATCGCCTGGTACGACGACCATCACCTGGCCCGGCTGCGCACGATCGCGGCGCTGCTGGAACGCGGCCACACCCTGACGGGCATCGCGGAACTGGCCGAAGCCCTGGACAACGGCCGCGACGTGGCGGACCTCCTGGGGGTCGAGCCCCCCTCGGAGGAGGAACCGGTCCACCTCACCCCGGAGGAACTCGCCGCCCGCTTCGAGGGCCAGGTCACCCCGGAGAACCTCGCCGCCGCCCTCGACCTCGGCTACCTCGGCACCGACGGCGACGAGATCGTCCACATCAGCCGCCGCCTCCTCGACGTCTCCTCCGCCCTGGTCGCCGAGGGCATCCCCCTCGCGGAGGTCCTCGCCGCCGGCAAACGCGTCCGCGACCACGTGGACGAACTCGCGGAAATGTTCACCGACCTGGTCCTCCACTACGCCACGGAGAACGACCTCGAACGCCTACGCCCGCTCGCCCGCAGCGTGGTGGAGGCGGAACTGTCCCTGGCGTTGGACCGACGGCTGCGCAAGCAGGGCGGAGCGGGCCCGGAGTCCCGAGGCGGGCAGCCCTAGAGGTCGTAGACCACGGTCACCGGCGCGTGGTCCGACCAGCGCTCGGCGTGCGTGGCCGCCCGCTCCACGAACCCCTTGACCGCCCTGGCCGCCAGACCGGGGGTCGAGACGTGGTAGTCGATGCGCCATCCCGAATCGTTGTCGAAGGCCCGCCCCCGGTACGACCACCACGAGTACGGCCCCTCGACCTCCGGATGCAGCGCCCGCACCACGTCGACGTACCCCCCGTCGCCCGCGTCGAGGACCTGCGTCAGCCATGCCCGTTCCTCCGGCAGGAAGCCGGAGTTCTTCTGGTTGGCTCGCCAGTTCTTCAGGTCGGCCGGCTGGTGGGCGATGTTCCAGTCGCCGCAGACGACGACCTCGCGGCCGTCGGCGGCGGCCCGCTCGCGCAGTTCCTTGAGGTAGGCGAGGAACTCGCCCATGAAGCGGACCTTCTCGTCCTGGCGCTCGGTGCCGACCTCGCCGGAGGGGAGGTAGAGGGAGGCGACGGTCACACCCGGGAGGTCGACCTCCACGTACCGGCCGCTGGTGTCGAACTCGCTCGACCCGAAGCCGATCCGCACCCGGTCGGGCTCGCGGCGGGTGTAGAGGGAAACACCGGCGCGGCCCTTGGCGGCGGCGGGGGCGTGCACGACATGCCAGCCGTCGGGCGTGCGGACCTCTTCGGGCAGCTGCCCCGGCTCGGCACGCACCTCCTGGAGGCAGAGCACGTCGGCGGAGGTGTCGGCGAGCCACTCCACGAAGCCCTTCTTCGCGGCGGCGCGGAGTCCGTTTACATTCGCAGAGGTCACAGTGAGCACCAGGGCACCTTACCCGCACACTGGACTGAGTCCTGTTCTGGATTGTATCAATATACGTTCCTACACATTGGTATACGGTTTGCCCATGGACATCCGCCCCGTCACCTTCGACCACCCCGACGCCGTCAAGCTCAACGACCAGGTGCAGGCCGAGTACGCCGCCCGGTACGGCGACGGCGGCGACGCCACGTTCCTGAGCCCGTCGGACTTCGCGCCGCCGCACGGCGTCTACCTCATCGCCTACGACGAGTTCGACAGCCCGGTCGCCACGGGCGGCTGGCGCACCCAGGACGCCAATGACGAGGGGTACGGCGACGGGGACGCCGAGCTGAAGCGGATGTACGTCGTCGAGCAGGCACGCGGTCGCGGCATCGCCCGGCGCATCCTGGCCGCGCTGGAGGAGGACGCGCGGGCGGCGGGCCGGGTCCGCATGGTCCTGGAGACCGGCGACAAGCAGCCGGAGGCCATAGCGCTGTACCTCTCCAGTGGCTACGAGCCCTGCGCGAAGTTCGGCTACTACCGGCACTACGAGTCGAGCCGCTGCTACGCGAAGGCCCTCTGAGGAGCGCGTCCGGAGTCAGCTTCTGAGGTACGCGAGCACCGCCAGCACCCTGCGGTGGGTGTCGTCCGCCGGTGGCAGGTCCAGCTTGGTGAGGATCGAGCCGATGTGCTTGCCGACGGCCGCCTCGGACACCACCAGCGCCTTGGCTATCGCGCCGTTGGACCTGCCCTCCGCTATCAGTGCCAGCACCTCCCGCTCGCGCGGACTGAGCCGGGCGAGCGGATCCCGTCGGCGGCGCAGCAGTTGCCGTACGACCTCGGGGTCCACGACCGTGCCCCCGGCCGCGACCTTGTGGAGCGCGTCCACGAACTCCTCGACCTGGCCCACCCGGTCCTTGAGCAGGTATCCGACTCCGGTGCCGTCCCCGGAGTCGAGGAGTTCGGCGGCGTAGGCCCGCTGCACGTACTGGCTGAGGACCAGCACCGGCAGCCCGGGCCGCTCCTCGCGCAGCTTCACCGCCGCGTGCAGCCCCTCGTCCTGGAAGCCGGGCGGCATGCGGACGTCCGTGACCACCACGTCCGGCGCGTGCTCGGCGGCGGCGGTGAGGAGCGCGTCCGCGTCGCCGACGGCCGCCACCACCTCGTTTCCGAACCGGGTGAGCAGGCCGACGAGGCCGTCGCGCAGCAGGACGCTGTCCTCGGCGAGGACTATGCGCAGGGCTCGGTCGGCCGGCAAGGGATCTCCACTCGCAGCAGGGTCGGTCCACCCGGCGGGCTGGACAGGAAAAGTCTGCCATCGAGCACTGACACCCGGTCGGCGAGACCGGTGAGCCCGGTGCCGCCGCCGAGGTCCGCGCCGCCCCGTCCGTCGTCCCGGATCTCGAGCGTCAGCCGCTCCCTCTCCTGTCCGCCTCCGGTCACTCCCCCGCTCACCACCGCGCGACTCGCCCCGCTGTGCCTGGCGACGTTGGCGAGGGCTTCGCAGACGACGAAGTACGCGGCGGCCTCGACGGGTTGGGGCAGGCGCCGGGGAAGGTCGAGGCCCACGTCGACCGGGATCACGCTGCGGTCGGCCGCGTCGGCGACGGCGGCTTCGAGGCCGTAGTCCGCGAGGACCTTGGGGTGGATTCCGTGGATGAGTTCGCGGAGTTCGGCGAGGGCTCTCTCGGCCTCGCCGTGCGCCCGGGCGAGTTGGTCGGCGAGCGGGCCGGGCGGGGCGTCCAGACGGGCGAGGCCGAGGCCCATCGTGAGGGCGACGAGCCGTTGCTGTGCGCCGTCGTGCAGATCGCGCTCGATACGGCGCCTCTCCGCCTCGAAGGCGTCCACCAACCGCACGCGCGAGCGCACGAGTTCGGTCACCCGCGCGCTGTTCTGCGCATCCGCCCCCAGCAGCGCCTTGGCCGCCTCGGCGCGCGCCCCGGCGGCCACCCCCAGCACATACGCCCCGACCAGGAGCAACACGCCTCCGGCCGCCATGGCCCCGAACGCGGTCGGCCAGGTGTCGACCGTCCAGAGCTTCACCACCTTCGCCTCCCCGTCGACGGCGACAAGGAGCGGCGTCGCGAGCAGGAACAGCGGCACTCCGGCCGCGAAGGTGACGACGAGCGCGTCCAGCGGCCACAGCACGAGCGCGAGGAACACGGCGTACGCCAACTCCCGCCAGGTCTCCGGTTCCTTGAGCCGCACGGAGAGCCAGCGCGCGAGCCCTGGCGCGTCAGGCGTCCTATGCGCCCCTGCGGGCACCTGCCCCACCCCGGCAGCCCCGACCCGCCACCGCTCCACGGCGGCCACCGGAATCCCGGACAGCGCGGTGAGCACGAGCAGCGGCAGCCCGACGAGCACGACGGCCGTCGCCGCGCCCACCACGACCCCGGCGACGATCCCGACCAGCACGACCGCCCCGAACAGTGCCCCGCCCGCCAGGAACGCGACCGACCGCCACGGCCACGCCGACCTCAGATATCCGCGCCCGCCGAGCGCCTGCCACACCGTCATGGAGATCACGGTAGGAGGCGGTCGGCGGCGGGCGGAATCCAGCGGGGGCGAGACCTGGGGTATGCCTGGCCCTACCCCAGGTCTCGCCCCTGCCGCACTGCTTCGAGGGCCCGTCGGACGGTTGGCTGAAGCCCACTTGCTTCGACCTGCCGAGGGCTTCGCAGCCCTCCCCGACGCGATGAGGGCAGATGACGACCGACCCCGCGATCCGACTGACCACCGTCCACAGGCGGTACGGCACCGGCGACGGCGGTGTGACCGCGCTCGACGGCGTCTCGCTCGCTTTTCCCCAGGGCACGTTCACGGCCGTCATGGGCCCCTCCGGCTCGGGCAAGTCCACGCTGTTGCAGTGCGCGGCGGGCCTCGACCGGCCGACATCGGGCTCGGTGCGCCTCGGTGACACGGAGCTGACCGGGCTGAGCGAACGGCGCCTGACCCTGCTGCGCCGCGAACGCGTCGGCTTCGTGTTCCAGGCGTACAACCTCCTGCCCGCCCTGACCGCCGAGCAGAACGTCGCCCTGCCACTGCGCCTGGCCGGCCGGCGGGTGTCGAGAGCACGCGCGCGTGAGGCGCTGCGACGCGTCGGCCTCGGCGACCGTGCCCGGCACCGCCCGGACCGGATGTCCGGCGGACAGCAGCAACGCGTCGCCCTGGCCCGCGCTCTGATCACCCGTCCCGAGGTGCTCTTCGCCGACGAACCGACCGGCGCCCTGGACTCGCGCACGGGCCGCGAGGTGCTGTCCCTGCTCCGCGAACTCGTCGACACCGAGGACCGCACGATCGTCATGGTCACCCACGACCCGGTCGCCGCCTCGTACGCCGACCGCGTCGTCTTCCTGGTCGACGGCCGCGTGCACGGTGAGCTGACGGACCCGTCGGCGGCCGACGTGGCGGCTCGCATGACGTGCCTGGAGGCGGTTCCGTGCTGACTCTCGCCCTGCCCGGCCTCCGCTCCCGCTGGACCAGCTTCACCGGCAGTTTCGTCGCCCTGTCCCTCGGCGTCGCCCTCCTCACGGTCATGGGCCTGGCCCTCGCCTCTTCCGTCGACGCCCCCGAACGCGGGCCGGAACGTTTCGCCGCGGCTCCGGTCGTGGTGAAGGCCCAGGACACCCTGCACGTGCCGACCCGGATCGGCGACCGCACCCAGCCCCTCGCCCATCCAGGCCCGATACCGGCACGGACGGTGGCCGCGCTCCGCACGCTCGGCAAGGTCACCCAGGACCGCGCCTTCGCCGTGGGCGACGACCTGATCGGCCACCCCTGGTCGACCGCGGCCTTCGCCCCGTACCACCTGACAGCAGGCCGCCCGCCCCACGCGCCGGACGAAGTGGTCTCCACGGACACCCGGACGACCGTGGGAGAGCGCCTACGGACGGCACACGGGACGGTCCGCGTGGTCGGCACGGTGCGCGCGGCGGGCGCGGCGGGCGCTCAAGGCGCTGGGAGCACCCGCGTCTTCGAGCGCGCGCTGTTCTACCCGGACGCGCGCGCGGCCGAGTTGGCGCCGGTGAGCACGCAACTCGTGGTGGAGGCCGCGCCGGAGGCGGTACGACGGGTGGTGGCGGCCTCGGGATCGGGCGCCCGGGTCCTGGTGGGCGCCGAGCGACGGCTCGCGGACGCGGACCCGCACCGCGACGCCGAGGCCCTGACGACCCTGAACGCCCTGTTCGGCACCGCCGGCGGGGTGACGGGCTTCGTGTCGGTGTTCGTCGTGGCGTCCACCTTCGCCTTCTCGGTGACCCAACGCCGCCGGGAGTTCGGCCTGCTGCGGACCGTGGGCGCGACGCCGGGCCAGATCCGCCGCACGGTGCTGACGGAGGCGCTGCTCGTCGGCGTCCTCGCGTCGGCGGCGGGGTGCGCCATGGGGTCGTACGGCGCCCCGTGGCTGGCGGATCGAGTGGTCGAGAGTGGCATCGCCCCGGCCTGGTTCACGATCGGCGACCATGCCTGGCCGTACCAGGTCGCGTTCTGGACGGGCCTGCTGGTGGCGCTGTGCGGGGCGACGGCGGCCTCCTGGCGGGCCGGCCGCACCGCCCCGACCCAGGCCCTGCGTGAGGCCACGGCCGACGAACACCCGCTGACAATGCCCCGGTTCCTGTGCGGGATCGCCCTGCTGCTGACGGCGGCGGTCACACTCGCCCTGGCGCTGCTGACGGACCCGGGCGATCTGCTGCACCGCAAGACGTACACGAGTCGCCCGCTGCTCCTGATCACAGCCACGGCCCTCCTGTCGCCCCTCCTGGCCCGTCCTCTGATCAGGCTCCTCACTCCTCGCGGGACGCTGGTCCGCGCCAACACCACGACCGCTCTGCGCCGCACGGCCGCCCTCGCCGCTCCCGTCCTGGTCACGGTGGCGCTGACGGGCTCACTGCTGGGCGCGACGGCGACCCTGGACGACGCGCGGGCGACGGAGGCGAGCGAGCGCACGCGGGCGGACTTCGTGATGACGTCCGCGACGGGTCTGGACGCGCGCACGCTGGAGCGTCTGCGCGCGGTCCGGGGCGCCGTGGTCTCGCCGACCGCGTCGAGCGCGGTGTACGTGCTGGAGGAGGGCGTGGCTCTCGTCAAGTCCGAGGCCAGGGCGGTCGATCCGGAGCGGCTGGCCGCGACGACCGCCGTACCGCTCGCGGCGGGGCGGATCGCCGACCTCTCCGACGGCTCGATCGTCGTCAACGAGGAGTGGGCGCGGCACCGGGTCGGCGAACACGTCACCGTCCGGCTGGGCGACGGCACTCGCAGATCCCTTCGCATCGCCGCGGTGATGCCGGTCGGGACGGGCGACAACGGGGTGTACATCACGCCGGTCAACGCGCGCGGGGCGGTGGTCGACCGGGTGGAGGTGAAGGTGAGGGAGGGCGCCGAGGCGTCGGTGGTGCGGACGGCGCTGCGCTCGGCGGCCCCGGAGGCGACGCTGCTCACGCGCGACGCGTGGCTGGCCGTCGCCTACCCCGCGGCCGGCTTCGCGTCCGCCGACTCGACCACGCGCCTCGGCTACTTCCTGGTCCTCGGCATCGCTCTCCTGTACACGGCCCTCTCCGTGGCCAACACGCTCCTGATGGCGACGTCCGACCGCTCCCGTGAGCTGGCGTCCCTGCGGCTGGCCGGGGCCACGAACGCCCAGGTGCTCCGTCTCGTGGCCCTGGAGTCCCTGACGGTGGTCGCCGTGGGCGCGCTCCTGGGCCTGCTGGTGACCGCCCTCAACCTCACCGGCATGTGGGCCGCCCTGGGTCTTCAGTCGGTCCGGTCCCCGATCCACGTCCCCTGGCCCGAACTCGGCGCGACGACCATGGCCTGCGCGCTCCTGGCCGTCACCGCGGCGGTGGTGCCGGCGGGTCTGGCGCTACGGGGTCCCGTGGGCAGCCGCCGCTGAGGGAGACGGTCATCACCCAGGCATGGCAAGAGCCCCTGTCGGTGATTCCCGACAGGGGCTCTATGCTGCGTGGACCTGTGGGGATTTGAACCCCAGACCCCCTCGATGCGAACGAGGTGCGCTACCAGACTGCGCCACAGGCCCTTGCAACGAGTGAAACCTTAGCACCCCTCACGGGGTGCTTGGAAATCCGTTCCCTGCCCCGCCGAAGCGGCAACCCACAGGTGGGGGCGTCCTCGTCTACTCGTTGGCCGCGCGCGGCCGCTCGCCGTCCTCGTACTGGTCGAACAGCGGCGTGCGCCCCCGCTCCCGGGCCCGCCGCGCGGACGCGGCCCGACGGGCGTCACTGCGCCCGTCCCCGTCCGTCCTGTCCTCCGCGCGGGACGACTCCCCCGGCTCGGTGTCCGACGCCGCACCGTCCTGCCCGTCACCGGCCTCGGCGGCGCCCGCGTGAGCGTCCCGGTCCCCGGCGACGGAGCTCGACCGCGCCGAGCTCCACGCGTCCGGCGCTCCCAGGTCCACGTCGCTCGTGGCCCGCGGGGCGACCGGCGCCGTCACATACGTCGGCAACGGCACCGGCACCGGCTCCCAGCTGTCCCCGTGCCCGGGCCGCCGCTGCCGCTCGCGCTGCTGGTCGACCCACTCGGCGTGATCGGTCTGCTCGACCAGCGCACGCCGGTCGGCGGCGAGCGCCGAGAGTCCGGGGTCCTGCTGCTCGGGCTCTGGTCCTTCGTCCGGCTCGTCCGCGTCGGCGGCGTCCGCGGACGGCCGCCGGCGCGGTTGCCGCGCACGCTCCTTCAGACGCTGTGCCGCCGCCTCCGCGCGGCGACGGTCCATCTGGTAGGCGAAGCGACGGCGTTCCTGGGAGCGCAGGTAGGCGATGTACGCGCTGAGCAGCACAGCGGGGACACCGGGCGCCCAGAGGAACGTGAGCCCTCCGACAGCGGCGACGATCGCGCCGAGCGTGAAGGCGAGGAAGAGCGCCACGGTGGTGCGCCGTCGGCGCGCGAGCGCCTTCGTGCGCCGGGCGCGCGCCGCGGCGGCCTCCGCCGCGGGCGAGCGCCGAGGGGTGGGTACGGGTCTGCGCGCGGGCGCGGATCCGGATGCGGGCGCCGGTACGGCTGCGGAAGCGGGCGCCGACTCGGCTGTCCGTTCACGCCCCGGTTCACGCACTGGTTCCCTGCGTCCCGGCGCCGGTGCTTCCGTGCGCGCCGGGACGTCCGCGCGCGCCTGTGGACGCGTCGGAGGCATGGCGAAGGCCCGGACGTCCACCGAGTCGGTGACGGCGTCCGGGTCGACGGCGCTGGGCTCCTCCTCCTCGGTGGAGCGCGCCCGCAGGTCCTTGGCGTACCGGCGCTCCATCCCCGCCCGTCCGGACAGCAACCGGATGGCGGTGCTGAAGCGTTCCGTCGGACGGGCCTCGTTCAGCTCGTCCTGCCTACGGAGCCACATCGGCACCAAGTAGGCGGCCCAGGCCCCGACAATGACTGCGTAGATGAGGCCGCTGCTGCTCACGCCTCACACGGTAGAGGGGTTTGCGTGAGGCCATCCGCCAATTGGGCCGGTGTGTCGCACGATCTGGCTGATATTTCGAGCTTTTTTTGTGACCGATGCGATCAGCAGGCCGCCGAGGATGCGAATTTAATGCCCCGAGACGGTCACCGACCGATCATTCTCGAACATTTATTCAATTTCCCGGGGCTATGCGGGATTCCCCGGCGTGTTCTGCGGGTTCCGGGGCGTGGTGTGCGGCGCCTTCTGTGAGCGTGCCCGCTGCCAGCGGGCGAGCAACCCCTCCGGCACCTCTTCCGCCGTGAGCGCGAAGACGAGGTGGTCGCGCCAGGCTCCGTCGATGTGGAGATAACGGGGCCTGATCCCCTCCTCGCGGAATCCGAGTTTCTCCACGACCCGTCGGCTGGGCCCGTTCTCGGGGCGAATGCAGACCTCGATGCGGTGCAGACCTACGGTCCGGAAACAGTGGTCGACGACCAGTGCCACCGCGGTCGGCATCACGCCGCGGCCGGCCACCGACTCGTCCACCCAGTAGCCGACGTGCCCCGAGCACATCGAGCCCCAGGTGATCCCGGCGACGGTCAACTGCCCGACCAGGCGCCCCTGGTACTCGATGACGAACGGCAGCATCCGGCCCGCGTTCGCCTCGGACCGCAGATGCCTGACCATCTGCCGGTAGGTCGGCCGGTGCGCGATCGGCCCGCTGGGCGTGGGCGGCGGGATGGTCGCCTCCCAGGGGCGCAGCCAGTCGCGGTTGCGCCGGTTGACCTCGCGCCAGGCCCGCTGGTCGCGCATCTTTATCGGCCGCAGGACGACATCGCCGTCCGCGAGCACGACGGGCCAGGATGGGCTGTTCAGCTCGCACCCCCACTGCCGGCGCCGGGTCTGGGGTGGTCGCCGCCGCGGATCTGGTCGACGGCGTGGACCAGCAGGGGCTCCAGGACGGCCAGTCCGTCCTTCACCCCGCCGGTGGAACCCGGCAGGTTGACGATCAGCGTGCGGCCCGCCACTCCGGCGAGGCCTCGCGAGAGCGCCGCGGTCGGCACCTTCTCCCGTCCGAACGCCCGGATGGCCTCGGCGATGCCGGGCACCTCGTGGTCGATCACCTTGCGGGTGGCCTCGGGGGTGCGGTCGGTGGGCGAGATACCGGTGCCGCCGGTGGTGACGACGGCGTCGTAGCCGGCCTCCACGGCGGCGCGCAGGGCCGCCTCCACGGGATCGCCGTCGGGCACGACCTGCGGCCCCTCCACGGCGAAGCCGAAGCTCTTCAACCCCGCGGCGATGAGGGGGCCGCCCTTGTCCTCGTAGACACCGGCGGCGGCCCGGTTGGAGGCGGTCACGACCAGCGCGCGATACGGCGCGGGCACGGCTTCGTGCGTCCCGGCGCTCATGCCCGGCTCCAGTCGCCCGACTTCCCGCCGGTCTTCTCCTCCACGCGCACGTCCGTGATGACCGCTCCCTTGTCGACCGCCTTGACCATGTCGATCACGGTGAGCGCGGCGACGGAGACCGCGGTGAGGGCCTCCATCTCGACGCCCGTGCGGTCCGTCGTCCTGACGGTGGCGAGGATCTCCACGGCGTCGTCCGCGACCGACAGATCCAGTTTCACACCGGACACCGCCAAGGGGTGGCACAGCGGGATCAGGTCCGGGGTGCGCTTGGCGCCCATGATCCCCGCGATCCGCGCGGTGGCGAGGGCGTCGCCCTTGGGGACCCCCTCGCCGCGCAGCAGCTCGATCACGCGGGGCGAGACGAGGACGCGGCCACTGGCTCGGGCGGTGCGCGCGGTCACGTCCTTCTCGGATACGTCGACCATGCGGGCGGCGCCCGCCTCGTCGATGTGCGTCAGTCGGTCCTGCGTACTCATGCTGTGTGGCGCTCCCGGTCTCGGCCCTTCGCGGTGCGGCGCAGGGGCCTGCTGTGCGCGACACGGTACCGCCAACCAGGAGCACTCAGCCGAGCAGGACCACCTCGACCTCGGTGCCGGGCTCGACGCTCTCCACGTCCTCCGGGACGACGATCAGCGCGTTCGCGTGCGCGAGGGCCGCGACCAGGTGGGAGCCGGCGCCACCGACGGGCGTCACCGCGCCGTCGGCGTACGCCCCGCGCAGGAACTGCCTGCGTCCCTTCGGGGAGGTCAGCGCCTTTCCGGCGGTCAGCTTCGCGCGCGTGCGCGGCCGGTGGACGTCGGCCAGGCCCATGAGGGTGCGGATCGCGGGGCGCACGAACAGCTCGAAGGAGACGTACGACGACACCGGGTTGCCGGGCAGGGCGAGCAGCGGGGTGTGATCGGGGCCGATGGAGCCGAAGCCCTGGGGCTTGCCGGGCTGCATGGCGAGCTTGCGGAACTCGACGCCGCTGCCCGCCTCGTCCTCGTCGCCGACGTGCGAGAGGGCTTCCTTGACGACGTCGTACGCCCCGACGCTCACCCCGCCCGTGGTGACCATGAGGTCGGCGCGCACGAGCTGGTCCTCGATGGTGTCGCGGAGGGTCTCGGCGTCGTCGGCGACGGCGCCCACGCGGTAGGCGATGGCGCCGGCGTCGCGGGCGGCGGCGGTGAGGGCGAAGCTGTTGGAGTCGTAGATCTGGCCGCTGCCCAGGTCCTCGTCGGGCTGGACCAGCTCGCTGCCGGTGGACATGACGACCACGCGCGGGCGCGGGCGCACGCGTACGGTGCCGCGGCCGATCGCGGCGAGCAGGGCGATCTGCGGCGGGCCGAGGACCGTACCGGCGTCGAGGGCGCGGTCGCCGGCCTTCACGTCGCTGCCGGTGGCGCGTACGTGCGCGCGTGCCTCGGCCGGGCGGTACACGTGCACGTGCCCTTCGGCGCCCTCGGGGGCCAGCGCGCGGGCGCGCATGCCGGTCACGGGCCCCTCACCGAGGCCTCCGTCGGTCCACTCGACGGGTACGACGGTCTCGGCGCCGGGCGGCAGCGGGGCGCCGGTCATGATGCGGGCGGCCTGGCCGGGGCCGACGTGGAGCAGCTCGGACTGGCCCGCCGCGACGTCCCCGACGACGTCCAGGACGGCGGGGAACTCCTCGCTCGCGCCCGCGACATCCGCGACCCGTACCGCGTACCCGTCCATGGAGCTGTTGTCGAACGGCGGCAGTGACACCGGCACCGTGACGTCCTCGACCAGGACGCAGCCCTGGGCGTCGAGGAGTTGCAGCTCGATGGGTTCGAGGGGGCGGACGGTCGCGAGGATGTCCTCCAGGTGTTCGTCCACCGACCAGAGGTGGTCCTGGCCGGTGGTGCGGGGCACGGCGCTGCTCAACGTTGCTACATCTCCTCGGCTACGTAACTGCGAAGCCAGGTCCGGAAGTCCGGGCCCAGGTCTTCACGTTCGCACGCGAGTCTGACAATGGCACGCAGATAGTCGCCACGGTCCCCGGTGTCATAGCGGCGGCCCTTGAAGACGACGCCGTGCACGGGGCCGCCGACCTTCTCGTCCGCGGCGAGCTGCTGGAGGGCGTCGGTGAGCTGGATCTCACCGCCGCGGCCGGGCTCGGTCTTGCGCAATATCTCGAAGATGTGCGGGTCGAGGACGTAGCGGCCGATGATCGCGTAGTTGGAGGGCGCGTCGGCGGGGGCGGGCTTCTCGACCAGGTCGTGGACCTTGACCACGTCACCGTCGTCGGTCGGGTCCACGGCCGCGCAGCCGTAGAGGTGGATCTGCTCGGGGGCGACCTCCATGAGGGCGATGACGCTGCCGCCGTGCTGCTCCTGGACCTCGACCATCCGCTGGAGCAGGGGGTCGCGCGGGTCGATCAGGTCGTCGCCGAGGAGGACCGCGAAGGGTTCGTGTCCCACGTGCGGCGCGGCGCACAGCACGGCGTGACCGAGGCCCCTGGGGTCGCCCTGACGGACGTAGTGCATCGTCGCGAGGTCGCTGGACTGCTGCACCTTCGCGAGCCGGTCGGCGTCACCCTTCTTCTGAAGGGCGGACTCCAGCTCGTAGTTGCGGTCGAAGTGGTCCTCGAGAGGGCGCTTGTTGCGGCCCGTCACCATGAGGACGTCGTCGAGGCCCGCGGAGACGGCCTCCTCGACCACGTACTGGATCGCCGGCTTGTCCACGACCGGCAGCATCTCCTTGGGAGTGGCTTTGGTGGCCGGCAGGAACCGGGTGCCGAGGCCTGCTGCCGGGATGACAGCCTTGCTGATCCGAGGGTGCGACTGAGTCATGTCCGCAACCTTATCCGGTGCCTTTGCAAGGAATCTGAGGCTCCGGTTAATTAGCTCTGATATGAGCGTATTGAATGGATACGGGAGCGACCCTTGAGTCACAGCGGACGTCCTGACGAGCCTGACAAGCGAATGTTGCGGCGAGAGTTCCTCGCGGTGAGGAGCAGGTTGACGGCCGATGACGTGCGGGAATCCGCGGCCGCCCTGGCAGAGCGGGCACTTGGGCTGCCCGAGCTGGTGCGGGCGCGCACGGTGGCGGCGTACGTCTCGGTGGGGGGCGAGCCCGGCACGCTCGCGCTGTTGGACGCGCTGCGCGCGCGGGGCGTGCGCGTCCTGCTCCCCGCGCTCCTGCCCGACAACGACCTGGACTGGGGCGCGTACACCGGCGAGGGCTCGCTCGGGCGCGTCCAACACGGCGGAAAGATGGCCCTCTTCGAGCCCGCGGGCGAGCGCCTGGGCCCGGACGCGGTGACCGCCGCCGACGTGGTGCTGCTGCCAGGCCTCGCGGTCGACTCGCGCGGCATGCGTCTGGGGCGCGGCGGGGGGTCGTACGACCGTGTGCTGGCGCGCCTGGAACGGGCGGGTGCGCATCCCGCGCTGGTGGTGCTGCTCTACGACTGCGAGGTCGTCGAGCGCGTCCCGGAGGAGGCCCACGACCGGCCGGTGGACGCGGTGGTGACGCCGTCGGGCGTGCGCCGTTTCCGGGACGGGGCGCGGGCGACGGATCACTGAACGCCGCCCGGCGTACGCGAAGGGCCCCTCCACGCGCGTGGAGGGGCCCTTCGGTTGCTCGGGTTCAGCAGGCTTCAGCGGCTCACGGCTTGAGCACCAGGGTGTCGCTCGTGCTCTTGTCGACCGCGTCCTTCGAGAAGGACCAGTCCAGGAGTTCGCCCTTGACCCACTTGCCCGTCTGGTCGGTGTAGTGGGCGCTGTAGGCGTGCCCGGAGGCTCCGGTGAGGTTGATCCACTTCGACTTGTCGAGGTCGCCGAGGTTGACCACCATCCGCATCGAGGGCACCCAGATGACGCCGTAGCCGCCGGCGGCGTTCCAGCCGGTCGCGTTGACCGTGGCCTCGCCGCCGCTGAGCTTCCAGGGGCCGCGGTTGAGGATGTACTGGATGATGCCGGGGCCCTCGGTGCCGAGCGTCTGGTTCTTGAGGAACAGGCGGTGCAGCCGGCCCCAGCTCCAGGTGTCGATGTCCTTGCCGAGCTTGGCGGTCAGCTCCCAGCGGGCGTCGATCATGGCGCGCTTGAACAACTGGTCGCGGTTCTCGGCCTTGGGACGGTCACCGACGCCGGCCGGCGTCTTCCACCAGTCGCTCTTCTCGTCGTCCATGAGGTTGCGCACGACCTCGAACCAGCGGTCGCCACCGTCCGGCTGCGCCTGGTCGGGGTCGCGCTGACCGCACTCGCGCACCTCGGTCTCCTCGTCGACCGGACCGGTGCTGTCGGCCTTCTCGACCCACAGGCACTGGCCCTCGACGCGGAGTTCCTTGGGCAGCTTGTTGCCGAAGGCGAGCTTGAGGATGTTGCGCCAGACCGAGTTGAAGTAGGCGGCCGCCGCGGAGTCGGCGTCCTGGGTGTAGTCCCAGCCCTCCAGCAGCTTCTGCGCCTCGCGGACGTCCTTGTCCTCGATGTCGATCTTCAGCAGCTTGGGCACGAGCAGCTTGGCGATCTCGCTGCTGTTGTCGACCTGCATCTGCCGCATGTCGTCGGTCGAGATCTTGCCGCCGTCGTCGATCTTCGACTGGATCAGGTCGGTGATCCGCTGGCTGCGGGTGCCGTAGCCCCAGTCCGTGGTGAGCGTGTAGGGGTACTTGTCCTGGTCGACCACGGCCTGGTTGGCGGTGACGATGTAGCCGCGCGACGGGTTGTACTCGTAGGGCAGTTCGTCCTGCTGGATCCAGCCGGTCCAGCGGTACTTGGAGTCCCATCCCGGCTGCGGGATCGAGCCGTCGACGCCCTTCGCGCGCGTGGGGATCCTGCCGGGCAGCGTGTAGCCGATGTTCTTGCTGTCGGCGTAGACGAGGTTCTGCGACGGCACCTCGAACAGGGTGGCCGCGGCGCGGAAGTCGCTCCAGTTCGCCGCCTTGTCCATGGCGAAGACGGCGTCCATGGTGGTGCCCGCCTGGAGGGCCGTCCAGCGCAGGGCGATGCCGTAGCCGTCGCCGCGGTCGGGTGCGGCGGTGTCCACGGTGGCCTTCTTGCCGACCTTGACGAGTTCGTCGTCGCGGTCGGACAGCAGGGGGCCGTTGTTGGTCTCGCGGACGACGATCGTCTTGGACTTGCCGCCGGCGACCTTGATGGTCTCCTCGCGCGTGGTGAACGGCACGGTCTTGCCGTCGTACAGGTAGCCGCTGCCGCTGAGCTTCTCCAGGTACAGGTCGGTGACGTCCACGCCGGAGTTGGTCATGCCCCAGGCGATGTTCGCGTTGTGGCCGATGACGACGCCGGGCATGCCCGCGAAGGTGTAACCGGTGACGTCGTACTGGCACTTGCTGGAGACGGTGCGGCAGTGCAGGCCCATCTGGTACCAGACGGACGGCAGCGAGGCCGACAGGTGCGGGTCGTTGGCCAGCAGCGGGCTGCCGGTGATCGTGTACTGGCCGGAGACGACCCAGGCGTTGGAGCCGATGCCGTTGCCGTTCACGCCGACGGCCGTGGGGACGTCGTCCAGGACGTCCTGGAGGCCCGCCAGCTGGCTCTGGAGGGACGTGGAGGCCGTGGAGGTGCCGGTGGTGCCCGTCGTGCCGCCGGCGGAGCCTGCGGCGGACGTGGAGCCGCCCTGCTCGAACGTCTGGGTGAGCTCGTTGTACTGGCCCTCCTGGACGATCGCCTTGTTGCGGCTGTACGGGTACTCCGGGTACAGGTCGGCGATCTGCTTGGGGCCGAGACGACTGGTCATCAGGGCGCGGTCGATCTCGTCCTGCATGTTGCCGCGCAGGTCCCAGGCCATCGCCTTCAGCCAGGAGACCGAGTCGACGGGGGTCCACTGCTCGGGCTTGTAGTCGTTGGTGAAGCCCAGGGCGGCGTACTCGAGGGAGATCTCCTTGCCGTCCTTGCCGTCCAGGTAGGCGTTGACTCCCTTGGCGTACGCCTGGAGGTACTTCTTGGTGGAGGCCGACAGCTTGGTGTCGTACTCCTTCTTCGCGACCCGGTCCCAGCCGAGGGTGCGCAGGAACTCGTCGTTCTTGACCTGGCCCTTGCCGAACATCTCCGACAGGCGCCCGGAGGTCATGTGACGGCGCACGTCCATCTCGTAGAACCGGTCCTGCGCCTGGACGTAGCCCTGCGCCATGAACAGGTCCTCGTCGGTGGAGGCGTAGATCTGCGGGATGCCGTAGCCGTCGCGCTTCACGTCGACCGGTCCCGACAGGCCCTCGAGTGTGATCGAGCCCTTGGTCTGCGGGAGGGAGGCGCGGACGGTGCTGATGGACCAGTACGCCCCGTAGGCGATGCCGCCAATGATGGCCAATACCAGGACGAGGACGATGAGTCGGGCTTTGCGCCCCTTTTTCCTGCCGGACTTGCCGGGCTGCTGACCCGATGAGGCGGTGGTGTTGGGGGGCATCGCTGTCCTTGCTGTCCTAACGCGAGCGGCAGGGCGGGCTGTCCTTTTGAATGAGCGCTGGAGCAACCATAGGCGCAGGGCCCGACGCCACTTGACGCGGAGTGGGGAACCCGAACGGGCGAGCGTTCGATCTTGCCTTGAGGAGTGTCAAGAAATCGTCAAGAGTTAGGTAAGGTAACGAAGTACTTGGGTGCGAAGACCCGCCACTTCGTGTCCTATGTACGTGAGCCCACGCGCGCGTGCCGCCCGCGGGCCAGGGAAGGGAACAGCCGCTGACCGTCCACGACCTCAACCAGCTCCTGCTCGTCTGCTCGCTCGTCCTGCTCGTCGCCGTCGCAGCGGTCCGGATCTCCTCGCGCAGCGGGCTCCCCAGCCTGCTCGTCTACCTGGGCATCGGGATCGCCATGGGCCAGGACGGCCTCGGTGACATCAAGTTCGACAACGCCGAACTGACCCAGGTCATCGGATACGCGGCCCTGGTCGTGATCCTGGCCGAGGGTGGCCTGGGCACGAAGTGGAAGGAGATCGAGCCGGCCCTGCCGGCCGCCACCGCCCTGGCCCTGGCCGGCGTCGCGGTGAGCGTCGGGGTCACGGCGACGGCCGCCCACTACCTGATCGGCCTCGAGTGGCGGCAGGCGCTCATCATCGGAGCGGTGGTCTCCTCCACGGACGCGGCGGCGGTCTTCTCGGTCCTGCGGAAGATCCCCCTCCCCACGCGCGTGACGGGCACGCTGGAGGCCGAGTCCGGCTTCAACGACGCCCCTGTCGTCATCCTGGTCGTCGCCTTCTCCACGGCGGGCCCCGTCGAGCACTGGTATCTGCTGATCGGCGAGATAACCCTGGACCTGGCCATCGGCGCCGCCGTCGGCCTCGCGGTCGGCTGGCTGGGCTCCTGGGGGCTCCGGCACGTCGCCCTGCCCGCCTCCGGCCTCTACCCGATCGCCGTCATGGCGATCGCCGTGACGGCGTACGCGGCGGGCGCGCTGGCGCACGGCAGCGGCTTCCTCGGCGTCTACCTCGCCTCCATGGTCATGGGCAACGCCAAGCTCCCGCACTGGCCCGCCACGCGCGGGTTCGCCGACGGGCTCGGCTGGATCGCCCAGATCGGCATGTTCGTCCTGCTCGGCCTGCTCGTCACCCCGCACGAACTGGGCGACGACGTGTGGCCCGCGCTCGTCATCGGGCTGGTGCTGACCATGGTCGCGCGCCCCCTGAGCGTCGTGCTGTGCCTGACCCCGTTCCGGGTGCCCTGGCAGGAGCAGACCCTCATGTCCTGGGCCGGGCTGCGCGGCGCCGTGCCCATCATCCTGGCGACGATCCCCATGGTGAACGGCGTCGACGGCAGCCGCCGTGTCTTCAACATCGTCTTCGTCCTGGTCGTCGTCTACACCCTGGTCCAGGGGCCGACGCTCCCCTGGCTCGCCCGCAAGCTCCGGCTGGGCCAGGACGCCGAGGCCGCCGACCTCGGCATCGAGTCGGCGCCCCTGGAGCGACTGCGCGGACACCTGCTGTCCGTCGCGATCCCCGACGCCTCGAAGATGCACGGCGTCGAGGTCAACGAACTGCGCCTGCCGGCCGGGGCCGCGGTCACCCTCGTCGTCCGCGATGGAAAATCGTTCGTTCCCTTGCCCACGACGGTGCTGCGCCGCGGCGACGAACTGCTCGTGGTCGCCACGGACCCGGTCCGGGACGCGGCGGAGAAGCGGCTGCGCGCGGTGGGGCACGGGGGCAAGCTGGCCGGTTGGCTGGGCGGCAACGGCGAGTCGCCGGGCCGCTGACGGCCACCGCCGGTTAAAGGCATGTTTCGTACGGTTCACACCTTCACCAATCGCAGGTGAACAGCCTCTATGGTGCTCGTTTTCACAGGCGCATCAGCGGTAGATCCCTGTACGATGAAGGCGCACTTTGATCGAACCAACTCTGCCTGACGCAGAGCTGGCGCGACCGTATGGCGGCCGGAACACCCTCGCAGTGGGCGCCGGTATCTACCGCAGTTCCGCGCACGAGGACAGCTCTCGGCGCCCCCGCACGGGCGCGCTACCAGGCGGCAGAAAGGCACGGGCCGTGGCATCCACGGTCACCACCGAGCCGTCGAAGGACTCGCCGGCCTCCTCCCGCCCCGGATACGGGCAACTGCTGCGCACGCGCGGCGCCTGGACGTTCCTGCTCCCCGGTTTCGCGGCGCGGCAGCCGTTCGCGATGCTGACGATCTCCATCGTGCTGCTCGTGCAGCACACCACCGGCTCGTACGGAGCGGCGGGCGCCGCGGCCGCGGTCACCGGTGTCTCCATGGCGGTGTTCGCGCCCTACAGCGGCCGCCTCGCCGACCGTTACGGCCAGCGGACCGTGTTGATCCCCGGTGTGCTGGTGCACTCACTGTCGGGACTGACCCTGACGGCGCTCGCGCTCTCCCACGCACCCTTGTGGGCGCTGTTCATCGCCGCCGTGCCCACGGGCGCCTCGGTACCCCAGATCGGCCCCATGGTGCGCGCCCGCTGGGGCGTGAAGCTCCAGGGCTCCCCCCTCATGAGCACCGCGGCGGCCTTCGAGTCGGTCACGGACGAGCTGACCTTCGTCGTCGGCCCGCTCCTGGCCACCGCCCTGTGCACCGCGGTCGACCCGGCCGCCGGTCTGATGACGGAGGCCGCGCTGACCCTGATCGGCGGTCTGCTGTTCGCCGCGCAGAAGGGCACACAGCCCCAGGTCGCGGCGAAGGGGCACGCGCGCGTGGAGCACGCCTCGGCGCTGCGCGTCCCCGGCGTGCGCGTGCTGATCGTGACGTTCCTGGGCATCGGTTCCGTCTTCGGCGGCATGCAGGTCTCGCTGGCCGCGTTCACCGAGTCGATCGGCGAGCCCGGGCTGAACGGTGTCCTGTACGGCGTCTTCGCCGCGGGCAACATGATCTCCGGCATCGCCTGCGGCGCCATCGCGTGGAAGGTCGCTCCGCAGCGGCGCCTCGTGGTCGGGTACGCCGCGCTCGCGCTGACCGCCTCCGGCCTGTGGGCCGCCCAGTCCGTGCTCGCGCTGGCCGGGCTCGGCCTCCTGGTCGGCATGTCCATCGCGCCCGCGCTGATCACCGGCTACACGCTGGTCGAGGACCTGGTGCCGGCCGGCGCCCGGACCGAGGCCTTCACCTGGCTGACCGGTGCCGTGGCACTCGGCCAGGCCGGCGCCGTCACGGTCGCCGGACAGTTGGAGGACCGCTTCCGGGACGGTGCAGGATTCCTGGTCCCGATGGTCGGCACACTGCTCGCCCTGGCGACCCTCCTGGCCCTGCGTTCACGGCTCGTGGCGCGCCCCCGGAGTCGTACGGTCGCACGTGGCGTCGGTCACCGCGTGCCGGTGACGGTGGACTGATCCTCGGGAATACGTCACTATGGACCGTCGTTAGCACTCATTGAGTGAGAGTGCCAGGAGGAAGACAAGTGCCGACCTACCAGTACCAGTGCACCGAGTGCGGCGAGGGCCTCGAGGCGGTGCAGAAGTTCACCGACGACGCTCTGACCGAGTGCCCCAACTGCGGTGGCCGCCTGAAGAAGGTGTTCTCCGCGGTCGGCATTGTCTTCAAGGGCTCCGGCTTCTACCGCAACGACAGCCGCGGCTCCTCGTCGAGCAGCTCGCCCGCTTCGTCGTCGAAGTCGACGCCCGCCACGACGACGTCGTCCTCGTCCACCTCGACGTCCTCGTCCTCGGACTCGAAGCCGTCGAGCAGCGGCTCCTCCAGCAGCACCTCCGCCGCTTGAGTACTCACACGCGGACCCTGTCGTCGTACGACGGCGGGGTCCTCGGCCTTTTCGTAAAGCCCGATCCGGCCCGCCGCCGGGGCCAGCTACTGTGCTGGTCATGGCGAACGCAGAGATCGGCGTAATCGGCGGCTCGGGCTTCTACTCGTTCCTCGACGACGTGACCGAGATCCAGGTGGACACCCCCTACGGTCCGCCCAGCGACTCCCTCTTCCTCGGTGACGTGGCGGGCCGACGGGTCGCGTTCCTGCCCCGGCACGGGCGCGGTCACCATCTTCCGCCGCACCGGATCAACTACCGCGCCAATCTGTGGGCCCTGCGGTCGGTGGGCGCGCGTCAGATCCTCGGTCCCTGCGCGGTGGGCGGGCTGCGTCCCGAGTACGGCCCGGGCACGCTGCTGGTGCCGGATCAGCTGGTCGACCGCACGAAGTCCCGTGCGGGAACGTACTTCGACGGGCTCCCGCTGCCCGGCGGCGAGGTGCCCCACGTCGTACATGTGTCGCTGGCCGACCCCTACTGCCCGGTCGGCAGGACGGCGGCGTTGAAGGCGGCGCGCGGTCGGGACTGGGAGGCGGTGGACGGCGGAACGCTGGTCGTGATCGAGGGGCCGCGCTTCTCGACGCGTGCCGAATCGTTGTGGCACCAGGCGCAGGGCTGGTCGGTGGTGGGCATGACCGGCCATCCCGAGGCGGCGCTCGCTCGTGAACTGGAGCTCTGCTACACGTCGTTGACCCTGGTCACGGACCTCGACGCGGGCGCCGAGACCGGTGAGGGCGTCTCGCACGACGAGGTGCTGCGGGTGTTCGCGGCGAACGTGGACCGGCTGCGAGGCGTCCTGTTCGACGCGGTGGCCGCGCTGCCGGCCGACGACGAGCGGGACTGCCTGTGCACAACGGCGCTCGGCGGGATGGATCCGGGCTTCGAACTGCCCTGACGCGGGGCCGTATTCCGCGGCTGGAGTGCGGAACTCCCCGTTCGGGTGCGGGAGTTTTCCACAACCGGTCGGTCGTCCACCTGTCTCTGCGGGATTCGGCGCGAGGCCTCATCGTGGCCTTGCCGGCCGATTCCTCGTCACAGGTGGTGGTCCCGTGTCGTTCGCTCCTTCTCCCTCTCCTCTCGTTCCGCGCCCGCCGGGCAGCGACGCCCCCGCCACGTGCGAGGTGCCGCACTTCGCTCCCGTGCGGGTGCGGGGCGGTCGTCGTCAACTGGCCCGGCTCGTACGGCATCGCGGGCGGGCCCTCGCGGCGGGCCTCGCCGTGACGGCCGCGACGCTGTTGGCCGTCGGTCCGGACGGGGCGGACGGAGCCCGCGGGCATCCGGCGGCCGCGCCGGTACGGGAGCACCGTGCCGTCGAGATGGTGACGGCACCGGTGCGCATCGCCGACGGGGCCACGGTGCTGCTGCTGCGGCCCGGCGACCGGGTCGACGTGATCGCCGCCGATTCAGCGGCGGCGGGCGGCGACGCCCAGGTGATCGCGCGCGGGGTGCGGGTGAAGAAGGTGCCCGAGCCGCTGGAGGGCGCTGCCGAGAGCGGCGCGTTGGTGGTGCTCTCGGCGCCACGCTCCGTCGCGGCGCGCCTCGCGGGTGCGAGCGCCACGGCCCGCCTGGCGGTGACGCTGTGCTGAGCCGTGTCCTCCGCGTGTTCCGCTTGTTGCGCGACCTTGTGTCAAGTCCTTCGTTCGAGCTACCCAATTGGACAGGGTCACCTCGCGTTGACGTAGGTTGCGGAGCTGTTTGTTCCACAACCTGTGCCTGCGAGGAGAGTCCCCTAGGTGAGCAAGAAGAAGCCGAACGTCTTGGATGGCTTCAAAGCCTTCCTGATGCGCGGGAACGTCGTCGACCTGGCTGTGGCCGTGGTCATCGGCGCCGCCTTCACCAACATCGTCAACTCGGTGGTGAAGGGCGTGATCAACCCGCTGGTCGGGGCGATCGGGACCAAGAACCTCGACAGCTACAGCTCGTGCCTGAAGGACCCGTGCAAGGTCGCGGCGGACGGCACGGTGCAGAGCGGCATCCCGATCATGTGGGGCACCGTGCTCGGCGCGACGCTGAGCTTCGTGATCACCGCGGCGGTCGTGTACTTCCTGATGGTGCTGCCGATGTCGAAGTACCTGGCGCGACAGGAGGCCCGCAGGAAGGCGAAGGAGGGGACGCACGAGATCATCGAGGTCACCGAGCTGGAGGTCCTCAAGGAGATCCGCGACGCACTGGTCGCACAGCGCGGCTCGGGCCACGACGAGCGGTAGCGACCGCCACGGCCTGCCGGGTCCGGCGGGCCGTGCGGCGGACGGTTCGGAGGTGGTGCGGCGGACGGTTCAGAGGTGGTGGGGCGGCTTCTCGTCGAGGAAGCGCTTCAGATCCGCCGCACTGTCGGCGCCGTCCGCGCCCGCGCGCTCGCCCCAGCCGCGGTCCGTGTCGTCCGAGGACTGCTGGTCCAGCGGGTCGTCGAAGACCAGCGACGGCTTGGGGGTGCGGGGCTCGGGGTCGGGGGCGGTACTCATGGGTCCAGGGTACGGCCCAGGACGACGACGCGGCTGACGTGGCCGAGCATGGACCGAGCCGGCCACCGGGCGTCGAGCGCCGCTGGGGAAGGGGTCACTGACCTGGGGTTTCTTCCGGTCCTCGGGTCTCCCGTCCGCTGTGGAAGCGCTCACAAGAATTTCTGGCCGGTATCTGCTCTGCTTGGACGCATGACGTCCAGTTCGACTCCGTCCCCGGCGCCCTCCGACGCGCACGCCACCCGTAGCCCCTTGCGGCGGCTCAGCGCCCGCGGGCGCGACGAGGCCCATCGGGTCGCCTCGCCCCTGGAGCTCTTCTTCGACCTGTGCTTCGTCGTGGCCATCGCTCAGGCGGGCGTGCAGTTGGTGCACTCCGTCGCCGAGGGGCACGCCGGCGAAGGCATCCTCAACTACGCGATGGTCTTCTTCGCCATCTGGTGGGCCTGGATGAACTTCTCCTGGTTCGCCTCGGCGTACGACAACGACGACGTCCTCTACCGGGTCGTCACCCTGATCCAGATCGCCGGTGTGCTGGTGCTCGCGGCCGGGGTGTCGCGGGCCTTCGAGGACCACGAGTTCCTGACCGTCTGGCTGGGTTACGTGATCATGCGGCTCGCCATGTCCGCGCAGTGGATACGCGTGGCGCTCTCCAGCGAGGGCGCGGAGCGGACGATGGCTCTGCGCTACGCCGGTGGCGTGCTGCTCTGCATGGTCGGCTGGCTGGGACTTGTGGTGCTGCCCGTGGGGGCGAGGCCCTGGGTGTTCCTCGTGATGGCGGTGGTCGAGATGTGCGTGCCGGCGTACGCGGAGAAGGACTTCACCTCCTCCTGGCATCCGCACCACATCGCCGAGCGGTACGGCCTGTTCACCATCATCGTCCTCGGCGAGACGATCGCCGCGGCCACGGTCGCCGTGAAGTCCGCCGTCGACGAGAACGACGCCCTCGGGGAACTGCTGCCGATCGCCGCGGGCGGGCTGCTGATCGTGTTCGCGGCGTGGTGGATCTACTTCGTCGTGCCCATCCACGGCAGGCTGCGCACCAGCAAGCAGGCGTTCCTGTGGGGCTACGGCCACTACCTGATCTTCGCCTCCGCCGCCGCGATCGGCGCCGGGCTGGAGGTGGCGGTCGAGCAGGCGGTCGGCAAGGCGCACATCTCCACCCTGTCCGCGTCGGCCGCCGTGACGCTGCCGACGGCGCTCTATCTCCTCACCGTCTGGGCCCTGCACTCGCGCTACTTCAAGGTGGGTACCGCGCAGCAGCTGGTGCTGCCGGTCACGGCGCTGCTGGTGATCGCCTGCACGTTCCTGGGCGACTGGGCCGTACTCGCGGCCGGCATCGTCTCGGCGCTCGCCGTGGTGACGGGGACGACGCTGACGGCACGCATGGTGGCCCGGCAGCGCGGGGAGGCGGCACCGGCGCCGGTCGGGTGACGCACGCCGGCGCGGTTGCGGCGGTCGGTGCCGGTTCCGCGCCGCTGGGCCGGTGCCGGAGTGGCCTGGACGAGACTGGGGCCATGACAGTTGACGCTCTGACGGACGTCGCCGGTGTGCGCGTGGGGCACGCGACGCGCACCGGCGACGGTTGGCTCACCGGTACCACCGTGGTGCTCGCCCCAAAGGGCGGTGCCGTCGCCGCCGTGGACGTGCGCGGCGGCGGTCCCGGCACCAAGGAGACCGACGCCCTCGACCCGCGCAACGTCGTGCAGAAGGTCGAGGCGATCGTGCTGACCGGAGGCAGCGCCTACGGGCTCGACGCCGCGACCGGCGTGATGGCGTGGCTGGAGGAGCAGGGTCGCGGAGTGCGCGTCGGGGCGGATCCGACCCATGTCGTCCCCGTCGTACCCGCCGCCTGCGTCTTCGACCTCGGGCGGGGCGGCGACTTCCGGGCCAGGCCGGATGCCGCCGTCGGCCGTGCGGCCGTCGAGGCGGCCGCGGCGAGCGCACCCGGCGAGCGGGTGCGGGAAGGGGGCGTGGGCGCGGGTACGGGCGCCGCTGTCGGAGCGCTGAAGGGCGGGGTCGGCAGCGCGAGCGTCGTGCTCGGGTCGGGGATCACGGTCGCCGCGCTGGTGGTGGCCAACGCGGCGGGCGCCGTACTGGATCCGGAGACGGGGGTTCTGTACGGGGAGTTGTTCCAGGGGCGGGTGGACCATCCGCAGGCGCACGTCCACGACGCCGCGTGCCGGCGTCTCGCCGAGGCCGCGGCGAAGAACGCCGCTCCCCTTCTGAACACCACGCTCGCGGTCGTCGCCACCGACGCGGATCTGTCGAAGGCGCAGGCGCAGAAGCTCGCCGGCACGGCGCACGACGGCATCGCGCGTGCCGTGCGGCCGGTGCACCTTCTGAACGACGGCGACACCGTGTTCACTCTGGCCACGGGACGGCGCGCGCTGGACGCCGAGCACCCCCTGGCGCTCAACGAACTCCTCGCGGCGGGCGCCGACATGGTGACCCGCGCGATCGTGCGCGCCGTGCGCGCGGCCGAGTCGGTGCGCGGGCCGGGTGGGGAGTGGCCGTCGTACGGGGAGTTGTACGGGGGCGGCTGACACGAGTGGCGCGTTTCGTGTGGGGATTGTCCCGGTTCTGTCACGTGATGGCGTTCACCGCCAAGGGAGGGAACCCGACCGGCCCTGGATGCGCTCTTTCTCCACGCACTGGAGCGGATCACGCACATCACACGAACCGGGAGCAGCTCGTGACAACGCCGGACATAGCAACGAGGCGCGCACTGGGGGCCTGTGCCGTCCTGGCGGTCGGCGCCCTCACCCTCACCGCCTGTGGCGGCGGCGCCGACGGCAAGGACGACGGCAAGAGCGCCGGGAACTCCCCGAAGACGTCGGCGGCGAAGATCGTCATCTCGGCGAAGAACGGTTCGACGGGCGCGTCGATCAACACGACGGGGGTCAAGGTCAGCGGGGGCGAGCTGACCGTCGTGAAGATGACGGTGGCGGGCACGGGGCAGGACGTGCCGGGCACGCTCTCCGCGGACGGGGGCAGTTGGAAGCCGAAGGAGCAGTTGGAGCGGGAGACGAAGTACGAGATATCGGCGAGCGCGAAGGACGCCGACGGTCGTGCCGTCTCCGACGACTCGACCTTCACCACGGTCAGCAAGGCGAACAGCTTCATCGGGACGTACACGCCGGACGGCGGTACGACGGTGGGGGTCGGGATGCCGGTGTCGTTCACCTTCGACAAGGCGATCAGCGACAAGAAGGCCGTGCAGTCGCACATCACGGTCTCCTCCAGCAGTGGGCAGCAGGTGGTCGGGCACTGGTTCGGGTCGCAGCGGCTCGACTTCCGGCCGCAGGAGTACTGGAAGGCCGGCTCCAAGGTCACGATGAAGATCGACCTGGACGGCGTGAAGGGCGCGAACGGCGTCGTCGGCGTACAGAAGAAGACCGTCAGCTTCACGATCGGGCGGTCCCAGGTCTCCACGGTCGACGTGAACACGCAGACGATGACGGTCGTGCGGGACGGCAGGACCTTCAAGTCGGTGCCGATCTCGGCGGGCAGCGCGGAGTTCACCACCTACAACGGACAGATGGTGATCTCCGAGAAGTTCCCGAAGCTGCGGATGGACAGCCGGACGGTCGGGCTCGACAACGCCTACGACATCCCGGACGTGCCGCACGCGATGCGGCTGACCCAGTCGGGGACGTTCATCCACGGCAACTACTGGTACAACAAGGCCAATCCGCCCTTCGGGCAGACGGGCACCAGTCACGGGTGCGTGGGACTTCAGGACGTGCAGGGCGGCTCGGGGGCGACGAACGCCAAGTGGTTCTACGACAACTCCATCCTCGGGGACGTCGTGATCGTCAAGAACTCGCCCGACAAGACGGTGGCACCGGACAACGGGCTCAACGGCTGGAACATGTCGTGGAGCCAGTGGACCGCCGGAAGCGCCGTGTGAGTTCGCGCGCGGCGTCGTGCGCCAAGTGGCTTCTGACCGGCTGTTTTTGACGGATCTTCGGGCCGCGTGGGAACTTCTCACGCGGCCCGGGAGTTTTCCGTGCGTACGTTTTCTCGGTTCCCGGACATGATGTCCGACCGAGGGGCTACGGTATGCACCCACAAGGTGACATGCAGCAACGCCGGGAGAAACCTTGAGCGTTCCGTACGAGACAGCAGCGTACGAGCCACGCGAGTCGCCCGAGTCTCCGGAGGAGCACCTCGCGCGACTCCTCGGCCGTGCGCTGAACTCCTTCGAGCTGCCCGACGAGGCGATACAGCGACTCGACTGCGCGCTGGCGCACGACAGCTCGCTGCACTCCGCGCACCACAGCGCGGGGCTGCACCGCGAGACGTACCGCCACACCTGGCTGCTCGCCGACGGCTCCGCGCTCACGTTCTGGGAGTTGGTCCACAACACCGTGCCGGGCAGCGACCCGCAGCACGAGGTGTACGTCGACGAGGAGGAGCTGCGCGCGGCCACCGCCCGGCTGCCGCTGCCCGCGGACACCCCCGACTTCGAGCTGCCGGTGACGGTGCAGTTGTCGCCGATCCCCGCGCCCCGGCACGCGTACGTGCCCGACGACTCCGCCGATCACGCGCGTCGGCTCCTGCGCCGCGCGGAGAATCCGGACCGGCCGGGTGCGGAGACGGCGGCGCTGCTCACGGACGCGTTCGCGCACCAGATCACGCAGGCGTTCGGACGCCCGTGCCGCGCGGGGCGTATCGGACTGTGCTTCTCGCTCTACGAGCACGCGTTCCTGCTGCGTGACGGCGAGGAGATCTCCCTGTGGGAGGTCGAGCACACGGCCACGCCCGACGGGCGGCACATGTGCGAGGTGTACGTCTCCGAGGACGCCGCCCGGGATGCGATGGAGCGGCGGGCGGCACGCGTTTCCTGACGCGCGCCCGCATGACGAGCGGGTGACCTCTTGGGTCTCAGCGGCCGTCGCTGAGCTGTCGTACCAGGCCCGCGAAGGCGTCCCGTTCCGCCGGGGTGAGCTGGACGGACTCCAGGTCGGGGCCCGCCTGCCGCTGGTACGGAAGGCCCCCGAGAGCGGGGGCGGCTCCCCACAGGGCGGCCTCTCGGCCGCGGCGCAGGACGCGGGTCAGGCCGATCGCCCAGACGACGGTCGCCAGGGCGAGGACGGCCATTCCCGCCATCTGGAAGATCGAGACGTGCTCAGGCATGCGCCCCAGTAGACACCACAGTCCAGGACTTTGGCCCCGGACCGTGACGTATCTCGCAGGTGCCGTGAACAACTCACAGCTGCCCAAAGGGGCGTGGCGGTGACGGGATCCAGTCGGTCCGCTACGCGGCGACCGGCTGCTTCGCCTCCGTCGTCGGGGCGGACGCGGGGTCGTCGGAGGCGGTGGCCGCCTCTCCCGGGGCCGTCTTGCGCAGGCCCTTGAGGAGGATCACCAGGGCCGCCGTGACCGCCGTGCCGATGGCGATGGCCAGCAGGTAGAGGAACGGGCTGCCGATCAGGAAGGTGACCCAGATGCCGCCGTGCGGAGCGCGCAGGGTGGAACCGAAGGCCATGGTCAGCGCACCGGTGACCGCGCCGCCGGCCATGGAGGCGGGGATGACGCGCAGCGGGTCGGCCGCGGCGAACGGGATGGCGCCCTCGGAGATGAAGGAGGCGCCGAGGATCCAGGCCGCCTTGCCGTTCTCCCGCTCGGTCTCGGTGAACAGCTTCTTGCGCACGGTCGTCGCGAGAGCCATGCCCAGCGGCGGCACCATGCCGGCCGCCATCACGGCTGCCATGACCTTCATCGCCGAGTCGCTCGGGTCCTGCACGGCGATGCCTGCGGTGGCGAAGGCGTAGGCGACCTTGTTGACCGGGCCGCCCAGGTCGAAGCACATCATCAGGCCGAGGAGGATGCCGAGGAGGATGGCGTTGGTGCCGGAGAGGCCGTTCAGCCAGTCCGTCATCGCCTTCTGGGCCTCGGCGATCGGCTTGCCGATCACGATGAACATCAGGAAGCCGACGACGATCGACGAGACCAGTGGGATCACCACCACCGGCATGATGCCGCGCAGCACCGGTGGGATCTTGATCTTCTGGATGCCGAGGACGACCGCGCCCGCCAGCAGACCGGCGACCAGGCCGCCGAGGAAGCCCGCGGCGATGTTGACGGAGATCATGCCGCCGACGAAGCCGGGCACGAGGCCGGGCCGGTCCGCCATGCCGTAGGCGATGTAGCCCGCGAGGACGGGGATCAGGAAGCCGAAGGCGACGCCACCGATCTGGAAGAGGAGCGCGCCCCAGCTGTCGACCTGGCCCCAGTCGAAGTGCTCCATGACCGGCTTGGCCTCGTTGATCTGGTAGCCGCCGATCGCGAAGCCGAGGGCGATCAGCAGACCGCCCGCCGCGACGAACGGAACCATGTAGCTCACGCCGGTCATCAGCCACTTGCGGAGCTTGGTGCCATAGCTGTCGCCCGCGTCACCGCCCCGCTCGACCGGCGTGGAACCGGCCCCGGGGGCGCCTGTCACCTCACCGCGTGCCGCCTTCCCGCGCACCTCGGTGATGAGCTCGGTGGGACGGTTGATGCCCGCCTTCACTCCGACGTCGACGGTCGGCTTGCCGGCGAAGCGGTCCTTGTCGCGTACGGGGACGTCGTGGGCGAAGATCACGCCGTCCGCCGCCTCGATGACGGCCGGGTCGAGCCGCGTGAAGCCGGCCGAGCCCTGGGTCTCGACGACGAGTTCGACGCCCGCCTCGCGGCCCGCGTTCTCCAGGGACTCGGCCGCCATGTAGGTGTGGGCGATGCCGGTCGGGCAGGAGGTGACGGCGACGATGCGGAAGGGGCGCGCGTCGGCGGTGTCCGCCCCGTTCGCGTCCGTGGCGCCCGGCGCCGGAGCGGTCGTGCCGCCCGGCGCCGGGGCCGCGGTACCCGTGGCGGTGTCGGCGGAGGCCGCCCCCGACACCGCCACGGAGTCCGAAGAGGCGCCCGCGGGAGCGCCCGCGGACGAGCCCGCCGCGTCCGCCTCCGGCGCGTCCCCGCGGATGAGCGCCGCCGCTGCCGCCGCGTCGTCCACCGCGCGCAGCGCGTCGGTGAACTCCGCGTTCATCAGCTGCCGCGCCAGCGACGACAGGATCGTCAGATGGGCGTCGTCCGCGCCGGCGGGCGCGGCGATCAGGAAGATCAGGTCGGCGGGGCCGTCCGCCGCGCCGAAGTCGATGCCGGCGGCGCTGCGCCCGAAGGCGAGCGTCGGCTCGGTGACGTGCGCGCTGCGGCAGTGCGGGATGCCGATGCCACCGTCCAGGCCGGTCGGCATCTGGGCCTCGCGAGCGGCCACGTCGCCGAGGAAGCCCTCCAGGTCGGTCACCCGGCCCAGGGTGACCATCCGTTCGGCGAGGGCGCGTGCCGCCGCTTCCTTGGTGTCGGCGGACAGGTCGAGATCGACCAGGTCCGCGGTGATCATGTCGCTCATCGCGGGCTCCTTCGCACGCGTATCGCCCGGGGAGTGGAGTGGGCGGGGGCGGGGACGAGGGTGGGGACGGGGGTGCGGTGGGGGGTCTTGGGGGTGAGCTCAGGAGCGAACCCGAGGGTGAGCTCGGGAGTGAGCTCCGGGGTGGTGGGGGCGAGGCCGGGGAAGTCCCGCCCCCACCGGGCGGCAGGGCGGCTCAGGTGGCCCTGCCTCCCGCGGGCCGCGACGAGTAACGGGGAGTCTCGCCGCTTCATGGCCGGTCCACTGGGGAGTGCCGAGCGCGTGGGGAACGCCCCGCGAGCAGAGCCGGGGGCCTTCGGCGTCAGCGCCCCAGGAGCGAAACGGTTCGTCATGACACCGGCTCCTTCAGTGCGCGGTCAACCGGTACCTCCGCCGTCACCGTGACCGCGGCCGGGTCCAGGTCGGACGGGGTCGGCATCACGCTGCCGGGCAGTTGTACGGCGGCGGCGCCGTGGGCGACGGCGGAGGCGAGGGCCTCCGGGCCGCTGCCGCCCGCGATGAGGAAGCCGGCGAGGGAGGAGTCGCCGGCACCCACGTTGCTGCGTACGGCGTCGACGCGCGCGCCGGCGTACCAGGTGCCCGCGCCGTCCACGAGGAGTTGGCCGTCGGCGCCCAGACTCGCGAGCACGGCGCGTGCGCCCATCTCGCGCAACTCCTCGGCCGCCTTCACCGCGTCGCCCACCGTGGCCAGGGGGCGCCCGACGGCCTCCGCGAGCTCCTCGGCGTTCGGCTTCACCACGTCGGGACGTTCGCGCAGCGCCTCCAGGAGCGCCCGCCCCGAGGTGTCCAGCGCGATACGCGCGCCCCCGGCGTGCGCCCGCGCGACCACGTCGGCGTACCACGACGGTGCGAGCCCCCGGGGCAGGCTCCCGCAGCACGCGATCCAGTCCGCGTCACGCGACTGCGCCCGTACCGTCTCCAGGAGCAGTTCCTGCTCCTCCGCCGACAGCTCGGGGCCCGGCGCGTTGATCTTCGTCAGTACGCCGTCGGACTCGGCCAGCGCGATGTTCGAGCGGGTGGCGCCCGCGACCGGGACCGGCGCGACCTCGATGCCCTGCGCGTCGAGCAGATCCGCCACGAGTGCACCCGGCGCACCGCCCAGGGGCAGCACCGCGACCGTACGCCGGCCCGCGGCCGCCACGGCGCGCGAGACGTTCACGCCCTTGCCGCCCGGGTCCATGCGCTCGCCGGTGGCGCGGATGACCTCGCCGCGCTCCAGCGAGGGAACCTCGTAGGTGCGGTCCAGGGACGGGTTCGGGGTGACGGTGAGGATCATGCGCGCACTACTTCCGTGCCGCCGCGCTCGATGGCGGTGGCGTCTTCGGGGCTCAGCCCGCTGTCGGTGATCAGCAGGTCCACGTCGCTCAGGTCGCCGAAGCGGGCGAAGTGCTCCTGGCCGTGCTTGGAGGAGTCGGCGAGCAGCACCACACGGCGGGCGGCGGCGATCGCCGCGCGCTTGACCGCGGCCTCGGCGAGGTCGGGGGTGGTCAGGCCATGGTCGGCGGAGAAGCCGTTGGCCGCCACGAACAGGACATCTGCCCGGATCTCGCCGTACGCGCGAAGCGCCCAGGCATCGACGGCGGCGCGCGTACGGTGTCGCACGCGCCCTCCGACGAGGTGGAGCTGGATGCCGGGGTGGTCCGCGAGGCGGGCCGCGATCGGCAGGCTGTGCGTGACGACGGTGAGCGCGGCCTCCAACGGGATGGCGCCGGCCAGCCGGGCGACCGTGGTGCCGGCGTCGAGGATCAGGGTGCCCTCGGTCGGGAGTTCGGCGACGGCCGCCTTGGCGATGTGGTCCTTCTCGTCGGCCGCCGTCGTCTCGCGCTCGGCGAGGTCCGGCTCGAAGTCGAGGCGCCCGGCGGGGATGGCTCCGCCGTGCACGCGGCGCAGCAGGCCCGCGCGGTCCAGGGCCTTCAGGTCCCGGCGGATCGTCTCCGCGGTGACCTGGAACTCCTCGGCCAGTGAGAGCACGTCCACCCGCCCGCCGTCACGCGCGAGCCGGAGGATCTCCTGCTGCCGCTCCGGTGCGTACATGTCCGCTCGCCTCCGACTCGATGTCCGACCGTTTCCGACGTGTGCCCGAACTTGTGGTTTCGCCTGGAGGCTACGCCCGGATTTCCGGAAAGTAAACAGGTTCGGGCCTGATTCGGGCATGAACGGACTTTCGGCCTGGTGGGAGCATGCCGAAGGCCCGGCGCGCACGGGGCGCCGGGCCTTTCTCCACGGGCTCAGATATCCACGGGCTCAGATATCCACGCGCTCAAATAGCCACGCGCTCAGGTCAGACGAGCTCCAGCTCCTTCTCGCCCGTGCTCACCGGCTCCTCCCCCGCCCCCTCCAGATGCTGCGCCCCGCGCTTCGGCAGCGCGAACATCAGCAGGAAGATCAGGGCCATGACCGCCGCGACCCAGCCCAGCGCGTGCTGGAAGGCGTCGACGAAGACCGGTCCCACCTGCTCGCGACGCAGCGCGTCCGGGATCTCGCTGAAGAAGACCACCGACACCAGGCCGAGCCCGAGCGCGTTGCCCATCTGCTGCACGGTGTTGATGAGGCCGGACGCCGATCCGGCGTGCTCGCGCGGTACGCCGGACAGCACCATGTCGGTCAGCGGGGCGAAGATCAGGCCCATGCCGAGGCCCATCACGATCAGCGGGAGCGCCATCTGCCAGGGGGCGATGGCGGTGCCGTACCGGCCGGCCTCCCAGAGGTAGAGCAGAACGCCCGCGGCCATGGTCAGCGCGCCGCACTGAAGGACCGCACGGCCTCCGACACGCGGTACCAGCTTCTGCACCGACAGCCCGGCGGCCAGGGAGACCGCGATCGAGAACGGCACCCCGGTCAGGCCCGCCTTCAGCGGCCGCCAGCCCAGTCCGACCTGCATGTACAGCGTCCACACCAGGAAGAAGATGCCGAGGCCGATACCGAAGACCGTCTGGACGGCTACACCGGCGGCGAAGCTCTTCACGCGGAACAGGGAGAGTTCGATGAGCGGGGAGCCGTCACGGGCCGCCTTGCGCTTCTCGTACGTCACGAGCGCGGCGAAGACGACGAGCGCGCCGGCCATCGACCCGTACCCCCACAGCGGCCAGCCCAGCTCACGGCCCCGGGTCAGCGGGTAGAGCAGCATGAGCAGGCCCAGGGTCACCAGGGCGACGCCCACCAGGTCGAGCCGCAGGGCACGCGGCGCCTTCGACTCGGTGATGTAGCGGCTGCCGAGGATCAGGCCCGCGATGCCGACCGGAAGGTTGATGAGGAAGATCGGGCGCCATTCCAGGCCGAGGATGTTCCACTCCGTCAGCAGGGCGCCGAGCAGCGGACCCGACACCGCGCCCAGGCCGACGATCGCGCCGAACAGCCCGAAGACCTTGCCACGCTCCTCCGCCGGGAACGTCGCGTGCACGATCGACAGCACCTGCGGCACCATCAGCGCCGCCATACCGCCCTGGAGGATCCGCGAGGCGACCAGCATCTCCGGGTTCGCGGCGAGGCCGCACAGCGCGGAGGCGAGGGTGAAGCCGCCGATGCCGATGAGGAAGAGCCGCTTGCGGCCGTGGATGTCGCCGAGACGTCCGCCGGTGATGAGACCGGCGGCGAAGGCGAGCGCGTAGCCGGCCGTTATCCACTGGATCTGGCTGACGCTCGCGCCGGCCTCGGCCTGGATGGACGGGATGGCGATGTTGACGATCGTGACGTCGACGAGGTCCATGAAGGCCGCGGTCATCACGATCGCGAGGGCGAACCAGCGGCGCCGGTCGGGCGTGGGCGCCGAAGACGGAGAGAGCGGTGAAACCACGGTTTCGGTGGAGGTCATGTGCTCAAGCTACGACCCGATTAGGTCAGATCGTGTCCTAGATCTACGGCATCCTCGAACTCATGACGACGGATACTCCGGCCCGGCTTCTCCAACTCCTCTCGCTCCTCCAGACCCCGCGCGAATGGCCCGGCGGTGAGCTCGCCGACCGGCTCGGGGTGTCCCGCCGTACCGTGCGGCGGGACGTCGACCGGCTGCGCGAACTGGGCTACCCGGTGCAGGCCAGCAAGGGTTCCGACGGCGGCTACCGGCTCGTCGCGGGCAAGGCGATGCCGCCGCTCGTCCTCGACGACGAGGAGGCGGTCGCCATCGCGGTCGGGCTGCGGGCGGGGGCCGGGCACGCGGTCGAGGGGGTCGACGAGGCGTCCGTACGGGCGCTGGCCAAGCTGGAGCAGGTGCTGCCGTCCCGGCTACGGCACCGTGTCTCCACCCTCCAGGCCGCGACCACGCCGCTGACCAGCGGGGACGGAGCGAGCATCGCGCCCGAGACGCTGACCGTCATGGCCTCGACCGTCGCCGGGCACGAGCGGCTGCGGTTCGCCTACCGCACGAAGGACGGGACCGAGTCGCGCCGGGTGACGGAGCCGTACCGGCTGGTGTCGACCGGGCGGCGGTGGTACCTCGTCGCGTACGACCTCGATCGCGACGACTGGCGCACGTTCCGGGTCGACCGGGTGAGCGAGCCGTTCGCGACGGGAGCGCGGTTCGCTCCGCGGGAGTTGCCGACGGGGAGCGCGGCGGAGTATCTGCGGCAGTCGATGTACCGACGGCAGGAGACGTACGAGTTCGCCGTCACGTTCGCCGCTTCGGCGGAGGTGGTCGCGGCGCGGGTGCCGGGGTGGGTCGGGACGCCGGAACCGACGGGCGAGGGGCACTGCCGGCTCCGGGCGGAGTCGGGGGACGCGGTGGAGTGGCTGGCGATTCGGCTTGCCATGACGGGGGTGGAGTTCACGGTGGAGTCGCCCGGTGAACTGGTGGAGTGTGTAAGGGGGTTGGGGGAGCGGTTGGTCCGGGCCGCGGGTGGGTGAACCGGGCCCCGGTCAGAGCTGCCCGGGGTGGGGGCTGGGCGGGTGCCGGTCCTGCGGCACGACTGCTCGCGCCGGGGAGTTACGTCCGCTCCCACGGAAACCCTTCCAACACCCCCAGGTTCCGCAACGCCAGCTCCGCCGGTCCCGTCGGCCCGGTCGCCCTTGCGTCCGTGGCCACCCACGCCTCCACCGCCGTCCGCACCGCCGCGCTCGCGACCGCCGCCGCGAAACGGAGTTCGGCGGTGACGACAGGAGCGGCAACGTTGTCAGCCACCTGGGCCGCCCCACCGCCCCGCTCCCCCAGCACCTCCGCCAACATCCGCTCCGCGTCCCGGCACACCTCCGCCCACACCTTGCCCAGCGCCGGGCTGGTCTCCGCCAGGCGGATCAGGGTGCGTACCCATTCCCAGGAGGCGGCGGAGACTCCGGCACCCGGCGTGAGGGTCCGGCGTACCGCGTGTTCCAGGGCCTCCGGCACGGAGAGTTCCGCCGGCGCCTCCCGCACCGCTTCCGCCCAGCGCTGGGCGCCTGCCGCGTAGAGCGGGGCGACGGCCTCCTCCTTGGTCGCGAAATAGCGGTAGAACGTACGCGGCGCGATTCCGGCGGCCTGGGCGATGTCCTCGGCGCGTGTGGCACGCAGCCCGCGCTGGACGAAGAGCCCGGCCGCCGCTCTGGCGATGTCCATCCGCGTCTCGGCCTTGCGCCGCTCGGTCAGCGAGGCCGAGGCCTGCCCCGATGCCGACGCACGGGAAGAACTGGTGGAACGCGGTGCTGGGGTGGGGCTGCTCACATCGGCAGGCTATGCCCATGTGACACAATCTGCCATCCGGCGGGCCACCCCGTGGTTCAGGTACGGGGTGACCTGCCGTCCAGCATGCCTTGCCACCGGCCGAGCAAAAAGCAGAGCCGGACCCCGGCACCCGGGGGAGGGCGCCGAAGTCCGGCTCAGGGAGAGTCCCGGCGCCGGGGGGAGTGCGTCGGGACTTGGCTCTGGGGGCCCGGCCCTCGCCAGAGGACCGGACTCGTACGGCTCACGTTCTCGAACTCATGTACCTGAACTCATGGACCCTGAAGTCTTGTTCCCAGGGTCCTGTCTGTTGAAGCGACCCAACACAGCCATGTTTGCGCCGTGTTGCGACACCCGGCGTGCGCGGGCACGCCCGCGTCGACGCGGTCGGCCCTACGCCGCCGCGTCGAACCCCGTGTCCCGGGCCAGCTTCTTCAGCTCCAGCAGGGCGTGCTTCTCGATCTGGCGGATGCGCTCGCGCGTCAGCCCGTGCTCCTTGCCGACCTCGGTCAGGGTGCGCTCCCGGCCGTCCTCGATGCCGTAGCGCATCTTGATGATCGACGCCGTGCGCTGGTCGAGGCGGCCGATCAGGTCGTCCAGTTCCTCGCTGCGCAGGAGGGTCAGGACGGACTGCTCGGGCGAGACCGCGGAGGTGTCCTCCAGCAGGTCCCCGAACTGGGTGTCGCCGTCGTCGTCGATCGACATGTTCAGCGAGACCGGGTCGCGGGCCCAGTCCAGGACGTCCGTCACGCGCTCGGGGGTGGAGCCGAGCTCCTGTGCGATCTCGGCGGGCTCCGGGTCGCGGCCGTTCTCCCGGTTGAACTCGCGCTGGACCCGGCGGATGCGGCCGAGCTCCTCGACGAGGTGGACGGGGAGGCGGATCGTGCGCGACTGGTCGGCTATCGAGCGGGTGATCGCCTGGCGGATCCACCAGGTGGCGTACGTGGAGAACTTGAAGCCCTTGCGGTAGTCGAACTTCTCCACCGCGCGCACCAGGCCCGCGTTGCCCTCCTGGATCAGGTCGAGCAGGGGGAGGCCGCTGCGCGGGTAGCGGCGGGCGACCGCGACCACGAGGCGGAGGTTGGAACGGATGAAGACGTCCTTGGCCCGCTCGGCCTCGTCGACCAGCGCCTCGAGCTCCTCGCGGGTGGCGTCCGCCTTGGACTCCTCGTACCCGTCGAGAACCTGCCGCGCGAACACACCCGCCTCGATCATCTGGGACAGCTCGACTTCCTTGGCGGCGTCGAGCAGCGGGGTGCGCGCGATCTCGTCGAGGTACATGCCGACCAGGTCGCGGTCGGCGATCTCGCCGGCGTGGGCGCGAACACTGCGTGCCTTGTCGACGGCCTCGCCGGAGGCGGACTGACGACGGGCGACGGCACGGGTTGCCATGCGTGTGCTCCCTTGCGATGTGGGCTGGCGGGTGGTCCTTGGCTGCCTGGTCCCGATCCGGTCCGGCACTGTCCGGTCCGGACTCTCCTCGGGTGCCCTGCTTCCGATGGAAACAACGACTGGAATCAGGACAGAATTCCCAACCCGTCCCCCTATTTTTCTGATCATGCAGTATCCTGCGCGGCCGCACGGTCGGCGACGGTGCTGACCGGTTCCACGGAGCCGCAGGTCAGACCATGAGTCGCGATCGATCCCCGGCTTCTCATGAACCCCTCCCGCCCCCGCGCCCGTGAGACGCCCGTCACACTCGGCGGGATCGTCCCGGCCCGGGAAAGGGACCGGGAAAACAGCCGCCGTCGGTCGTCCTCTGCCCCAGAAGACGGCCGGCACCCCTCGATGGTTGCCAGGTCAGCGCTCTCCCGGGGAATTCACAGCGACACCACATCCCGCCCTTATGTCCCGCGGGGCGTACCGGCTCAGCCGAACTGCACCGACCGCTTCGCCATCCCCATCCAGAACCCGTCGATCACGGAGCGCTGCGAGTCCAGCTCGCCGGAGACCTCGGCCGCGCCCATCGTCACGAAGAGGGGTGCGAAGTGCTCGGTGCGCGGGTGGGCGTAGCGGCCGGCCGGGGCCTTGTGGAGGAAGTCGAGCAGTCCGTCCCAGTCCCGGGTCTCCAGGGCCCGGCGGCCCCAGTCGTCGAACTCGGAGGACCAGCTCGGCACTCCCCCGCCGGTGTGCCGGAGCGCGGCGAGGTTGTGGGTGAAGAAGCCGGAGCCGACGATCAGGACGCCCTCGTCGCGCAGGGGGGCCAGCTTGCGGCCGATCTCCATGAGCTTGACGGGGTCGAGGGTCGGCATGGAGATCTGCAGGACCGGGATGTCGGCCTCGGGGAACATCTCGACGAGGGGCACGTAGGCGCCGTGGTCGAGGCCGCGGTCCGGGATGTCCTGGACGGGGGTGCCGGGGGCGCGCAGCAGCTTGCGGACGGACTCGGCGAGCGCGGGTGCGCCGGGGGCGCCGTACGTCACCTGGTAGTAGTGCTCGGGGAAGCCCCAGAAGTCGTAGACGAGGGGGATGGTCTCGACCGCGCCGAGGGCGAGCGGGGCCTCCTCCCAGTGGGCGGAGACCATGAGGATCGCCTTGGGGCGCGGGAGGTCCGCGGACCAGGCGGCGAGTTCGCCGGGCCAGATCGGGTCGTCCGCGAGCGGCGGAGCGCCGTGACTGAGATAGAGCGCGGGCATACGCTCCCTGGTCGCGTCCTGAGCTGCGGCGGACATGGCGCGGCTCCCTTCGAAAGGTGTTATATGAACACAGTTTTCCAGGGGTCACTGGAACTGTTACTTGAACTCTAAAACTTCTACCTCCACGAACATACCCCCAACTTGTTTAACTTTCAAGGAGCCTTCTCGTACAGTGGATGACATGGCCGAAGAACCCGTCTGGCTCACCGCCGAGGAACAGCGCGTCTGGCGCTCCTACATGCACGCCACCACTCTTCTGGAGGACCACCTCGACCGCCAGTTGCAGCGGGACGCGGGCATGCCGCACATCTACTACGGGCTGCTCGTCGGCCTCGCCGAGGCGCCGCGGCGCCGGCTGCGGATGACCGAGCTGGCGATGAAGGCGAAGATCACCCGGTCCCGGCTCTCGCACGCCATCTCCCGGCTGGAGAAGAACGGCTGGGTCCGCCGCGAGGACTGTCCCTCCGACAAGCGCGGCCAGTTCGCGATCCTCACCGACGAGGGGCACGCCGTCCTGAGCCGCACCGCGCCCGGCCATGTCAGCGCCGTACGCCAGGCGATGTTCGACCGGCTCACCCCGGAACAGCAGAAGTCCCTCGGCGAGATCATGCAGATCGTCGCCGAGGGACTTCAGCCCAACGAAGCGGGTGCGGATCTGCCCTGGCTCCGCTGAACCAGGGCAGATCCCGAGGGCCGGGGCCCTCGTGGTCGTACGTACGGAGCGTCCCCGTCCCCGTACGTACGAGGCCCGAAGGGATACGACCGTCCGGTCGTCGTCGTCAGTGGGCGACGACCGGGACCGGCAGCTCGTCCTCCGCGCCCTCCCCGGCACCGGCCACGACCGAGGTGTCGGGACGGCCGGCGTTGACCAGGGTCACCACGATGACCGCGGCCAGGACCAGCATGCCGACGGCGAACCAGATCGCGTTGGTGTAACCGTGCACCTGGCCCTCCAGCGCCACCAGCTGCGCCTGCGACTTGGAGGTCGCGGAGCCGATGTGGTCGGCGATGTAGGACGTGGTGGCGGAGGCGGCGATCGTGTTCAGCAGCGCCGTACCGATCGCGCCGCCCACCTGCTGCGAGGTGTTGACCATCGCGGAGGCGACACCGGCGTCCCGGGGCTCGACGCCCATGGTGGCCAGGGACATGGCGGGCATGAACGCCGTACCCATGCCGAGACCGAGCAGCACCATCGCGGGCAGGATGACCGAGGCGTACGACGAGCCGATCTCCATCTGCGTCATGAAGAGCATGCCGACCGCGGCGACCAGGAAGCCGGGGCCCATCAGCAGGCGGGCCGGCAGGCGGGTCATCAGACGGGTGCCGATCTGGGTCGAGCCGACCATCATGCCGACGATCATCGGCATGAACGCGAAGCCGGTCTTGATCGGCGAGAAGCCCTTCACGACCTGGAGGTAGTAGGTCAGGAACAGGAAGGTGCCGAACATCGCGATGATCGCGATACCGAGCGAGAGGTAGATACCGCCGCGGTTGCGGTCGGTGACCACGCGCAGCGGCAGCAGCGGGGCCTTGACCTTGGCCTCGGTGACGACGAACGCGAGCAGCAGGACCGCGGAGGCGACGAACATGCCGACGGTCACGGAGTCGCCCCAGCCGTCGGACTCGGCGCGGGTGAAGCCGTAGACCAGCGCGACCAGACCCAGGGTGGAGAGCAGGACGCCGGGGATGTCGAGCGGGTTGCGGTTGCGGCCGCCCTCGGGCTCACGGATGACGAAGTAGGCGCCGAGCGCGGCGACGATGGCGAACGGGATGTTGACGAAGAACGTCCAGCGCCAGTCCATGTACTCGGTCAGCACGCCACCGAGGATGAAGCCGACGGCACCGCCACCACCGGCGATGGCACCGTAGATGCCGAACGCCTTGGCCCGCTCCTTGGCGTCCGTGAACATCACGGCGAGCAGGGAGAGCGCGGCGGGCGCGAGCAGCGCGCCGAAGACGCCCTGGAGGGCGCGGGCGCCGAACATCATGGCCTGGTTGGTGGCCGCGCCGCCGAGCGCGGAGGCGAGGGCGAAGCCGATGAGGCCGACGACGAAGGCGTTCTTGCGGCCCCACAGGTCGGCGATCCGGCCGCCGAAGAGGAGGAGGCCACCGAAGGCGAGGGCGTAGGCCGTGACGACCCACTGCCGGTTGCCGTCGGATATGCCGAGGTCCACCTGGGCGGACGGCAGGGCGATGTTCACGATGGTGGCGTCGAGGACGACCATCAGCTGGGCGAGCGCGATGAAGACGAGCGCCCTCCAGCGGTTGGCGTCACCGGACGGAGCCGGTGCGTCGGGAGCCTTGGCGGCTGTTTGAGACATGGGGATACCCACTTCGGGACTTCGTGACGGAAAAAAGTGTCGTGAGGGGACGGTCCGCCGATACGCGACGGCCGGTGAACGTCGGCTGTGGTGACTGCCGAGCGCTTGTAGTGACTGTGACTGCTGTGGGGCGCTGGACTAATCGGTCAGGCCTGGCGCAGGTCCTCCATGGTCATGGCCGTACCCGGCAGGTCGGAGCGGGCCGGGGCCCGCAGACCGTCCAGGAACAGCTGCAGATGGCGGTGGACGAACCGGTCGGCGCTCAGGCACATGGCACCGGCCGGGGGCCGGCTGAGCTGTGCCACGACGACCATCAGGTCGCCGACGCCGATGTCACCGCGGAGCTGGCCGGCCGCCTTCGCCCGGTCCATGAGCTCCCCGACGAGTTCCTCGCTCCGCAGCCGCGCGGCCTCGAGGTCCGGGTGGTTCTGGTCGAAGGTGCTCTGGATCATCGGGCACAGGGCGCTGACCCGCTCGTCGGCGGAGGTGTGCACGAAGCGCTCCAGCGCCTCGAAGGCGTCCCCGGTCTCGGCGAGCGCGAGCTCGGCCGCCTCCGTCATCCGGTCCATGACGGAGCAGACGACCTCGCGGACGAGCGCGTCGCGGTCGGGGAAGTTGCGGTACACCGTGGCGTTGCCGACACCGGCGCGGCGGGCGATCTCGTCGAGCGGCACATCGGGGCCGAACTCGGTGAACATCTCCCGGGCGGCGGTGACGATGCGCTCCCGGTTGCGCAGGGCGTCGGCGCGGGGCCGGGTCACCTTCTTCTGCACAGCGGTCACGGTCACGGCGTACTCCTCGGTCGGGTGGTCTGGCGATCCGGGGAGGCTCTCCCCGTTTCGCGCGAACACAGGTCTAAACGGGGAGACGCTCCCCGGTTATTTCAGGTTGAGGGAAAGAAGTGACGTGACCTGAGTCACATCCTCTCGTCCGAGAAACCCACGTTCGGCCCCTCCAGCGCGCGCCCGCGCACCCCACGACACAGGGTGATCGCAAGGGTGCAGCCCGTGGACCTGCGGCTGCCGTGGACGGAGAGGGCCGTGCATTGCAGCAGACCAGCCGGGCAGCACAGCAGACCAGCCGTCGGATACGCCCGCGCCGCGTCGCCGCCCTCGTGTCCGTGACCGCGCTGACCCTCGCGGTCAGCACCTCGGCCGGTACCCGCCACCTCGCGGCGGCCCCCGCACCCGCGGGCGCCGGACCGACCGCACTGGCCCGCACCTCCGCCCACGGCCCCTGTCTGATCCGCGGCGGCTCCGCGATCCAGATGTCCGAGGGCGTCCCCACCACCGGCGGCTACTCCCGCTCCACCGGCACCGTCCGCGCCCTCACCCTGATGATCGACTTCTCCGACGCGCGGGGCCGCGGCCCCGCCCTCGACCGTTTCCGCGAGTTCTTCCCGCAGACCCAGGACTGGTTCCGCACCAGTTCCTACGGCCGCCTCGACTACCGCCCCGAGACGCCGATCCCGACCTGGCTGCGCATGCCGAAGCCCTTCGCGTCGTACGGCATAGAGCGCGGCGCGCCCTTCGACCCCGGCTACCGGGACCTGGTCCAGGACATCGTGGCCGCGGCCGACCCGAAGGTGGACTTCCGGTCGTACGACTTCCTGAACGTGCTGGTCACCCCGAACGCCGGGCCCCCCGCGCTGGACACGGTCCTGTCGGTGACCTTCGCCGGGAACCCGGACGCCCCGGTCGCCGACGGCGTGCCGGTCGCCAACGCGTCCTTCGTCTACTCCCGTCAGGACGACGGCTCCGGCTCCTACGCGCAGACCGGCTACCGGGTCCTGCCGCACGAGAACGGACATGTCTTCGGGCTGCCCGACCTCTACACGGCGGGCGGCGGCGGCTCGGTCGGCCACTGGGACATCATGAGCGAGGACTGGGGCGCCAACAACGACCTCCTCGGCTGGCACAAGTGGAAGCTGGGCTGGCTGGACGCCTCCCAGGTGGCCTGCGCGACCGCCCGCGGCGCCACCGAGTACACCCTCACCCCGATGGCCGGGACCGGCGGGCCCAAGCTGCTCTTCGTGCCGGTCAGCGGCCGTACCGGATACGCCGTGGAGCTGCGCACCCGCGAGGGCAACGACGAGACGGTGTGCCGGCCCGGGGCGCTGATCTACAAGGTGGACGCCGACGTCGACACCGGGATGGGCCCGGTCACGGTCTACGACTCCCGCCGGGACAGCGGCGGCTGCACCCGCAGCCCCAACGTCCACGCGGAACTCTCCGACGCCCCCTTCACCCCGGGCCAGGTCTTCAAGGACCGCAGACACGGGATCCGCATCGAGGTGACGGGGGTCGATCCGTCGGGCGACTACCGGGTACGGGTGACACGGGGCTGAGCAGCCACGGGACCGGGCCTGGCCGGTATGCCCGGGCGGGGTGGGGAAGGGGACGGCTGGGGCGGGGTGCGGGAGGGTAGGGCTGGGGCGGGGTGCGGGAGGGTACGGCTGGGGCGAGTGCGGAAGGGTACGGCTGGGGCGGGGTGCGGACCGGTACGACCCGGGCGAGGCCGCTGGCCGGTACGACTCGGGGCGGGGGGCGCGGACCAGTACCACCCGGACCGGGCGGGGACCGGCACGACCCGGGCAGCGCCACTGAGCGGTGCGGACCGGACGCGGCGCGGACCGGTGCGGCGCGCGGGCAGGGCCGCTGAGCGGCACGACCCGGACCGGGCACAGAGCGGTACCACCCGGACCGCCGCCGACCAGTAGGACCCGGGCGGGACCGCAGGCCGGTACGACTCGGGGCGGGGGCGCGGACCAGTACCACCCGGACCGGGCGCGAACCGGCACCACCCGGGCGGGGGCGCGGACCGGTGTCACCCGGGCGGGCCCGCTGGCCGGTACCACCCGGGCGGGTCGCGCAGGCTTACCGTAGGGCTTCCGCGACTGCCGTACCGGAGAGCGAATGCCCGCGAAGACGATCACGACCATGGACGACGCCGTGGCGCCGGCGGCCCCTGCCGCCGTGCCGGCCGAGGCGGTCACGCCGTTGATCCGCGGGATCGCGGTACTGCGGGAGCTGACCGAGGCGGGCGGCACGCTGCCCCCGAGCGCGCTGGAGCGGGCGACCGGCCTCGCCCGTTCCACGATCGACCGCATCACCGCCACCCTCGCCCGCATGGGATACGTCCGCCTCGACGGCCGGGACGTGGTCCTCACCCCCCGGCTGATGGACCTCGGCAACGCCTATCTGGCCGCCCTGCGGCTGCCCGCGCTGTTGGACGCGCGCGCCGACGAACTGGCCGACGAACTGGACGAGTCGGTGTCGCTTGCGGTCGCCGACCGTGACGGCATCCGCTTCATCCACCAGGCCACCCGCCGCCGCGCGATGTCCCTGAGCTTCCGCATCGGCGACCTGTTGCCGGCCGAACGCACCGCGCCGGGAGCCCTGTTCGCGACGGAGTGGACGGAGGCGGACCGGCGCGCCTGGCGGGAACGCCGGGCGGCGGACCCCGGGGACCGGGGCTTTCCCGCCGTACCGCCCCGTGAACACCCGCGACCGGACGAGGAGTTCGAGCGCCGGGCGGCGCAAGCGGCCGTCGACGGGTGGGCGTTGGACGACCAGCTGATCGAACCGGGCCTGGTGGCGGTCGCGGTACCGGTACGGGACCCGCACACCGGGCGGATCGCGTGCGCGGCGAGCGTCGTCAGCCACACCAGCCGGCACACGGCGGCCGGGCTGCGGGACACCCTGCTGCCCCGGCTGCGGGCGGCGGTGGCGGACATGGAACGGGAACTGCGCCAGACGTCCGCGCCGGAGCCGGGGTCGGGCCCTTCGGGCCTGGCGACCTGGACCGGGGCGTCCAAGCAGGAGCTCGGCAGGGGGTTCGTGGAATCCCTGGCCCGCGGGCTGACCGTGCTGACCGCCTTCGGCGAGGGCCGGGCCGCCCTGACCCTGACGGAGGTGGCGAAGGCGACGGGCCTCGCGCGCGCCACGGCCCGCCGCGCCCTGATCACCTACGAGCACCTCGGCCTCGTCACCGCGACCGGGCACCGCACCTTCGCCCTCACGCCCCGGGTGCTGTCCCTGGGCTTCCCGCCCCTGGCCCGCACCACGCTCTCCGAGATCGCGACCCCGCACCTGGCGGACCTGTCCGCCCGCATCCACGAGTCGGCGTCACTGGCGGTGCTCACCGCGCACGGCGACGAGATCCAGTACACCGCCCGCGTCGCCACGAACCGCGTGATGAGCGTCAACCTCACCGTCGGCACCCGGCTCCCGGCCTACGCCACCTCCATGGGCCGTGTCCTGCTCGCCGACCTCCCCCCGGCCCGCCGCACCCCCGGGGAGCTGCGCCCGCTGACCCCGCACACCCTGACGGACCGCGCGGCCCTGGACCGACTCCTCACCGAGGTCCGTATCCGGGGGTACGCCCTGGTGGACGAGGAGTTGGAGGCGGGCCTGCGCTCGATCGCGGTCCCGGTGCGCGATCACCGGGGCCGGGTGGTGGCGGCCCTGAACACCGCGATGCACACCACCCGCCGCACCCCCGCGGAATGCGTGAGCGACCTGCTCCCGGAACTCCGGGCCACCGCGACGGCGATCGAACAGGACTTCCACACGGCTGGCCGCTTCACCCGCGTCCCGACGGCCTGACGGCCCCACCCCTCCCCACCTGACCTGCGCGGAAGCGAACCTTCCCACCGCCCACCCCTTATCCGCTAGGCTGGTCGCCGGATCTCACCGAGATCCACGCCACCCTGCCTTCGTAGCTCAGGGGATAGAGCACCGCTCTCCTAAAGCGGGTGTCGCAGGTTCGAATCCTGCCGGGGGCACAGACTTGCGCAGCAGGTCAAAGGAGCAGAGGCCTCCCGTTCTCTTCGAACGGGAGGCCTTTCTCGTGCCTGGTGACGGTCAGGGGCGCTGTCAGTGGCCGGCGCTATCGTGGAGACACTCGTTTGGAGTATCACCCCGTGACGTGACCGTCACACGGTGTCGCGTGAAGGACGGCAGTGGCTCTCAAGAAGTCGGATCTGTACCGCTCGCTGTGGCGGAGTTGCGACGAGCAGCGCGGCGGCATGGACGCCGGTCAGTTCAAGGACTACGTGCTGACGTTGCTGTTCGTGAAGTACGTGACGGACAAGGCGAAGTCCGACCCGCACTCCTTGATCGACGTCCCCGTCGGCGGGTCCTTCGACGACATGGTCGCTCTCAAGGGCGACAAGGAGATCGGCCGGAAGACCAACGACATCATCCGTCGGCTCGCCGAGGCCAACGGGCTGGAGAAGGTCATCGACCTGGCCGACTTCAACGACGAGGAGAAGCTCGGCAAGGGCAAGGACATGCAGGACCGGCTCTCCAAGCTGGTGACGATCTTCGCCGATCTCGACTTCCGCGGCAGCCGCGCCGGGGGCGAGGACCTGCTGGGCGGCGCCTACGAGTACCTGATGCGGCACTTCGCCACGGAGTCGGGCCGGTCGAAGGGGCAGTTCTACACCCCGGCCGAGGTCTCCCAGGTACTCGCCAAGGTCCTCGGCATCGACGCGGAGACGCGGCAGGACCACACGGTCTACGACCCCACGTGCGGCTCCGGCTCGCTGCTCCTGAGGGTGACCGACGAGGCTCCGCGCGGGCTGACCGTCTACGGCCAGGAGAAGGACAACGCCACCTGGGCGCTGGCCCAGATGAACATGATCCTCCACGGCTACGAGGACCGTGACATCCGCAAGGGCGACACCCTCACCAGCCCGCAGTTCACCCAGGGCGGCCACCTGCGGACCTTCGACTTCGCCGTCGCCAACCCGCCGTTCTCGACCGACTCGTGGAGCAACGGCCTGGAGAACGACTACGGCCGCTTCGAGTTCGGCCGGCCACCGCAGAAGAACGGCGACTACGCCTTCCTGCTGCACCTCCTCAAGTCCCTGAAGGACAACGGCAAGGCCGCGGTCATCCTGCCGCACGGGGTGCTGTTCCGCGGCCATGCCGAGGCCGCCATCCGCAGGGAACTGCTGAACCATGGCTACATCAAGGGCGTCATCGGCCTGCCCCCGAACCTCTTCTACGGCACCGGCATCCCGGCCTGCGTCATCGTCCTCGACAAGGAGGACGCCGAGACGCGAACCGGCGTCTTCATGATCGACGCCTCCCAGGGCTTCATGAAGGACGGCAACAAGCACCGCCTCCGCAGCCGGGACATCCACAAGATCGTCGACGTCTTCACCAAGCAGACCGAGATCGAGCGCTACGGGCGCATGGTGCCGCTCGATGAGATCGCCGGCCCGAAGAACGACTACAACCTCAACATCCCGCGGTACATCGACTCCTCCGAGCCGCAGGACATCCAGGACCTGCACGCCCACCTGCACGGCGGCATCCCGGACCGCGACCTGGACGCGCTCAACGGGTACTGGGAGGCGTTCCCGAGTCTTCGTGCCACGCTGTTCCGGCCGAACCGCCCGGGCTACAGCGACCTGGCGGTCGAGGTGGCCGAGGTACAGCAGGCGGTCCTGGACTCCGACGAGTTCCAGAAGTTCGCCACGGAGGTCCGCGGCCGGGTCGACGACTGGTTCGCCGCGCACCGACCGGCCCTGAGCGCGCTCGACCCGGACACGGTCCCCAAGGACCTGATCGCCGGCATCGGTGACGATCTGCTGGCCCGGTTCAGGAACACCCCTCTGCTCGACGAGTACGACGTCTACGAACAGCTCATGACGTACTGGCACGACGTCCTGCACGACGACGTCTTCCTCGTCATGAACGAGGGGTGGTGCCAGGCGGCGAGGCCCCGCAGGACCATCGAGGACAAGGAACGCAAGCTCTCCGAGACCCCGGACCTCGTCATCGGCTCCGGGCGCGGCGCCACCAGGCACAAGACGGACCTCGTCCCGCCGGCGCTCGTCGTCGCCCGGTACTTCGCCGACGAGCAGGTGAGGGTCGACGCACTGCGCGCGGCGGCGGCGGACAGCAGCCGCGCCGTCGAGGAGTTCATCGAGGAGCACGCCACGGAGGACGGCCCGCTCGCCGGGGCGATGGACGACGGGAAGATCTCCAAGGCCCTCGCCGCGACCCGCCTCAGGGCGGCTCGCGGCGCGGGGCTCGCGGAAGCCGACGCGGAGGAGGCCGAGGCGCTCCAGCAGCTGGTCCGGCTGTACGACGAAGAGGCCGGCGCCAAGAAGGCCGTGCGCGAAGCCCAAGCCGCCCTCGATCTCGCGACGTTCAGGAAGTACGGAGAGCTCGACGAGACCGAGATCAGGCACCTCGTCCTCGACGACAAGTGGCATGCCACGATCGCGGACCGGGTGGCCGGTGTCGCGAACTCCCTGACGTTCACGCTCGTCGGACGCGTCCGACAGCTGGGCGAGCGCTACGCGGAGACGGTCGGGGCCATCGACGCGGAGCTGGAGCACTGGGGAGCCAAGGTGGCCGGCCACCTCGCCGCGATGGGGATCGCCCCGTGAGCGCGGGGGCGGCGCTTCCGCCCGGCTGGAGTCGTGCGCGGATCGGCTCGGTCGGCACGGTGGTGACGGGCAGTACACCCTCGACCGGCGACCGCTCCAACTACGGCCAGGAGTTCCTGTTCGTCAGCCCCGGGGATCTCGGCCGGACGAAACATGTGACGGCGTCGGCCAAGATGCTGTCCGCCCGCGGATACTCCCGGTCGAGACGGGTTCCCGCGGGCTCGACGCTCTTCGTGTGCATCGGCTCCACGATCGGGAAGGTCGGGCTCGCCGGTCGCGATCTGGCCACGAACCAGCAGATCAACTCGATCGTCCCGACCGGCCAGGTCGACCCCGAATTCCTGTACTACGCCGTCAGTGTCCTGTCGCCCCTCGTGCGCGAGCGGGCCGGCGAACAAGCGGTGCCCCTGGTGAACAAGACGGAGTTCGCGGCGTTCGAGATCGCGTTGCCCCCTCTGCCGGAACAGCGCCGCATCGCGGAGAGCCTCGGGGACGTGGACGCCCTGATGTCCGTCATCGAGCGGATGCTCGCCAAGAAGCAGGCGATCAAGCTGGGCATGACGCAGCACCTCCTGACCGGCGGGACCCGCCGCACCGGGGGCACCGATCCGCGGGCCGACGTGCGCCTGGGGGAGATCTCGGCGTCCATCACCAAGGGCGCGACCCCCACGACATACGGGTTCGCCTGGGAACCCAGCGGCATCCCGTTCCTGCGGAGCGAGTGCGTCTCCGAGCGCGGCCTGGACCTGAGGCAGTCGATGTTCATCTCACCGGCCGCCCATCACGCCCTGCGCCGGAGCCGGGTCGCCGACGGAGACATCCTGATGACGATCACCGGCTATGTCGGCCGCGTCGTCCGCCTGGCGAACACGGGCGAGGCGAACATCAACCAGCACATCGCCAGAGTGCGGATCAAGGACGGCCGGTTCGATTCCGGCTACGTGTACCACTACCTGTCGCAGCACTCGATGCGGGAGTACTACGAGTCCATCGTGACCGGTCAGGCGTACCCGCAGATCAGTCTGGCGCAGGTCAGGAACACCGGCGTTCCCCCTCTCCCCCGCGAAGAACAGCAGGCGATCGCCGCGGCGCTGGATGACGCCGACGGCGAGCTGACCGTCCTGCGCCGGCGACTCACGAAGGCACAGCAGGTAAGGCAAGGCATGATGCAGCAACTCCTGACCGGTCGAACGCGCCTGCCCGCCGAGGAGACCGCGCTGTGAGCGACGTCGGGCAACCCGAGCGCAGGACGCAGGACCGTGTCATCGCCCTGTTCCGCGACTCGTTGGGCTACGAGTACCTCGGCGACTGGGGTCACCGTGCGGCGAACGCCAACGTCGACGTCGAGCTGCTCACCCGCAACCTCCGCGCCCGGGGCTACGCCGACCACCTCGTCACCAAGGCGATCGACAAGCTGAGGAGCGACGCCTCGCTCGGCGGCGGCCGCGATCTGTACGAGGCGAACCGGGATGTCTACGGCCTGCTCCGGTACGGGGTGAAGGTCAAGCCGGGTGCCGGCGAGCAGACGCAGACGGTCTGGCTCGTCGACTGGGCGCGTCCCGAGGCCAACCACTTCGCCCTGGCCGAGGAAGTGACGGTACTGGGGCAGCACACCAAGCGTCCGGACCTCGTGCTGTACGTCAACGGCATCGCCTTCGGGACGATCGAGCTCAAGCGCTCGAAGGTCGCCGTCTCCGAGGGCATCCGGCAGAGCATCGGGAACCAGCGTCCGGAGTTCATCCGGTCGTTCTTCACGACGGTCCAGCTCGTCATGGCCGGCAACGACGTGGAGGGACTGCGCTACAGCGTGGTCGGCACGCCGGAGAAGTACTGGCTCGCCTGGCGTGAGCCCTCCGACATCGCCGGCCCGCTCGACCGCTCCCTGACCCAGCTCTGCTCCAAGGAGCGGCTGCTGGAGCTGGTGCATGACTTCATGGTCTTCGACGCGGGGCAGAAGAAGACCTGCCGGCCCAACCAGTACTTCGGCGTCAGGGCGGCCCAGCAGCGGATCGCCGAGCGCGCGGGCGGGATCATCTGGCACACCCAGGGCTCCGGGAAGTCCCTGACGATGGTGTGGCTCGCCAAGTGGATCCGCGAGAACCAGCCGGACGCCCGTGTCCTCCTCATCACCGACCGGACCGAGTTGGACGATCAGATCGCGAAGGTCTTCCAGGGAGTCGACGAGTCCGTCTACCGCACGAAGAGCGGCGCCGACCTCCTCGCCGCGTTGAACGCGAACCAGGAGTGGGTGATCTGCTCCCTGGTCCACAAGTTCCGTGGCCCGGAGGACGAGAGCGCCCGCGACGAGGCCGAGAGCGAGTTCGTGCGTGAGCTGAGGGAGACCGTCCCCCAGGGCTTCCGCGCCAAGGGCACCCTGTTCGTCTTCGTCGACGAGGCCCACCGCACCCAGTCCGGCAAACTGCACGACGCCATGAAGGCGCTCCTGCCGGACGCCACGTTCATCGGCTTCACCGGTACGCCGCTCCTCCAGGAGGACAAGGACACCACCGTCCAGCGGTTCGGCAGCTTCATCCACACCTACCGGTTCAACGAGGGCGTCGCGGACGGTGTCGTGCTCGACCTGAGGTACGAGGCGCGCACCATCGACCAGAACCTGACCTCGCAGGCCAAGGTCGACCAGTGGTTCGAGGCCAGGACCCGCGGCATGACCGACCTCTCCCGTGCCGCGCTCAAGAAGCGCTGGAGCACCGTCCGGAAGGTCGCCGGTTCGGAGCCGCGCGCCCGGCAGATAGTCGACGACATCCTGCTCGACATGGAGACCAAGCCGCGGCTGTCGGACGGCCGGGGCAACGCCATCCTCGTCAGCGCGAGCATCTACCAGGCGTGCAGGTTCTACGAACTGTTCACCCACGCCGGGCTCAAGTGCGCCGTCGTCACCTCGTACACACCCCGCGCGAGCGACATCTCCAAGGAGGACTCCGGCCACGGAGCCACCGAACGGCTGCGCCAGTACGAGATCTACCGGCGGATGCTCGCGGACCACTTCGACGAGCCCGCCGACCAGGCGATGGGCAAGGTCGAGCAGTTCGAGAGGGACGTCAAGGAACGCTTCGTCAACGCCCCGGCCCGGATGCGGCTGCTCATCGTCGTCGACAAGCTCCTGACCGGCTTCGACGCGCCGAGCGCGACGTACCTGTACATCGACAAGCAGATGCGGGACCACGGCCTCTTCCAGGCGATCTGCCGCGTCAACCGCCTCGACGGCGAGGACAAGGAGTACGGCTACGTCGTCGACTACCGCGACCTGTTCAACTCCCTGGAGTCCGCGATCACGGACTACGCCGGCGGCGCCCTCGAAGGCTATGAGACCAAGGACGTCGAGGGGCTGCTCTCCGACCGGCTCGACAGGGCCCGTGCCGATCTCGACGCGGCCCTGGAGAACATCCGGACACTGTGCGGGCCGGTCGCGGCGCCGAAGGGCACCCTCCAGTACCAGCGGTACTTCTGCGCCGCCGAACAGGGCGACGCCGAGCAGCTCAGAGCCAACGAGACCAAACGGGTCGAGCTCTACAAGGCCGTCGCGGCCGTGGCCCGCGCGTACGGCGACCTCGCCAACGACATGCGGGCCGCCCGTTACGGCGACGCCGAGGCCGCCGCGATCAGAAAGGAGATCGCCCACTACGCCGACGTGCGGGAAGAGGTCAGACTCGGCGCCGGCGAGAAGGTCGACTTCACCCAGTACGAGGCCGGCATGCGGCACCTGCTCGACACGTACATCAGCGCCAGTCCCTCCGAGGTGGTCGCCGACTTCCAGGAGGCCGGACTGATCCGGTTGATCGCCGAGAAGGGGGCGGGAGCACTCGACAGGCTTCCCACGGGCATCAGGGAGGACCCCGAGGCGATGGCGGGGACGCTCACCAACACCCTGCGCAGGGTGATCGTCGATGAGCGCCCGACGAACCCGAAGTACTACGACAGGATGTCGGACCTGCTCGACGCCGTGCTCCAGGAGCGACGGCAGGGCGCTCTGGACTACAAGGCGTACCTGGCGAAACTGCTGGAGACCGCGTCCCGCCTCGGCGAGGGCGACTCGGACACCGCGTACCCGGCGTGGGCCGACAACGGTGCCCGCCGCGCCCTGATCGACTTCTTCGACCAGGGACCGGAGCCGGCCGCGGTGGTGGACGCCACCGTCCTGGACACCAAGCCGGACTCGTGGGTGGGCAACGCGATGAAGGAGAAGAAGGTCAGGCGCGCGCTCGCCCAGGCACTGCCCGCCGGCTTCGACCGGCTCGACGAACTGCTGGAACTGCTGAAGGCGCGCGAGGAGTACCACTGAGCGCGAAGAGCGCCCACGCAGATCCGCGGACGCTCTTCTCGTGAGGCCGCTACTTGAGCTCGTCCTCGGTGAAGTAGTCGTCCTTGACCAGGATCTCGTAGTTGGACTTGTCGACGCTCGTCGGCTGGAGCAGGACGGCGGGGACGGGCTTGACGCCGTTCTTGTAGCCGATGGCGTTGTCCACCCACGGGGTGCGGCCGTTGAGCACGTCGTCGACGACGGTCGCGGCGGCGTCGCCGAGCTTGCGGACGTCCTTGTAGACGGTCTCCGACTGCTGGCCCGCGATGATCGACTTCACGGACTCCAGTTCGGCGTCCTGGCCGGTGACGATCGGCAGGGGCTTGATGGCGGTGCCGTAGCCGTGTGTGTGCAGGGCGGACAGGACGCCCCTCGATATGCCGTCGTACGGCGAGAGGACCGCGTCGAGCTTCTGGCCGGCGTACTTGGAGAGGACGCGGTTCATGCGCTTCTCCGCGGTGGGGCCGTCCCAGCGCAGAGTGGTGATCTTGTCGAGCTCGGTCTGGCCGGACGGGACGACCAACTGCTTGCCGTCCAGGTAAGGCTGGAGGAGGGCCATCGAACCGTCGAAGAAGTACTTGGTGTTGTTGTCGTCGGGAGACCCGGCGAACAACTCGATGTTGAACGGGCCCTTGCCCTTGTCCAGACCGAGCTTCTCGATGATGTGGTGGGCCTGCATCCGGCCGACCATCTCGTTGTCGAACGAGACGTAGTAGTCGACGTTCTTGGTGCCCATGATGAGCCGGTCGTAGGCGATCACCAGGATGTCGGCGTCGGCGGCCTTCTTCAGCACGCCGTTCAGGGACTTGTTGTCGATCGCCGCGATGATCAGGGCATCGACGCCCTCCTTGACCAGCTTCTCGATCTGCGCGACCTGGGCCTTCGGGTCGTCGTCGCCGTAGACCAGCTTGGTCTTGTACCCCTTGGCCTTCAGGTTGGCGACCACGCTCTTGCCGTCGGTGAGCCAGCGATCGGAGGACCGGGTCGGCATGGCGATGCCGACGGTGCCGCCCTCTGAGCTGCCGGAGCCGCTGTCGGAGGCGTCGCTCTCTAGGCCACAGGCGGACAGGGTGAGGGCCAGGGAGGCGGCTCCGGCCAGGACGGTTCTTCGATCGAGCACGGTGATGGTTCCTTGTCCTTCTCGTCGTTGAGGGGATGACGGCGTGCGAGGGGAGCGATCCAGCAGGGGGACGGTGACGCGAACGACGCGAGGGTCGGCTCAGCGAGGTTCACGGGGTATGGGTGGGGGGCTGCGGGGGGTGAGCAACTTGCTTGTCCTGCCCAGGAGTTGGGGCGGAACGGTGCGGGGCGCCACTCAGGCCTTCAACTGCCTTGCCGCCTATACGTCAGGCCGCGCCACGGCGTTCAGGTCGCCTACGGGCCGATCCCGGCAATGCACTGAGCACTCGCCTTCCGAGCGTTCGAAATCTCGACATACGTGCGGAATGTTGGCGTGACGGTAAGGGGAGGCGTGCGTGGTGTCAACGGTGCGAACTGGAACGGTTACAGAAAGGTGCGAAGGTGTGGGACGCGTGGGGAGGATGAAGGAACCGGACCGCACCGACCGGTAATTCCTCGAAACATTCGATGCCCGCGATCGAAAGTCGATCTCGATCGAGAGCCATCCGTCCACCACCCCCGCACGTCAGCCACCTGCGACTGTTTCGCCAACTGTGCCGAAACCATTGACAGTTGTCGGGGACAGACCAACACTGCATGCGTTGACGGGGCTCCCCCCTCCGGCCCCCCACCGCCCTCTCCGAGGACGAGGAGGAACACGTCCATGAACGACGCACCCGCACCCAGCAACACCCCCGCCCCCACCCACTCCACCCACCCCACCCGCCGCGGTGTCTGCGCCCTCCTGCTCGGCACCGGTGCCGCGCTGACCCTCCCCGGCGCCGTCGGCACCGCGCACGCCGCCACGGTCGTCACCACCAACCAGACCGGGACCAACAACGGCTTCTACTACTCCTTCTGGACCGACGCCCAGGGCACCGTCTCCATGACCCTGAACTCCGGTGGGAACTACAGCACTTCCTGGCGCAACACCGGCAACTTCGTCGCGGGCAAGGGCTGGAGCAACGGCTCCCGCAGGAACGTGACGTACTCGGGCAGCTTCAGCCCCTCCGGCAACGCCTACCTCGCGCTGTACGGCTGGACCTCGAACCCGCTCGTCGAGTACTACATCGTCGACAACTGGGGCACCTACCGGCCCACCGGCACGTACAAGGGCACGGTCACCAGCGACGGCGGCACGTACGACATCTACCAGACCACCCGCTACAACGCCCCGTCGGTGGAAGGCACCAGGACCTTCAACCAGTACTGGAGCGTGCGCCAGTCGAAGCGGACCGGCGGCACCATCACCACCGGCAACCACTTCGACGCCTGGTCCCGCGTCGGGATGCCGCTCGGCAGCTTCAACTACTACATGATCATGGCGACGGAGGGCTACCAGAGCAGCGGCAGCTCGAACATCACGGTCAGCGGGTGAGGGCATGAGCAGCCGCGAGATCCGCCGCCCGCTCCGTTCCCTGTTCAGCAGATTGGCCGTCCTCGCCATGGCAGCAGCGAGCACCCTGACCGTCCAGGCCGCCGCCCCGGCACAGGCCGCCACCTGTACCGGGTACGTCGGGCTCACCTTCGACGACGGGCCGTCCAGCACCACCTCGGCCCTGCTGAACGCCCTCACCCAGAACGGGCTGCGGGCCACGATGTTCAACCAGGGGCAGTACGCAGCCGCCAACCCGTCCCTGGTCAAGGCCCAGGTCAGCGCCGGTATGTGGGTCGCCAACCACAGCTACACCCACCCCCATCTGACCACCCTCGGTCAGGCCCAGATCGACTCGGAGATCTCCCGCACACAAGCGGCGATCGCCGCGGCCGGCGGTGGCGCACCGACGCTGTTCCGGCCGCCGTACGGCGAGACCAACGCGACCGTGAAGGCGGTCGAGGCCAAGTACGGGCTCACCGAGATCCTGTGGAACGTGGACTCACAGGACTGGAACGGCGCCAGTACGGACGCCATCGTCGCCGCCGCCGGACGGCTCACCGACGGCCAGGTCATCCTCATGCACGACTGGCCCGCCAACACGCTCGCCGCGATCCCACGGATCGCGCAGGGGCTGGCGGCGCGCGGGCTGTGCGCCGGGATGATCTCGCCGACCACCGGCCGAGCCGTCGCCCCCGGTGGCGGAGGCGGAGGCGGAGGCGGCAACACCGGCTGTACGGCCACGCTCTCCGCCGGGTCCTCGTGGAGCGACCGGTACAACCTCAACGTCACGGTCTCGGGCTCCAGCAACTGGACCGTGACGATGAACGTGCCCTCGCCCGCGAAGGTCCTCTCCACCTGGAACGCCACCGTCAGCTATCCCGGCGCACAGGTGCTGACCGCCAAGCCCAACGGCAGCGGCAACACCTGGGGCGTGACCATCCAGCACAACGGCAACTACACCTGGCCCACGGTCTCCTGCACCACGGGCTGACCCACCAGGGCGCGGCGGCCCCGCCGATGGCCGCCGCGCCTTCCCTCACGCTGTCAGCAGCCCATCGCCCACACATGGGCGTCGCCGCGGTCGTTGGCGGTCGCGTTGTAGCCCACCTCGTCGCCCGGACGGAGGCAGATCGTCATGGCACCGCCCGTGGACGGGAACTGGATCGCGGACTCGTAGACCTTGACGTGGTCCTTGACGCCGGGGCCGGAGATGCCGTGGTTCGCCCACGAGGAGTCCTCGTCGGCGATCCAGCTCTCCCACCACTCGTCGTCACCGGAGGCGTTCATCCGCTGCCCGCCGAAGTTGGCGTCGGTCCAGGCGCAGAAGTTGCCGCTCGGACACTCCGCGGCCGACGCCGGCGAGGCGGTGGCCAGGCCCGTGCCGGTGGCGAGGACGGCGGCGACGAGCAGGGAGACGTACTGCTTCACGAGTAATGCCTTTCCTTCGGTTCTATCGGTGGTTGTACGAAGCGCTGAGCAACTCCCGTGCCTCGGTGAGGCCGTGGGCGCGCAGCGTCCGGTAGGCGGCGCGGTCTTCGCGCGGGGCCCGGGACTTGAGGTTGTTCACGAGCGTGACGGCGCGGAACCAGCGCCGCTGGTCGCCGTAGAGACGGCGCTCCGCGGCGGCGAGGCAGCCGTCGGTGTGGTGGCCGACGACCTGTCCGCCGGGCAGTTCCAGGGTCAGTTCGGCCCGGCCGGTGCCGAACAGGGCGCGGTCCACGGCCCCGGAGGCGGCGGGACCGCCCGGCCGGGGCGGAGTGAGGCCCTGGCGGGTCAGACAGCGGTCGGTGAGCAGGACCTGGGCCGCCTTGAGGGTGTCGGCCGGGGTCAGGGACACGGCCGGTTGTCTCGGGCCGCCGCAACCGGTCGCGCACACGGCCAGAAACAGCGCCCCGAGACAGCGCAGGACGCGGCGGTTCACCCCGGCTGGCAGTCGGAGTGCGGGGTGGTGTCGATCGCGTCGACCTTGCCCGACCACTCCCAGTTCTCGGAGTAGTCGCCCCCGTAGACCGTGCGTTGCAGACAGGGGCCCGAGCGCGGGAAGTGGAGGACGTACGTGGTCCGGTTGACCTGGGAGCTGAAGGACTTCGCGTTTCTGCGCACCGAGTTGTCGAGTTCGGCGTATCCGCCGCGGTTGGCGTCGTAGCACCAGCCGCCACCCATCTCGCCGGGCTGGGGCCAGAAGCAGACGTGCCCCGGCTGGACGGCGACGGCTGCCGCCTCCGGGGCGGGGGCGAGCGTGAGCGCGGTGAGCGCGGCGGACAGGGCGAAGGTGACGGAGTGTCGCAAGGAAACCTCGGGGGGCGGCGGTTGGACGGTGCACGCGCTGCCTTCCCGCCCTCCGACCTGCGCAAGCACGGCGAGCACGGACGTCACCCGTAACAGTGAGTAGTCATATAGCAGGTGTCGCTCCGGTAGGGTCCGGAGCATGGTGACTGCGATCGTCCGCGACTGGTACGACGAGGAAGGCTGGGGCGTCCTCGACTCCCCCGAGACCCCGGGCGGCTGCTTCGCCCACTACTCCGACATCCAGGCCGGACAGGGCTCCTTCCGCAACCTCACCCCCGGCCAGCGGGTACAACTCGCCTGGGAGGCACCGGGCTTCAAACAGGACGGATACGACTACCGCGCGGTGTCCATCGTGCCGTGACCGCCGCTCCCGGCTCGACCGTCCCGGCCCGCTCCTTCGTCAGCGCCCTGGTGACCGGGCGGGCGAGCAACGGGTCCACCGGCAGCACATGCGAGGCGAACCAGCGGGCGGGCTCCGGGTCCGGCGCCGGGTCGACGAACTCCGCGCCCGCGTAGTCGTCCAGCGGCGGGTCGTAGAGATACCCGGAGACCACGCCGTGCCCCACCAGGCGCTCCACCAGAGCGTCCCGATCGGCCACCAGCAACGGCACCCGGAACAGCGGCAGCGGCTCCTCACCCCCGCCCCGCTCACGCACCGCCGGAGATGCCCAGGGGGTGCCCGCGAGCAGCGTCACGCCGGCCCGGCGCCAGGCGAGGTCGGCGTCCAGACGATCGAGCCGCAGTTTCAACTGGGCGCGCACGAACGCCCCGTGGCGGACGCGGTAGTCGTGCAGGTCGACACGGATCCAGGGATCGTACGGCGGCAGGCCGGGCGCCTCATGAGCGGCCAGCGACAGCCGCGGCGCGTGCAGCGGCATGCGGTAGGCGTCGCGCTCCAGCAGACCGAGGCGTTGCATGGCCCGCCAGGTGGGGCGTACGAGGTGCAGGGCCTTGACCGTCGAACGGGCCAGCGGACGCAGGGTGACCTCCAGGTCGGCGCGGAGCCGGGCCGGGGTGAGGAGGTCGTCCCGCAGCAGCTCCAGCTCCCGCCGGGTGCGGGCGTCCTCGACGGCGAGGAAACCGCCGGCCATGGCCGCCACATGCTTGGACAGGCTGAAGGCGGCGGCCTGACCGAAGGTACCGACGGGCTGTCCGGCCACGTGCGTGCCGATCGCGTGGGCCGCGTCCTCGATGAGCGGGATGCCCAACTGGTCGCAGCGCCTGCGGAGTTCGCCGACGCGGTCGGGGATGCCGTAGAGGTTGGTGGTCAGCACAGCGTCCAGGGAGCGCCAGGTGGACTCCGGTACGGCCGCCGGGTCGATGTTGCCGTCCCAGGGGGAGACCGGGGCGGTCACGGGGCGCAGGCCGGCCGCGAGGACGACGAAGAGGATCACGTCGTCGTTCACCGGGGACATCAGCACGCGTCCGCCGGGGCGGCACCAGCGGCGCAGGGCCAGGTACAGGGCCAGTCGGGCCGAGGGCGTGTAGACGCACTCCCGGCCGAGCCGCCGCGTCATCGTCGCGGCGAGCCGCGATCCGTACGGCATCGTCACCTCGTCTGTAGATCAGTGGAGGGGGCTGCCTCGTCGGCTACTTCGCCGGCGGAGACGTGCGCAGGCCGCCGATCGTCTTCAGCAGGCGGTCGGCCGGATCGCGGAGCCGGGGGTGGGCCAGGACCGTGTTGCGCAGGCCCCGGACCGGTCTGCGCCACATGCGGTGGGCCGCGGCCACCGGGTGCGGGCGGACCGCGAAGCCCTCGCCGACGCGCAGCTCACGGGTCTTGAGCCAGTCCTTGTACTCCTTGTCACCCCGCCCCAGGTCCAGCACCCGCACCCCTTCACGCCCGGCGGCCTCGGCCATCCGCAGATGCATGAGCAGGCCCGGGGAGTAGTAGCGCAGTTCGGGGTCGTACGCCGTGAACCAGGCCGCGAAGACGGTGCGGGAGGTCGGGCCGAAGTGGGCGGCGACCGGGCGGTCACCGGCGTAGACGACGGACAGGACGCCGGTGAAGTGGTCCTCGCGGACCTGGAAGAGATGCTCGGTGAGGTCGACGATCCAGGGGCGGGCGAACCGGTCCATGCGCCCCGTGCGCCGGTACTGGGCGGACTTCCAGCGCATCAGCTGCCGCAGCGCCTGCGGGTCCCGCTCGTCGAAGACGAACCGCAGCTCACCGTGGTCGCGCGCCAGCCGGCGCTCCTTCTTCAGGACCGTCTTCGCCAGACCGGGGTAGGTGGCCCGCAGCCACTCCGGGTAACTGCCCTCGGCCGCCTTGAGATCGACGACCGGCGAGGCGAACGTCCCCGTGACATACCGCCCGAAGGGCTTCTGCTCGTCGACGAGATGATCGAACTCGAACACGGAGAGGCCGCAGGCCTTCAGCAACTCCCCGGTGTCCCAGGTGACTCCGGAACGGTGGACGAGGGCCTGGCAGTCGGAGAGACCGAGACCGATCGCCCGCCCGACCCCGAACGGACCCCGCTCGTACGGAAAGAAGCCGACCGCCTCCGCACCCTCGTGCAACACCGCGACCCGCGCCCCGCCCCGATGGCGGCCCACCCCGACCGCGAACTCGGGTGCCAGGAAAGGGTTTCCGAAGTCCGGTGACTCGTCCATCACCCGGTGCCAGGCGGCGCGGAGCGTGCTGCTCAGCTCCTCGGTTCTGTGGATAGTTATCCGGTTTCGCTGGCTTCTCTGGTTTCGCTGGTTTCGCTGGTTTCTCTGGTTGTCCATGGAGTTGCTCATGGATCGCATGGGCGATCGCTCCCCCCAGTTCCCCCCATGACGCGCCGGCCGCGTCCCGCCACTTCCTCCGCCATGTGCCCGTCCGCTCCGTGCCCATTGTGCGGTGGGGCTCAAACGTCGCGAAACAGTACGCACGCTGTCAAGGGTGCCTGTCGTAACGGAAACGTGCGGATCGGGGCCTTCCTGTCCGGTCACGCACCCCTGCCTGTATGAGTGAGTCACCATGTACGGAGGGAACGGGGGCCTTGGGATGGCGGACGCCGGGTTCGTGGACGGGATGACGCCCTATCTGCGGGAGTCGCTGGGGGCGCACGGGGAACGGGTACTGGACAGCGACGGCGTGCCGGTCATGAGCGGACCGGCGGAGGTGGGCCGCGGCCTCCTACGGACCACCCACGAGCGGGCCGACGAGCGGGTGCGGGAGGCACTGGCGGAGGCCGTGGCGGACGCGGTCGCCGCCCCGGACAGCGAGGATGCGTTGGGCGCCCTGCGGCAGGTGATCCGCAAGGCGCTGACCAAGTTCCCTGAATTGGCCGAGGAGTTGGCAGCACTGATGCCGAGCAGCGCCGGCGGCGGTCCGGTGGTCGTCGTCGCGTCCGGGACGCGGTCGATCGCCGCCGGGGGCAGCATCGGTGTGGCGATCACCGGTGACGGGCGCCAAGAACCCGGCAATTAAGCTGCCCCAATGCCCAAACCACCCACCACCCCCGCCCCCCACCCCCTGGGCATAGTCCCCGCCCTGGTCCGCTCCGCGTTTCTCGTCAACGCCGTGTACGCCGACTCCAGCCGTGTCTTCCGTCTCACGCCCCAACAGGGTCAGCTCCTCTGTGTGCTCATGGCGCACCCGCAGGGTATGAGCGAGCTCGGTGAGACGTTGGGGCTGGCCAAGTCGAGTCTGACCGGGCTGGTCGACCGGACCGTGCAGCGGGGGCTGGTGCGGCGGGAAGCCGATCCCCGTGACCGGCGTGCCGTACGGGTCGGATTGACCGACGAGGGGGCGCGGCTCGCCGCGGAATTCTACGCCGAGACCTGCCGCCGCATCGACGCCCTGCCCGCCCACCTCACCCCCGCCGAACGCGACCGCCTCGCCGCCCTCCTCTCCCGTGTCGTCCTCGACAACAAGGTCCCCGAGGTCTTCAGCGAGCCCGACTCGGCTCCATAGCCGCCTCGGCGGACGACGCACGAAGACCCGCCACGGCCAGCGCCAGCGTCACCAGCACCGAGACCCCCGCCGTCATCGACATCGCCGCCGCCGGCGACGTCACCTGGGCCACCGTGCCCGCGAGCGCCGCCGCCACGCCCTGCATCGTGAGCATCCCGGAGGACCGCAGGCCCAGGGCATGGCCCGCCATGTCGTCGGGGGTGAGGGACATCAGCCGCTCCTGCTGGACGAGGCTCGCGGCGAACCCGACGTTGGAGAGGCAGACGGCCACCGCGGCCAGGGGTACCTCGGGGTGGAGGGCGAAGAGCAGGTACGGCGTCGCCAGCAGCAGGAGCAGCGGGGTGGCCAGCCGGGGGCGCAAGGCGGGGCGTACGAGGCGGCCGACGATCACGTCCCCGGCGAACATGCCCAGCGCCCCGCTCGCGAACAGCACCCCCGCCGCGTCCGGGGCGTAGGAGACGTACAAGGAATCGCAGCCGACCACCAGGCCGTTGGGGATCCACAGGCCCAGGTAGGTGAGGCGGCGCGGGCGGGAGGACCACAGGACGGCGTTCGTGTGCCAGGTCGCCCGGACCGAGAGGCGGCCCTTGGCGCGGGCGGGGCGGTCGGTCAGGCCCAGGCGGTAGCCCAGGGCCTGGACGGCGTACAGCGTCGCGGCGAGGAGCAGGCACGTGCGCGGGGACAGCAGGGCCAACAGCCCGCCACCCAGCGCGAAGCCGAGCACCTGCATCAGGCCCGAGGCCATGTTGAACACCGAACGCCCCAGCACGAAACCGGACTTGGGGAGGATCTCGTTGAGCAGTCCGCCGGTCACTCCGCCGCCCAGCGACGCGATCAGACCCTGGACCAGTACGACGGCGAAGACTCCCCACACCGGGAGTCCGGGCAGCGCCAGCAGCGCCGTGAGGGCCGCGTAGGCGAGGCCCGTGCCGGCCAGCGTCGACCGCGGACGCAACCGGTCGGCGCCCGACAGCAGGAAGGTCGCGCCCAGTACCTGCGCCAGCTGCGGCCCGAACATGCTCAGCGCCGACAGCAGCGGCGATTCGGTGGCCCGGTAGACCAGCGTGGCGAGCGACAGCCCGCCGATCGTCAGGGCCGCGTTGAAGGCGGCGTAGGAGAGGAAGAAGGGGGTGAACTCCGGGGTGCGGAACAGGGTTCGGTAGCTGCGCATGGGTCGGAGTCTCCGTTCCTCCCGCAGCCGTGTTTACTGTTTCGCCGACACACGAAACGTCGTACGGGCACAGGAGAGGGGGGCCTACGACGCATGGGCCTGTGGCTGATCGGCACCGACACCCTCGCCCGCAGCCGGTTCCTGGTCTCCCCCTTCGCCGAGACGTTCGCGTGTCTGAAGCTGCTGCACGCCGGGAGCGCCGCCCATCCCGGCGAGGAGGCCTGGCTGCGCGCGCATCTGCCGGGTTACCGCGCGTTCCTCGCCGCCGACCCGGTGGCGGGACCGCTCGTCGACGCCGCGCTCAGGTCCTGGATCGCCGACTTCGTCTGCCCCACCCCGGTCGCCGGGGAGAGCTTCGAGGCGACCGTGGCCCGGGTGCGGGCGGCCGGCCCCGATGCCGCCCGCGCCCACCTCCGTGTCTCCCTCGCCGGCCCGCTTCCCGCGCTGCTGGACCGGGACGACCTGCCCGAGCGGGCGACCGCGCTCCTCACCCATGTGTGGGCGGAGACCGTACGGCCGTACTGGGAGCGTCGGCGGCGCATTCTGGAGGCCGACGTGGTCGCCCGGACCGCGCAGGTCAGCCATGGCGGCTGGGCGGCCGTGCTGGACTCGCTGCGGCCCTGGACCCGCTGGCTGGGCGAGAGCCGGTTCCAGGTCAATCTGCACGCGTATCCGCCGCGGGAGATCGCCTCCGGCGCCGAGCTGGCCTTCGTCCCGGTGACGACGGGCGGCGGCTGGGTGTCGTGGGAGGGGCGGGAGCGGTACGCCGTGGTCTACCCGTGCTCCGGTGTGCTCGCCGAGGACCACGACCGCCGTCCGGTGCCGGCCGGGCTCGGGGCGCTGATCGGCGCCGCGCGCGCCGGCGTGCTCATGCTGCTCGGCTCCCCCATGAGCACGACCCAGCTGGTCGCCGTCACCGGGCAGAGCCTCGGCTCGGTCGGCCGCCATCTGCGGGTGCTGCTGGACGCGGGGCTGGTGGAGCGGCGGCGGGCGGGGCGGTCGGTGCTGTACGAGCGGACGGCGGCCGGGACCGTCCTCGTAGAGGCCTCACGTCGGCCCGACACTTACCGGAGTTAGCATCCGCTTATGACCACTGTTGACAGCAACTCCCCCACCTCTCCCCTCTCCGTCGAGATCGGCACCCTCCAGGGCGGTGCCGCCGACCTCTCCCAGTACGCCGGCCAGGCCGTGCTGATCGTGAACGTGGCCTCCAAGTGCGGGCTGACCCCGCAGTACACGGGCCTGGAGAACCTCCAGAAGCAGTACGCCGACAAGGGCTTCACCGTCCTCGGCGTCCCCTGCAACCAGTTCCTCGGCCAGGAGCCCGGCAGCGCCGAGGAGATCGCGGAGTTCTGCTCGGCGACGTACGGCGTGACGTTCCCGCTGACCGAGAAGGTCGAGGTGAACGGCGAGGGCCGGCACGAGCTCTACGACCGCCTCGTCGACTTCGCCGACGGCGAGGGGCACACCGGCGACATCCGCTGGAACTTCGAGAAGTTCCTCATCGGCCGCGACGGCACCGTCGTGGCCCGCTTCTCGCCGCAGACCGAGCCGGACGCGGCGGAGCTGGTCGCCGCCCTCGAGGCGCAGCTCGCCGGTTGACCTTGCCCCTGGGGCAGGGAAGAGCCTCCTCGTCACCGGGCGGAAAGACCCGTCCGGTGACGGAGGACGAGGATGATCCCGTGACCGACCACGACCCGATCCACGACGACCTGCTCAGCATCGGCGCGTTCGCCGCGCGGGCCCGCCTCTCGGCCAAGGCCCTGCGGCTGTACGACCGGCTCGGGCTGCTGACCCCGGCGCATGTCGACGAGGCCAGCGGCTATCGCTACTACCGGGCCGGTCAGGTGGAACGCGCCCGGCTGGTGGCGATGCTGCGACAGCTCGACATGCCGCTGGCGCGGATCGCCGAGGTGGTCGAGACGGGCGGGGTCGCGGGCGCGGACGTGCTGGCCGGCTACTGGGCCGAGGTGGAGACCCGGCTGGCCGGGCAGCGGACGCTCGCCGAGTACCTCCGTGGACGACTGTCGGGGAGGAGCTCCGAGATGTACGGGAAGTTCGCGGTGGAGACGGTGGAGCTGCCGGAGCAGGTGGTGATCACCGAGAAGCGCCACACGCTGGCCGATGAGCTGCCGGCGTGGATCGGGGCGTCGCTGGGACGCCTGGAGGAGGCCTCGCGGGAGTGCGGGGGCGGGACGGCGGCGCCGTTCGTCCTCTACCACGCCGAGGTCTCCATGGAGAGCGACGGCCCCGCCGAGTCCTGCGTGCCCGTCGCCGACGAGGCCGCGGCCCGGGCGTGGGCGGCGGAGCGCGGACGGGCCTGGGAGACGGCGGTACGGGTGGAGCCCGCCCAGCGGTTCGCGTACACCCGTGTCACCAAGGCCCAGGTGGCCCATCCGCAGATCATGGCCGCCTTCGAGGCGGTGGAGGAGTGGATCGCCGGGCAGGGCCTGGAGCAGGCGGGGCCCTGCCGGGAGATCTACTTCGCGGACTGGGAGGCGGCGGGGCCCGAGGACCCCGTCTGTGACGTCGCCTTCCCGGTCAAGTAGGCAGCCCTACTTGAGCTCGTCGGGGCACGGCGTCCCGCGCGGCAGCTGATACGGCGCCGCCAAGCGATACGTCCCGGCCTTCGGCGCGAGGAGCTCCGTCCACTTGTCGCCCTGGGCGTCCTCCTCCGTCTCCATCAGGCAGCCGTTGACGTTGTCGTACGTCTTCGGCTCCCCGTCGGCCCGGTCCTTGGACGCCTGGGTCTCCTTGGGCGGATCCAGGCTCTTGCCGTCGGCGTCGACGACGCTCAGCCACGGCGAGTACGGGATCCGGATGAGGATGCGGCCGGCCTTCTTCACCTGGAGGGTCATCTCGCCCTGCTCGGCGCGGTCGACGACCGCGTTGGGCTCGGCGAGCGGGGTGGGGTCGGTGACCTGGAACAGCTGCCAGTTGGCGTCGCCCCAGACCTGCTTCAGATAGGGCATGCCCCGCTGGACGAGGTCCCGCTCGCGCTTCGCCCCGTCCCCGTCCGGCTCGTCCTTGGGGACGACCACGAAGTGCACGGCCCAGCGCTTGACCCACTCGTGGTAGTTCGCCGAGTTCAGGGTGTCGTCGTAGAAGAGCGGGTTGCGCTCCATGTCGGCCTGGCGGTTCCAGCCGCGGGCGAGGTTGACGTACGGGGCGAGCGCGGACGCCTCCCGGTGGGAACGGGCCGGCACGACCTCGACGCGGCCCTTCTCGGCGCCGACCTCCTGGAGCTCGTTGACGAGCGGGGCGAGCTCGCGGGCCCAGGAGGCGGCCGGGGTGGTGTTGAGGACGTCGTCGACCGACTTGAAGCCGATCCAGCCGCCGAACCCGGCGATGGCCAGCACGATCGCGTACCACTTGCGGCTGCGCGGCACCGTGAAGGGCAGCGCCGCCAACAGCACCGTCCCGGCGAACAGCATGGGCAGCCGGGAGATGTTGGAGCCGATCTGGGAGCTGATCAGCCAGACCAGGACGACGGCGAGCGCGTACACCGCGGCCGTCAGCCGGACCGTCTTCCACTCCTTGGGGACGAGGAAGTAGACCAGGGCGCCGTACGTGAACGGCAGGATCACCGAACCGAAGATCATCGGCTGGGTGCCGGAGAACGGGAACAGCCACGCCGACACCGCGACCACCACGGTCGGCGCGATGCCCAGCGCCCAGGCGCCGGGCCGCCGCTTCTGGAGGAACAGCGCCGCCGCGACCAGCCCCACGAACAGGCCCGCGACCGGCGAGGCCATCGTGGCGAGCGCGGCCAGCGGCGCGGCGCACAGCGCCTTCGCCCACCGCTTGTAGCGCCAGCGGTACGGCCAGCAGAACACGACCGCGACCGCGCCGAGCGCGAACATCGTGCCGAGGCCGAAGGTCACCCGCCCCGAGACGGCGTTGCAGAAGAAGGCGACGACGCCCGCGAGCGAGGCCCACAGCGGGTTCTTCACGGACCGGCTGCGCAGCAGGATCAGCGTGAGCAGCCCGGCCGAGACGGTGCCGGCGATCATCATCGTCGTACGGACACCGAGGACGGACATCAGATACGGCGAGACCACGCTGTACGACACCGGGTGCATGCCGCCGTACCAGGCGAGGTTGTACGCCGAGTCCGGGTGCCGCCCGACGAACTCCGCCCAGGCGTCCTGGGCGGCGAGGTCGCCGCCGCTGTTCGCGAACACGAAGAACCACATGATGTGGAGCCCGCCGGACAGGACGGTGAAGGAGAGAACGGGGTGCCGCAGGATCCGCTCGCGCAGAGCGAGGAACGCGGTGAGGAAGCGGGAGGGCACCGGAGGCGAGGGCTCAGGCCCGGGTGAGGTGTCGGCACGACGGCTGTCGCCGCCACTGCCGCGCTCGCCGCTGCTCTCGTCGGTGCTGTCGCCCGTGCTCTCTGTGCGCGGTGCGGGCACGCGTATTCGCGGGCTCGTGTCCGAGCCCGGATCGGCGTCGTCTGCGCGTGTCGGCTCCGCAGTGGCCACCTGAAGGCAACTCCCCGTGTCCCGTCTTCTTTTCTCGGCCGTGTGATGTTCCGGCCTCGTTCACGGTCGCGTTGTGGGCGACCGGCGACCTGCCCCGATTCGTGACGCTAGCACGCAGCCCGCCGCCGGGCCCCCGGGCGGGGGCGTCGGCGGCGGGCAGGGACCGGCTCTTCGGCCGTCGATCAGCCCAGGCGGGTCAGCTTGTCCGTGAAGCCCGGTTCGACGAGATCCTTCTGGAGCGCGACCGGGACCGCCACGGCACCGGCCGAGGAGTCACCGACCGTGAGCGTGCCGACCTTGGTGCCGGCCTTCGCGGTGTGCGGTACGTCATCGGCGGCGAACGTCAGCTTCACGGTCAGCCCGGACCAGCCGACGGCGGTGACGTCCTTGGTGGCGACGACGGGGGTGTGCCCGCCGAGCCCGTCGTCGACGTACCCGACGACATCGCCCTTCTTGATGATCGTCGCGGACTCCAGGGCGCCCTGGGCGGCCCGGATCAGCTGGTCGCCCGCGGTGAGGGCGGCGCTGAGGATGGTGTTGTCCACGCCGCCGGCCGGCTGCCGCAGCACGGCGCCGACGATGGTCCGGGTCTCCCCGTCGACCTCCTTCTTCGCCGCGAAGACGAGGTTGCCGAGGGCGGAGGTGGTGGTGCCGGTCTTGATGCCGACGACGTCGTTCTTGCCGACGAGCTGGTTCCAGTTGGGGTGGTTCTCGCCCTTGTAGTCGTCGTACGACATCATCGCGGCGACCTCGCGGAAGGCCGGGTACTCCATCGCCTTCTTGGCGAGCTTCACCTGGTCCACGGCGGTGGAGACGGTGGTGTTGTTCAGCCCGGAGGGGTCGGTGTACGTCGTGTTCGTCATCCCGAGGTCGTCGGCGGCGTCGTTCATCTTCTCGACGAAGGCCTTCTCGGAACCGGCGTCCCAGCGGGCGAGGAGACGGGCGATGTTGTTCGCGGACGCGATGAGGATGCTTTCGAGCGCCTCACGCTGGGAGATGGCGTCACCGGCGGTGACGGCGACCTTGGACTCGTCGCTCTTGGCGGCGCCCTCGTCCTGGGCGGTCTGGTCGATCTTGATGTTCGGGCCCTTGGCGCCGCTCTTGAGCGGATGGTCGCGCAGCACGAGGTACGCCGTCATGACCTTGGCGACGCTCGCGATCGGCACGGGCTTCTGGTCGCCGGACGAGCCGAAGGAACCGATGCCCTGGACGTCGAGGGCGCCCTGGCCGTCGGTCGGCCAGGGGATGTCCACCTTGCCGCCGTCGAAGGAGTAGCTGTCCTCGGCGGTGAGCTGGAGGGTGGGGGTGGGCAGCGCGCGTACGGACTGTACGACCGCAAAGATGACCGCGAGGAGGAGGACGAGGGGCGTCCAGATCTTCACGCGGCGGACGGTGGTGCGGAGGGGGGTCTCCGGGGGCGGCGGGGTGTTGGTGAGCTCGGCCAGCAGGTCCAGCGGGGGCTTCGGCGGGAGGGGCTGTTGGGTGGTGCGCTCGGGGCCGACCTGGGGGACGGGGGTGGTGACGTCGGGCTTGAGCGCGACGAACTTGCTGGTGCGCTCTGCGGAGGGCGGGAGCTTGAGCATGGTGGTCGGCTGATCCACCTGCCGCCCGGCCTCGGCTTCGGTTTTCTTCCCACCCGCACCACCCGTGCGACTCTCGTCGCCGCCTGCGGGTGGCCCTTGCGGGGCCTTGCCGCCGTCGGCGGCTGCGGGCACGTCGCTTCGTGGGGCCTTGCCGCCTGGGGCGGCCGGAGGCGCGTCGGCGGGGGTTGCGGCGCGGCTCGCGGTGCCGGGCGGGGGCGAGTCCTGCGGGGACTTGTCACCGCCGGCGGCCTGAGGGGCGTCGGCGGGGGCCGGGGCGCGGCTCGCGGCTCCGGGTGCGGGCGAGTCCTGGGGGGCCTTGTCGCCTTCGGCGGACCGAGGGGCGTCGGCGGGGGCCGGGGCTGCCGTGCCGGACGCCGCGCGCGGGTCGGGCTTCGGGGCCGCGCTCGTGGGCTTGTCGGCGGGCTCGCGGGCCTTGTCGGCAGCGCCGGTGGAGGCAGGGCTGACCGGCTTGTCCGCCGGCTCATCGGCCTTGGCGGCGGTGACGGGGCCGTCGGCGGGCTCGGTGCCACCACGCGCGTCACGGGGCTCGTCGGTGGGCTCGGCGGCGGTGCCGGTGGCCACCGGCTTACGGGCCGGGCTGTCGGCGGGCTCTGTGTCAGGGCCCGCGTCACGGGGCTCGTCGGACGGGTCCGTGCCGGTGAGCACCGGCTTACCGGCCGGGCTGTCGGCGGGCTCTGCGTCAGGGCCCGCGTCACGGGGCTCGTCGGACGGGTCCGTGCCGGTGAGCACCGGCTTACCGGCCGGGCTGTCGGCGGGCTCTGCGTCAGGGCCCG
>NZ_JBIUCI010000010.1:0-77597 GCF_044593635.1 Streptomyces sp. NPDC051913 | reverse complement strand
GCGGCACGAGGCGCGTCGGACGGGTCCGTGCCGGTGGGCGTCGGCTTGTCGGCCGGCTCTGCGCCAGGGCCCGCGTCACGGGGCTCGGCGGCGTCTTCCGCCTCGTCGGCCTTCGCGGCTCCGTCGGGCCCGTCCGCCGCCCGCTCACCGGCGCCGGTGGCCTCAGCGTCGCCGTCAGCCGTCGCGGGCGCGTCCTCGGCCCCGGACGGCGTGCCGTCGCCCGAGCGGACCCATGCCGCCACCGCGGCCCGCAGACGCGCGTCGCCGCCCGTGTCCGGTCCAGTGCCCTCGGCCTCGGAAGCCTGCGTCGCCGGCGTCTCCGTGGCGGGATCCTGGGCCTCCGAGCCCTCCGGCGTACCGGCATCCCCGGCAGCCTCAGCGGCCTCAGCGGCTCCGCCCTCGCCGGTTTCCGCCCGGGCCGCCGACTCCCTCGCCTTCGCCACGTCCCGTACCGAGAACACGCGTGTCGCCGTGTCCACGCCGCCGCGGGGCTCCGTACCGGCATCGGCGCTCTCGGCGGTGTCCCGGGCCACCGCGAGCCGCGGATCGCGGACCTCGGTCCTCGCCTCGGGAACCGGACCCGCGCTCCCCGACGTCGGTTCTGCCGACGACTCGCGCTGCTTCGACCTGTCGGGGGACTCGCCCGCCACCGATGCCTCCTAAACCGTGAATCCGTGAACCTGTATCCGATCGCCTGCCCAGGGCCACGGTCCACCGCACTGTCCGAACCATGTACCAGTGTCCTGTGTGAGGGCTTGGCTCCTGCGGTAGACGAGAACGACATACCTACCGGTTCCACTACAAACAGGTCACGCACCCTCGACAGACCAATGTGAGAGGGGTCACCCTGTCATTCATCCACGCGGGGAGGCATGGATGGGCAGGAGCCGCAGAACACTTCCGGAGGAGCTTCTGCTGCTGGCGTTGGACCCGACCACGGGTACCACCGCACAGCCGCAGTCGCTCGACCTCGGTCTGGCCGGAGCACAGCTAGTGGAGCTGGCGCTGGCCGGACGGATAGCCCCAGACGGGGATCGTATCGCCGTGGTCGTACCACGGCCGACTGGAGATCCGACATTGGACTGCGCGTTGGAGTTGCTGCGAAGGCGTGGCGCTCCCGTGCGGGCGGTGAACTGGATTGGCGGACCCCGCCTGGGGCTGCGCCAGACCTACCTCTCGCATCTCGAGCGGTGCGGCATGGTGCATGCCGTCGCCGGTCAGATGTGCGGGGTGTTGCCGACGACTCGCTATCAGGCGACGGACAACGCCATCAGCCGGGAGATCAGGTCCCGGCTGGACTCGGCGATCCGCACCGGCGTCCCGCCGGACCCGCGGACCGCGGCGCTGGCCGCCCTGGCCCACGCGGTCGGCCTCGGCAAGCACCTGTACCCGGGCAACGAGGGGCGTTCCTCTCGATCCCGGCTGCGGGATCTGATCAGGCACGACCCCATGGGCGGTCTCGTCGCGCACGCCGTGATGGACGTCCAGAACGGTGTGGCGGCGCAGCCACGCCGTAGCCCCGCCCCTGCGCCCGGCCGTCCGGCCGCGGCCGGTGGCAGGGCAGCAGCGGAACCCGCTCGCGGTGTTCCGGTGCAACCGCGCCACGGTTCCATGGCGCGTGTCGTGGCCCACTGAGCCGCAGTTCCACGACACCGCCGCGGGAACCGAGCCGCACCACGCAACTCCGGCGTATCCGAAACCCGGTATCGGGAGCCGCTGGTCCGCGCGGGGCGGCGGGACCGTGTGTCCGGACGACACCACGGTCCCGCCGTCCCGCGCGCTTTTTTTGCCCTCACGCACTCTCAACGGCCCACCGGTCATCGCCGTTCACCGCCGTTCACCGCGAACCGGCGCCTGCGCAGCGCATATCCACGGTTTCCCAGCGGTAGAAAGCACCTTGGTGGCAGTCTGCTCAACAGCAGATACGCAAAGTGGCAATTTTCGAAGGCACGCAGCCGGAGGTGCACGTTCTCGTGGCGACCAATGTCAACCCCACCGTCAGGCGGCGCCGGCTGGGCCAGGAGCTGCGCCGGCTCCGCGAGCTCAAGGGCATGACCGCCGAAGAGGTCGCCGAACGGCTGCTGGTGTCGCAGTCGAAGATCAGCCGTCTGGAGAACGGGCGGCGCAGCATCAGCCAGCGCGACGTCCGCGATCTGTGCGGGGTGTACGAGGTCGAGGACCACCGGATCGTCGACTCGCTCATGCAAATGGCCAAGGACAGCCGCCAGCAGGGCTGGTGGCACTCCTTCGGCGACATTCCCTACAGCGTCTACATCGGGCTGGAGACGGACGCGGCGAGTCTGCGGGTGTACGACCCCCAGGTCGTCCCGGGGCTGTTGCAGACCCGTACGTACGCCGAGTCCCTCATCTCCGGCGCGCTGCCCGAGGCGACGCCGACCGACATCGACAAGCGCGTGCAGGTGCGCCTGCGCCGACAGGAACGTATCTCTGCCACCGACAACCCGCTGCGGCTGTGGGCGGTGCTCGACGAGGCGACGCTGCGCCGGGAGGTCGGGAACCGGCAGGTGATGATCGAGCAGTTGGAGCATCTGATCGAGATGTCCCAGCTGCCGCATGTCACCGTGCAGTTGATCCCGTTCACGATGGGCGCGCACCCGGGGGTCAGCGGGCAGTACGCGATCCTGGAGTTCCCGGACGCCGCCGACTCCAGCGTGGTCTACATCGAGGGCGTGACCAGCGACCTGTATCTGGAGAAGGCGCAGGACGTGCAGAAGTACAGCGTGATGTATGAGCATTTGCGGGCACAGGCCCTGAACGCGGACCAAAGCCGGGAATTCATCTCGAACATCGCGAAGGACTACGCACGCGAGGCCGCTCTGTAAGGCGGGCGCCGAAAGGTACACCTAAGTCCGGCCGTGATGGAAGACCCCACTGGAATATGCCACTCGGCCGGGTGAATACCTTCCCCGCACTCCGATGTTGGCGAGTAGCGTCGATCACGCCATCGAGGCAACAACGTTGGCGCAAACCGTGTCGTGCAGACGGAGACAAACGCACCGCACGGTGACAGCAACTCAGCAACTGGCTATCGGAGCGAACATGGCAATCAAGCAGGGCGTCACGGGCGAGTGGGTCAAGTCCTCCTACTCCCAGGGCAATGGCGCGTGCGTCGAGATCAAGTCCCCCGTCCTCGCGGCGATGGCCGTCCGGGACTCGAAGGTCACGGACGGCCCCACCCTGGCTTTCCCCGCGGACGCGTGGACCGCTTTCGTCGGCTCGGTCAAGGCGTAGGACGACCGAGTGATCAAACAGCAGTGACCCATCAGTACTACTCAACTGCACAAGCACCACTGAAGAGCCCTCTCGTCCAGCTCGCCGTCCTTGCCGAGGGGGCTCGGCTTGTGCCCTGACCCGGGCTTCAGCGCAGCCTGTCCACGTACGTGTCCGTCCCGGGCACCGTCGGGACGAACGGCGCGACCAGTTCGACCCGCCCCAGGCCCGCCTCCGCCACCGGCCCGTCCAGGCCCGTGAAGTACGCCTCCCAGCACTCCCGCGGATCGGCCTCCAGGAACCACAGCAGGGTCAGCCGGGTGTCGACGCCCTCGACCTGCTTCACGTACGTCATACGGTCGCCCGGCAGGGGCGTCGGCCGGAAGACGGTCACCATCGCCACCGGTGACCCGGCGACGCGCTTCGGCAGGTGACGGGAGCGCAGCCACTCCAGCAACTCCGCCCGCTGCTCGGCCGACTCGGCGTCGACGACCTCCATCACCAGGCCCGCGTAGGGGTGGTCGAGGGCGTGGAAGTCGCGGGGGCCCGCCGCCCCGTCCCGGTACACGGTCGCCTCGTGGTCCTGGAACGCGGTGAAGACATGGGTGCGGTCCTGGTAGACCCGGCCGTCCCGGTTGAGGCGCTTGTTGATCCCGACGGTCCACTTCATGTGGTCGGCGTAGCGGCCGTCCGTGATCCAGTACGTCGAGAGGTAGCACCCGGCGGTGACCGGCTGGGCGACCGCCGACTTCTCGGGGTAGCGCAGGAGTTGGAGGTCCCGGGTGGCGACCCAGCGGCGCCCGGCGTACATCCAGGGCATCGCCATCGCGCCGGCGTAGTAGTGGTCGTCCTCGTACCAGCGGTTGTACGCGTACTCATGGCCCGGATGCGGTTCGACCATGGTGATCAGGGCGTGGCCCGGGTGGACTCCGTACGGTCCTACGGCGGCCAGCTCGGCGTACGTCTCGCTGCGGGTGTCGTCGCTCATGCGGTTCCCCTTTCCTCCGGTCGCCCTTACTCTGACGCCCCGTCAGATAATGCGCCAGAGTCGGAGTCGAGCCGCCGGAGGGTCATCGATGTCATCACTGCTCTCAGGGAAGACCGTCGTGGTGTCGGGCGTCGGGGCCGGTCTCGGTCATCAGGTCGCCGCGGCCGTCGTCCGGGACGGCGGGAACGCCGTGCTCGGGGCGCGTACGGAGGCGAACCTGGCGAAGTCCGCGTCCGACATCGACCCGGACGGGGCGCACACCGCGTACCGGGCGACGGACATCACCGACGAGCGGCAGTGCGCGGCGCTGGCGGAGTTGGCGGTGGAGCGGTTCGGGCGGATCGACGCGGTGGTCCATGTGGCCGCCTGGGACAGCTACTTCGGCGGGATCGAGGACGCCGACTTCACCACCTGGCAGTCGGTGATCGACGTGAACCTGCTGGGGTCGCTGCGGATGACCCGGGCGTGCCTGCCGGCACTGAAGGGCTGCGGAGGCTCGGTGGTGTTCATCGGGACGCAGTCCTCGGTGGCGGCGCCCTCGCAGGTGCGTCAGGCGGCGTACGCGGCCTCGAAGGGGGCGCTGACGAGCGCGATGTACTCGCTGGCGCGGGAGCTCGGGCCGTACCGGATCCGGGTGAACACGGTGCTGCCGGGCTGGATGTGGGGGCCGCCGGTGCAGGCGTACGTCCAGTTCACCGCGCACACGGAGGGGGCGGAGGAGGCCGACGTGCTCAAACGGCTGACGGACCGGATGGCGCTGCCCGATCTCGCGACGGACGGGGATGTGGCGGATGCGGCGGTGTTCCTGGCGTCGGACCGGGCACGATCCATCACGGGACAGTCCTTGCTGGTCAACGCCGGGGAGCTGATGCGGTGATGTTCATGTAGGTGAACGCAGGCCATCATCTCGAATGAATTTACCTCCCCTTGACCTTACGCCTGCTTGTCGTGTTCACGCGGGAGCGCCCACGATGAGCGCCGGGTCGACCCTGGGAGGGCGCACATGAACGGTCTCGACTGGACCGTGCTCATCGGCTATTTCGGCGTGATGGTGGCCATCGGCGTCTGGTCGCACAAGCGCGTGGACAACGTCAGCGACTTCTTCACCGCCGGCGGCAAGATGCCCTGGTGGCTCTCCGGCATCTCGCACCACATGTCGGGCTACAGCGCGGTGATGTTCACGGGCTACGCGGGCATCGCGTACACCTACGGCGTCACCTCCTTCGTCACCTGGTCCTTCCCCATCGCTCTCGGCATCGCGATCGGCTCGAAACTCTTCGCGCCGCGCATCAACCGGCTGCGCTCCAGGCTCCATGTGGCCTCCCCGCTGGAGTACCTGAAGAACCGCTACGACCTCAAGACCCAGCAGGCGCTGGCCTGGTCCGGCATGCTGCTGAAGATCGTGGACGTGGGCGCGAAGTGGGCGGCGATCGCGACCCTGTTGTCGGTCTTCACGGGCATCTCCCTGAACCAGGGCATCCTCATCACCGGCTGCATCACCGCCGTCTACTGCACGATCGGCGGTCTGTGGGCGGACGCGCTGACCGAACTCGGCCAGTTCATCATCCAGTTGCTGGCCGGTGTGGCCATGCTGATCGCCGTGGTCCTGGAGCTGAACGACAAGGGCATCGGCTTCTGGGGCGCCTGGGACGAGCCGCAGCTGAAGGGCCACGGCGAACCGCTGGTGGGCCCCTACGGCACGGTCTTCCTCCTCGCCTTCCTCTTCATCAAGCTCTTCGAGTACAACGGCGGCATGCTCAACCAGGCCCAGCGCTACATGGCCACGGCGAGCGCGTACGAGGCGGAGCGGTCGGCGCGGCTGTCGGCGGCGCTGTGGCTGGTCTGGCCGGTGGTCCTCTTCATCCCGATGTGGCTGTCCCCGCTGCTGGTGCAGTCGCAGAAGCCGGACGGTTCGGACGCCTACGGTCTGATGACCGAACAGCTCCTGCCCCACGGCCTGTTGGGCCTGGTCATCGTCGGCTTCTTCTCCCACACGATGGCGATGTGCTCCTCCGACGCCAACGCGATCGCGGCCGTCTTCACCCGTGACTGCGCGCCGGTGGTCTGGCGCCGCGCCCGCACCTGGACGGAGGGGCAGGGTCTGCGGGTCGCCCGCATCACCACGGTCGTCTTCCTCGGCCTGTCCATGGCGGCGGCGACGCAGGTCAACTCCCCCACCTTCAAGGACATCATCACCGTCGTCATCAAGTGGGTCGCCGGTCTGATGGGCCCGATGGCCATCCCGATGATGCTGGGCCTGCTCCGCCCGTTCCGCCGCTCGGGCCCCACGGCGGCGCTCACCAGCTGGTCGATGGGTCTGCTGGCCTTCTGGCTGGTGAACTACCCGATCAACTGGAACGTGGACGGCGGAGTCCCGCTCCAGTACCAGGTCTCGATCCCGCTCGCGGTCTCCCTGGTCCTCTACATCCTGATCGGCTTCCTCAAGCCGGAGGACACCCCGGAGCGGCTGGCGATCATCGAGAAGATCAACACGGACGGGGATGGCGCGACGGCGGCGGCGATCCCGACCCCGGCGGGCCCCGCGGACCGTATGCCGGTGAAGGACTAGGGCCTGTCCGGCGGCTAGCCCCGCGGATACCGGGCCAGCCACCCCGGCGACGACCCTGCCGGACCGTGCAGCGCGGGCCCCTGGGTCATCTCCATCGCGAAGTCGTCGGCCAGCTCCAGCAGCGTGGGACGGCCCTCCAGCTCGGCCAGCCAGGCCGGGGGGAGGGCCGTTTCGCCGTGCAGGGCGCCGAGGAGGCCGCCGGTGAGGGCGCCGGCCGCGGCGGCGGGCCCGTCGTGGTTGACGGCCAGGCAGAGCCCGTGCCGTACGTCCTCGCTGACGAGCGCGCAGTAGACGGCGCCGGCGAGCAGCCCCTCGGCGGTGCCGGCCCCGATGAGCTCCCCGACCCTCGCGGGCGTCGGCATCCCCTGCCGTACGGCGCCCAGCGCGTGCTGCAAGGCGTCCGAGACGGGCTGGTGTCCTGGCCGGGCGGCGATGAGGGCGAGGGTCTGCTGGACGGCCGCGTCCAGGCTCTCGCCGCGGGCCAGCCCGTGGACGATCGCGGCGTACGCGCCCGCCGCGAGGTAGCCGACGGGGTGCCCGTGGGTCTGTGCCGCGCACTCCACGGCGAGCTGCACGACGAGCTGCGGCTCCCACCCGACGAGCAGCCCGAAGGGCGCGGACCGGGCGGCGGCCTCGGCCCCGGCCTCACCGGGGTTCTTGGGGGTGTCGAGGGTGCCCATGTTCTCGTCGCCGAACCCGATGAGGAGTGAGCGCGCGGGATCCCGGCGCGCGTACAGCCACTCCTCCCTCGCCAGCCACCCGTCGTCCTTGCGCCGCTCGTCGGGCCCCCAGTCCCGCTGGGTGGCGGCCCACCGCAGATAGGCGCGGTGCAGATCGGTGGGCGGATGCCAGGCGCCGGTGTCACGGCGGACCTGGGCACGTATGAGCCCGTCCACGGAGAACAGTGTCAGCTGGGTGAGATGGGAGACGGCCCCGCGCCGCCCGTACCCGGGGACGAGATCGACGATCCCCTCAGCCCCGTACGCCTCCCGGATCTCCTCCAGCGAGAGCCCGTCCACCGGTGCCCCCAGCGCGTCCCCGACGGCGGCCCCGAGCAGCGTGCCCCGCACCCGGCTCCGGAAGTCCTGCTGCTCGACGCGGCCCCAGACGGCCCCGGCTGTCACACCCACCAAGACCTCCCGTGACGACCGTCCGCGCATACGACAGCTCAGCACTGTAATCGACCGGGAACGGTCGGTTCAGGGCGCGTAACGGTATGCGGGGTGTGCCCGGAGTGGTCGTTATTGGGCTTGGGTGGTCAGGTATCGCCCGTACCAGGCGAGGCATCCCTCAACGCCCACTCCGTATGACGCGCCCCCTCCAGACAGTCGGTGATCAGGGCGGCGTCCGCGCCCGGGCTCGCTTGCAGTTCCCTGAGGATCGACGCCAGGGCCGCCAGCTCCAGCCAGTCGGGGTTCAGGGCCAGTACCTCCGCGAGGCCCTGTTCGGCGGTGGGGCGGTCGGTGAGGGCGCAGCCCGTGAAGCAGTGGGCCTGGGCCCGTTCCAAGGGGGTCAGGGTGGTGTCCTCCCGTGCCACACGGGCCAGGTCCTGCCAGAGCGAGGCCGCTGCCGACAGGCCCTCCGACCGGCTCACGGTCAGCGCCAGCTCGAACGTGCCCGCGAGCGGCTCGTCGCCCTCGCGGAGACGTTCGGCGACACGGCGGGCCTCGGCCCAGCGACCCGCGTGGCGGTGGAATTCGCCGGCCAGGTCGTCCAGGTCATCGGTGAGGCGGGCCTCGGCTTCGGCCCAGCGCTCGCACAGCATCAGCAGCTCGACGGATGTACGCCGGGCCCAGTTGGGTTCCGTCTCCAGGGACACACAGCGGTCGAGGTCCGCCAGGGCCTGATCCGTGCGGCCCGTGGCGAGGCCCACGCGGGCGCGCTGACCGTACGCCCAGCCGTAGTCGGGGGACAGGGCGAGGGCCCGGTCCAGGTGCCGGACGGCCTCCGTGTGGTCGGCGCGGGCGCGGTGGACCGCGCCCAGGATCGCCCAGGAGCTGGCGTCCTCGGGTTCCTGCTCCAGGCAGCGGCGCAGCGCGGCGGTCGCCTCGTCGTGGCGGCCCGCGTCCAGGTACTCCGAGCCGAGTTCGCGGCGGATCCACATCGCGTCCGGGGCCGCCGCCACGGCCGCCTCCAGGTCGGCGAAGTGACCCGCCTCGTCGCCGTTCACGTACTTCGCCCGGGACCGCATGACCAACGCCCAGGCGTAACCGGGCCGCAGCGCGATCGCACGGTCGAGATCCGCCTCGGCCTCCTCCGCCCGGCCGAGTTCGCCCAGCGCCGCGCCCCGGCTCGCCCAGGCCGAGGCGTGGTCGGGGTCCAGGGCGACCGCGCGGCCCAGCTCGGTCACCGCGTCCTCGTGACGGCCGGCGAGACGGTAGGAGTCGCCCCGCTCCGAGGCGACCCAGGCCGCGTCGGGGGCCCGGGTGACGGCGAGGTCGAAGTCGGCGAAGGCTTCCGTCACCTCCCCTCTGCTGCGGCGCAGTCGGGCCCGGCGGACCAGGGTCCAGAGGTCGTCGTCGATGGCGAGGGAGCGGTTGAAGTCGGCGAGGGCCTCGTCGTACCGGCCGAGGACGTGCCGGCACACCGCCCGCCCGGTGAGGGCGCCCGCGTCGGTCGGGTCGAGGGCGAGGGCGCGGTCGAAGTCGGCGAGGGCCTCGTCGTAGCGGGCCGCCAGGCGGTAGGTCTCGGCGCGCTCGGCGATGATCCAGCCGGTGTCGGGGGACAGGGCGTCGGCGCGGTCGAAGGCCGTCAGGGCGGCCGGGTGGTCGTCCATGAGCTGGAGGGTGAGGCCTCGGCCGTAGTGGGCGAGGACTGTCGCGGGGTCCAGCTCGATCGCCCGGTCGTACTCCTCCAGGGCCCGCCCGTACTCCCCCTCGTGACGCCAGTCTCGGCCCCGCAGCGCGTGCGCCGCCGCCCGGCCGCGCGGGTCCAGGCCCGGCCGGGTCAGGAGCAGGTCCAGCGCACGGGCCGGACCGGCCTCGGTGTCGAGCGCCTCACCCAACTCCCGTCCCCAGTCGGCCGCCTGGGCGTGGTCCATGACGTCGCCCGCGTCCTGGAGCATGCGGGCCCAGCGGCGCCCCTCGGCCTCGTCCTCGCGGCAGGCCTCGACGAACAGCCGCAGCGCGTCGGCGAGGGCGGCGGCGGGGCGGGCGCAGAGCCGGTGGTACGTCTCCTCCAGGCGCAGGGCGCGCCACTCCTCGTCCGCCCAGAGGACGTCGCCGTCCCGTCCGTCCGCCACGTCCTCGCGCCACTCGGCGAACGCCGCCGCAAGCCGCCGGTGCCGCTCCCGCCACCGCTGCGGATAGTGCAGCCGCTCCTGCCGCAGCATCGGCTCCCGTACGACGTCGTGGTACCGGACGCGTCCGCCGCGCTCCCCCACGAAGGGCAGTGCCCGCAACCACCGGTACTGGGCGTCGAGTTCACCGTCGGGGAGGCCGACCAGGACCCGGAAGACGTCGCCGTCCAGCCAGCGCGGCAGTGCGCAGACGCGGGCGACGTCATGGCGGACCTCGGGCTCGGCCCGCAGGAACCGCTGCACGGCGTCGGCGCTGGGGTCCTCGACCTGCTCGGGTCCGTCGGGCCGCTTCTCGGCGAGGGTCGACACGAGGACGGGCAGCCCTCCGGTCACCCGCAGCACCTCGGCGACCACGGGTTCGGCCACCACCCCTTTCCCGGCGAGGAGCTGACGCGTCTCTGCGTCGGTGAAGGGGGTCAGCGGCAGCTCCACGGCACCGTGCCCGTGGCCGGCCGGCAGAGGCAGTTGCCCTGCGGTGACGACGACGGCCGTGTCCGGCAGACCACCGTGCTCGTCGCCCTTCCGGAACAGACCGTCCAGCCACGGGTCCAGGTACGGCCCGGTGCGCTCGTAGGTGTCGAAGAACAGGACGATCCCCGGTACGGCGGAGGCGGCGGCGCGCAGTTCACGCAGCAGGACCGGGGTGAGCGCGGCCTCCGGGTGCAGGACGAGGTCGATGTCCTCGGCGTTGCGGAAGCGGGCGCTGAGACCGGCCCGCAGCCGGTCGGCGCCCTGCGCGATCAGATCGGCGGGCAGCGCCCGGGTCAGCAGAGCGGACCCCGGTACGGCGGTCTCCAGCGCGCCCATGCCCAGTTGGACGGCGGCCCGGCTCCCGGCGGACGCGGGTTCCGGCTCCTGCGCGCGCATCGCCGCCTCCGCCTCGCGCCGCCGCTCCCGGTACACGGCCAGCCGGCGCTCCAGCGGTTTCAGTCTCCGTCCCTGCACCGCGAACTGACGGCAGATCACCTCCAGCGCGTCCGGCACGCTTCCGGTGTCCTCGTCGACGTACGCGGTGAGCGCTCCGTTGTCCCGGGCGAGCCGCTTCAACTCCTCGACCAGGAAGGTCTTTCCGACACCGGAGTCGCCGCGCACATGGAAGCGGCGGCGGCGGTCCGGGTCGTCCGGTGACAGGTCCAAGTTCCTCAGGAACAGGGCCCGTTCAGCTTCCCGGCCGACAAATCCACCCTCATCCGGCTCACGTCCAGACGGCTGCGCCATCCCCCGTACGTCCCCTCGTCCGTCCCTCGTCGTGGCGACTCCCCTTCATTCTGGCTCAATGCGTACGGCGCGACTTCACCCCCGCAGGGAAAAATGATCGCCATGGCCACCACACCCCCACGCAGCGCACTCCACCTCACCAGCACCCTCCTCACCGCGACCGTCGCCCTGTACATGGCCCTCGTGGCCTTCGGGAACATCACGGACTTCGGGACGAACCAGCAGTTCGTGCGGCATGTCCTCGCGATGGACACGACCTTCAAGGACGACGACCTGATGTGGCGGGCCGTCACCAGCAAGGGACTTCAGGACGCGGCGTACGTCGCGATCATCGTCTGGGAGACGGTGGCCGCGCTGGTACTGGTCTTCGGCACCTGGCTCTACGCCCGGCGCGACGATCCGCGCGCCCGGCGCTTTACGACGTACGGACTGCTCATGGTGCTGCTGCTCTTCGGCGCCGGGTTCATGGCGATCGGCGGGGAGTGGTTCTCGATGTGGCAGTCGGCGGACTGGAACGGGCTCGACGCGGCGCTGCGGGTGTTCGTGCTGAGCGGGGTGGCGCTGATCGTCGTACAGCTGCCTGCCGCGGCGCGGGACGCCTGAGTCAGGTCAGTCCGCGCTCGCGTCTGCGCCGGATCTCGGCGATCCGCTCGCGGACGTGATCCGGCGGCAGTTGTGCCGCCAGCCTCGCCAGTTCCTCGAAGCTCGACAGATAGTTTCCGCCGCCCGGCCCGCGCAGTTCCCGCTCGCGGGCCACGAACGGCCGGATCGCCTCCCACACCGAGAGAATCCGGGTCCGCAGGACCGTGACCAGCAGGGTTTCGTCGAGCAGTCCGAAGACCGCCAGGTTGGCGAAGGACTGGTAGTAGTACACGACGCTGTAGAAGGAGGTCCTGGCCTCGTCGGGCAGCCCGCGCACCCCGGCCGCCGGGTCGTTCTCGGCCCCCAGCCGCAGCGTGACGTAGTCGTGGTGCCCGTGGAACTCCACCGACCGGAACTCCGCGAGCAGGTCGACCATCACGGATATGTGGTTGGCGTGCTTCGCGGTCCGGGCCTGCCGGGCGCTGAAGACGACGGAGGTCACCACGGCGACGACCGCGATGGCCGTGGTGACGATGTTGAAGACGACAGAGCTGTCCATCCGGTCACCGTACGGAGCCGGACGGGTCAAGTGCACGCCATGCGCGGCTACTTGACCACGACCACCGCCGTGCCGGTCTCGCCGAACGTCCACAGCGCCGACCCGTCCGCCTTCTTCATGCGGATACCGCCGGTCTGGGTGCCGGCCGCGGCCGGGGGCGGTGAGGAGCCGTCGACGGCGTTGGAGAAGGCGATGTTGCGGCCGGACTTCGCGGCGAAGTAGACGACGTGCTCGATCTCGACGCCGTCGGAGCCGGTGATCGGGTCCCCGGAGCGGGTCCCGACCGTGTAGTCGCCCGGGTCCGGGGAGACCGTCCCGGGCCACACCGCGAAGGTGCGGCGGGCCGCGTCGCTCGCGTCGACCAGCCACACCCGCTTCGCGGCGAGCGAGTAGACGATCCGGCGCCCGGTGCCCGAATCCTCCGGCACCGCGGTCGCCGCCGGCTTCGTCGGCCCGGCCGAGGGCCGCGCGGACGCCGAGGCGGTCGGGCGGGTGGCCGTGGCCTCGGGCTTCGCGCCCTGGTCCGCTTGGACGGCGAGAGCGGCGACCACGGCTATCGCTCCCACCGTCAGACCGGTCACCCAGACCTTCGAGGCAGGCACGGCACGTATCTCCTCAGCTCACCGATCAGCTCACCAACAGGGTCGGATCATCGTACTGCCGTGCCCTCGCACTCTTTCTCTCAGTCCAGCACCGGCAGCAGCTCCGGCAGATGCCCGTCGGACACCTCCGCCGCCTTCTGCCGCTCCTCCGGGACCTCGCCGTAGAGGGTCGTACGGGGTTTCGCCGGCCGCCCGGCCGCCTCGGCGACCGCGATCAGGTCCTTCACCGACTTGTAGGAGCCGTACGACGAGCCCGCCATGCGCGAGATCGTCTCCTCCATCAGGGTGCCGCCCAGATCGTTCGCGCCCGAGCGCAGCATCTCCGCCGCGCCCTCCGTGCCGAGCTTCACCCAGCTCGTCTGGATGTGGGGGATGTGCGGGTGCAGGAGCAGCCTGGCCATCGCCGTCACCGCCCTGTTGTCCCGCATGGAGGGGCCGGGACGGGCGATGCCCGCGAGGTACACCGGGGCGTTGGTGTGGATGAAGGGGAGCGTCACGAACTCGGTGATGCCGCCCGTCTGCTGCTGGATGCGGGCCAGGGTGCGCAGGTGGCCGAGCCAGTGGCGGGGCTGGTCGACATGGCCGTACATCATGGTCGAGGTCGACGGGATGCCCACCTCGTGGGCCGTCGTGATCACCTCGATCCAGGTCGCCGTCGGCAGTTTGCCCTTGGTCAGGACCCAGCGGACCTCGTCGTCGAGGATCTCGGCGGCGGTGCCGGGGATCGAGTCCAGGCCCGCCTCCTTCGCCGCCGTCAGCCACTCGCGGATGGACAGGCCGGTGCGGGTCGCGCCGTTCACGACCTCCATCGGCGAGAAGGCGTGCACATGCATGCCGGGGACGCGCTCCTTCACCGCCTTGGCGATGTCGAAGTAGGCGGTTCCCGGCAGGTCGGGGTGGATGCCGCCCTGCATGCAGACCTCGACCGCGCCGACCTCCCACGCCTGCTGGGCGCGGTCGGCGACCTGGTCCAGGGAGAGGGTGTAGGCGTCGGCGTCGGTGCGGCGCTGGGCGAACGCGCAGAAGCGGCAGCCGGTGTAGCAGACGTTGGTGAAGTTGATGTTCCGGGTGACGATGTACGTCACGTCGTCGCCGACCGCCGCCCTGCGGACGTCGTCCGCGATGCGGGTGAGGGCGTCCAGCGCCGGGCCGTCCGCGTGCAGGAGCGCGAGGGCCTCGGCGTCCGTGAGCCTGGTCGGGTCGTCGGCCGCCGTCGCCAGCGCCTGGCGTACGTCCGTGTCGATGCGCTCCGGCACCATCCCGGGCGCCGCCGCCTCCCGCAGGGCGCCCCAGTCGCCGTAGACCACGTCGAAGTCGTCGCGGCGGTCGGCCGTACGGCCCTCGGTGTCGATGGTGGTGTGCAGATCGGTGCGGCCGGAGGGGACGAAGACCTCCTCCGGCTCCTGCCAGGGGTGCCCCTCGACGACCGCGTCCTCGCGCGCGAGGCCGGTCTCCGTGTCCGCCAGCGCCCGCACGTGCGGCAGCAGCCGGGGGTCGAGCCAGGGCTCGCCGCGCTGGACGAACTCCGGGTAGACGCAGAGGCGTTCGCGGAGTTCGAAGCCGGCCGCCGCGGACTTCGCCGCCAGTTCCTCGATCTGCGGCCACGGGCGTTCCGGGTTGACGTGGTCGATGGTGAGCGGGGACACCCCGCCCCAGTCGTCGACACCGGCGGCGATCAGACGCTCGTACTCGCTGTCCACGAGGTTGGGCGGGGCCTGGATGTTCCCGGCCGGGCCCATGACCAGGCGGGCCACCGCCACGGCCGCCACCAGTTCGTCCAGCTCCGCGTCCGGCATACCGCGCATCGCGGTGTCCGGCTTGGCGCGGAAGTTCTGGATGATCAGCTCCTGGACACCGTGGTAGGAGCGGGCGACGCGGCGCAGCGCGAACAGCGACTCGGCCCTCTCCTCGTACGTCTCACCGATCCCGATCAGAATCCCGGACGTGAAGGGGACGGAGGAGCGGCCCGCGTCCTCCAGCACGCGCAGGCGTACGGCGGGCTCCTTGTCCGGGGAGCCGTGGTGGGGACCGCCGGGCTCGGACCACAGGCGGGTGGCCGTGGTCTCCAGCATCATGCCCATGCTGGGCGCGACCGGCTTGAGGCGCTGGAAGTCCGTCCAGGACATCACCCCGGGGTTGAGATGGGGCAGCAGGCCCGTCTCCTCCAGGATGCGGATCGAGATCGCGCGGACGTACGCGATCGTGTCGTCGTAGCCGTGCGCGTCGAGCCACTCGCGCGCCTCCGGCCAGCGGTCCTCGGGCTTGTCGCCGAGGGTGATGAGAGCTTCCTTGCAACCGAGCGCCGCGCCCTTGCGGGCGACGTCCAGCACCTCGTCCGGGGACATGAACATCCCGTGGCCGGCGCGGCGGAGCTTGCCGGGGACGGTGACGAAGGTGCAGTAGTGGCATTTGTCCCGGCACAGCCGGGTGAGGGGGATGAAGACGCTCTTCGAGTACGTGATCACGCCGGGGCGGCCCGCGGCCTCCAGACCGGCGTCGCGGATGCGGGCCGCGGTCGCGGTGAGGTCGTCCAGGGCCTCGCCGCGGGCCTGGAGGAGGACCGCGGCTTCGGTGACGTCGAGGGCCACGCCGGTGCGGGCGCGTTTGAGGGCGCGGCGCAGGGAGTTTTCGGTGGGGCCGGTTCCGGTGGCGGAAGTCGTCATTGTTTGAGCATACGTTCGAGGTGATCAGGGGTGGTGTGGTGATCTGCCGGGTGCGGGTGTGGGGGGGCTGGTCGCGCAGTTCCCCGCGCCCCTGAGGGGTTACAGGTACTGGGCGTATTCATCCAGCGTCCGCAGTACCTCCGTCGCCCCCGCCGGGGGCAGCTGCACCACCACCTCCTCGATGCCGAGCTCCGCGTAGTGCGCGAGCTTGCCGGGCGACGGGAAGACCGCGTACGGGACCACCTGCAACCCGCTTGGCTCGCGGCCCGCGTCAGCCCATGACGCCCTCAGTACGGGCAGCGTCTCCGACAGCCCTCGCCCCCCGATCGGCATCCAGCCGTCGGCGTACTCGCAGATGTGGGTGAAGAGCTTCGGGCCGGCGGCGCCGCCGATGAGGGTGCGGGGGCCGAGGACCGGGCCGCGTGGTTTCCGTGCGGGCTTGGGATAGGCGTGCGAGGCCCTGACGCTGCCGAACTCACCCTCGTACGGCGTCGGTTCAGCCGCCCACAGAGCCTGCATCAGTCGCATCCTGTCCCGCACCAGTTCCCGCCTCGTACGCCACTCGACACCGTGGTCCGCCGCCTCTTCCACGTTCCAGCCGAAGCCGAGGCCGAGGGTGAGGCGGCCGCCGGACAGATGGTCGACCGTCGCGATCTGCTTCGCGAGGTCGATCGGGTCGTGCTGGGCGACGAGCGTGATGCCGGTGCCGAGGCCCAGGTTCTCGGTGACGGCCGCCGCCTGGCCGAGGGCGACGAAGGGGTCGAGGGTGCGGCCGTACTCGGGCGGGAGGTCGCCGCCCGCCGGGTACGGGGTGGTCCGCTCGACCGGGATGTGGGTGTGCTCGGGGAGGTAGAGACCGGCGAAGCCCCGCTGCTCCAGCTCACGCGCGAGCCGGGTCGGGGTGATGGTCTCGTCGGTGAGGAAGATCGTGGCGGAGATACGCATGACCGCATCTGTACCGCGCCGGATGCGAGATGTCGATACCGACTGGTCGGCATCAGGGGACGCGCATCGTCGGCCGCCTCTGATTCCCTTTTCTTCCACGGGAGTTCACTCTCCTACCCGAGAGTGGAACGCATGTGTGATGACGAGCACCACATCAGAAGACGCACACTCGTCGTGACGGGAGCCGCCGCCGCACTTACGTTGGGAAGCGTGACCTTCGCTTCAGCGGCGGACGGCGAGGAAGAGACGCGGACGATCCGGGGCACGCTGCCGACCGGGTCCCCCGATTTCGTGTACGTGCCGGTCGAGGTCCCGTCCGGCGTACGGGAGATCAAGGTCGCCTACGCCTACGACCGCCCGGCCGTCCCGGTGGGCACCGCGGGCAACGCCCTCGACATCGGCATCTTCGACGAACGGGGCACCGAGCTGGGCGGCGAGGGCTTCCGGGGCTGGTCGGGAGGGGCCAGGACGGAGTTCTTCATCCGGGCCGACGAGGCGACTCCGGGGTACATCCCGGGGCCGGTGCGCGAAGGCACCTGGTCGATCGCGCTGGGCCCGTACACGGTGGCGCCGCAGGGGCTGTCGTACGAGATCACGGTCACGCTGACGTACGGCGAGCCGGGTGAGGTCGTCGAGCCCGTCTATCCGCCGTCGCGCGCCAAGGGGCGGGGCCGGGCCTGGTACCGAGGTGACTGCCATCTCCACTCCTGGCACTCCGACGGCCGCCGTACCCCCGCCGAGATCGGGGCGCTGGCCCGTGCCGCGGGGCTGGACTTCATCAACACCTCCGAGCACAACACCCATTCCGGGCACCCCCATTGGGCGGACGTGGCGGGTGACGACCTGCTGGTGATGCTGGGTGAGGAGATCACGACGAGGAACGGCCATGTGGTCGCCCTCGGCACGGACCCCGGCACCTTCGTCGACTGGCGCTACCGAGCCCGCGACAACCGCTTCGGCCGTTTCGCCCGCCGTGTCCGCAGGGCGGGGGGTCTGGTCGTACCGGCCCATCCGCATGCCACCTGCGTGGGGTGCGGGTGGCGGTTCGGCTTCGGTGAGGCGGACGCGGTGGAGGTCTGGAACGGGCCCTACACGCCCGACGACGAGGTGGCGCTGGCGGACTGGGACAGCGTGCTGGTCGCGGCCACCCGGGAGGGGCGTGCGTGGCTTCCCGCGATGGGGAGCAGCGACGCGCACCGGGACCCGGACGTGGTGGGCTCACCGCAGACGGTGGTGCTGGCCGACGACCTCACCCGGGAGGCGATCCAGGAGGGCATCCGGGCGGGGCGGTCGTACATCGCCGAGTCCTCTCGGATCTCGCTGGACTTCACGGCGGCCGGCGGCAAGGGCGAACACGCGGGAATCGGCGGCCGGTTGAAGGCGGCCTCGGACACCCCGGTGACCGTCCGGCTCGCGGTGACGGGCGCAGCGCGCTGCACCGTCCGGTTCGTCACCGACCAGGGGGTGCTGTTCACCAGCGCTGCCCTGCCGGTGACCGGCTCCGGGGTGGTGGAGTGGCGGACCACTCCGGCCTACGCGGCGTACGTCCGGGCCGAGGTACGGCACGAGACGGCGGCCGGCCCGCTGCCGGGAGCGTTGGCGGCGCTCACCAACCCGATCTTCCTGGGCAGGTGAGGAGAGGAAAGCGGATGAGGAGGCAGAGGGAGCCCTGGGCGAGGAGGACTTAGGGTCGCCGGCATGATCCTCACCACCGGCCCCGCCTCCCACGACCCGGCGCGTGACGTCCCGGAGCTGGCGCCGTACGCCCGTCCGACGGTACGGCTGCACCCGCGCCGGGGCGCGCCCGGCCCCCGCGACAGCCACCTCGGCGGCCCGCTGTGGTGGCCGGCCGCCGAGGCGTGGCCGTCGTGCGGGGCGCACCGGGACGTGAACGGACGGCAGTTGGGCCCGTACCCGCTGGTCGCGGTGGCCCAGCTGACGGCGGCGGACTTCCCGGAGATCCGCTTCCCGGACGGTACGGACCTGGTGCAGGTGCTGTGGTGCACGGACTGGCACGACCAGCCGCATCCGCAGGGGTGGGGGCAGGCGTGCGTGCTCGTCTGGCGCCGGGCGGACGACGTGACGCGTCCGCTCAGCGAGCGGCCTGACCCCGGTGAGGACGAGGACATGGTCCCGAGGCCGTGCGTACTGCACCCCGAGCGGCTGACGGAGTACCCCTGGCACGAGGAACTCCCACCGGGCCTCGCGGGCCGCCACGAGGCCTGGCTGGAGGAGCGGGGACTGGACGACGACGTCTCGACGGTCCCCGGCTGCAAGCTCGGCGGCAGCATGCGCTGGGGCGTGACGGACCTGCCGGGAGCGCTGGACTGCGGAGAGTGCGGGGCGCCGCTGGAGCTGTTCCTCCAACTGGACACCTACGAGTACGACATGGACGCCGGTGACCGCTTCCGCCCGCTGGAGGAACGGCACTTGGACCCGCGGACCGCAGCGGGCCGGGCGGCGCGTGAGCCGACGGGGATGACGGTCGGGCGGGGCGGGCACGCGGGCCTGTACGTCTGCGCCGCGGACCCTCGCCACCCGGCGTCGCTCTTCACACAGTGACGGATGCGCGCCGCCCCGTTCCTCCCGCCGCCCTACTCCCCGCCTTGCAGGTCCGCCACGACCGCCGCGTGATCCGACGGCCACACCCCGTCCACCGGCCCGTGCCCGGCCCGCCTCACCCCCCTTACCGTGCCCTCGCCGTTCGGGCCCGCCGGGCCCCCTACGTGGATGTAGTCGACGCGGACGCCCGGGCCGAGGCCGGGGTGGACGTAGGGGTTGTCCGGGGTCCAGGTCGCGCCCGCGGTGCCCTGGGCGGCGTACTCCCAGGCGTCGAAGAACACCTGGCCGGGGACGACCGGGGAGGTGCGGGTGCCGCCGAAGAGGCGGATCTCGTCGGAGTCGGGCCAGGCGTTGAAGTCGCCGGTGACGATGGGTGGGTAGGGAGTGTCGTGGCGGTGCGCGGCCACGAACTCGGCCAGGGCCGTGACCTGTTGGCAGCGGATCGCCGAGGCGTGGAGGGGGGAGGTGAGGTGGGTGGTGAAGAAGGGGACCTGTCCTCCCGGGGCGGACAGGCGGGCGCAGAGGGCGAGGCGGCCGTCGTCCAGGTCCGGTGGGGCGGGCAGGCGCAGGACTGCCCGGTCCGTCACCGGCCAGCGGCTCAGTACCGCGGTGCCGATGTCCACGGAGTCGTCGGATATGCGGCGCTGCCAGCGTTCGGGAGCGGGGGACGCCGCCCAGGCGCAGTGCAGGTCCAGTTCGGCGGCCAGCCATTTCGCGAGGTTCTCGCCGGTGCGGCGGTCCGACCAGACCTCCTGCAGGCCGACCACGTCCGGGCGCAGGTCGCGCAGGACGGCGAGAATCGCCTTCTGCCGCTCGGCCCACGGGCCGAAACGCCACCACAGGTTCCATGTCACGACCCGCACGGTCACCCCACCAGCCCCTCCAGCAGACTTGGTGACTATGCCCCGCCACAACGAACGCAAGTATCGAGCCGTCTCCGCCTTTCAGCGCAGGCTCAACGCCGTCATGCGCCGGCTGCCGACCCAGACCCTCCTGGAGACCACCGGCCGCACCTCCGGGCTGCCCCGCCGGACCCCGCTCGGCGGGCGGCGGGTCGGTGATTCCTTCTGGCTGGTCTCGGAGTTCGGGGAGCGGTCGCAGTACGTCCGCAACATCAAGGCCGATCCGCGGGTGCGGGTCCGGCTGCGCGGACGCTGGCACACCGGTGTCGCCCATCTGCTCCCCGACGACGATCCGGTCGCCCGACTGCGCGCTCTGCCCCGGGTGAACAGTGTGGGGGTACGGGCCATGGGGGCGGGGTTGTTGACGGTGCGGGTGGATCTGACCGACTGACCTTCTCTCCGCGAGGCTTCGGGCGTGGCTCAGGTGAGGGCGGTGACCAGCAGGGCGAAGGCCGTGACGATGACGGCGACGCGGACGTAGTGCCAGCGCAGCCAGCGGTTCAGCTGCTGCTTCCAGTCGGCGGGGCGGTTCTCGGCGGTCCACGTCTTGTTCCGGTTGTTGATCGGGACCAGCAGCAGGATCGACATCACCACGCTGAGCATCAGCAGCGCGCCGGCGGTGACGACGAGACCGGTGCCGTCGTGGTGCCGGCCGGCGACGGCCCACACCGCGACGAGGGCGAGCGAGCCGATGTACCAGACCGGCATCACCGCGCCGAGCATCCGGCCGCCGTGGGCGTGGCCCTGCTGGCCGCTGTCCTCCGGAAGGGCGTTGAGTATCGGGTTCATGACGAAGGCGACGGCGAACTCCACCCCCACCATCACGCCGACGACCACGACCGTGACGACCTCGAGCGTGCTGAGCATGACGACCCCCTGCTGAAAACTGGAATCTAGCGTTGCTAGCTGTTGATGCAACGCTAGACCTACTGCCGCTCGATTGTCTAGCGGTGCTAGGATCCAGTTATGTCGGTACAGGAACGCAAGCAGCGCGAACGGGCGGAGCGGGAGCGCCTCATCGTGGCGACGGCCCGCGAACTCGCCGAGCAGCAGGGCTGGGACGCGGTCACCACCCGCCGTCTCGCCGAGCGCATCGAGTACAGCCAGCCCGTCCTCTACAGCCACTTCCGCGGCAAACGGGAGATCATCGGCGCCGTCGCCCTCCAGGGCGCCACCGAGATGGCCGGCGCGCTGCGGGCCGCGACCGCCGCCGCGGACGGTCCGCGCGCCGAGGTCACCGCCCTCACCCGCGGCTACCTCGACTTCGCCGAGCGCAACCCGGCGGTCTACGACGCCCTGTTCCAGCTCGACGGCGGCCTGGCGTACGCGCAGGAGGACACCCCCGAGCCGCTGAAGGACGCCTTCGCCGCGCTGTGGGAGACCCTCGCCGGGGTCGCCGGGGACGGCGTGGAACCGGGGCTGTTCACCGAGCTGTTCTGGGCGTCCCTGCACGGGATCGCGACCCTGACCCGCACGCGAAGGCTGCCACCGAAGGACACCGAGCGGCGGGTGGAGTTGCTGGTCGACCGGCTCGCCGTGCTCTGACGGCGGCCCCGGGAGCCGAGGGCCCGGCTCCCCGTGCGGGAACAAGCCGTCCCTCGGCCGGAGTTGACCTTCGCAGGCAGCTGCGCACCGGCCCGGACGAGGAGGCTTTTCATGACGTCAGCGGTGGTCATCGGGGCGGGACCGGGGATCGGGCTCGCGGTGGCCCGGCGGTTCGCGCGGGAAGGGTTCGATCTCGCGCTCATCGCCCGGAGCAAGGAGACCGTGGCCGCCGCGGTCGAGCGCCTGGACGGCGTACGGGCCCTTCCGCTCATCGCCGACAGCGGCGACGAGACGGCTCTGCGCACCGCCCTCGACACCGCCGCCGCCGATCTCGGCGCCCCGGACGTCGTCGTGTACAACGCGGCCGTCATCCGCCCGGACGCCGTCGGTGAACTCCCCCTGCGCGCCCACCTCGACACCTACGCCGTCAACGTCCTCGGCGCCCTCACCGCCGCCGCGCACACCGCGCCGGGGATGGCCGAGCGCGGCCGGGGGACCTTCGTCGTCACCGGAGGGATGCCCGAGCCGAAGCCGGAGTACGTCAGCCTGTCCCTGGGGAAGGCGGGCGTACGCTCCCTCGTCGATCTGCTCGACCGGCGGTACGGGCCGGCCGGGGTGCACGTCGCCACCATCACCGTGAGCGGGCCGGTCGCGCCGGGCACCGCCTGGGATCCCGACGAGATCGCCGACCACTACTGGCGCCTGCACACCCAACCGCGCGCGGAATGGGAGCGCGAGGTACTCATCTAGACATGGCCCGGCCGGGCCTCACCCCGGCCACACGATCGCCTGCACCTCGCTGTACGCGTGCAGCGCGTACGACCCCACGTCCCGTCCGACCCCGCTCCTCTTGAACCCCCCGAACGGCGCCTCCATGTTCCGCCCGACCGTGTTCACGCCGACCCCGCCCGCCCGCAGTCGCCGGGCCACGCGGAAGGCGCGGGCGACGTCACCGGACCAGACGTAGTCGATGAGGCCGTAGTCGGAGTCGTTGGCGAGGGCGATGCCCTCCTCCTCGTCGTCGAAGGGGATGACGGTGACGACGGGGCCGAAGATCTCCTCGCGGGCCACGCGCATCGAGTTCGCGCAGTCCGCGAGGAGGGTGGGGGCGACGTAGAAACCCCGCTCGCAGGACGGACGTTCGCCGCCCACCACCACCGTCGCGCCCTCCTTACGGCCCAACTCCACGTAGGACTCGACCCGTTCGCGGTGTGCCGCCGAGATGACCGGGCCCACGACCGTGGCCGGGTCGCGCGGATCGCCCACCTTCAGTCGCCCCGCGTACTCCGCCAACCCCGCGACCAGGCGTTCGTACACGCCCCGTTGGGCCAGCACCCGCGTCGGTGCGGTGCAGATCTGGCCGCTGTAGAAGGAGAAGGTGGTGCCGATACCGGCCACCGCCGATCCGACGTCCGCGTCGTCGAGGACGACCGCCGCGCCCTTCCCGCCCAGCTCCATCAGCTGCCGTTTCATCCCGCGCCCGCACACCTCGGCGATGCGCTGCCCGACCGCAGTGGAGCCGGTGAAGCTGACCATGTCGACGTCCGGGGAGTCCACGGCCGCCTCCCCGACCTCCACCGAGCGGCCACTCACCACGTTGACCACGCCCCTCGGCACCCCGGCCGCCTCCAGCGCCTGCGCCATCCGGTAGACCGACAGGGGGTCCTGCGGGGCCGGTTTCACCACGACCGTGTTGCCCATCGCCAGGGCGGGGGCGATCTTGCCGGCCGGGTTGGCCCACGGGTTGTTGTACGAGGTGATGCAGGTGACCACCCCGACGGGCTGGCGGACGGCCAGCGCGCCCATCACCCCGGCCCGCCCCATCGGCCCGGCCTCGTTGATCTGCGGCGGGATCGCCCACTCGGCGCTCTCCACGCGCGCGTACCGGCGGAAGCGGGCCACGCCCACCCCGACCTGCATGGCCCGCGCGGTGCCGGTGGTCGCGCCGGTCTCCGCCTGGGCGAGTTCGGCATACGGGCCGAAGCGGTCGGCGATGACGTCGGCCGCCCGGCCCAGGATCCCCGCCCGCTCCTCGGCGGACGTACGCGACCACGGCCCGAAGGCCTCGCGGGCCGCGGCGCACGCCGCGTGCACCTGATCCCGCGAGGCCTCCGGCGCCCACCCGACGGGCTCCTCGGTCGCCGGGTCGACGACCGCGTAGTGGCCGCCCTCCGGCTCGGTCCACTCGCCCCCGATGAACAGCCGCTCTCCGGAACGCCCGCTCACCGGGTGCTCACCGTCCGGGTGTCCCGCCCGGACCGCAGCACCTTCCCGGGCACGGCCCCGCTCACCACGTCGTCGCGGATCGCCTCGACCCCGTTGACCCACACGGCCCGGATCCCGAGCGCCTTGGAGTCCAGCCGAGGACTGTCACCCGGCAGGTCGTGCACCAGGGTGGCCGTGCCCGCGGCGATCCGCTCCGGGTCGAAGAGCACGAGGTCCGCATGGAAGCCCTCCTCGATCCGGCCGCGTTCCCTGAGCCCGAAGAGCTGGGCGGGATCATCGGTGAGCATCTTGACGGCCTGCTCCAGCGTCGCGAGCTTCCGCCCCCGCAGACAGTCGCCGAGGAACCGGGTCGTGTACGGCGCCCCGCACATCCGGTCCAGATGCGCCCCCGCGTCCGAGCCGCCGAGCAGGACGTCCTCGTGCTGCCAGGTCTCGGCGCGCAGCGCCCAGGAGGCGGGGTCGTTGTCGGTGGGCATGGGCCACAGGACCGTACGCAGCTCGTCCGCGGCACAGATCTCGACCAGGCAGTGGAAGGGGTCCTGCCCCCGCTCGGCCGCGATGTCCCGGACCACCCGTCCGCTGAGCCCGCGGTTCGCCTCGCTGTACGTGTCGCCGATGACGTACCGCCCGAAGTCGGCCAGCCGCCGGAAGACGCCCGCCTCCTTGGACCGGGCGCGCTCCAGCATCCCGGCCCGTACGTCCGGGTCGCGGAGTCGCTCGATCCGCTCGGGGACGGGCAGGCCGAGGACCGGGCCCCAGCCGGGGATGAGGTTGAGGGCGCAGAAGGTGCCCAGCGACATGTTCATCGGCGTGAGGATCGGCATGGTGAGGGCCACGATCCGGCCGCCCGCCTTGCGCGCCTGCTCGCTCGCGAACAGCTGCCGTGGGACGCGCTCGGGGACGGTGGCGTCGATGGTGAGCACGTTCCAGTTGAGTGGCCGTCCGGCGCTCGCGCTCATCTCCACGAACAGCTCGATCTCGGCGTCGCTGAACTGGTCGAGGCACCCGGCGACGATGGCCTCGATCTGGGTGCCCTCGTGCTCGCCGACGGCCTTGGCGAGGGCGACGAGTTCGGCGGGCAGCGCGTGCCGGGAGGCGACGGGCTTTCCGTCGCCGTCCGAGTGCGTGCTCGACTGGGTGGTGGACAGACCCCAGGCGCCGGCGTCCATGGCCTCGTGGAAGACCCGCAGCATGGCGTCGAGTTGCTCGTCCGTCGGCTGCCCACCGATGGCGTCCGCTCCCATGACGTACCGCCGCAGCGCACAATGCCCCACCATGAAACCGGCGTTGACGGTGATCCGCCCCTCCAGCGCGTCGAGGTACTCCCCGAACGACTGCCAGCTCCAGGGCGCCCCCTCCTCCAGAGCGACCAACGACATGCCCTCGACCTTGGACATCATCCGCCGCGTGTAGTCGGCGTCCCCGGGCCTGAGCGGGGCCAGCGTGAACCCACAGTTCCCGGCGGCGACGGTCGTGACGCCGTGGTTGAGAGAGGGGGTGGCGTACGGGTCCCAGAAGAGCTGGGCGTCGTAGTGCGTGTGCGGGTCGACGAACCCGGGGGCGAGGACGAGGCCGCGAGCGTCCTCGCTGGTACGGGCTTCTTCCTCGACGGTGCCGACGACGGCGATACGACCGTCACGGACACCGACGTCGGCGGTGACCGCCGGCGCACCGGTACCGTCGACGACGGTCGCCCCTTTGATGAGGTGGTCGAGCATGCTGTCCGAACCCCCTTACGCGCTCTGACGGAACCTCGTCGTCCGATGCACCGGATCCGTGTCGATCTCCGGAATCACCTGCTCCCCGATCAACCGGATCGTCTGCAACGTCTCCTCCTTCGGCACCCCCACCGGCAACCCGAAGCTCAACTGGTCCGCCCCCGCCTGCTCCCACCGCTTGCACTGCGTCCGTACCTCCGCCGGATCGCCGCAGATCAGCAGCTCCTCCTCGATCAGCAGCTCCACGAACTCGGGGGTGTACTCGGGCAGCGTCTCCGGCCACACCGGGAACCCCTCGGGCCGCGGGAAGGTGTCGTGGTAGCGGAAGACGAGCGAGGGCAGATAGTGCAGCCCACCGTTCACGGCGATGTTGATCGCCTCGTCGTGCGTGGGCGCGCAGATCGCCGTCGTCGTCACCATCACGTTGTCGTTGACGAAGTCCCCGACGGGCTCGGCGTTCACGACGGAGTTCTTGTACTGCTCAAGGACCCACTCCATGTCGGACACCTTCTGGATGCTGAACCCCAGCACCCCGAGCCCCTTCTTCGCGGCCATCGCGTACGACGGCGGCGACCCGGCCGCGTACCACATCGCCGGGTGCGACTTCCCGTACGGCTTCGGCAGGATCTTGCGCGGCGGCAACTGCCAGTGCTTGCCCTGGAAGCCGACGTACTCGTCCTGGAGCCACATCTTGGGGAACTCGGCGATGGTCTCTTCCCAGATCTCCTTGGTGTAGTTCATGTCGGTCACCCCCGGAATGAACCCGAGGATCTCGTGCGAGCCGGCGCCGCGGCCCGAGCCGAACTCGAAGCGTCCTTCGGAGAGATGGTCGAGCATGGCGACCTTCTCGGCGACCTTCACGGGGTGGTTGACCTGGGCGAGGGGGTTGAAGATCCCGGAGCCGAGATGGATCCTCTCGGTCGCGTGGGCCAGGTACCCGAGGAAGACATCGTTCGCCGACAGATGCGAGTACTCCTCCAGGAAGTGGTGTTCGGAGGCCCAGGCGTACTTGAAGCCCGACTTGTCCGCCTGGATGACGTACTCGGTCTCCTCCATCAGCGCCTTGTGCTCGGCGAGCGGGTCGGTCTCGGCGCGCTTGCCCACGTATCCCTGTACAAAGAGGCCGAATTCCACGGCGGTTCACCCTTCCACGTCAGGTGAGTCTGCTGAGTCCTACGACTTTCTGACGTACCGTCAGAAAGGTCAATAGCTGACGGCCCATCAGGCGAAGGTCGGACGGCGGTCAGACGACACTGACTCCCGCCAGCCAGCCCCCGTCGATCACGAACGGCTGCCCGGTGATGTACGACGAGTCGTCGCACGTCAGGAACAGCGCGAGCCGGGCCACCTCCTGCGGTCGCCCGATCCGCCCGAGCGGCACGAGCTTGCGGTACAGCTCGTCGAGCGCCCGGCTCATCCCCTCCGCGTCCGCCCTCGGGTCCAGCTGGGCCGGGTTGGACATCGCGGTGTCGATGGCACCGGGGCACACCGCGTTGACGCGGATGCGCCGGTCGGCGAGCTCCAGGGCGGCGACCCGGGTGAGGCCGAGGACGGCGTGCTTGGTGGCGGCGTAGCTGCCGACCGCCGCCATGCCGGTCACACCGGTGTAGGAGGCGGTGTTGACGATGGTGCCGCCGTCCTCCATCACCGGCGCGACGGCCCTGATGCCGAGGAAGCAGCCGACCTGGTTGACCCGTACGACCTGCATGAACTCATCGAGGGGTGTATCGAGAAGGGTGTTGAAGCGCAGGATGCCGGCGTTGTTGACGAGGCCGTCGACGCGGCCGAAGGCGTTCTTGACCGCGCTCACCGCGGACCGCCACTGCTCCTCCTCGCCGACGTCGAGATGGACGTACCGCGCCCCGATCTCCTCGGCGAGCGCCTCCCCCTGCTCGTCCAGGACATCGGCGACGACGACCTCCGCCCCCTCCTGCCTGAACAGCCGGGCCTCCTGCTCCCCCTGTCCGCGTGCCGCGCCGGTGACGATGACGACGCGTCCGTCCAGCTTGCCCATGCGGTGTCTCCTCAGAGGTCGGGGGCGATGTCGGCGCCGAACGCCGCTATCTGGTCGGTGAGTTCGGCGCGGTCGCGGCAGCGGAACCGCACCTGGATCTGGTGGACGCCCATCGCGCGGTAGGTGCGCAGGGACTCGGCGAGTTCCTCCGGGGTGCCGGTGAGGGTGCGGCGGCCGACGTCCCAGGTGGGCCGGCCGATGTGGAGGGGCTCGGTGAGGGCGCCGACGGTCAGCGGTTCCTCGATGCCCGCCTCCTCGCGGATCCGGGTCAGCTCGGCGATCTGCGCGGGCAGCCGCTCCCTCGGGTCGCCCTGCGGCAGCCAGCCGTCGCCCTTGAGCGCGGCCCGGCGGACGGCGGCGGGCGAGGAGCCGCCGACCCACAGGGGGACGCGCGGCTGGGCGGGGCGGGGGCGCTGGCCCAGGCCCTGGAAGTCGTAGAACTTGCCGTGGTGTTCGGGGAACTCCTCGGGGCCGAGCGCGGCCCGCAGCGCGTCCACGCACTCGTCCAGCAGGGCCCCGCGCTGCCGGAATTCGAGGCCCAGCGCCTCGAACTCCTCCGTCACGTGCCCGGCGCCGACCCCGAGGATCAGCCGGCCTCCGGAGAGGTGGTCGAGGGTGGCGTACTGCTTGGCGGTGAGCAGGGGGTGGCGCAGTCCCACGACGGCGACATGGCTCAGCAGCCGGATGTCCTCGGTCGCGGCGGCCAGGTAGGCGAGGGTGGCGACGGGGTCGTACCAGACCGTGCTCATCGCGGGCGCGAGGCGGCGCGGAATGGCGACGTGGTCGCAGCTCGCGACGTAGGCGAAGCCGGCCCGCTCGGCGGCGCGGGCCACCGCGACCAGGTCCTCCGGGCCGGCGGCGGCCTCCCAGGGCTCGGTGTAGATCGTGCTCTGGGACTGGACGGGGAGCTGGATGCCGTACTCGATCACCGGGGACCGCCCCAGAGTCCGTCGGGGGTCAGCCCGAGCAGGTCGATGGCGTTGCCCCGGACGATCCGCTCGACCACGTCGGGGGCGAGGTGGCCCATCTGGGCCTCGCCGACCTCGCGGGACTTGGGCCAGGTGGAGTCTGAGTGCGGGTAGTCGGTCTCGTAGAGGACGTTGCCGAGGCCGATCGCGTCGAGGTTCCTGAGCCCGAAGGCGTCGTCGAAGAAGCAGCCGTGGACGTGCTCGGCGAAGAGTTCGGAGGGCGGGCGGTGGACCTTGTCGGCGACCCCGCCCCAGCCGCGGTTCTCCTCCCAGACGACGTCGGCGCGTTCGAGGATGTACGGGATCCAGCCGATCTGGCCTTCCGCGTACATGACCTTGAGGTTCGGGAAGCGTTCGAACTTGCCGCTCATCAGCCAGTCGACCATCGAGAAGCAGCAGTTGGCGAAGGTGATGGTGGAGCCGACGGCGGGCGGGGCGTCGGCGGAGGTGGACGGCATCCGGCTGGAGGAGCCGATGTGCATGGCGATGACGGTGCCGGTCTCGTCGCAGGCGGCGAGGAAGGGGTCCCAGGCGTCGGTGTGGATCGACGGCAGGCCGAGATGCGGGGGTATCTCGGAGAAGGCGACGGCACGGACGCCCCGCGCGGCCATGCGGCGGACCTCGGTGGCGGCCAGCTCGGCGTCCCACAGGGGGATCAGGGTGAGGGGGATGAGGCGGCCGTGGGCCTGCGGGCCGCACCACTCCTCCACCATCCAGTCGTTGTAGGCCCGGATGCACAGCAGCCCCAGCTCGTGGTCCGCGGCCTCGGTGAAGGTCTGCCCGCAGAAGCGCGGGAAGGTGGGGAAGCAGAGGGCGGACTGGACGTGGTTGACGTCCATGTCGGCGAGGCGGGACGGGACGTCGTACGACCCCGGCCGCATCTGCTCGTAGGTGATGACCTCCAGCTTGATCTCGTCCCTGCTGTAGCCGACGGCGGTGTCGAGGCGGGTGAGGGGGCGGTGGAGTTCCTCGTAGACCCACCAGTCGCCGATCGGGCCGTCGGTCTCGCCCGGGGTGCCCATCACGGGCTTGAACCGGCCGCCGAGGAAGGTCATTTCCTTCAGCGGGGCGCGGACGATACGAGGACCGACGTCCAGGTACTTCTTCGGAAGCCGGTTCTGCCAGACGTCGGCGGGCTCCACCGTGTGGTCGTCGACGGAGATGATCTTCGGAAATTCCGGGGTGGTCTCCATGGGGGCCACGGTAGCGCCGATCTGACGACCCGTCAGCTGCGGTGACGGTGCCCGGTCATGATGGTTTGTGCGCGGAATTGTGCGGAGGGAGCGTGAGGGGCTTGTGATTTACCGCGCGCCTACCTGTGATCACTCTCTCCACAGCTGACGCATCTGCCATGAACAAGGCAAACTGGCGGGGTTGCCCACTGTGTCTGGCGAGGTTGCTCACTGTGTCTGCCCGGGTTGCTCACTGTGTCTGAGGGGACGGCGATGGACGGTGTACCGCGGGTGCCGGAGCAGCGGCGCCCCGGCTCCGCGACGGAGCCCATGCCGCTGCTGCGCTTCAGCGTGCTCGGGCCGGTGCGCGCCTGGCGCGGCGACGAGCCCTTGGCCATGGGCTCCCCGCAGCAACGGGCCCTGCTCGCGGCCCTGCTGCTGCGGGAGGGCCGTACGGCCACCGCGGCCGAGCTGATCGACGCCCTGTGGGGCGAGGAGCCCCCGTCGCAGGCGCTGGCGGCGGTACGGACGTACGCCTCCCGGCTGCGCAAGGTCCTCGACCCCGGTGTCCTGGCCAGCGACGCGGGCGGCTACGCGATCCGCTCCCTCGGCGAGGGCGCGCTGGACGTCACCGTGGCCCAGGAGTGGGCGGCGGAGGCGGAAAAGGCGCGGGGCGCCGGGGATCTGTGCCACGCCCGCGAGGTGCTGGGCCGTGCCCTGGCGCTGTGGGACGGCGAGGTACTGGCGGGCGTACCCGGCCCGTACGCGTCCTCGCAGCGCGTCCGCCTGGAGGAGTGGCGGCTCCAACTCCTCGAATCCCGCCTCGACATGGACCTGGAACAGGGCTGCCACGCCGAGGCGGTCTCGGAACTCACCGCCCTGACCGCGGCACACCCGCTGCGTGAACGCCTGCGCGAGCTGCTGATGCTGGCGCTGTACCGCAGCGGCCGCCAGGCGGAGGCACTCGCCGTGTACGCGGACACGCGGCGCCTGCTCGCCGACGAGCTGGGCGTGGACCCGCGGCCGGGGCTGAAGGAGCTCCAGCAGCGCATCCTCCAGGCCGACCCGGGCCTCGCGGAACCGTCGTCCCCGAAGGCGGAGCCCGCCGCCGCCCCGGTCCGCCCGGCTCAACTCCCGGCGACCGTCCCCGACTTCACCGGGCGCGCCTCATTCGTCGCCGAACTGGGCGACGTCCTGGCGTCCTCCGAGGGCCGGGTGATGGCCGTGTCGGCGCTCGCCGGCATCGGGGGCGTGGGCAAGACGACCCTGGCGGTGCACGTCGCCCACCAGGCCCGGTCCGCCTTCCCCGACGGCCAGTTGTACGTCGACCTCCAGGGCGCGGGCCAGCGTGCCGCGGAGCCGGAGACGGTACTGGGCGCGTTCCTGCGGGCGTTGGGCACCGCGGACTCGGCCATCCCCGACTCCCTGGAGGAGCGTGCGGCGCTGTACCGCTCGGTCCTGGACGGCAGACGGGTGCTGGTCCTGCTGGACAACGCGCGGGACGCGGCACAGGTGCGCCCGCTGCTGCCCGGCACCGAGGGCTGCGCGGCACTGGTGACGTCCCGCGTGCGGATGGTGGACCTCGCGGGCGCCCATCTCGTCGACCTGGACGTGATGTCCCCCGACGAGGCGCTCCAGCTCTTCATCCGGATCGTCGGCGAGGAGCGGGTGGCCTCGGAGCGGGAGGCGGCGCTGGACGTGGTCGCGGCGTGCGGCTTCCTGCCGCTGGCGATCCGCATCGCCGCGTCGCGGCTGGCGGCCCGCCGTACGTGGACGGTGTCGGTGCTGGCGGCGAAGCTCGCGGACGAACGCCGCAGGCTGGACGAGCTCCAGGCAGGCGACCTCGCGGTGAAGGCGACCTTCGAGCTCGGCTACGGCGCTCTTGAGCCCGCCCAGGCCCGCGCGTTCCGCCTGCTCGGCCTCGCGGACGGCCCGGACATCTCCCTCGCCGCCGCGGCGGCGATGCTGAACCTGGGCGTCGAGGACACCGAGGACGTGCTCGAGTCCCTGGTCGACACGTCCCTGCTGGAGTCGGCTGCGCCCGGCCGGTACCGGTTCCATGACCTGGTACGGCTCTACGCGCGTGCGTGCGCCGAACGGGACGAGTGGCCGCCGCAGGAGCGGGGGGCGGCGCTCTCACGGCTCCTGGACTTCTATCTGGCGACGGTCGGCGGCGTGTACCTGATCGAGCGGCCCGGGGACCGGCTGGTGGACCATCTGGAGCCGGCGGGACATCCGGGGCTGGTCTTCTCGGACCGGCACGCCGCGCAGGACTGGCTGTACGCGGAGGCGGTGCCGCTGCTCGCGTGCGTACGGCAGTCCGCGCGGCCGGACACCCTGCGTCGCGCGGTCGACGTCCTGTGGGCGGCCGTCGACCTGGCGGAGTCGGGGGCCAACTCCAAGGAGTACGAGGCGGTCGCGGCGCTGCTGCGGGACGTGGCGCGCTCCGAGGACGACTCCCGCGCCGAGGCGCGCTCCCTGATCGCGCTCGCCTTCATGCACCAGGTGTCCGACAGCAGGTTCGACGCGGCCCTCCAAGAGGCGGCCCGCGCCTCGGAGTTGGCCCAGGCGGCGGCCGATCCGCTCACCGGGTGCTGGGCGTCCAACATCAGCGGGGCGGTCGCGCACTACCAGAACCGGCACGAGGCGAGCGAGGAGCATCTCACCTTCGCCATCGAGGGGTTCCGGGCGCTGGGTGACCGCGCGGGCGAGGCCAGCGCGCTCTGCAACCTGTCGCGCATCCACCTCGTCACCGGGCGCACGGAGAGCGCGGTGGCGCTGGCCCAGCAGGGCGCGGCGATGTACGACGACCTGGGGCACGCGCTGCGTGGGGCCAACGGCCGCTACGCGCTGGGTCTGGCGCTCAAGCAGAGCGGGAAGCTCGCCGAGGCCACCGAGTGTCTGAACCAGGCCCTCCAGGTGTTCCGGGAGAGCCGCCAGCGCCTGTGGGAGGGCATGACGCTGTTCCGGCTCGCCGAGCTCGACCTCGCGGCCAGGCGCCCCGCCCAGGCCGCGGCGAACGCCGAGATGGCGCTGACGTTGGTGCGTGACATCGGTGGCGAGTGGCGCCGCGGCAACGTCCTCACGATCCTCGGGCGTGCCCTCGGCGGCATCGGGCAGCCGGGCCGGGCCCAGGTCTGCTGGCGGGATGCTCTGGCGATCTTCGAGACACTGGGCGTACCCGAGGCGGCCGAGGTCAGGGGCCTGCTGAGCCCGGCGGCCGTGGCCTGAGGCGGTCCGACGGGCCGGCCGGGCGGGCGCGTTCATCATTCGTTTATCGCCGTCCGACACTCTCACCTGTGTCGGGCCGTCGCGTCGGGGGGCAGACGGAGCGACACCGGGCCGGACCTCTAGGGTGAACCGGCCCAGCTGGATCCGCCCGGAAACACTCGGGGGAGTCGCCGGGCGGATCCGGCCCATCAACGCACCGCACTGTCAGGGGAGCCAGCACCATGAGCGACGAGACCAGCACCGACAACGTCCACATCACGGACGAGCCCACGGGCGACACGACGACGGACAACGTCCACATCACCGACGAGCCCATCGCCGTCAAGAACGTGCACATCACCAGCGACCCGCTGAAGCTCAGCGCCAAGGACAGCGGTGAGGCCACCACGGACAACGTCCACATCACGGACAACCCGGCCTGACCCACACGAACCTTTTCCCACACGGGGATCGGCCGCGGCGGCGCGGAGGGGGAGCCGCCGCGGCCGATGCACGTCCGGGACGGCGACAAGGACCGGCTCAGCCGGCCGACGTCCGCCGCAGCTCCCCCTTCACCACCTTCCCGCTCGCGTTGCGCGGCAGCTCCCCCACGAACTCCACCGCTCTCGGCACCTTGTAGTTGGCCATCTCGCGGCGTGCCCAGGCGATCAGGTCGTCGCCGGTCAGTACAGCGCCCTCGCGGCGGACCACGTAGGCCTTGCCGACCTCGCCCAGTCGGGCGTCCGGTACGCCGATCACCGCGACGTCGGTGACGTCCGGGTGCAGGCCGAGGAGTTGCTCTATCTCCGCCGGGTACGCGTTGAAGCCGCCGACGATGAACATGTCCTTGAGGCGGTCGGTGATGCGGAGGTTTCCGGCGGGGTCGAGGACACCCACGTCGCCCGTGCGCAGCCAGCCGTCCGAAGTCAGCGTCTCCGCCGTCGCCGCCTCGTCCTCGAAGTAGCCGCGCATGACGTTGAAGCCGCGGACCAGGACCTCGCCGGGTGCGCCGAGCGGGGCCTCGACGCGGACCTCCGTACCCGGGATCGCGCGGCCCGAGGTGGAGGCGATCACCGACGGCGGGTCGCCGCGCCGGCACATCGTGACGATGCCGCTAGCCTCCGAGAGGCCGTACGCGGTCAGGACGGTCGCCACCCCGAGCTCGTCCCGCAGGCGTTCGACCAGGGTCAGGGGGACGACCGCGGCGCCCGTCACCACCAGGCGCAGGGCCGAGAGGTCGTACGACGTCCTCGCCGGGTGGTCGAGGAGGGACTGGAGCAGGGTGGGCGGGCCCGGCAGGACCGAGACCCCCTCCGACGCGACGTTCGCCAGCACCGTGTCCACGTTGAACACCGGCTGCGGGATCATCGTCGCGCCCCGCATCAGACAGGCGATCACGCCCGCCTTGTAGCCGAAGGTGTGGAAGAAGGGGTTCACGATGAGGTAGCGGTCGCCCTGCCTCAACCCCGCGAGGTCGCTCCAGATCTCGTACGCCCGCAGCGTCTGCGCGTGCGTGATCACCGCGCCCTTGGGGCGGCCCGTCGTACCGGACGTGAAGACGATGTCCGACGCGCACGACCCGTCCACCCGCGCCGAACGCTCCCTCACCTCCGCCGACCCCACCCCCTCCCCGCTCGCCAGGAAGTCCTTCCAGGTGCGGTACTCCGCCGGGGCGTCGTCCGAGAGGACCACCACCTGTTCCAGGGAGCCGCCCAGCGCAGGCAGCCCCTCCCCCACCGCCCGCCGCAGCGAGGCCACGTACGACGTCCCCAGGAACGTCCCCGTCACGAACAGCAGCCGCGCCCCGCTGCGGCGCAGCACGTCCGCCGCCTCCGCGCCCTTGAAGCGGGTGTTGAGGGGCACGAGGACCGCGCCCGCCGACACCGCGCCGAGCGCCGCCACGATCCAGTCGAGGCTGTTCGGCGCCCAGATCGCGACCCGGTCGCCGGGTTCGACGCCGTTCGCGAGACAGGCCGCCGCGGCGCGCTCGACGCGGGCGCCCAACTCGGCGTACGACACCCGCGTACGGCCCTCCACCACCGCCTCGACGTCCGGGTACCGCTCCACCGCGGACCGGACGAGTCCCGGAATGCCGCCCCACTCCAGATCACCGCGCATCGCACGCCTCCCAACCCCCGGAGCTGACTACCCGTCAGATTAGCTGTACGCTGACGGCCTGTCAGCAGCCCTTCAGCAGTGTGGAGGTGTGCGCATGGCCGGGATCAAGGACGCCACCGCGATCGTCGGGATAGGACAGACCGCCTTCGCCAAGCAACTCCCCGAGGACGAACGCACCCTCGCCTGCCGTGCCGTGGTCGCCGCCCTCGACGACGCCGGCATCGCCCCCGGCGAGGTCGACGCCCTCGCCTCCTTCACCATGGAGGAGACGGACGAGGTCGAGCTCGCGAAGGCCGTCGGGTTCGGGGATCTCACCTACTTCAGCCGGGTCGGGTACGGGGGCGGCGGCTCCTGCGCCACCGTCGCGCATCTCGCCGCCGCCATCGCCGCCGGTCAGGCCACGGTCGGTGTCGCCTGGCGGTCACGCAAGCGGGGCAGCGGGCCCCGGCCCTGGCGCAACACCGTCACCCAACTCCCCACCCCCGCACAGTGGACCCGGCCCTTCGGACTGCTCCGGCCGGTCGACGAGATCGCGATGCTGACCCGCCGCTATCTGCACGAGTACGGGGCGACCCGCGACCATCTCTTCAACGTCGCCCTCGCCTGCCGGAACAGGGCCAACCAGAATCCGGCGGCCGTCATGTACGAGCGGCCCCTCACCCGCGAGATGTACATGACCGCCCGCTGGATCAGCGAGCCGCTCTGCCTCTTCGACAACTGCCTGGAGACGGACGGGGCGTTGGCGTGTGTCGTGGTCAGCAGGGAGCGGGCGGCCGACTGCCGCAGACCTCCCGTCTACGTCCACTCCGCCGCCCAGGGCCTGCCCGCCCAGCATCACGGCATGGTCAACTACTGGAACGACGACCCCCTCACCGGACCGTCCTGGGCCGCCGCCCGACACCTGTGGAAACACTCCGACTTCACCCCCGAGGACATCGACGTCGCCCAGATCTACGACGCGTTCACCGCGCTCATCCCGCTCTCCCTTGAGGGGTACGGATTCTGCGGGCGGGGCGAGGGCGGCGCGTTCACCGAGCAGGGGGCGCTGGAGAGCGGGGGCCGGCTGCCGATCAACACCGGTGGCGGCGGGCTCAGCGAGGCCTACGTCCACGGCTTCAACCTCATCAACGAAGGGGTGAAACAGCTCAGAGGGACCAGTACCGCCCAGGTGCCGGGCGCCGCCACCTGCCTGGTCACCGCAGGTGAGGGCGTCCCCACCTCGGCCCTGCTGCTGACGAACAGGAGCTGACCATGCTGTCCCCCGCCATCGACCCCGAGGGCGCCCCCTTCTGGCAGTACGCCGCCCGGGGTGAACTCCGCGTCCAGGCCTGCGCCGACTGCGGCGAACTCCGCTTCCCGCCCCGCCCCTGCTGTCCCCACTGCCAGTCCTTCGGCACCGAGTGGCGGCGGATGTCCGGGCACGGACGGGTGTGGTCGTACGTCGTCCCCCATCCGCCGCTGCTGCCGGACTACGCCGCGCAGGCGCCGTACAACGTGGTCGTCGTCGAGCTCGACGAGGCGCCGCGGATCCGCCTGGTCGGCAACCTGGTCGCCGAGCCCGGGGCCCGGCTCGACTCACTGCCGGCCGAGCGCCTCCTCATCGGCGCCCGGGTGCGGTTCGTGACCGACCCCGGGACCGGGCTGCCGCAGTGGGTCCTGGAGCGGCCATGAGTCTTCGGGTCACCACCGACAAGGACACCGGCGTCGCCGTCGTCACCCTCGACCGGCCGGAGCGCCTCAACGCCGTCGACCTGGAGCTGAGGGACGAACTCCGTGCGACCTGGCGCGCGTTGCGGTTCGACGACTCCGTGCGGGCCGTCGTCCTCACCGGGGCCGGAGAGCGCGCGTTCTGCACCGGGCTCGACCGGGACGCGGAGGTCCCGCAGCCCACCTCCCCCTACATGGCCGACGATCCGCTGCTGCGGGTCGGCCCCAAGTCCAACGACCTCTGGAAACCCGTCGTCGCCGCCGTGCGGGGCATGGCCTGTGGGGGCGCGTTCTATCTGCTCGGCGAGAGCGACTTCGTCGTCGCCGATCCGGAGGCCACCTTCTTCGACCCGCACACCACCTACGGCATGGTCAGCGCGTACGAGTCGGTGCTCATGGCGCAGCGGATGCCGTACGGGGAGGTCGCCCGGATGATGCTGATGGGGACGGCGGAGCGGATGTCCGCGCGGCGGGCGTACGACATCGGGCTCGTCTCCGAACTCAGCGGCCCGGGTGAGGTGTTGAGTGTCGCCGTCGCCCGTGCCACCGTCATCGCCGAGCAGCCGACGGCCGGGGTGCAGGGCACCGTCCGGGCCCTGTGGGCGGCGCGGGAGGCCGCGCTCGCCGCCGGGTTCGCGCAGGCGCCGCACCTGATCGCGCTGGGCAATCTGCCCGGGGACCGGCAGGCGGAGCTGTTCTCCGCCCGCCGGCCGGAGTTCAGGACGCGCTGACGGCCTGCGCCTCGGACAGCTCGCAGGTGCCGTCCGTGGCGGTCGCGTCGGCCGCGGTGACCAGGACGGAGTCGGAGGCACCCGGGGCGACACCGAAGAGGCCGCTGTGCTCGGTCGCCACCGTGGTGCCGGAGGCGTCCTTGAAGACGACCTCGACCATGTAGTCGTACGTCGTGGTCGTGCTGCTGTTGAGGGCGCGGACGTCGGCGACCAGACCCTGGTCCTCGACCCGGCACTCCTTGATCGTCACGTCCTGGGTCGACTGGCCCGGTGTGGGCTCGGAGACGCCGCCCGAGCCCGACCCCGAGGCGGAGTCGTCATCGTCGTCGTAGTGGGTGCTGCCGCCGCCCGTCGAACTGTGCGAAGAGCTGTCGGAGTTGGAGCTGTGACCCGAGCATCCGCCGCCGGACGAGTGCCGGGCGCCGGTCAGCGCGACCACCACTCCGACGAAGACGGCCACCGCGCGCACATGGCGAAGCTTCACCACTGATCCCCCGTAAGAAGTAAAAAGGCATGAACACGTCACGCTAACAGCCGTCGCGTGGCACCCCTGACGCCCCGGGCGTAGCGTCGGGTGTGAGAGCCGTGGAGGAAGCGTGACCGCGCGCTCCCGTCGAGTCGGCGGCCGCCGTCCGGAACCCCTTCCAAGCGCTCGGTACGACGGCCGTCATCAGCCGACTACGCGGTTCGGGCCGTTCCCGTGCCCTTCTCCGCGTCCAGCGCGTACACGCAGCGGTCCTTGCTGCACGCGTACACGACGCCGTCCTTGACCACCGGGGCGCCGGTGATCTCGCCGCCGGTCGCCAGCTTCCAGCGCAGTCGGCCGTCGTCGGCCTTCAGGGTGTAGAGCAGGTGGTCGGTGGAGCCGAAGTGGATCCGGCCCTCGGCGACCGCGGGGGCGCCCACGATGTCGCCACCCGCCTGGAAGCGCCACTTGGGCGTGCCGGTCACCGCGTCCAGCGTGTAGAGGCCCTTGCCGCTGCCCACGTGGACGTGCCCCGCGGCCACCAGCACCGGCTCGATGGAGGACCGTGCCTCGGTGGCGATGCGCCAGCGGTCGCGGCCGTCGGTGGCGTCGAGGGCGTAGACCGTGCCGAGGTAGTCGGCCAGGTAGACCCCGCCGCCGGTGACCGCGGGGCCCGGCACGAAGGTGGGCGCGCACAGGAACACGGCCGGCGCCTCGAAGTGCCACTTCACATGGCCGCTCGCCACGTCCAGCGCGAGGACGCGGGTGCCGGCGGCGACGTACACATAGCCGTCCGGCGCCTGCGAGACCCGTACCGGCACCCCGCCGCAGGAGGCCGCGTCGCCGATCGGGTACGACCAGCGCTCGTCGCCTGTACGGGCGTCCAGGGCGCGCAGCCGGGCGTCCTGCCAGACGTAGACCGTGCCCTCGTGCAGGGCCGGGCCCGCCTCGGGGGACTCGAAGTCGGTCTGGGCGCCGGTGAGCTCCCAGAGTTTCCGGCCGTTGGTGGCCTCCCATGCCTGGACGCCGCCACCCCGGGTGCCGGTGACGACGGTGCCCCGGTCGGCCTTGAGCGAGTACACCCAGGCCTCCGTCTGGAGCCGCCACAGGTCGCCGCCCTCACGGGCCTCCAGGGCGAACAGGGTGGGGCCGTCGGAGGCGTGGATACGGCCGTCCGCGACCGCCATCGACCAGGCGACGTCCCGCGTCTTGAAGCTGCGCCGGCCGGTCGCCACGTCCAGGGCGTGCACCTCGAAGGAGGTGACGTAGACGAGGTCACCGGCCACGGACGGGGTGCCCCACACGTCGTTGGACATACGGAAACGCCAGGGGCGCCAGCCGGAGGCCGTCTCGGGGGCCAGGGGAGGCGGAGAGGGTACGGCAGGGCCTACGGCACCGTCCGTGCCGTTGACTCCGGGGCGCGGCTTGGACCAGCTGGCGACCAGGCCCGCCTCGGGCGGCGGCGCCTTCACGGCGGCGGCGCGGGCGTCGGCGACGCGCGGGCCGGGGCCGATGGGCACCGGGGCGCCCGCGAGGCGTACCGGGCCGGTGTCGGGGGCGCCGACGGGGACGCGGGCCGGGACAGCCGGGGCGTGCGAGGGCTGCGGTGGAGCGGGGGCGATCCGGCCGGGGGCCTCACGGCCGCCTCCGCTGCGTCCGCCCGGGCCCGGCTTCACGGCCGGGCGGCCGTTGCGGCGGGCCTCGATCAGGCCGACCGCCCGCTCGGGCAGCCAGGCGGAGGCCGTGCCGCTGTCGTCGGAGCCGGAGCCGAAGAGATGGGGGGCCAGCTGGGCCTGGAGGTCGGCCGGGTTGGGCCGGCCGGTGGCCTCCATCTGCATACAGGACTCGATGAGCGGGCGCAGCTCGTCGGGGAGACCTTCGAGGTCCGGGCCCTCGCGCAGCAGCATGAAGACCGTCTCGACCGGGTTGGCGCCGTGGAAGGGCGGGTGGCCGGTGGCGGCGAAGACCAGCATCGAACCGAGCGAGAAGACATCGCTCGCGCCGGTGACCGAGCGCGAGTCCTTGGCCTGCTCGGGCGACATATAGGCGGGGGTGCCGACGGCGACGTTCGTCATCGTCAGACGTGTGTTCGATACACCGGAGGCGATACCGAAGTCGATCACGCGAGGGCCGTCCTCGACGACGAGGACGTTGGAGGGCTTGAGGTCACGGTGGACCAGGCCCGCGCCGTGGATGGACTGGAGCGCCTCCGCGACGCCCGCCGCGAGCCAGCGCACCGCCTGGGCCGGCATCGGCCCGCACTCGTTCACTATCTCTTCGAGGGAGGGCGCGGGGACGTACGCGGTGGCCAGCCACGGCACGGCCGCGCGCGGGTCGGCGTCGACCACGGCCGCCGTGTAGAAGCCGGAGACGGCCCGGGCCGCCTCCACCTCGCGCGTGAAGCGGACGCGGAACAGCTGGTCCTCGGCGAGCTCCGTCCGGACCGTCTTGATCGCCACGCGCCGGCCGGACGCCGAGCGCGCGAGATAGACCAGCCCCATGCCGCCGGCGCCCAGCCGTCCCAGCACCTCGAACGGCCCGATCCGCCGCGGATCGTGCTGCGTCAGCTGATCCACCACTTGCCTGCCACCTCCCCGTACGGGCCACGTCACATCCTTATGTACGCGACCCCGTGCAGCGTCTCACCACCGCACCGCCATGGCGGCACGCACCCTGATTCTTCCTGGCCGAAGGCCTGGTGGCGAACCCGGGTACAGATCGGGATGCCTCATCCCAAAACGGCAGCCCTCACCGGCCGGACTCCCGGGGCGGGCGCTCCAGCAGTGCGAAGGACGCCCCCTGATTGTCGGTGACGACGGCCGCTCTGCCGTAGGACGTCTCGAAAGGTGGCGCCTGGACCCGCCCGCCGAGCCGGTTCACCGTCCCCAGGGCGGTCTCGCAGTCCGCGACCTGGAAGTGGACGAGGAAGTGCGGCGGCATCTCGGCCGGGAAGACGTCGGAGACGGGGGCGCGACCGAAGTCGGGCACGGCGTCCGGCCCGAACAGCGCGTCGTGGAAGAGCCCGCCGTAGAAGGTGTTGGCGGCCTCGGTGTCGCGGGAGTACAGCTCCGCCCAGCCGAAGGTGCCCACCTCGTGCCGGACGCCGAAACCGCTGTGGCTCTCCGGCTCCCACAGGCCGAAGACGGCGCCGTCCGGGTCGGTGACCAGGGCGCTGATACCGAGGTCGCCGACCGGCATGGGGGCGGTGACGACCTGTCCACCGGCCGCCCAGACCCGGTCCGCCAGGCCCTCGATGTCGGGGGTGGCGAAGTACACCGTCCACACGGTGGGCATCCGCCCGTCCGTCTTGTGCGCGAGCGCGGCGACCGGCTCGCCCTCGCGCAGGGCCCACACAGCCCCGCCGTACCGCTGCTCCTCGAAGGTCCACCCGAAGAGCTCACCGTAGAACCGCTTGCCCGCCTCGACGTCGGGAAGCTGTGCGTCCACCCAGCACGGGACGCCCTCTCCGTACGCGGATGCCCTGTTTTCGGCCATACCGCCAAACTAACGGCGACTCACGCACCCCGCAGGACCAGGCACACCCGTCTCCCGAAGCCCGTGCACCCCATTTGCAGTCGGCCGAATCGCGCTCCGATCACCCCTCGGTAAGCTGACGGCATGACAGGACAAGTGCGTACCGTCGACGGCCGCGTGGCCGGCCGGCGTGGGCAGGCGACCCGGCAGAAGCTGCTCGACTGCCTCAGCGAGATGCTCAGCTCCTCCCCTTACCGGGACGTCAAAGTCATCGATGTCGCCCGGAAGGCGGGCACTTCGCCCGCCACCTTCTACCAGTACTTCCCGGACGTCGAAGGCGCCGTCCTGGAGATCGCCGAGCAAATGGCCACCGAGGGCGGGCAGTTGACCGCTCTGCTGGAGGGCCGGTCGTGGGTCGGCAAGGCCGGCTGGACGACCGCGCAGGAACTCGTGGACGGGTTCCTGGAGTTCTGGCGCAAGAACGACGCCATCCTCAGGGTCGTCGATCTCGGTGCCGCCGAGGGCGACAAACGGTTCTACAAACTCCGTATGAAGATCCTGAACTCGGTGAACAACTCCCTGGCCGATTCGGTGGCCGAGTTGCAGTCCAAGGGCAAGGTCGACAAGGACGTGAACCCGGCGGCGGTCGCCGGTTCACTGGTCGCGATGCTCGCGGCCGTCGCCTCGCACCAGAAGGGCTTCCAGACCTGGGGCGTCAAACAGGCCGAACTCAAGCCGAACCTTGCGCTGTTGGTCCACCTGGGCGTGACCGGAAGGAAGCCCACCAAGTAGGACCGAGGGTTTTTTCAGGCACCAAGTCCTGTCTGGCGGGCGGCGGTTCACACGGGTGAGCTGCCGCCCGCTGTTTCATGCAGGCAGCGGCCTGTCCTTCACCACGTGCTTCATCACCAGGGTCGACGTCAGCCGCTGCACCCCCGGCAGCGTCGCCAGCCGCTCGTCGTAGAGCCGTTGATAGGCCGCGAGGTCCGCCGCGACCACCCGCAGCAGATAGTCCGGCTCCCCGAACAGCCGCTGCGCCTCCTGCACGCCCGCCACCTCGGTGAGCGCCCGCTCGAACTCGGCGACCGTGTCCCGGTCCTCCTGTCGCATGGTGACGAAGACGAGCGCCTCGAAGTTCAGCCCCACGGCGGCCGGCTCCACGACCGCGCGATAGCCACTGATCGCCCCCGCCCGCTCCAGCTCGCGCAGCCGCCGATGGCAGGGCGAGACGCTCAGCCGCACCCGCCCGGCCAGCTCGGTCACGGTCAGCCGCCCGTCCTGCTGGAGCTCGGCAAGAATTTTCCGGTCCACGTCGTCCATGGGGCAGATCTTCCCCCAGAACCAGCGATCCCGGGGAAACTTCAGGAACACTTTCGGGCCAATCGCGCCTAATGTCCCCAGCATGGACATCGGACTGCTGCTCTCCTTCCTCGCCGTCGACCTGCTGCTGATCTGCGTACCGGGCGCCGACTGGGCTTATGTGATCGCGGCCGGGGTGCGCGGGCAGTCGGTGGGGCGGGCCGTGGCGGGGCTGACGGCCGGGTACGCGCTGCACACCGCGCTGGCGGTGGCGGGCCTCGCCGTCCTGGTCGCGAGCTCCCCGGGGCTGCTCACCGGCCTGACCGTGGCGGGCGCCGCGTATCTGGTGTGGCTGGGCTGGACCGTCCTGCGCCGCCCGGCGGCCCCGGAGGCGGACAGCGAGGAACGCGGCGGCCTGTTCCTGCGCGGCGCCGCGATCAGCGGCCTCAACCCCAAGGCGCTGCTGCTCTACCTCTCCGTGCTCCCGCAGTTCCTGGCCACGGAGGACAGCCACCCGCCGGTCGCCGTCCAGACGGCCGTGCTCGGCCTCCTCCACATGGCCGGCTGCACCGCCGTCTATCTGACGGTCGGCGCCCTGTCCCACCGCCTCCTGTCCGCCCGCCCCCGCGCGGCCCGCGCGGTCACCCGCACCTCGGGCGCGGCGATGCTGGGCATCGGCACGCTCCTGCTGGCCCAGCACGCCCTGTGACTAGGCCGTGTCTTTCGGATCACCCCGGGGCCGCGGGGCTCACTGGCACCGGTTCAGCACCGTCGCTCCGAGTCGGGCTGATCCGAAAGACACGACCTAGCGGCGAGTGATCCGGAAGACCCGTATCTCCCGCTCCACCCGGGCCTGATACGTGGCGTACGGCGGCCAGAACGCCAGCAGCCGCTTCCATACGGCCGCCCGCTCCTCCCCCGCCAGCAGCCGGGCCCGCACCGGGATGTCCGTGCCCTTCCAGCTGATGTCGGCGTCCGGGTGGGCGAGGAGGTTGGCGGTCCAGGCGGGGTGGCCGGGGCGGCCGAAGTTGGAGCCGATGAGGATCCAGGTGCCGTCCGCCTCGGGCATGCAGGCGAGCGGGGAGCGGCGGGCCTGGCCGCTGCGGGCGCCCGTCGAGGTGAGGATGACGCCCGGCAGCATCTGGGCGCTGAGGATGACCCTGCCCCGGGTGAGCCGGTGGACGGCCCGGTCGAGGGCGGGGATGACATGCGGGGCGACCTTGGCGAACCCCCGCGTGGACGAAATGCGCTGCACCGTCTTCTCGCCGATCACACCGGCACCTCCGTCGCCGTGAACAGTGCCGCCGCGTCGGCGGCGTGCGCCCGCAGCCGGTGGACCGGCCCGAACAGCAGCTCGTCCCCGGCGGCCCGCTTGAAGTACAGCTGGACGTCGTGCTCCCAGGTGAACCCGATGCCGCCGTGCAGCTGGATCGCCTCACCCGCGGAGCTTCTGAGCGCCTCCAGGCCCTGCGCGAGGGCGAGCCCGCCGACGCGTTCCTCGTGGGTGGTGGCCCAGGCCGCGTAGTACGCCGCCGACCTGGCGGCCTGCACCCGCACATACACATCGGCCAGCCGGTGCTTGACCGCCTGGAAGGACCCGATCGCCCGGCCGAACTGCTCGCGCTGCTTGACGTACTCGACGGTCCGCTCCAGCACCCGGTCCGCGGCGCCGACGGCCTCGCAGGCGAGGACGGCGGCTGCGGCGTCCCCGACCCGGGCCAGCGCGCCGGGCACGTCCGCGTCCTCCTGGTCGCCATCGCCGAGCAAGTCGGCTTCGACATGCCGGAACTGGAGGCGGCCGAGTGCGCGCGTCGCGTCGAGTGCCGTCTGCCGGGTGCGGACGAGCCCGTCGGCGTCCCCGGCGACGAGGAAGAGGAGGGTGCGGGAGCGGGCGAAGCCTCCGGTGTGCGCGGCGACCAGCAGCAGGCCCGCGCGGTGTCCGTCGGGCACCGGCGCGACCTCCCCGTACAGCGTCCAGCCCGCGCCCGCCCGTCGCGCCTGCACGCCCCCGGCGCGTCCGCCGCCCGCCCAGTCCCCGCGGTTGTCGCCGGTGAGGGCGAGGCCCGCGGCCGGGGCGGCGAGGGCGGCGGTCAGGGCGCCGGAGGCGATTCGGGGCAGCAGGCCGGCGCGCTGGGCGTCGGTCCCGAGGGCCAGGATCAGCGGGGCGACGAGAACGGCGGTGGCGAGCAGCGGCGACGGTGCCAGTACGCGGCCCACCTCCTCGGCCGCGAGGGCGAGTTCGGTGGCGGAGCAGCCGACACCGCCGTATGCCTCGGGCAGGGCGAGTCCCGGCAGGCCGAGCTGTTCGGAGAGGGCGGCCCACAGGGCCGGGTCATGGCCGGCGGGGGTGTCGACGGCGGCCCGCAGCTCCTGTGCCCCGCAGCGCTTGTGCAGGAGTTCGCGCAGGGTGCGGCGGATCTCGTCCTGTTCGGCGGTGAAGCCGGCGTCCATGGCGACCCCTTCCCTCCGGATCTGACGGTCCGTCATATTAGGAGGGGTGGGTCGATAAGCACAGAGCGAGGGAGAGGTCATTCATGGCTGCCTCATTCATGAGGGCCGGCACCCGGAAGGTCGCCGTGGTCGGCGTCGCCCTCTCCGACTGCGGCCGGGTGGACGACGCGACGCCGTACACCCTGCACGCCCAGGCGGCCCGCCGAGCACTGGCGGACTCGGGGCTTGCGCGGTCGGTGGTGGACGGGTTCGCGTCGGCGGGCACGGGGGTGCTGGCGCCGGTGGAGGTGGCCGAGTACCTGGGCCTGCGCCCCACCTGGGTCGACTCCACGTCGGTCGGCGGCTCGACCTGGGAGGTGATGGCGGCCCACGCGGCCGACGCGATAGCCGCCGGGCACGCCAACGCCGTGCTGCTGGTCTACGGCTCGACGGCGAGGGCGGACATCAGGGCGGGCCGCCGGACCGGCAACCTCTCCTACGGCGCCCGGGGCCCGCTCCAGTTCGAGGTCCCCTACGGCCACACCCTGATCGCCAAGTACGCGATGGCGGCCCGCCGCCACATGATCGAACACGGCACGACCGTCGAGCAGTTGGCGGAGGTGGCGGTCCAGGCGCGGGAGAACGCGGCCCGGAACCCGGAGGCGATGTTCCGCGACCCGATCACGGTGGACGACGTCCTGTCCGGCCCGATGATCGCGGACCCCTTCACCAAGCTCCACTGCTGCCTCCGCTCCGACGGCGGCGCGGCGGTGCTGCTGGCGGCGGAGGAGTACGTGCCGGACAGCCGGGCGGCCCCCGCCTGGATCCTCGGCACAGGGGAGCACGTCTCCCACGCCACGATGTCCGAGTGGCCGGACTTCACGGTCTCCCCGGCGGCGGTGAGCGGCCGGCTGGCGTTCGAGCGGGCGGGCGTGCGGCCGAGCGAGATCGACCTGGCGGAGATCTACGACGCGTTCACCTACATGACGCTGGTGACGCTGGAGGACCTCGGCTTCTGCAAGAAGGGCGAAGGCGGGGCCTACGTCCAGGCACGCGAGCTTCCCGTGAACACGGACGGGGGTGGACTGTCGGCCCAGCATCCGGGGATGCGGGGGTTGTTCCTGCTGGTGGAGGCGGTACGACAGCTCCGGGGCGAGGCGGGCGAACGCCAAGTCCTGCGGAGGAACGGGGACTTGCCGGAACTGGCGGTGGCGTCCGGCACCGGGGGCTGGTTCTGCTCGTCGGGGACGGTGGTGCTGGGGCGGGGGTGAACCGTCATCCCGACACCCTGATCACGGCCGTGTCATTGCCCGCGTCCGGGTCGCGGCGGCCCACGTCCCAGGAGCTGAACGGCTTCTTGTTCTCCAGCGTCAGCGAGCCCTCGCCCGGTTCACCCAGGGTCATCGTGAACTCCAGGGCCTGGCTCTCCCCCGGCTCGAGGGCCTTCACGTCACAGGTGTAGGTGAAGCCGTTGCTCTCGCAGTACGGCTCGTAGACGCCGTCGTCGTACTCCGTCATGGGCTGCTTCCGCAGCGTCATGCCCAGCGGCGGCTCGAAGAGGAGGCGGACCGGGGAGCCGACGTCCGCGGGACCGTTGTTGTGGACCTCGATCTCGAAGGTCTTCTCGTCGCCCGGGTCGCCCTTGAGGTCCACCGCGGAGACCTCGTAGTCGGCGTAGGTGTCGAGGATGACGTTGGTGGAGCCACCGCCCGCCACGAAGGCGCCGCCCGGGTGCGTGCCGGTCGGCTGCGGCTCCAGGGCCGGGCCCTCCCCGTGGTCGCCGCCCTCGTGTACTGCGGCGTAATGCCCTGGACCCATGTCCAGTGCCCAGACGTCCTTGCCGTAGGAGGTGTACATCTGCGTCTCGGGTGTGCGGATGCGCAGGGCGGGGGTGAGGGTGACCGTCTCGCCGGGGTCGATCGTCAGGTGCGGGAACTCGCAGACCGCGAGGCTCCCCTTCTGCGGGTCCGGATAACGGCAGTTGGCATAGTGCGCGTCGAACTCCGTTCCGCTGACGCCCAGTTCCAGGCCGAGGCCGCGTGCCGGGACCTCGCCCGTGTTGCGGACCACGATCGGCTCGGTGAGCCGCGAGCCGGGGCGGACGTCGTCCACCGACTCCGGCGTCACCGCCTCCAGGACCGGCTCACCGACGACGAAGCGGGTCCGCGCGGTCAGCTTCGTGCCGCCCTTGGTCGTGTACGTGTACGTCACCACGGCCGAGTCACCGATCTTCGCCCCCTTGGCGGCCACCACCTTGGCGCGCGGAGCGTCGGCCCAGTTGCTGTAGTCACCGTCGACCTCGCAGGTGACATGCGTCGAACTCCCGGTACAGCCGCCGTACTTGCGGATCACCACCGTGTCCTCGGCACCCTCGGGCACCTCTGCGGTGAGGGTGCGCGCACCGGGGCCGCCGGTGTCCTCGGCCACCAGGGAGTACGGCATCTTGTCGTGCGGGCCCGCCTTGTCGCCCTGCGGGCGGAGGTAGAAGATCCCGGGCGCGGTGAGGGACGGGGACGTGTCATCCCCGGACCCGGCGCAGGCGGTGAGGGACGCGAGCAGGAGGACGGACGCGGCGCCGAGCGCCGTACCGGACATGCGTTTCACCATCGTCTCCCCTGCCCCAGTGGTTCCAGGCCCCAGGAAACACCCCCGCACCGCCTCGCAGGCGAGAATCGGGGCATGGAAACCCCGGATCTTCACGAGTCGCTGAGGTCGTTGCGGGTGTGGGACCCGGAGGTCACCACGCTGCCGGACTTCGACCCGGCCTCCGCGCCCCCGGCGCCGCTTGCCCTGTTCACCGCCTGGTTCACGGAGGCGGTGGCGGCCGGGCAGAGCGAGCCGCACACCATGTCCCTCGCGACCTCGGACGCGGCGGGCCGCCCGGACGTACGGACCGTGATGCTGCACGGCGCCGACGCGGACGGGTGGGCCTTCGCCAGCCACTCCCACAGCCGCAAGGGCGGACACCTGGCGGCCCGGCCGTACGCCGCCCTCGGCTTCTACTGGCCGGTCCTCGGCCGTCAGGTACGGGTGCGGGGGCCGGTGACCGCCGCGCCCTCCGTCGAGGGGCAGGCGGATCTGCACGCCCGGTCGACCGGCGCGCTCGCCGCCGCGCTCACCGGACGGCAGAGCGAGGTCCTGGGCTCGGTGGCGGAGCTGGCGCGCGCCTCGCGGGCGGCCTGGGAGCGGGCGCAGCGGGAGCCGGACGCTCCGGTGGCGTCCTGGACGCTGTACCGGCTCGTCCCCGAGGAGGTGGAGTTCTTCCAGGGGGACGCCAGGAGGCAGCACGTACGACTCCGTTACGGCCGTACCGAGGACGGCTGGACGCGGGAGCTGCTCTGGCCCTGAGGCGTCACCGGTCCGGGCCGGAGAAGTCGTAGACCGCGAAGTCGGCGACCCCGCGGTAGCCGACCCGCAGATACACGCCGTTGCTCGTCGGGTTGGCCAGGTCCGCGAACAGCAGCACCTCCTCGGCGCCGGCCTCCCGTGCGGCGCGGCTGACGGCGACGGTCGCGGCCCCGGCGTAGCCGCGTCCGCGCAGCTGCGGCGGGGTGTAGACGGGGCCGACGCGGACCTGCCCGGCGATCATGGGGTGGGCCGCGGCCAGGGAGACGGGGACACCGTCCGGGGTCTCCCAGAGCACCGCCCCACCGTGTTCGACGCGGGCGTCGGCCCAGGCCTCGGGGTCGCCGGCGCCGGTCTTGCCGACGTCGTCGAGGAAGCCGTCGAACCAGCGCACCAGCAGCTCCCGGTCCGCCTTGCCCGCGATCCGGGCCCGGCCCGGCGGCATCGGGTCGGGCGGTGTCAACGTGCCCAGCCGGTAGAGGCGTTGATGCTGGTAGAGGGCGGCCTCGGCGCCGGTGTGCCGCCGCCAGGCCTCGGCGAAGGCGACGGCGGTGCCGCGATCGGCGGAGACACCGGGGAGCCGGTGCCCGAGGTCGGCGAGGCGCGCGGCGAGGGCGGCGGCGTCCTCGGCCGCGAGGGGGGTGAGCGTCAGCCAGTGGGGCGGGGTGCGGAACCAGGCCGCCCGGGGGGCTCCGTCCCGTTCCAGCACGCCGAAGACGGGCGCCTCGTCGCCGTACGCCCTGGTCCCGTACGTGCTCAGCCGCTCGGTCACCGTCAACTGGACCGTGTGCAGCACCGGGCGGGAGCGCAGGAAGGTGCCGGCGCGGGCGAGGAAGGCGTCGAGGTTCTCGGTGATGTGCCAGCTCATCGCGGATCCCCCGGTTCCGGGTCGGTCGCCAGCCGGGCGTGCAGATGGACGTCACGGAAGGCGTCCAGGGTGCCCGACTGGAACATCGCACCCCGCAGGGTTCCCTCGTAGGGGTAGCCGCAGCGCTCGGCGACCCGGCAGGACGCCTCGTGGCCGAGGGCGTGGCCCAGTTCGAGGCGGTGCAGGCGCAGCTCGGTGAAGGCCCAGCGGGAGCCGAGCGCGAGGGCGCGGGCGGCGACCCGGTGGCCGCGCGCCTCGGGCAGCACCCAGTAGCCGACCCGGGCGACGCGCATGACGGGGTCGATCGCGTTGACGCCGAGATGTCCCAGCGTGGTGCCGCTCACCGCGTCCGCGACGCGGAAGGCCACGTTCTCGCCGTCCGCCATGCGTTCCGCCACCGCACGCAGTGAGGCGTGGGCGGCGTCGAGGTCGGTGACCGGTTTCAGTGGGGTGTTCCAGCGCCGGAACTCGGGGTCGGCGCGGGCGCGCAGCCAGGTGGCGGCATCGGCGTCGGACTCCGGGTCCCAGGGGCTCAACCGCAGCCCGTGTCCGAGCACTTCGAAGGCCGGGTGGGGACTCGGGGTCCGTTCGCGTGTAGGAGCCATCGGGCCATTGAATACCGGGGCGCCGGAAAAAGGGGGCAGTCGATCATCCCCGGGGCCGGAACACGGGGATCCCGTCGCGGAAGCCGACCTGGAGTCCCAGGCCCGCGCACAGGATCTCCGGCGGGGCGTCCACCACCTCCGTCATCATCCGCGGCCCTTCGGCGAGTTGGACGACGGCCGCGACGTACGGGGTGCGCTCGCCGAACGGCGGCAGGTCGTTGCGGTGGACGACGGACCAGGTGTAGAGCTCGGCCCGGCCGCTCGCCGGCCGCCACTGCACGTCCTCGCTCCAGCAGTGCGGGCAGAACTCGCGGGGGTAGTGGTGGGGGCGGTCGCAGGCGCGGCAGTGGCGGATCAGGAGGGTGCCGTCCGCCGCCGCGTCCCAGTAGGTACGGGTGAAGGCGTCGGCCTCCGGGACGTCGTGTCGTGCCGCGGTCATCAGAACCAGCCCAGCGCGCTGTCCAGCGACCACGTCTGCCAGGACATCCCGAACAGGCCGACCACCGAGATCAGCGCCATCATCGAGTTCTGCCCCTGCTCGGCCCAGTCGTGGATCATGAGCGTGAAGTAGAGGACGTTGAGCAGCAGCCCGCCGACCAGTGCGACGGGGGTGAGCAGGCCGAGGATCAGACCGAGGCCGAGAGCCAGTTCCGCGTAGGCGACGACGTACGCCATCGTCTTGGGGCGCGGCGTCACGACCACGTCGAAGCCGCTGCGGACCGGGGTCCACCGGTGCTTGGCGGCGATGTCCGCGGCCCAGGTGATCCCGCCGCCCTCGAACCACGTCTTCTTGTCCTTGTGCCGCCAGCTCTCCAGCCACCACAGCCCGAGGCCTATGCGCAGGACGGCCAGCCATTCCGCACCGGTGAGCCCGATCGTGTCCATGAGATCTGACGGTACGTCAGATAGGGGGCCGCGGGAAGCCTTGGATGTCCGCCGCCGATTCCCGCCTTCGCTTTCCATGAGAAACGGCTGTGTCCGGACCATGAAACTGTGCGTCCCCTCTGAATGACCCCGGATTGTTGGCAATTTTGTCGCCACTACGCCTAGGTTCGCAGACGTGAGCCGAATCCGAGGGAGTCGAACCGTGAAGCACAGGGCAGTCAAGCGCAGGACCGTCGTCATGGGCATCGGCGCTACGGCGGGGGTCGCGGCGGTCGGGGGCATCGCCCTGAACGCGAACGCGTCGAGCGAGGGCGCCGCCACGACCGACTCCGGCCTGGTCTTCGACCCCGAGGGCTACACCGAGAAGACCAAGACGATCACCGACACCGACGGCGACGACCACGAGGTGACGTACCACTTCTGGCAGGCCCTCACCTATGTCGCCAAGCCGGTCGACAAGACGTACCAGTGCCTGAACGTCAGCGTCCCGGTCAAGATCGACGGTACGGCGATCGACGCGAGCGACGCCCCGATCCTGTTCGCGAACTCCGTCGGCGGCTACATGCCCTCGGACGTCTCGACCGCCACCGAGGTCGGCGGCGCGAGCGCCGGGGGCGGCATGATGCCGGGCGGCGGCACGGGTTCCGCGGCACCGAGCGCCTCCGCGAGTGCCCCCGCCGCCGCGGGTGCGAACGGCAACACCAACGCCACCGGCGGCGCCCTGAACTCCAACCAGTTGCTCGCGCTGGCCGCCGGTTACGTCGTCGTCGAGCCCGGCGCCCGCGGCCGCACCCTGAAGAACGCCGACGGCGAGTACTACGGCACCGCCCCGGCCGTCATCGTCGACCTCAAGGCGGCGGTGCGCTACGTCCGGTCCAACAAGGGCCGTATCCCCGGCGACGTCGACCGGATCGTCTCCGCCGGCACCAGCGCGGGCGGTGCCGTCTCGGCGCTGCTCGGCGCCTCCGGCGACAGCAGGCTCTACGACAGCTACCTGGAGGAACTCGGCGCGGCCGACGCCTCCGACGCGATCTTCGCGACCGGCGCCTGGTGCCCGATCACCGACCTGGAGCACGCCGACGGCGCCTACGAGTGGAACTGGGGTGCCAACGCGCTCAGCACCGGCGCACAGGTCGACCAGACCGTCTCCAAGGCGCTCCGGTCGCAGTTCGCCGAGTACCAGGCGGGGCTCAGGCTGCGCGGTCTGAACGGCTTCGGCACGCTCACCGCTCGCAACTACGACGAGTACCTCCTCAAGCAGTACATGGAGCCCTCGGCGACCACCTACCTGGCCGCCCTCTCCGACTCCGAGCGCGCGACCTACCTCGCCGCCAACACCTTCCTCACCTGGTCCGGCGGCAGGGCGACCTTCACCTGGGCCGACTTCCTCACCCACGTCGGCGCCCGCAAGAAGGACGCCCCGGCCTTCGACGCCTTCGACCTGTCGGCCGGCGAGAACAACGAGTTCGGCGCGGGCACCACCCTCAGCCGTCACTTCACGGCGTACGGCGCGAAGAACGACACCACCGGCCTCAGCAGCAAGCGCGTGGCGAGCGACATCCCCGCGAAGCTCGACCTGATGAACCCGATGTACCACCTGGTGGAGAAGGTCAACGGCAAGCGCTCCAAGCACTGGTGGATCCGCCTCGGCACCAAGGACTCCGACACCTCGCACACGGTCTCCGCCAACCTCGCCGCCGCCGCGAAGGGACTCGGCGACGACGTGAACCACCTCTACTACTGGGACCAGGGCCACGGCGCCAACACCGACCCGGGCGACTTCATCACCTGGATCGCGAAGGTCACCGGCTACAAGGGCCCCAAGAAGAAGTAGCCTCCTGCCGCACGCCCCCCTGAACGCGGTGCCGGTTTCCCGTCATAAGAACCAGGCCACCGCACCCACGGCGCCGAGCCCCTCCACGAGTGGGCCCGGCGCCGTGGCGCATGCCCATGGGACCACCACAACCAGGCGCCCTACGCCACGAGCCCCACCCACACCTCCTACAGGCGTGATCAATCCGCAACCAATTCCGGTCTTGACCGAGACCCATCAACCTGGCGCGTGATTACGCTCGCGCTCATGGCCGACTCCACAGCGTCCTCCGCGCCCGCCGGCGCGGAGCCGAACACCGCCGCCCGCCCCGTGTACGTCATCGGCGGCGGCCCCGGCGGACTCGCCGCCGCGTACGCGCTGCGCGCCCAGGGCGTGCGCGCCGTCGTCCTGGAGAAGTCCGACCGCGTCGGCGCCTCCTGGCGGCGCCACTACGACCGCCTCCATCTGCACACCACCCGCCGTCTGTCCGGCCTGCCGGGCCTGGCGATGCCGCGCAGATTCGGGCGCTGGGTCTCCCGCGACAACGTGGTGCGCTATCTGGAGAAGTACGCCGAGCACCATGAGCTGGAGATCGTCACCGGCGTCGAGGTCTCCCGCGTCGAGCGCGCCGCCGACGGCACCGGCTGGCTGCTGCGCGCCACCGGCGGCCGTGAACTGACCGGCGCCGCGGTGGTCGTCGCCACCGGCTACAACCACACCCCGCGGCTGCCCGAGTGGCCCGGCCGTGACGCCTACACCGGTGACCTGGTGCACGCCTCGGAGTACCGCAACCCCGAGCCCTACGCGGGGCGTGACGTGCTCGTGGTCGGCGTCGGCAACACCGGCGCGGAGATCGCCGTGGACCTGGTGGAGGGCGGCGCCTCCCGGGTGCGCCTCTCCGTGCGGACCGCCCCGCACATCGTCCGCCGCTCGACGGCCGGCTGGGCCGCCCAGTACACCGGCGTCCTCGTCCGCCGCCTCCCGGTCGCCCTGGTGGACCGCCTGGCGGGCCCCATGGCCAAGCTGAGCGTGCCCGACCTCTCCGCGCAGGGCCTGCCCCGCCCCGCCACCGGCCTCTACAGCCGGGTCAACGAGGGCGCCATCCCGGTCCAGGACGTCGGCCTCATCGACGCCGTCCGGGCGGGCAGGGTGGAGATCGTCGCCGCCGTCGAGGGCTTCGAGGACGGCAAGGTCGTCCTCGCCGACGGCGACCGCGTCGGCCCGGACGCGGTGATCGCGGCGACCGGTTACGTCCGCGCCCTGGACGGCCTGGTCGGCCACCTCAAGGTCCTCGACGCCCGCGGCAGACCGCAGGTCCACGGCGCCCACACCCCACCGCACGCCCCCGGCCTCTACTTCACCGGCTACACCAACCCCATCAGCGGCATGTTCCGCGAGCTGGCGATCGACGCGGAGAAGATCGCGAAGGCGATCGCGCGGACGGGGTCGGCGGCGCGGCTGGACGCGGTACGTACGTAGCGTGCCGCGCGGTGGGCCCGTCGTGCGGGTCCGCCCCGTTCCCAGCGTCTTTGTGCACGGCCATTCCTGACACCGCGTCAGTTCCTTTAATCTGACACTGCGTCAGTTAATCGCTGTCACACAGGAGCGGGCGGACCGATGCTTGGATCAACCCACGGCACCCTCACCACCGACTCCCGCCGGGCCCGGGCCATCGCATGCGGCGAGCAACCCGGGCCCGCCGTCCACGGCCGGCCGGCCGACGTCGACGACCTCGACGTCAGCGGCCGTCGGCTGTACGGCGACGTCCCCGACCTGGACCGCTTCTTCCGGCCGGAATCGGTCGCCGTGATCGGCGCCTCGGACACCGAGGGCCGCCCCAACACCGGCGTCACCCGCCAGCTCCTCGGCTGGGCCGAACGCGTCGGGGCCCGGCTGCACCCGGTGCATCCCAGCCGTCCGGAGGTGTTCGGCATCCCCTGCGTGGCGTCCGTCGCCGAGCTGCCCGAGCAGGTCGACCTCGCTGTCCTGCTGGTCGGCGACCCGCTTCCGGTGATCGAGGAACTCGCCGAGGCCAAGGCGAGGTTCGCGGTCGTCTTCGCCTCCGGGTTCGCGGAGACCGGCGAGGCGGGCGCCGCCGCACAGGCCCGGCTGGCCGCCGCCGTACGGCGGTCCGGGATGCGGCTGCTCGGCCCGAACACCAACCTCAACGCCTTCGAGCGGTTCCGCGACGACCTCGACGGACCGGCGATCGCCCTCATCACCCAGTCCGGACACCAGGGACGCCCCGTCTTCGCCCTCCAGGAGCTCGGCATCCGCCTCTCCCACTGGGCGCCGACCGGCAACGAGGCCGACCTGGAGACCGCCGACTTCCTCTCCTACTTCGCCGAGCAGCCGGACGTCGGCGCCATCGCCTGCTACGTCGAGGGCCTCAAGGACGGCCGCTCCTTCCTGCTGGCCGCCGACCGGGCCGCCCGCCGCAAGGTGCCGGTCGTCGCGGTCAAGGTGGGCCGCACCGAGACCGGCGCCCGCACGGCCGCCTCCCACACCGGCAAGCTGACCGGCGCGGACGCGGTGGTGGACGCGGCGATGCGGCAGTACGGCGTGATCCGCGTCGACGGTCTCGACGAACTCCAGGACACCGCGGCCCTGTTGGCCCGCGCCCGCCCGCCGCGCGCCGACGGGGTCGTCGTCTACTCGATCTCGGGCGGCACCGGCGCCCATTTCGCCGACCTGGCGACGGAGGCGGGGCTGAGGCTGCCGCCGCTCTCCGACGCCAAGCAGGCCGAACTGCACCAGTGGATACCGGAGTACCTGAACGTGGCCAACCCGGTCGACAACGGGGGCCACCCGGTCGGCGACCACCGCGGCCGGAAGATCATCGACGCGATCCTGGACGACCCGGCGGTCGGCGTGCTGATCTGCCCGGTCACCGGCCCCTTCCCGCCGCTCAGCGACAGGCTGGTCCAGGACCTGGTGGACGCGGCCGAGCAGACGGACAAGCTGGTCTGCGTGGTGTGGGGATCGCCGGTCGGCACCGAACCGGCCTACCGGGACGTCCTGTTGGGCTCCTCCCGGGTGGCCACCTTCCGCACGGTCGGCAACTGCGTCACGGCCGTCCGCGCCTATCTCGACCACCACCGCTTCACCGCCGCCTACCGCTCCCCCCTCGACGAGGCCCCGCGCACCACCTCGCCCTCCTTCCGCAAGGCGCAGGCGCTGATGCGCCCGGGCCAGCAGCTGAGCGAGCACGCGGCGAAGCAGCTGCTGCGGGCGTACGGCATCCGCGTACCGCGCGAGCAGCTGGTGACCAGCGCGGCGGCGGCCGTCCGCGCGGCGGGCCTGGTGGGCTATCCGGTGGTGATGAAGGCCTCCGGCGCGCAGATCGCCCACAAGACCGAGCTGGGCCTGGTGAAGATCGGCCTCACCTCCGCGAGCCAGGTCCGCGACGCCTACCGGGAGTTGACCGACATCGCCCGTTACGAGGGCGTCTCCCTGGACGGGGTGCTGGTCTGCCAGATGGTCGAGCGGGGCGTCGAGATGGTCGTCGGCGTCACCCACGACGACCTGTTCGGACCGACGGTCACCGTCGGGCTCGGCGGCGTGCTGGTGGAGGTCCTGCGCGACGTGGCCGTGCGCGTACCGCCGTTCACCGAGGAGCAGGCCAAGGACATGCTGGGGGACCTGCGGGGGCGGGCGCTGCTCGACGGGGTGCGGGGGCGGCCGCCGGCCGACATCGAGGCGCTCGTCGAGGTCGTCCTGCGGGTGCAGCGGATGGCCCTGGAACTCGGGGACGAACTGGCCGAGCTGGACATCAACCCGCTCATGGTCCTGCCGCGCGGCCAGGGCGCGGTGGCGCTGGACGCACTGGTGGTGTGCCGGTGAGCGACGACGTGCTGCACACCGTCACCGGTCAGGTCCTGTATCTCACCCTCAACCGGCCCGAGGCCCTCAATGCCGTGACTCCCGACCAACGCAATCTGCTGATCAGGCTGTTGGCAGAGGCCTCGGCCGACCCGGGGACGCGGGCCGTGGTCATCACCGGGACCGGGCGCGGCTTCTGCGCGGGCGCGGACCTGCGAGGTGGCGCGGCGTCCGGTGAGCGGGTCGCGGGGGACGTGGCGCGCGTGATCCGGCTGGGCGCCCAGCGTCTGGTCGCCGCGGTCCTCGACTGCGAGAAGCCGGTGATCGCGGCGGTGAACGGCACGGCGGCGGGCCTCGGCGCCCATCTCGCGCTCGCCTGCGACCTCGTGCTGGCCGCGGAGTCGGCGAAGTTCATCGAGGTGTTCGTACGACGTGGCCTCGTCCCCGACGGCGGGGGCGCCTATCTCCTGCCCCGCCTCGTCGGCCCGCAGCGCGCCAAGGAGCTGATGTTCTTCGGCGACGCCCTCACCGCCGCCGACGCCGAACGCCTGGGCCTGGTCAACCGGGTCGTCCCGGACGGGGAGCTGACGAAGACGGCCGCCGAGTGGGCCACCCGCCTCGCCGCAGGACCGACCCGCGCGCTCGCCCTCACCAAACAGCTGGTCAACGCCTCCCTCGACGCCGACCGCACCACCGCGTTCGCCGCGGAGGCCGCTGCGCAGGAGATCAACATGACGACGGCGGACGCGCGGGAGGGGGTGGCCGCGTTCGTGGCGCGGCGGAGCGCGGAGTTCAGGGGACGCTAGAGGGCGTCAGCCCCGCTTGAGGATCCGCAGCTCGCCCGCGTCCGGGTCGCCGAACAGCACGAACAGCTCCGGGTCGTGGGCCGTGCCGCCGATCGTCCAGTACGTCTGCGCACCGCATCCGCCGTCGAGCCGTACGACGACCCCGTCCCGCTCCTTCGGCCCCTCCCCGGCGCCCGCGTCCTCGCGGCCGTCCCGGTCGACGGTCCAGGTGCCGGTGCCGTCGCAGCGGACGTACTCGAAGCCGTCGGGGTCCTGGAGCGGGAGGTCGGTGAAGTCGACCCGGCCGCCCGTACGCAGGTTCAGGACCGCGCCGCCGTCGCCGCGCCAGGCGCCGGTGAGCTGCTCGACGGAGAGTGTCGGGGGCTCGTAGTCCTTGAGCAGTCCGGCGAAGGAGGCCCCGATCGCGCCGCCGACGATCAGCACGCAGAGCCCGAAGGTGGCGCAGGCCGAGCGAAACCAGACGCCGAAGAACCCCCACGCGCTGCCCTTGATCCGGGCACGGCGGCGGACGAGGGCCACGGACAGGAGCGGGAGCAGGCCGAACGCGGCCAGCATTCCCGCCGCTGCGAGCAGGGAGGGCACGGGCGCGGACCAGCCGGCCAGGACCAGCACCCAGAACGCGCTGACCAGGATGACGAACCCGAGTTGCCACAGCCACTCCGGCCCACGCAGCCGGCGCACGGCCACGCGCGCGAGGACGAGCGCGGGCATCACGGACACGGCCGCGTAGAGGGTGGCCAGGAACGGCAGCAGAACGAGGACCAGCAGGAAGAAGACCCCGGCGAGCGCGCCGCCCAGCCCGCTGCCGTAGTCGTCGTCGTTGATGGTCGTCAGCCACGCGAGCAGCCAGAGCACCGGCACCTGTAGCGCGGTCGCAGCCGCCGCCGTGTGCAGCTCGGACCACTTCCAGGCGTCCGTGAGCTGCCGTCGTCTGTCTCCCCACCCCATGCACGCAGGGTACGGAAGGCGTGCGGCGCCCTCGCATCACCCCTTCCTATCTGACGCTCCGTCAGCTTCAATGAAGGTGTGATGGGACAAGCAGGCACAGCCGAGGCCGCCGTCCGCTATCTGCGGTCCGTGGCGGCGGCGGGGGAGTCCACGGCGAGCGACGCGGCGACCGCGCCCCTCGACCCGCTGCCCCGGCCCGACCTGCGCTGTGTCGGCGAGGACGAGCGGGCGCCGGTCGGGCCGGGCGAGTTCCGGCGGGTGCTCGGGAACTTCGCGACGGGCGTGGCCGTCGTCACCGCAGCCGCCGCCGACGGCGAGTCCGGCCCCGCCGGCTTCGCCTGCCAGTCCTTCTCCTCCCTCTCCCTCGACCCGCCCCTGGTCACCTTCATGGTCGGCCGTACGTCGACGACCTGGCCGCGCATCGCCCGCGCCGGCGCCTTCTGCGTCAACGTCCTCGCCGCCCACCAGGGCGCCCTGTGCCGCGGCTTCGCGGTCAGCGGCGCGGACAAGTTCGCGGGGGTGGCGTACGACGCGGCGCCCTGCTCCGGCGCCCCGCGCCTGACGGGCGCGCTCGCCTGGATCGACTGCACGATCCACGCGGTGCACACCGGCGGCGACCATCTGATCGTGGTCGGCCGGGTGGCCGCGCTGGGCACGGGCGACGAGGACGCGGCGCCCCTGCTGTTCCACAAGGGTCGGTTCGTCTGACCGACCGGTCAGACCGCGGCCACCGACACCGCCGCCACCGACGTCCGCCGGATCACCAGCGCCATCAGCGCCGCCACCGCGCACAGCGCCCCGGAGAAGTACCAGACCATGTCGTACGACCCGAAGACGTCCCGCGCCACACCGCCGAGAAAGGCCACCAGCGCCGCCCCGACCTGGTGCGAGGCCAGCACCCAGCCGAAGACGATCGCACTGTCCTCGCCGTACTGCTCCCGGCACAGCGCCACGGTGGGCGGCACGGTGGCGACCCAGTCGAGGCCGTAGAAGACGATGAAGAACAGCATCGGGGGATGGACGCTGGGCGCCAGCAGCATCGGCAGGAAGAGCAGCGAGACGCCACGCAGCGCGTAGTACGTCGCGAGCAGGCGACGGGCGTCGTAGCGGTCGGTGAACCAGCCGGAGGCGATCGTGCCGACCACGTCGAAGACGCCGATGACCGCGAGCAGCGAGGCCGCCGCCTGGACCGGCATGTGCGCGTCGTGGGCGGCGGGCACGAAGTGGGTCTGGATCAGGCCGTTGGTGGAGGCGCCGCAGATCGCGAAGGTGCCGGCCAGCAGCCAGAACGGTCCGGTGCGGGCGGCCTTGACCAGGACGCTCAGCGCGCGGCGGGCGGCGCCCGGCACGGGCTCCGGCTTGGGCACGAACTCCGTCGCCCCGTACGGCTTCAGGCCCACGTCGGCCGGGTGGTCGCGCAGCAGCAGCCAGACGAAGGGGACGACCGCGAGGGCGGCGAGGGCGACGGTGACGGCGGCCGGGCGCCAGTCGTGCCGCTCCACCATCCAGGACAGCACCGGCAGGAAGATCAGCTGGCCGGAGGCGGAGGCGGCGGTCAGGATGCCGGTGACCAGACCGCGTCGCTCGGTGAACCAGCGGTTGGTGACGGTCGCCGCGAAGGCCAGCGCCATCGATCCCGACCCGAGGCCGACCAGCAGACCCCAGCACAGCATGAGCTGCCAGGCCGCCGTCATCCACACCGTCAGCCCCGACCCGACCGCGATCACGGTCAGCGCCACGGCGACGACCCGGCGGATGCCGAAGCGGTCCATCAGCGCGGCGGCGAAGGGGGCGGTGAGGCCGTACAGGGCGAGGTTGATGGAGACGGCGGCGCTGATCGTGCCGCGCGACCAGCCGAAGTCCTGGTGCAGCGGGTCGATGAGCAGCCCGGGAAGCGAACGGAAGGCGGCGGCGCCGATGATCGTCACGAAGGTGACGGCGGCGACGAACCACGCCCGGTGGATGCGCGGCTTCCTGGGGCTCGGGGTCTCCTGTGCGGCGGCGGTGGCGGCCTCTGTCGTCTGAGTCACGCCTAGAGCATCCCGGCCCCATCCCACCGCATCGAGTGGCCCGAAGGACAGCATTCGTTAGGATCGGGCCATGGAGTCCTCCCCCGCCCGTGAACCGGAGTTCCGCCCGCACCGCGTCGTCGTCCTCGCCATGGACGGCGCGCTCCCCTTCGAGCTGGGCATCCCGCACCGCATCTTCGGGCGCCCGAGAGACGCCGGGGGACGGCACCTGTACGAGGTCGTCACCTGCTCGATCCGGCCACCGGGCCCGGTCCGTACGGACGCCGACTTCGACATCATGGTGCCGAACGGCCCGGAGACCCTCGCCACCGCCGACACCGTGATCGTCCCCGCCTCCTACGAGTTCGGCCCGGTCTACGACGAGGGCGTCCTCACCCCCGAGCTGGCCGCGGCCCTCGCCCACATCCGTCCCGGCACCCGCCTCGCCTCCATCTGCACGGGCGTCTACGTCCTCGCCGCCGCCGGTGCGCTCGACGGCCGCCCCGCCACCACGCACTGGGCCGACGCGGAGCGCCTCCAACGACTCTTCCCGCAGATCAAGGTCGACGCGGACGTCCTGTACGTCGACGACGGTGACGTCCTGACCTCCGCGGGTGTCGCCGCCGGAGTCGACCTGTGCCTGCACATGCTGCGCCGCGACCACGGCACCGCCGTCGCCAACGCCGTGGCCCGCCGCACCGTCGTACCCCCTCATCGCGAGGGCGGACAGGCGCAGTTCATCCAGCGTCCGGTGCCCGAGCCGCAGCTGGCCACGACGACCGCGGCCCGCGCCTGGGCCCTGGACCGGCTGCACGAGCCGATCCAGCTGCGGGACATGGCCGAGCAGGAGGCCATGTCCGTACGGACCTTCACGCGCCGCTTCCGCGAGGAGGTCGGCGTCAGCCCCGGCCAGTGGCTCACCCAGCAGCGGGTGGAGCGCGCCCGGCATCTGCTGGAGTCCTCCGACCTGTCCGTCGACCAGGTGGCGAGGGACGCCGGGTTCGGCACGGCCCAGTCGATGCGCCAGCACCTACAGCAGGCGCTCGGCGTCACCCCGACCAGCTACCGGCGCACGTTCCGCGCGGGCGTCGACGCCACCGGCCGTACGGCTGCCCGTATCTGACGCCCGCGCCTCGCCGCGCACCTCCCCCCACCAGCCGAGCGCCGTGAGCAACAGCCCCAGCGCCACGCCCGCCAGAACGGCCGTCGACGGGGTCACCACCTGGAGCAGCCCGCCGGCGAGAGACCCCGTCGCCGCGTAGCCCGCCCCCGCCGCCGCGTACATCACGGAGTAGCCGGCGGCGACGGCACCCGGTGGCACGGCCTCCCGCAGAGCCAGGTTCCGGGTGATCAACGCACCCGACTGGAGGGCGCCCGCGAGCGCCAGGGCGACCGCGATGCCGGCCGCGCCCGGTATCAGGGCGGCGAGGACCACGAACGCCGACATGCCGCCCATCAGCACCACACTGCGCGTCCGCAGCCGTCCCGGCCACGCCCGCACCCCGTACAGGAACGCCCCGAGCGCCGCCGCCGCGGCCATGCCGGCCAGCATCGGGCCGGTCCAGCCGACGCCGATGCCGCGCTGTTCCAGGAGGGCGGGCAGGGTGAGTTCGGAGAGGCCGAGGAGGGTGAGGCTGGCGGCGCCGGTGACGTAGACAGGCCAGGCGCGGACCAGCACGCGGAGGGTCGAAGGGCCCCCGTCCTCCCCCTCCCGCGCCCCGTCGTCGTCCCAGCGGGCGGGCAGCCGCCACAGGCCCGTGACGGACGACGCCATCAGAGCGGCGGCGAGGAGGAGCGGGGCGCGCGGCGCGACGCCGAGGGCGAGTCCGGCGACCGCGACGGGCGACACGGCCCACACCCCGGACATCAGCATCGACTCGGTGGACAGCGCCTGGGCCACGGCACGGTCGGGAACGAGCGAAGTCAGCAGCGTCCGCAGCCCGCCGGTGACCGCCCCCGGCGCGAACCCGGCCACGAAGGCGAACACCCCCAGCACCACGCTCGGCGCCTCGGGCAGCACGCCGAGCCCCGCGAACCCCATCGCCCCGCCCACCAGCCCGAGCACCAGATGGCGGCGCCCGTGCGCCGGGTCCAGCCGCATCCCCAGTACCGGTGCGCCGACGATCTCGCCGATCACATAGGCCGCCGCGAGCGCCGCCCCCAGCGTGTACCCACCGGGTCGCTCCCGCACCAGGAAGACCAGCGCGAGCGGGGCCATGGCGACCGGCATACGGGAGCCGACGGCCGTGGCGGCCCAGACGAGGACGGGTCGGGAGGCGAGATCGCGATAGGACATGGGCACGACGGTAGGCGGCGCCACCGACAACCCGGCAGTGGTTTTCCGGGCCTGTGGACAACCGGCGCTCTGTGGACGATCCGCCCCTCAGAAGTGGACGATCCACCCCTCAGAAGGTGAGCACCCCCCGCGCCACCTTCCCCGCCTCCGCGTCCGCCGCCGCCCGCTCGAACTCCTCCACCGGATACGTCTCGGTCACCAACTCGTCGAGCAGCAGCCGCCCCTCCCGGTACAGCTCGGCGTACAGGGCGATGTCCCGCTGGGGCCGCGAGGACCCGTACCGGCACCCGAGGATCGACTTGTCCAGGTACATGGAGGAGACGACGAAGGACGCCTCGGCCCCGGCCGGCGGCACCCCCAACAACACGGCCTGTCCATGCCGGTCCAGCAGATCGATCGCCTGCCGGATGAGCTCCACCCGCCCCACACACTCGAAGGCATGGTCGGCCCCGGTGGGCAGAAGCTCCCGCACCCCGTCCGTGGAGGTCAGGAAATCCGTCGCCCCGAACTGTCGCGCCACCGCCTCCTTGGCCGGATTGGCGTCGACGGCGACGATCCGCAACGCGCCCGCGATCCGGGCCCCTTGGAGGACGTTGAGCCCGATGCCCCCGGTGCCGATCACGACCACGCTGTCCCCCCGGTCCACCCGGGCCCGGTTGAGCACGGCACCCACCCCGGTCAGCACCCCGCATCCGATGAGCGCGGCGGACGACAGGGGAATGTCCTTCGGAATGCGCACCACCTGGACGGCCTTCACCACGGTCCGCTCGGCGAAGGCCGAGTTGGAGGCGAACTGGAACACCGGCCGCCCCTCACGCGAGAACGGCTGCCCCGGCCGCCCGATGGCCTGCCGGCACATGGTGGGCCGCCCTCGGTCGCACTCCGCGCAGGTCCCGCAGTTGGCGAGGGTGGACAGCGCGACATGGTCACCGGGCGCGACATGGGTCACGCCCGCCCCCACGGCCGCCACCACGCCCGCCCCCTCGTGCCCCAGCACCACGGGAACCGGGAAGGGGATGGTCCCGTCCACGACGGACAGATCGCTGTGACACAGCCCGGCGGCGGCGATGGCGACGACCACCTCCCCGGGCCCCGGCTCGCGCACCTCCAGGTCGTCCACGACCTCGACCCGCTTGCCGTCGAACAAGACGCCGCGCATCACGCAACCCCCTTGGGTTCCCTGGGTAGACCGAGCACCCGCTCGGCGATGATCGTGCGCTGGATCTGGTCCGAGCCGCCGTACACGGTGTCGGCCCGGGAGAACAGGAACAGCTGCTGGAACGCGTCGAGTTCATACGGCGAGGCGGCGGCCCAGTCCCGCGGTCCCACACCCCCGCCGATCCCCCGCACGGCCACGGCCAGCTCCCCGAGCCGCTGATGCCAGCCGCCCCAGAGCAGCTTGGCCACGCTGGGCGCCCCCGCGTCCCCGGCCCGGCCCAGCGTCCGCAGCGCGTTCCACCGCATCACCCGCAGCTCGGCCCACTGCCGGACGAGCCGTTCCCGTACGACGGGGTCCTCGACCGCCCCCGACCCGACCGCGGCCCGCACCACCCGCCCCAACTCCTCGGCGAACCCGATCTGCTGGGCCAGCGTGGACACCCCGCGCTCGAACCCGAGCAGACTCATCGCGACCCGCCACCCGGCCCCCTCACCCCCGACGACATGCTCCGCACGCGCGTGTGCCCCGTCGAAGAAGACCTCGTTGAAGTCACTCGTCCCCGTCAGCTGCCGAATGGGCCGCACCTCGATCCGCCCCGGCTGGTCCATGGGCACGAGGATCAGACTCAGCCCCTGATGCCGCCGCGACCCGGCCTCGGTCCGGGCCAGCACGAAACACCAGTCGGCGTCCTGCGCGAGCGAGGTCCAGATCTTCTGCCCGGTGATCCGGTAACCGTCCCCCTCCCGGACGGCCCCGGTCCGCACCCCGGCCAGATCCGACCCGGCCCCGGGCTCGCTGTACCCCTGACACCAGAGCTCGTCGCCGGCGGCGATGGCGGGAAGGAACCGCGCCTTCTGCTCCGGACTGCCGTGGGCGATGAGGGTGGGCGCGAGCAGGTTCTCCCCGATGTGCCCGGACCGCGGAGGCGCCGACGACCGCGCATACTCCTCGGCCCACACAACCTGCCGAGTAAGCCCGACGGTCCGATTCCCATACCCCTCCTCCCCCCACCCGAGCCCGATCCACCCGGCGGCACCGAGGGCGCGTTCCCACTCCCGGCGGTCGAGCCCGCTACGAGCATGCGCACCGAGCCAGTCGCGCACCTCAGCACGGAAGACGCCGTCCGCAGCACTGAACCCGAAGTCCACGAACCTCTCCTCTCAACGCGGGCGTTGTCGACGTCCCTCAGGGGCGCGGGGAACTGCGCGACCAGCCACGACGAACCCGCAGCCGCCACACCCCAACTCCTCCCGAGCTCCTAGGCGTTAGGCCGAGCCTCATCCCGCGCAGCCTTCTCCATCGCCGCCACTCGCGTGAGCATCGGCATCGGATCCACCCCCACCGACCCCGGCAGGAACTCCGCGATCGCATCCGGCGTCCACCCACCCACCGCATACGCCGCGCGCAGCTCCCGCGGCTGAGCCCACACCGCCAGCTTCGCCCCCGCGATGGTGTACACCTGCCCGGTCACACCCCCCTCCCGAGCCCGATCCGACAGCAGATACACCACCAGGGCCGCCACATCCTCCGGCTCCCCGATCTCCGCCAGCTCCATGGGAACGCCCGCCGACATCCGCGTACGAGCGACAGGAGCAACGGCGTTGGCGGTCACCCCGTACTTGTGCAGCCCCAACGCGGCGCTCCGCACCAGCGAGATGACCCCGCCCTTCGCCGCGCTGTAGTTGGCCTGCGACACCGACCCCTGATGGTTCCCGCTGGTGAAACCGATCAGCGTCCCGGCCCGCTGCTTCCGCATGACCGCCGACGCCGCCCGGAACACGGTGAACGTGCCCTTCAGATGCGTCGCGACGACCGGGTCCCACTCCTCCTCGGTCATGTTGAACAGCATCCGCTCGCGCAGGATCCCGGCGACGCACACGACCCCGTCGAGCCGCCCGTACGAGGACAGCGCGACGTCGACCACCCGCTGCCCACCGGCCATCGTGGACACGTCGTCGGCCACGGCGACGGCCTCGCCGCCCGCCGCCACGATCTCCTTGACGACCGCTTCGGCGATCTCGCTCGTCGGCGAGGACCCGTCCACGCAGACGCCGTAGTCGTTGACGACGACCCGCGCCCCCTCGGCCGCGGCCGCGAGCGCCACCGCCCGTCCGATCCCGCGCCCCGCCCCCGTCACGGCGACGACCTTGCCTGTCAAGAAGTTCCCCACGACCGGCCCCTTCCCGCGGTTTCTGACGGACCGTTAGATTTTATGACCCGTCAGATACCCGGAGACAAGCCCCTGGGGAGCGTCGATGACATTGCCGGCCGAGTTCCACGACATCGCCAAGCGCGTGAACAACTGGGGGCGTTGGGGCGCCGAGGACGAGATCGGCACCCTCAACCTGATCACCGACGAGGTGGTCAGGCAGGCCGCCGCCGAGGTCAGGACGGGCCGCCGGGTCCCGCTCGCCCTGCCCCTAGAACAGGACGGCGTGCAGACCGGCATGATCCCGGGCCGGGTCAACCCACTGCACGCCATGGTGCAGATCAACCAGGAGATCTTCGGTCCGGGGACGGTCGCGTGCAGCGACGACGCCGTGACGATGGGCCTCCAGGCGGCCACCCACTGGGACGCGCTCACCCATGTCTCGCACTCGGGCCGGCTCTACAACGGCCGCCCCGCCGACACCATCACCCCGCACGGCGGCGCCGAGTTCAGCGGCATCGACAAGGCGCGGCACATCGTCTCGCGCGGGGTGCTGCTCGACGTGGCACGCGCGCGGGGCGTCGCACGGCTGGACGGCGGCCATGCCGTCACCCCGGAGGATCTGGAGGCGGCCGAGGAACTGGCGGGCACGCGGGTGCGGGCCGGCGACATCGTGCTCGTACGGACGGGTCAGATCCAGGTGTGTCTGGCGGGCGACAAGCACGCGTACGGCTATCCGTCTCCCGGGCTGTCGATCCGTACGCCGGAGTGGTTCCACGCGCGCGATGTGGCGGCCGTCGCGAACGACACCCTGACCTTCGAGATATTTCCGCCGGAGATCGAGGATCTGTGGCTGCCCGTGCATGCGCTGGACCTGGTGGAGATGGGGATGCTTCAGGGCCAGAACTGGAATCTCGAAGAGTTGTCCACAGCCTGTGGAGAAGAGGGCCGCTACGCGTTCCTGCTGTCGGCGATGCCCGAGCCGTTCACCGGCGCGACGGGAACTCCGGTGGCGCCGGTCGCCGTTCTCTGATCGGACCCTTCGATGGACGGCCGGACGGCGGCATCGCGCGCGCCGCCGTCCGGCTCCGGCGTACCCGCCCCGGTTCCCGGCCCCTGGGGAACCGACGCCGAACCAACGACCCACACTCGCCAAGGGCTCCCGTCACCGAAACCCTCGCCGTCCCCTCGCGGCGAATCGCTGACCACAAGCGTGAGCAGACGGACACGTGGCGTCAACACCCGTCAAGGTTTCTATGACTTACGTCCCATTTGCGACAGGCGCGCACGGAAGCACGCCACGGCGCACCACTCCTCGCCCGACGGAGGCGGCCCGGCCACTGTGCGGCCGTGCACCGATCGCGCGGCCCCCGCTCCGCCCAGGGCGCCGTTCACACCGCTTCGTACGCCAGGCCCTCGTAGCCCTCGAACGCCGAAGTGCCGCCGCCGAAGGCGGACGCGGGTTCCCGGCGGTCCTGGGTACATCGGTCGAGTTCGCACCAGATGCGCTTGCCGGCGCCCTCGGGGCTCCAGCCCCAGCGGTCGGCGAGGCCGTCGACCAGGGCGAGGCCCCGGCCGCCCGTCGCGTCGCCGTCGGCGCAACGCGGCACCGGCGCACAGCTGCTGGTGTCGGCCACCTCCAGACGGACGGTGGCCTCCTCGCTCGCGGAACCCGGCAACGACAGGCGCAGCACGGCCGGACAGCCCGTGTGCACCACGGCGTTGGTGACCAGCTCGGACACGAGCAGGATCAGGGTCTCGGCGAGCGGCTCGTCGGCCCCTATGCCGGACCCGGCGAGCCGCGACCGGGCCCACCTGCGTGCTCGTCCCACCTCAGTGGGGTCGGGCCGGATCTCCAGCTGCACTTGAAGCACCTGCACCGCTCACACCATCCGAACCGGCAGACACATAGCCTCGCGCCTCACGAGGGCCACGATCGTAGCCATTTTTTGCATGGCCAGAACAATGGCCAAAGCCGGGGTCACAGAACGTGAGTCCCTTACGAGACAGCATGGTTGACGTACAGTCACCCCAACAAGCGCTTCGGGCATATTCCAGCGCGAAGGAGTACCCGTGCGCCATACTGTGCGACGCTCGCTGCGGGGAGTCGAACAGGCGGGGGCCGACGGCCCTCCCACCCGGCGAGAAGCGGCGCGCACCGCCGCATCCGGAGCCGCCTCGGAGGCAACACCGGCACGGCTCGTGCTCGGAACCACTCGCATCCCACAGAAGGTACCGGAGTGGGACACCGACTCCAGGCCGTGACGGGTCACGCATAGGACACAACCCGATATCAACGCTCCGTGATTCCGGTATGCCACACTCCGCGACATTTCCGGGACGGCCTTCCCTGACTGCCCAGCCCAGGCCCGGAACGGCCCCTGTCAGGCCGTCAGCTCGGCCGCGAGCAGTTCCTCACTCTCCGTGCGTCCACCGCCACGCTGAGCCCGCACCCACGCCCGTTTCAGCAGCAGATGCACCTCGGACTCCCAGGTGAAGCCCATGCCGCCGTGCACCTGGAGGCAGTCGCGGGCGCCGCGCACGGCCGCCTCGTCGGCGAGCAGCCGGGCCGCGGCGATGTCGGCCGGGTCCTCGGTCACGGCCGCCGCGTACACCGCCACGCGGGCCACCTCCACCCGCACCAGCAGCTGCGCGCAGAGATGCTTGACGGCCTGGAACGCCCCGATCGGCTGCCCGAACTGCTCGCGAGTCCGGGCGTGTTGCACGGCCAACTCACACGCGCGCGCAGCGGTCCCGAGCTGCTCGGCAGCGGTGAGCAGGACGGCCGCAGGATCGGCAGGCGCCGGAGCGGGCACCCGGTGCAGCGGCGTCAACGGATCCACCGACCGCATAGCGACGGCCCCCTCCGCCCCCGCCAACACGACATCAGCCTCATCCATCCACTCCACGAGCCGCCCGTCCGCGGCGGCCACCACCACCTCACCGGTCTCCGCACCGGGCACCACACCGGCGGCAAGATGAGTGGCGACAAGCGGCCCGGGCACTAGCGCCCGGCCAGTCTCCTCAAACACCAACACAGCTTCCGGAAGCCCCAATCCGGCCCCTCCGTCGGCATCGGGCAGCCGCAGAGAAAAGAACCCAACCTCCCCAAGCGCCCTCCACAACCCCCGATCAAGCCGTAACTGATTAGTGCCGGTTTGGATGTCGCCGCTGAGGGGCGCGGGGAACTGCGCGACCAGCCCCCACGAACCCGCAGACGCCCGACGGCCAACCGTGCCTCGCACAGCATCGCGCAAAGCCCTTTGCTCTTCGGTCAGTTGAAAACGCAAGACCTCACCTCCCCTTAGGCAGCCCAAGAATCCGCTCGGCCACGATGTTCCGCTGAATCTGCGAGGTCCCGGCCGCGATGGTGTACGACAACGACGACAACCGGTCCACCACCCAGGGCGCCCCCAAATCCAGCGCTCCTTCCCCCAGCACCTCCGCCGCCGCGTCGTACAAGTCCTGCCGCACCTGCGAGTACCGCAGCTTGAACACCGACCCCCCGACCCCCGGCACCCCGCCCCGCGCCTCCGCCTCGCTCACATTCCACTGAGTGAGCCGCCACAACGCCCGGAACTCGGCGTTGAGGGCCCCCAGCCGCCGCCTGAGCACCGGATCGTCCCAGCGACCGTTCTTCCGTGCCGCCGCGGCGAGTTCGCGCAGCACACGCCGACAGGCGACGACCTCGCCCACGAAGGCCGTGCCGCGCTCGAAGGACAGCGTCACCATGGTCACGCGCCAGCCGTCGTTCTCGGCCCCGACCCGGTTGCCGACCGGCACCCGCACCTCGTCGAGGAAGACCTCGGCGAACTCGGCGGACCCGGCGAGGGTCCTGAGCGGCCGTACGGTGATCCCCGGCGCGTCCATCGGCATGGCGAGCCAACTGATCCCCCGGTGCTTGGGCGCCGCGGGATCGGTGCGCACCAACAGCTCGCACCAGTCGGCGACTTCGGCGTGCGAGGTCCAGATCTTGGAGCCGTTCACCACGTAGTCGTCGCCGTCCCGCCACGCGCGCGTGCGCAGCGCCGCGAGGTCGGAGCCGGCGTCGGGCTCGCTGAACCCCTGGCACCACACCTCGTCCCCGCGCAGGATCGGCGGCAGCCAGCGGGACCGCTGCTCGTCCGTGCCCTCGGCGGCGATGGTCGGGCCGGCGTGCAGCAGCCCGACGAATCCGGCGCCCACATAGGGCGCCCCGGCCTTCTCGGTCTCCTCCAGGAAGATCAGCCGCAGGGTCGGCGAGGCGTCCCAGTGCACGTCCGCGTATCCGGCGTCGTACAGCCTGCGCTGCCAGCCCATGTCGTAGGCGCGACGGCCCGGCCAGTCGTCCGGGGACGGCTTGGGCGGCAGCGAGGGCAGCACATCCGCCAGCCACCGCCGCAACCGCGCCCGGAACTGCTCCTCCTCCTGGGTGTACGACAGGTCCATTACTTGTCGAGGTCCAGGCCGAGCATGCGGATGGCGTTGCCGCGCATCAGCTTGTAGACGGTCTCGTCGTCGAGGCCCTTCACATGGTCGAGGGCGACCTCCTTGGTGTGCGGGAAGGTCGAGTCCACGTGCGGGTAGTCGGTCTCGAAGGTGGCGTTGTCGCGGCCGACGACGTCCAGGGACGCGACGCCGTGCTTGTCGCGGAAGAAGCAGCAGTACATCTGCCGGTAGTAGTACGTGGAGGGCGGCTCGGGGATCGTGTCGCGCACCCCGCCCCACGCGCGGTGCTCCTCCCAGACGTCGTCGGCGCGTTCGAGGGCGTACGGGATCCAGCCCATCTGGCCCTCGCTGTACGCCAGTTTGAGCGTCGGGAACTTCACCAGGACGCCGCTGAACAGGAAGTCCATCATCGAGGCCATGGCGTTGTTGAAGCTGAGGGAGGCCTGGACGGCGGGGGGTGCGTCGGGTGAGGCGGCCGGCATCTGCGAGCTGCTGCCGATGTGCATGTTGACGACCGTGCCGGTCTCCTGGCAGACCGCGAAGAACGGGTCCCAGTAGCCGGAGTGGATGGACGGCAGCCCGAGATAGGTCGGGATCTCGGAGAAGGTCACGGCCCTGACGCCGCGTGCGGCGTTGCGCCGGATCTCGGCGACCGCCAGCTCGATGTCCCACAACGGGATCAGGCACAGCGGGATGAGCCGCCCGCCGCTCCCGCCGCACCACTCCTCCACCATCCAGTCGTTGTAGGCGCGCACACAGGCCAGCGCGACCTCCTTGTCGTGCGCCTCGGCGAAGGTCTGCCCGCAGAACCGCGGGAAGGAGGGGAAGCAGAGGCTGGCCTCGACATGGTTGAGGTCCATGTCGGCCAGGCGTGCCTTGGGGTCCCAGCAGCCGCGCCGCATCTCCTCCCGGGTGATGCCCTCCAGGGTCATCTCGTCCCGGTCGAAGCCGACGGCGGCGATGTTGCGTTTGTACGGGAACTTCAGGTCCTCGTAGATCCACCAGTCGGTGGGCGGCCCGTCCGGGTCCATCGTGATCTGGTACTTGCCCGCTACGTAGGCGAGTTCGCCGATCCCGGCGGTGAGGGCCTGCGGGCCGCGGTCGCGGTACTTGGCGGGCAGCCAGGTCTCGAAGAGGTGTGCGGGCTCGATCACATGGTCGTCGACGCTGATGATGCGGGGCAGTTCGGTCGGCATGGTCCCCTCCGCCGGACGGTGTTCACCTGGACAGGCACGTGCACTGGTCTTATCTGATGGATCGTCAGATAGCATGTCACCTGACGAGTCGTCAGCCAAGCAGGGGGCACACGTGAACGAGACCCCGCACTCCCTGAGTTCCGCCCGCACCCTCTGGGACCTGGTCGTCCGCCGAGCCGACCTCACGCCCGACCGCCCGGTCCTCCTCCAGGACGACCGCGCCCTGACCTTCGGCGAGCTGCGCGCGCGGGCCGAGCGGGTGGCGGCCGGCCTGTACGACATGGGCGTACGCCCCGGCACGGTCGTCGCCTGGCAGCTCCCGACCCGGATCGAGACGGCCCTGCTCTCCTTCGCCCTGGCCCGCCTGGGTGCCGTCCAGTCCCCGGTCATCCCCTTCTACCGGGACCGCGAGGTCGGCTTCGCGCTCCGCGAGTCCCGCGCCGAGTACTTCGCCGTGCCCGGCCGGTGGCGCGGCTTCGACTACCCGGCGATGGCCCGGCGGCTGGGCGCCAAGGGCGTCTTCGAGGCGTACGACACCCTCCCCGAAGGCGACCCGGCCGTCCTTCCCGCTCCTCCCGCCGAGGGCACCTCGGTGCGCTGGATCTACTGGACCTCGGGCACGACCTCCGACCCCAAGGGCGTTCTGCACACGGACCGTTCGCTGATGGCCGGCGGCTCCTGCCTCGCCCACGCGCTGCGTCTGTCCGCCGCCGACGTGGGCTCGATGGCCTTCCCGTACGCCCATATCGCGGGCCCCGACTACACCGTGATGCTGCTGCTGTACGGCTTCCCGGCGGTGATGTTCGAGCAGTTCGCGCTGCCGGACGCGCTGGAGGGGTACCGCAGGCACGGGGTGACGGTGGCGGGCGGGTCGACGGCGTTCTACTCGATGTTCCTGGCCGAGCAGCGCAAGCAGCCGGGCACGCCCGTCATCCCCACCCTGCGGCTGCTCGCGGGCGGCGGGGCGCCGAAGCCGCCGGAGGTCTATCACGCGGTCGTGCGCGAGATGGGCGTCCAGCTCACCCACGGGTACGGCATGACCGAGGTGCCGATGATCACGATGGGCGCGCCGGACGACACCACGGAGAACCTCGCGACGACGGAGGGCCGTCCGCCGGCCGGCATGGAGATACGGATCGTGGACGGCGAGGTGCGGCTGCGCGGCGAGGCGGTCTGCCAGGGCTATCTGAACCCGGCGCAGACGGCGGAGGCCTTCGACGAGGAGGGCTTCCTGCGCACCGGCGACCTGGGATTCGTCAAGGACTCCGGGCATCTCGTCCTCACCGGCCGCGCGAAGGACGTGATCATCCGCAAGGGCGAGAACATCTCGGCGAAGGAGATAGAGGACCTGCTGGCCGCGCACCCCGCGGTGGGGGACGTGGCGGTGGTGGGGCTGCCCGACGAGGAGCGGGGCGAGCGGGTGTGCGCGGTGATCGAACCGGCGCCCGAGGCGCAGCGGTTGACCCTGTCCGACCTCGTCTCCTACCTCCGCGCGGAAGGGCTGTCGGTCCACAAGCTGCCGGAGCAACTGGAGGTGGTGGACGCCCTTCCGCGCAACGAGACCCTGCGGAAGGTACTCAAGTACAAGCTGCGCGAGCGCTATTCCGGCACGGTGAAGTAGCGGGCGAAGGCGGGCACGATCTCGGCCTCGGCGATCTTCCCGTCACCGTCGGTGTCGAGGGCGCTCGCGGCGGCCAGGGCGATGTCCTCCTCCGCGCCGAGCGCCTTGAGCACCCGCGCGGTGTCCTCGACGGTGGCCGTCCCGTCACCGTCCCGGTCGGCCACGGCGAGGGCCGCGTGCAGGAACGGGCGGGCGATCTCGGCGAACCGGTCGGGATTGTCCCGCAGCCGCTTGACGGCACCGTTCACGAACTCGTCCCGGGTGATGCGCTGATCGCCGTCCCGGTCCGCTATCCCCGCCATGCCCTGCCAGAACGCCTCCGCGCCGCCGTACAGGGCCTGGCCCTTGTCCGACCGGGCCGCCGTCCCGAACTCCGCGAGCAGCGCCTTGGCCGCCGCGCTGAAGTCCTCCCGGTCGATGTAGCCGTTGCCGTCCTGGTCGAAAGTGGCGAACCGGGCGGCGATCCTGCGCTCGTACTCGCTGCTGACCATGTCTCTTCCAGCCGCCTTACATCACGTGGGGGTACATCCGGTGCATCTCGCTCGGAGCGTACGACGCGGGAGCGGGTCGGGGCGCGGGAAAGCGGCGGTTGTGCCAAGACCGGGGGAATTTCGGGACAACGGTGTGGCACACCGGAGACGCTCACCCGGGGGAGGCCCTCACGCCGACAGCGGGCCGGCCTCGTCCTCCGTCGCCGAGTCCACGTCCAGGTGGACGTCGAACAGGCGCCGTACTCCCAGCGCGCCCAGCACCCGGTTGACGTGGGAGCCCTCCGGCGCTCCCCGGGCGGGCAGGATCAGGCGCAGGCTGCCCTGGCAGGAGCGGATCAGACGGCGGGAGGCGATGAGCACGCCGACGCCGCTGGAGTCGCAGAAGAAGACCTCCGAGAGGTCGAGGACGAGACTGTGGCGGCCCTCGGCCACCGCGTCGTGCACCCGCTGACGCAGCACCGGCGACGTCACCAGATCCAGCTCGCCCGACACCCGCAGCACGGCCCAGTCCCCGTGCTCGTCGCCGGTCACGTTGAACGCCACCACCACGCCCTTCGCTCGCCGGAAACGGAAGCGATTCCTACGCTTCCTTGCAGCGCGGCTGCCCACCGGCGGTGCCCTGAAACCAGGCCCGGGAAACGGAAACCGATCAGAAGAGGCTTGTTTTAGTCGCCTTCGATCCTGTTCGATCGAGGATGCACACGAAACGGTGGGGTACGCGAACATCCACTATCACCCTCCGCTCCCTGGGGGCGCGCATTGCGACAAAGGGGCGTGCGCTGTCAGACGTGCCGACTACATTCGAGGAGACGGTGGGTTCAGGCTTGACGGGCGCCACGCCCGACAGGACGGGCAGGCGAACAGGGTGAGGGGGCCGCATGGCGAAGAAGGACGCACCGCCCCGCTGGGACCGCAAGATGCAGCAGCGGCTCGCACGCGGTGAGGCGGCCGCCCTCGGCGAGCTCTACGACCGCTTCGCCTCCCTCGTGCACGGCCTCGCCCACCGCGTCCTCGGCGACGAGCGCGCCGCCGACGGCATCACCCGCGAGGTCTTCGCCCACGTCTGGGAACACCCCGAGACCTACGACCCCAAGCAGGGTCCCCTGCGCACCTGGGTGGCCGGCCTGACCCACCGCCTCGCCGTGCAGCGCCTGCGCGCCACCGAGACCGCCGCGCTCGCCCAGGGCGGCGTCGGCTCCACCGAGGAACTGGAGCGCAAGGTCCGCCACGCCTCCGTCGCCGCCCGCGCCGACTACATCGTCACGTCCATGCCGACCCCGCTGCGCGCCGCCCTGGAGCTGGCCTACTTCCAGCGCCGCGACTACCGCCAGACCGCCGCCGACCTCGGCGTCACCGAGGACGAGGCCCGCCGCCGCCTCCGCCTGGGCCTGCAGCTCCTCTCCACCGCCCATGACGCCGGAGCACCCGGAGCCCCTCCGGGATACGGGGGCGCGGCGTGAACGAGACGAACGGCTCCGAGGCGTACGACGGACACGAGCATCAAGAGGGCCCGCGGGGCCAGGAGGGCGAGAAGAGCGAGGAGGAGCAGGAGCGGACAGGACAGTCGGAACGGAAACACGAGGGCCACGAGGTGTACGGCAGCGCTCCCGACGGAGGCGATCAGGGCTCCGCCGACGGCCCCGACGGCCCCGGCACCCCCGGAGGCCCCACCGACGGCACCGGCTCCGCCCCCTCCCACCGCGACCAGCCGCCCCGCATACCGCTCCCCCGTGCCTCCGTCGAGGACACCGGACGGCCGCTGCCCCCGCTGGAGGAGCTGCCGCAGCCGCCGCCGCTCGTCCTGGAGCACCCGGTCCTGAAGTCGCTCCTCGGAGCCTGGGCGCTGGCCGCCTGCTCGGCGGAGGAGACGGCCGCCGTGGAGGACCACCTGGGTGCGTGCGGCGCGTGCGCGGACGAGGCGCTGCGGCTGCGCGAGGCGGTCGGCCTGCTCCACCCGCCCGAGAGCCTCGACCTCGACCCGGGCCTGCGCACCCGCGTCCTGGAGGGCTGCCTGGACCGCCGTCCGCCGCGCATCCCCGTACCCGAGTGGGCGGCGCCGTACGACGCCGAGACCGCCCGCCTCGACGCCCTGCTCCGCGACATGGGCGACGCGGAGTGGCACGCGCCCGTGCGGCTGCGCTGGTTCGAGGCCGACAAGGCGACGAGCCGTCGTACGACCGTCGCCGGTGTGATCGCGCATCTGCTCACCGTCGACGGCCTGGTGGCGCTGGCCCTCGGTCTCGACGATCCTCTGGGTGACGTCACCGCGCAGACGCCCACCCCGGCGGCCCGTACCGAGGCGTACTGGCGCGGCTCGCACTTCCCGCCCACCCGCTCCGTGCGCGCCCCGTGGCGCGAGCAGAGCCACGACCTGGTGCGCACGGTGTCGTTCACGGGCGGCGGCGCCGGAAAGCTGTCCGTCCCCTACGGCGACTTCGAACTCCCGCTGCACGACGCGATGCTGGACCGCGCCTTCGAGTGCTGGGTGCACGCGGAGGACATCGCCGAGGCCGTCGACTACCCGTACGAACCCCCGTCCCCGCGCCATCTCAACCGCATGATCGACCTCGCGGCCCGCATGCTCCCCACCGCGCTGGCGGTACGGCGGCGGGACGGACTGGCATCGCGTGGAGCGGGCCGCCATCTGGTGCCGGCGGGCGCGCCGGGGCGCAGTCTGCGGCTGGAGATCGAGGGACGGGGCGGCGGCGAGTGGCTGATCCCGCTGGACTCCCCGGCCGCGGTGGGCTCGGCGGCGCACGAGGTGGCCCATGTGGCGCTGGACGGCGTGGAGTTCTGCCAGCTGGCCGCGGGCCATGTGTCGCCGGAGGAAGCGGCGGCGGGCCAGGTGGGCGACCGCGAGGCGATCAGGGACGTGCTGTTCGCGGCGGCGTCACTGAGCCGCATGTAGCGTTCACTCTCACTCCATTGCAATGAACACAAGCGCAGCCTGTTGCGTTACTTTCTTAACCGTTGCAATGATTTACCTGCTTCCACCTGCACTAATACCCATTTCACGCAACGAGTCCGTTGCCGATTCCATGAACGCAACGTAGCTTTTCCTTCGTCGGAAACAGAACCCGAAGGAGCAGCACGATGCAGAAGTTCACCACCCCCGCCCCCGTCACCGTCGTCCTGGACGTCCCCGCCGGACACCTCCGCTTCATCGCCGCCCACCGCACCGACACGACCGTCGAGATCCGGCCGGCGAACCCCGCCAAGAACCGGGACGTCAAGGCGGCGCAGCAGACCGACGTCGCCTGCGCCGACGGGGTCCTGCGGATCAACAGTCCGACGAAGAACCAGTTCCTCGGCCCCTCCGGGGCGATCGAGGTCACCGTCCAGCTGCCCGTCGGCTCCCATGTCGAGGCGCGGACGGCCAGCGCCGAACTGCGCGGGGTCGGCCGCCTCGGCGAGGTCACCCTCGACAGCGCCCACGGCACGGTCAAGCTCGACGAGACCTCCGGCGCCCGCCTCACCCTCCAGGCCGGCGACGTCGTCCTCGGCCGCCTGACCGGCCCGGCCGACCTGCGCACCCAGAAGGGCGACCTGACCGTCACCGAGGCCACCCGCGGCACCCTCACCCTGCGCACCGAGCACGGAGACATCACCGTCGGCGCCGCCCGCGGCACCTCCGCCACCCTCGACGCCGGCACCTCCTACGGCCGGGTCACCAACACCCTCCGGAACGACGGCACCCCCGCGCTCGACATCCACGCCACCACGTCCTACGGCGACATCGCCGCCCGCAGCCTCTGAAGGAGCCCCTCATGACCGGCCTGGCCATCGCGGCACACCAGCTGCGCAAGTCCTACGGCGACAAGACCGTCCTCGACGGCGTCGACATAGCCGTCCCGGAGGGCACGATCTTCGCCCTGCTCGGCCCGAACGGCGCCGGCAAGACCACCGCCGTGAAGATCCTCTCCACCCTCATCACCCCCGACGCGGGCACAGCCCACATC
>NZ_JBIUCI010000009.1:0-381072 GCF_044593635.1 Streptomyces sp. NPDC051913 | reverse complement strand
GCGGCCTCGGTCAGCTCCGGGCGGCCGGTCGACTCACGCGGGGTGCGCGCGGTGACCTTGGTGCCCGTCGCGGCGGCGGAGAAGGTCACGGCCAGCGCCTCGACCGCACCGGCGGCCGGGGCGGCCTCCACGGCGGCCGAGTTCGGCTTGACCGTGATGACCGGGGTGCCCTTGATGACACGGGTCTTGGTGGTGAAGGACGCGGCGAACACCGACTGGGTGGCCACCGGACCCTCGTCGCCGGCCTGAAGGTCGACGGCGTCGGTGATGATGCCGGAACCGATGCGCAGCGCCAGACGCGCGGCGATCTCCTTGCCCTCCGCGGAGGACGGCACCAGCACCGCAGCCGGGGAAACGGCCTCTACGGCGGCCTGAAGGGCGTCGACCTTGGGGACGACCAGGTAGTCGGCGTACTCGGCGGCCTCGTGGGTGAGGACCTTGACCGCGCCGTGCTCGGCGAGGGCGGCGGCCGTGTCGGCGGCACCGGTGCCGAGGGCCACGGCGACCGGCTCGCCGATACGGCGGGCCAGGGTCAGCAGCTCCAGGGTGGGCTTGCGGACGGCACCGTCCACGTGGTCGACGTAGACGAGAACTTCAGCCATGGGAATGCTCTCCTGCTTGGATCAGATGAGGGGCGGTCGGCGAACTCGGGCTCAGATGAACTTCTGGCCCGCGAGGAACTCGGCGAGCTGCTTGCCGCCCTCGCCCTCGTCCTTGACGATCGTGCCGGCGGTGCGCGCCGGACGGGCCGCCGCGTCCTCGACCTTGGTCCAGGCACCCTCGAGACCGACCTCTTCGGCGTCGATCTCCAGGTCCTCCAGGTCCCAGGACTGAACCGGCTTCTTCTTGGCCGCCATGATCCCCTTGAAGGACGGGTAACGCGCCTCGCCCGACTGGTCGGTGACGGACACGACGGCCGGCAGGGACGCCTCCAGCTGCTCGGACGCGGCGTCGCCGTCCCGGCGGCCCTTGACCGTGCCGTCCGCAACCGACACCTCGGACAGCAGGGTGACCTGCGGGACGCCCAGGCGCTCGGCGACCAGCGCCGGGACGATACCGGCGGTGCCGTCGGTGGAGGCCATACCGGAGATCACCAGGTCGTAGCCGGCCTTCTCGATCGCCTTCGCCAGCACCAGCGAGGTGCCGATCGCATCGGTGCCGTGCAGGTCGTCGTCCTCGACGTGGATGGCCTTGTCGGCGCCCATGGACAGCGCCTTGCGCAGCGCGTCCTTGGCGTCCTCCGGACCCACCGTCAGGACGGTGATCTCCACGTCGTCGTCGGAGTTCTCCGAGATCTGCAGCGCCTGCTCGACCGCGTACTCGTCCAGCTCGGAGAGCAGCCCGTCCACGTCCTCACGGTCGACGGTCAGGTCATCGGCGAAGTGCCGGTCGCCAGTGGCGTCGGGCACGTACTTCACGGTGACAACGATCCTCAAGCTCACGCCGGCTCTCCTACTGCTGCGTCGACATTTCTGTGCTGCCTACTTGCAGGCAGCATAGGCGCCCCAAGCGGCCGATCCCGATCGGGGCGGCCCGCGCTCCGAACGAAATATTACTCGTCAGTACACCCAGTTCGTTCCCGCTAAGCAAGCGCTTTGAACTGTGACCTTCGCAACGCAGCGTAATCGGAACTCGACGGTCCCGCAGCAGGAGAGCCCGGCGTGCGGCGCGGGCCGTCAGTCGCGCAGACCGCTGAACGTGCCCTGGTGGTAGAGGAGCGGACGGCCGGGTCCTGCGGGGTCGCCGAGCAGCACCTCGGCGAGGACGATCCGGTGGTCGCCGGCGGGCACGCGCGCGACGACGCGGCACACCAGCCAGGCCAGGACGTCGTCGAGGACGGGAACGCCCTCGGGCCCCTCGCGCCAGCCGGTGGGCGCACCGAAACGGTCGGCGCCGCTGCGGGCGAAGGTCGCGGCCAGCTCCTGCTGGTGCTCGCCGAGTATGTGGACGCCGACGTGCTCGACCCCGGAGATCGCGGGCCAGCTGGAGGCACCGGTACCGATACCGAAGGACAGCATCGGGGGCTCGGCGGAGACCGAGGTGAGCGAGGTGGCGGTGAAGCCGACCGGGCCGCCGTCACCACGCGCGGTGATCACGGCGACGCCCGCCGCGTGCCGCCGGAAGACGGAGCGCAGCAGATCGGGGGAGGCGAGCTGAGGGGTGTGGAGGTCCGGCGTGGCCGTCATGGGGTCGTCCTTCTGCGAGGCGGGGCGTGCTGGTCCGTGGCTGCTCAACAGCCCGGACAGCGCGCGCTCGCGGTGCGGGCCAGGTCGACGTGGACCCGCCCGAAGAGAAGGAGTTCCGAAGGCATACGGTCAGGCTGACGATAGGTGGTGCGCCCAGTCAAGTACGTCCCGGCATATGGGAGCTGCCTCACCGTCACACGGCCTCGCCGAGGGCCGCGATGACATCCGCCTTGCGCGGCTGCCCGGTGGCCCGCCGCACCACGCGCCCGTCGGCGTCGAGAACCAGCACGGTCGGCGTCTTGAGGATGTCCAGGGCGCGTACGAGGTCCAGGTGGGCCTCGGCGTCGATCTCGACATGGGCGACGCCGGGGACCAGGTCGACCACCTCGCCGAGGACTCTGCGGGTGGCCCGGCAGGGCGCGCAGAAGGCGCTGGAGAACTGGACGAGGGTAGCCCGCTCCCCCAACTCCGCGCCCAGGTCGGCGGCGCCGAGCCGCTTGTCGTCGTCGCGCCCGCGCACCCGCACTCTCCCGCTCCGCTGCCTGTGCAGCACTCCGTAGACGCCCGCCGCAGCGAGCACCAGCACACACACCACGACTCCGGCCATCACCCAGCTCCAGCGTTCACGAGACTGCAAAGATTCCCGACTCCACGCTCGGCATTCCTTGCGGAATGCTTGATTCATGGACATCGATGTGAGGGGACCGCGCTTCGGGGCGGCCGTGACGACCCTAGTACTGGCGGTCGTGCTGATCACCGGCAGTGTGTGGCTCCTGGCCTGGCAGACCCTGGCGTTCGCGCTGGGCGCGGCGGGCGGGGTGGGACGTTCGCCGTACGGCTGGCTGTTCCGCCGGGTCGTGCGCCCCCGCATCGGTCCGCCGACGGAGTTCGAGGCCCCCGAACCGCCGCGGTTCGCGCAGGCGGTGGGCCTGGCCTTCGCGGTCGTCGGTCTGATCGGGTACGGCGTCGGACCGGCCTGGCTGGGACTCGCGGCGACCGGGGCCGCGCTCGCGGCCGCCTTCCTGAACTCCGCGTTCGGGTACTGCCTGGGATGCGAGATGTACCTGCTCGTACGGCGCGTGACCGTACGCGCGCAGTAAAGGCGACGTAAAAGCCCGAGGTGGATCAAGCAGCCGACGTGACAAGGATCTCGCCCTTCGCGGGCACCAGGGCTGGCCCCCCGCCCGTTCTTGGGGCACGATCTGCGAGATGCCGTAAACCTACGGTGTCGTAACTTTCCCGCCGGGAACCCCCCTTTCCCCGGCAGAGAAGGAAGGGCCCACCCCGTCCATGGCAGAGCTTGTCTACCGACCCGTCGTCGGCCTCGCCCGCACGCTGTTCAAGGCGTGGGACCTGAAGATCGACTGCAAGGGTTCGGAGAACATCCCCCGCTCTGGCGGCGCCGTGCTGGTGAGCAATCACATCAGCTACCTGGACTTCATCTTCGACGGGCTGGCGGCGCTCCCCCAGAAGCGTCTCGTGCGCTTCATGGCGAAGGAGTCGGTGTTCCGGCACAAGGTCTCCGGTCCGCTGATGCGCGGGATGAAGCACATCCCCGTGGACCGCAAGCAGGGTGAGGCGGCCTACCAGCACGCGCTGGAGTCGCTGCGCTCCGGTGAGATCGTCGGCGTCTTCCCGGAGGCCACGATCTCGCAGTCGTTCACGCTCAAGTCCTTCAAGTCGGGTGCCGCGCGCCTGGCGCAGGAGGCGGGCGTGCCGCTGGTCCCGATGGCGCTGTGGGGCACGCAGCGGCTGTGGACCAAGGGCCACCCGCGCAACTTCAAGCGCAGCCACACCCCGATCACGATCCGGGTCGGCGAGCCGGTCGAGGCACCCAAGGACAAGTACGCGGGCGCGATCACCCGCCAACTGCGCGAGCGTGTGCAGGAGTTGCTGGAGGCCGCCCAGCGTGCCTACCCGGTCCGCCCCAAGGACGCCGACGACACCTGGTGGATGCCGGCCCACCTCGGCGGCACCGCCCCCACCCCGGAAGAGGTCAAGGCCGCCGAGGCCCGCTGAGCACTCGGGGTTCACGGACCCGCGCCGTCCGCTCCACCGCCCGACCGATAGGGTCCCGCCCGTAAACGGGTGGACGTGCAACGGGGGCAAGGAATGCGGCGCTGGGTCAAGGTGTCGGTGTCGGCCGCGGTCGTGCTGGGGGTGGGCGGCTGGATCGCCACCCCGTACGCGCAGGACTGGTGGCTGCTGCGTACGGCCTGCGACGGGGCGCTGCCCGTCGACGCGGTGCGTGAACTGGGGCGCGACGGTGACCATTTCAAGGACGCGTCGTCCGCGACCCACGAGGGGCTGGGCGACTACGGCTGCTCCGTCGGCTTCGACGGCGACGACGTGCGCGACGACCGGCTGCTGGAGACGGAGGCGTACACCCGGCGGGACGACGTGGACCGGGAGTTCATGACGGTCCTGTCCGAGTCCGGGTTCGACCGCGTCGCACCGATGGCCGACGGGCTGCCCGGCTATGTCGACAAGTACGGCGCGCTTCAGTTCCTCGTCCCCTGCCCCGAGTTGGGGAAGGACGACGAGGGCCGGCAACGCAAGCTGCTGGTCCGCACCTGGCTCGGCCGGGACGCCCTGCGGGGCACGCCCGCCGCCTACGAGACGGCGGTGGCGCTCACCAACTCCGCGTCCGACCGACTCGGTTGCGGCGCCGAACCGCTCAAGGCGCCCGGCGGGGACGCCGCGCCTTCGGACCCGCAGGAGGACCCCAGGACGGTGCCGCTCGCCGACGCGGGCGACACCGCGTGCGGCTGGGCGCTGAAGGCGGGAGGGCTCAAGACCGCGCAGTGGCGGGTGGCGGTGCTCATGAACGACGCGGGCCCGGTGGGCCGTTGCGATCTGTACGCGCGGGACGCCGACTCCGGCGAGTGGGAGCCCCGTCTGTGGTTCGCCGCCTGGTACGGCGACTGGAGCAACCGTCTGCTCGCCGAGCAGGGGCGGCGCGAGCCCGACGCCCTTACGGCGACGGCCCGTTGTGACGGCGAGGCCGCCAACTTCGCGCTCAGCGCCGACAAGGACGTCCCCGGCGTCGGGGAGACCGAGAAGCGGAAGCTGTTCGCCGCCTTCGCCGAGGCCCGGGCCGGACAGCGGGGCTGCACGGATCTGAGCCTCGGCGGCTGACCCCGTCGGTTCAGTACGAGGTCAGCCAGAGCGCCCTGACGTACCGGTCGTCGATGAACTGCCGTAGCTGTGCCGCGCGTTGCGTCGGCACCTTGCGTGCCTTCGCCCAGGCGTCGAGGACGGTGAACAGCTGGTGCCGCCCGTCCGTCAGATCCCCGCTCAGGGGGCCGGAGACCGGCCGCTCGGCGATGTCCCCCATGACCGGCCGGCTGCTCACCTGCCGGGGGGCCGCCCGGTAGGCGCCGCGCGTGTGCTGCCGTACGGCCCTGTCGAAGGCCGCGAGGTCGGGGATCGTGCCGTCCCTGACGTACCGCGCCCGGTGCTTCATGAGGCTGCCGATGCGGTCGGTGAGGTGTTCGAGGTCGATGTCGGCCCAGGTCGTGGCCGACTTCGGGCTGCCGTCCTTCTCCTTGCCCGGGTGGTAGTCGGGGTCGGCGCCCTCGCGGGTGAGACGTTCGAGGTAGTGGGCGAAGTACGCGCGTTCGGCGTCGTAGAGGATCGCGAACGCCTCGGGGTCCTTGGCGAGTTCACCGACCAGGCCCTCAGGGTCCGCGCGTACGTCGGAGTAGGGCTCGGTGTGCTCGAAGTCGGCGTGGGCCTCGTGCGGGGCCAGGAAGCGGCCGTACGTCGTCCAGCCGGTGTCGTCCGGAGCGGCGCCCGCGGCGTCCACCGCCGGGCTGTACGCGTCGCGGTCGGGGCTCAGGAAGCGGTTGGCGTCGACCACGTACTCGGCGAGGACGCGGGCCACGCCGGGTGCCGCCCCACCGGGCACGGCGTCGTCGTCGAACGCGGCGACCACGGCGTACGCGGCGCGGGCCTGGGCGAGCGTGTGCGGCTTGCCCTCGGCCGTGGCCCGGGTGGCGGCGTCGACGACCTGCCCAAGCACCTCGCCGCCGTCGCCGCACGGGTTCTCGTGGATCAGCAGCGCGCGCACGGCGTCGTACCGGGACAGGTTGTCGCCGGGGTCGAGCGCGCGGGTGGCGGCGGCCGGGTCCTTCGCGAGGGCGCGGGTCGAGGCGGGGATCTCCTGGCAGGGAGCGTCGTCGCCGGAGTCGGCGAGGACGATCGGCACGGCCGTGGCGGTCGTCAGCAGGGCCAGCGCCACGGCCGAGGTGAGCAGCCAGTGCCTCCTCAGCCGGGCGAGGGGCCGCTCGGGCCGCTCCTCGGTGCTGGTGGTGTTCTCTTCTGTTCCCCCGTCATGCATACCCGGGAGGTTAACGACCGCGACGGCTCAGCCGCGCACCGGGTCGGCCGCGTGCACCTCGATACGGGCTCCCGGGCTGAACTTCGCCAGCAGCTCGGCGAGTTCGGCGCCGGCCTGCTCGACCTCGGCGACCGGCATCGGCGCGAGGCTCTCCAGGAGGAAGATGCCCGAGACGGTCTCCTCGGTGAGCCGGGTGCGCGGACCCTGGCGCCAGTTCCAGCGGCGGCAGGTCACCCCCAGCTCGTCGCGCCACACCACCTCGCCGGCGTCGGGGTGCTCGACGACCTCCTCGCCGCCGGCGACGGTCACGAAGTCCTCGTCACCGCCCGCCCGCACCAGCCGCATCCCGCCCTGGACGCGGTCGATGTCCTCGCCGCCGACCGGGATGAGATGGGCGACGCTGATGGCGTTGTAGAGGTCGACGAGCAGGTTGATCCGGGGCAGTCCGCCGTCCGCCAACGCCCTCTTCGCCAGCGCTTCTGCCGAGTTGCGGGTACGCGACGGCTTCGACCCGAACGCCGTGTAGACCTCGCGCCATGCCGCCATGTGCGGGTCCTCGTGCGGGGCGCGCCCGTCCAGGCGTGCGGCGAGCCGGTGGGCCGCGTCGTCGAGGAGCGCCGAACTGGCCTCGGTGCTCGGCCCGTTGACCAGGTCGTGGGCCTCGATGGCGACGTGGGTGAAGCCGGGCGCGAGGGCGCGGACCTCGTCGGACACGGTGAGGGAGAAGGTCATCGCCTGCCTCAGAGTTCGGTGGGGAGCGTCTTCCACAGGTGGGGCCGGTCGGGGGCGGCTCTGAGGGCGCTCAGAACGGCCGCGTGAGGTTCAGCATACAGGACTGGATAGTCCACCTCATTGGACTCGGGGTCAGGCGCCCATGCCAGCCGCTCGCCGTCGAGGGAGAACTGCGCGTCCACGCCGGACTTGTTTCCGCGCGGGTCCTGTCGATGCCAGGCCCCGTTGAACCGTACGGCGACCAGCCCGTGCACGGCATGCCCACTGCCGTCGTCGTGCACCAGCCGCTGGTAGCACAAGGCCGTGGGAATGTCCTCGGCCCGCAGCAGCGCCGCCAGCGCGTGGGACTTGGCGTAACAGATGCCGGTGCCCTGCTCCAGGACGTCGGAGGCCCGCCAGGTGACGCGCATGTCCCCGCTGTCGGCGGAGTGGGGAATCGCGTCCCGTACGAACTCGAAGGCGAGCTGTGCATAGGCATACGAGTCCTCGGCCTGTCGAGCGAGGCGTGCGGCGGTCTCCCGTACGAGCGGGCGGCCGTGGTCGATGACCTCGTCGGCGGCGAGATACGCGGACAGGTCGGGGGTGTTCTGGATCAGCTCCATGCCCGCAGAGCATAGAAATACGATCACCCAGACGTCAATTCTTTTCCGGGTAACCGTATAACTATGCAGTAATGGGTGATGCCCTGGTGCCCCCTGCCCTTAGTGCGCCATCTCCTCCTTGAGCGCCGCCACGAAGGCGTCCACGTCGTCCTCGGTCGTGTCGAAGGCGCACATCCAGCGGACGACGCCCGCGTTCTCGTCCCAGAAGTAGAAGCGGAAGCGCTTCTGGAGGCGCAGGCTCACGTCGTGCGGGAGCTTGGCGAAGACGCCGTTGGCCTGGACCGGGTAGAGGATCTCGACACCGTGCACGGCGCGCACGCCCTCGGCCAGGCGCTGGGCCATCTCGTTGGAGTGGCGGGCGTTGCGCAGCCACAGGTCCTTGGCGAGCAGGGCCTCCAGCTGCACCGACACGAAGCGCATCTTGGACGCGAGCTGCATGGACAGCTTGCGCAGATGCTTCATGTGGGAGACCGCGTCCTGGTTGATCACCACGACCGCCTCGCCGAACAGCGCGCCGTTCTTCGTCCCGCCGAGGGAGAGGATGTCGACTCCGACGGCGTTGGTGAACGTCCGCATCGGGACGTCGAGGGACGCGGCCGCGTTGGCTATGCGGGAGCCGTCGAGGTGCACCTTCATTCCGTGGGCGTGGGCGTGGTCGCAGATCGCGCGGATCTCGTCCGGGGTGTAGAGGGTGCCCAGCTCCGTGCTCTGGGTGATCGAGACGACCTGCGGCATCGCGCGGTGCTCGTCGTCCCAGCCGTACGCCTGCCGGTCGATCAGCTCGGGAGTGAGCTTGCCGTCGGGGGTGGGGACGGTCAGCAGCTTCAGGCCGCCCATCCGCTCCGGCGCCCCGCCCTCGTCGACGTTGATGTGGGCGCTCTCGGCGCAGATCACCGCGCCCCAGCGGTCGGTGACCGCCTGGAGCGCGACGACGTTCGCGCCGGTGCCGTTGAAGACCGGGAAGGCCTCCGCCGTGGGCCCGAAGTGGCTGCGGATGACCGCCTGGAGGTTCTCGGTGTAGTCGTCCTCGCCGTAGGCGACCTGGTGCCCGCCGTTGGCCAGGGCCAGGGCGGCGAGCACCTCCGGGTGGACGCCGGCGTAGTTGTCGCTCGCGAAGCCCCTGCTGTCCGGGTCGTGGTGACGCCGGGCGTCGGTCTTCGGAGGGTTCACGGCTTCTCGGTGAGCCACAGACGGTTTCCGTTCACTTCTCCGGCGGGCTTCTCCCAGACCTCGGCGATGGCCGTGGCCAGGTCCTTGACGTCCGTGAAGCCCGCGAACTTCGCGTTGGGGCGCTCGGCGCGCATCGCGTCGTGCACCAACGCCTTCACCACCAGGATGGTGGCCGCCGAGGTGAGCTCCTCACCGGCCCCCGCCTTGCGGAAGAAGTCGGCCATGGCGAGCGTCCACGCCTCGGCGGCGGCCTTGGCGGCGGCGTACGCGGCGTTGCCCGCGGTGGGGTTGCTCGCGCCGGCCGCGCTGATCAGGACGTAGCGGCCGCGGTCGCTGCGCTGGAGCGCCTCGGAGAAGGCGAGGGAGGTGTGCTGCACGGTGCGGATGAGCAGCAGCTCCAGGAAGTCCCAGTCGTCGAGGCTGGTCTTGATGAAGGTCTCGCTGCCGCGCCAGCCGCCGACGAGATGGACGACGCCGTCGACCCGGCCGAAGTCCTTCTCGATGCCGTGGGCCCAGTCGCGCGTGGAGTCCAGGTCGAGCAGGTCGACCGGCTCTCCGGTGACGGTGGCGCCGCCGCCCGCGTCCCGGGCCGCGCTCACCGCCTCCGCGAGCCGCTCGGGATCGTTGTCGGCGCCGACGACGGTCGCCCCGGCCTCGGCAAGTCGCAGCAGGGTCGCGCGCCCGGCGGGTCCACCCGCGCCGGCCACCGCGATCACCGCACCGCTGAGAGCTCCGTTCCCCGCCATGTTCTTCGCCTCCTGAGCTTGCCGCGCAGCGTTCTCGGTGCCGTGGTCGCTCACGCGGCCACTCGCTCGGCGTTCTCCGCCGTGATACCGCGCGTCGACGCGATCACGTTCTTGAGCTTCTTGGAGAGTGCCTCATAGAACATGCTGAGCGGAAACTCGTCCGGAAGCACGTCGTCGACGAGCTTGCGCGGCGGCTGCGTCAGGTCCAGGGCGTCCGGGCCCTTGGCCCAGCGGGATCCCGGGTGCGGGGCGAGGTACTGCGCGACCAGGTCGTACGCGGCGAACCAGTGGACGAGCTTGGGACGGTCGATGCCGGCCCGGTAGAGGTCCTCGATCTCGGCGCACAGCTGGTTGGTGACCTGCGGGGCGCGCTGCCAGTCGATGTGCAGCTTGTTGTCGGTCCAGCGGACGACGTCGTGCTTGTGCAGGTAGGCGAAGAGCAGCTGGCCGCCGAGGCCGTCGTAGTTGCGCACCCGCTCGCCGGTGACCGGGAAGCGGAACATGCGGTCGAACAGCACGGCGTACTGCACGTCACGGGCCTGCGGGACGCCGTCGGTCTCCAGCTTCACGGCCTCCTTGAAGGCGGTGAGGTCGCAGCGCAGCTCCTCCAGGCCGTACATCCAGAACGGCTGACGCTGCTTGATCATGAAGGGGTCGAAGGGCAGGTCGCCATGGCTGTGGGTGCGGTCGTGGACCATGTCCCACAGGACGAACGCCTCCTCGCAGCGCTTCTGGTCGTGGACCATCGCGGCGATGTCCTCGGGCAGGTCGAGGCCGAGGATGTCGACGGCGGCGTCGGTGACGGCACGGAAGCGGGCGGCCTCGCGGTCGCAGAAGATGCCACCCCAGGAGAATCGTTCCGGCGCCTCGCGCACGGCGATGGTCTCGGGGAAGAGCACGGCGGAGTTGGTGTCGTAGCCGGCCGTGAAGTCCTCGAACTTGATGCCGCAGAACAGCGGGTTGTCGTAGCGGGTGCGCTCCAGCTCGGCCAGCCAGTCGGGCCACACCATGCGCAGGACGACCGCCTCAAGGTTGCGGTCGGGGTTGCCGTTCTGCGTGTACATCGGGAAGACGACCAGGTGCTGGAGGTCGTCCGCACGCCCCTTGGCGGGCTGGAAGGCCAGCAGCGAGTCCAGGAAGTCCGGCACCTCGAAGCCGCCCTCGGCCCAGCGCTTCAGGTCCTTGACCAGGGCCTCGTGGTAGGCGCGGTCGTGCGGGAGCAGCGGGGACAGCTCCTCGACGGCGCCGGTGACCTCGCGTACGGCGGCCTCGGCGGCGGCGCGGTCCGGGGCGCCCTCGGCCGTGAGGTCGATCGACCCGTCCTTGGACTGCCAGGGCCTGATCCGCTCCACGGCACCCTTGAGCACGGGCCACGCAGGGTGGTCCACCACCCTGGTCGCGGGAGGAGCCTGCTCCCCCGTAGCCGCCTGCACAAGAATTTCCGTCATGTCCCATCCTCCACGGGAGAACCTCGCGTTAGGACACCGTATGCATATGAGGTTCCTGCCAGCAAGTGGGGGCTCCGTAAATTATCCTGCGCACTCGCATGGTCACGGAACTTTTTCCTGTTGGATGCCATGACGGCGCTCCCGGTGGGTATACGTGATCCTCTCGGGGGCCTGAGGCCGGCATCCGCGGTCAATGCCCGCAGGACTCGCCCACCCCAGGGTGACCAGCCAGAACGGTCCCGGCCAGGTCCGCCCCTCGTGTCACCCGATCCCCCGTGTACGCAGGGGTTCATCACCGGCCGAGGCCACTAGGCTGCGGAAGCCGAGCCGCCGTCGACGGAAGCGAGTTGAACCTTGAACTTCCTTACCATCGGTCATCGCGGAGTCATGGGTCTCGAACCCGAGAACACTCTCCGTTCCTTCGTGGCCGCCCAGCAGGCCGGCTTCGACGCCATCGAACTCGACCTGCATCTCAGCAAGGACGGGGCCCTCGTCGTCATGCACGACACGGACGTGGACCGCACGACCGACGGGACCGGTCCGATCGCCGAGAAGACCCTCGCCGAGCTGCGCACCCTGGACGCGGGCCGCGGCGAACGCGTCCCCGTCTTCGAGGAGGTCCTGGAGGCGGTGCAAGCACCGCTCCAGGCCGAGATCAAGGACCTCGCGGCAGCGCGGGCCCTGGCCGAGGTCATGCTCAGGCGGGACCTGGTGGGCCGGGTCGAGGTGTCCTCGTTCCATGACGAGGCGATCGCCGAGGCCTCCCGTCTGGTGCCGGGCGTACGGACCGCGCTGATCGGCAGCCGGTACGGCACCGACATCGTGGAGCGTGCCGTGGAGGCCGGGGCGGCGACCGTCTGCCTCAACATCCGCCGGATCACCCTGGAGATCGTCGAGCACGCCCGCAAGGCGGATCTGAGGATCATCGGCTGGGTGGTGAACACACAGGACCATCTGCGTCTCGTACGGGCGCTCCAGCTGGACGGTGCGACCACCGACTACTCGGAGATCAAACGCACCGCCCGCTTCACGGCGTAACGATTATCCGAGCGGCTTGACCAGCAGCTCGAACTGCAGGTCCTCGCGCTGCGGGACGCCGAAGCGCTCGTCGCCGTACGGGAAGGGGGTCATCCGGCCCGTACGGCGGTAGCCGCGGCGCTCGTACCAGGCGATGAGGTCGTTCCGTACGGAGATCACCGTCATGTGCATCTCCGTGGCACCCCAGGTCTCCCGGGCCGTCCGCTCCGCCTCCGCGATGATCACCTTGCCGAGGCCGCCGCCCTGGAGTCGCGGGCTGACCGCGAACATCCCGAAGTAGGCGTGGTCGCCGCGGTGTTCGAGCTGGCAGCAGGCGACGACCTCGCCCTCGCGCTCGACGGTGAGCAGGCGGCCGTCGGGCGACTTGATCACCTGGAGCACGCCCTCCGCGTCGGTCCGCTGCCCCTCCAGGATGTCCGCCTCGGTGGTCCAACCGGCCCGGCTCGAATCCCCGCGGTACGCCGACTCGATCAGCGCGACCAGCGCGTCCACGTCGGCGTCGGTGGCGTCGCGGAAGGTGAGTCCAGCGGTCATGGGCGTCTCTCCACTCTCGGGCACGGCACAGGCACCGACGAGCCTAACGCCCGCACTAGGCTCCGCCGCATGGTGCACGTACTGAGCGGCCGGACCCTCATCCACCCCGTCGACCCCGAACGATCCCGTGTGTTCTACGGCGAACAGCTCGGCCTCGCTGTCTACCGCGAGTTCGGAACAGGACCGGACCGAGGCACCGTCTACTTCCTCGGCGGCGGCTTCCTGGAGCTCTCCGGCCGCTCCGAGACACCACCCTCCCCGGCGGTGCGGCTGTGGATGCAGGTCGAGGACGTGACGGCGGCACACGAGGAGCTGGTGGCGAAGGGCGCCGAGATCGCGCGGCCACCGGTGCGGGAACCCTGGGGCCTGATCGAGATGTGGCTCACCGACCCGGACGGCATCAGAATCGCCCTCGTCGAGGTACCCGCGGACCACCCGATCCGGTACCGGCCAGGCATCTAGTGACCGGCCCGTGCACTGAGGCGTGCTGATGGCCGGGGCCAGCGTGCGAGAGGGGTGCTCGCGACGGCTCGACGACCGCCGCTCGGGCTACTGGTGGACGGCGACGGAAGTCCTCCGGGCTAGGGCCGGCCGGCCAGTGGTGTCACCGTCACCGTGTCGATGACCGGGGCGTGGGCGGAGCGCTGGCCGTGGGTGTTCTTCGTGGTGCCGTCGAAGTCGGGGAGCTCGTCAGCGGTGAACGTGACGGTGTTGGCGCCCTGTTGGAGAGTGACGGGGACGGCGAGCTGCCAGAAGTTGTTGAAGTGGAAGGTCGTGGGGAAGAGCACGCGCCGGGTGCTGTCGCCGTTGACGGTGAGGTCGGCGTGGCGGCAGACCGGGTCGGGGTTGTAGTGGGTGCCGGCCGGCTGCTCGCCGTTGGCGTAGCGGATCGTCAGGGCGTGGCGTCCGGGGCGGTCCGCCGTCACGGTCAGGGTGAGCGCGTTGACGGACCCGCGGCCCACGCCGTCGACGGCCTTGCCGCCGGTGGCGTACGAGAAGGCGCTCACCCTCGCGGTGCCGGTCAGTTCGCCCTCCCCGGCCCGGTACGTCCTGGTCGGCAGCAGGCGCCGCGAGGGTCCCACGCTCAGCCGGTCCACGACCATCCGGTCCGAAGTCGCCTTCACCGTCACCTTGTTGACGCCTGCGGCGAGGAAGAGCGGCAGCTCCGTGTGCGGGTCGGCGTCGATCTCCTCGCCGTTGACCGTCAGCACGCCCTCGCCGTCCCCCGCGAGGGTCACCGCGGCCTCTCCGTCGTCCTCCGCGTGCACCCAGAAGGTGACGGTGCCGCCGCGCGGGAGCAGGACCGACGGGCCGTGGACGCGTGCTCCGTCGCCGAGGGCCGCGTACACGGCGTCGTAGGTCACGAGGGATTCCGTGTCGCGCGGGGCGAGTTCGATCCGGTCGACGACCGCGTCGCCGCGGGTCGCGCCGAGTTCGGGGTCCTGGGCGGCGAGGGTGATGCGGTGCGGTCCCGCGGTGAGGTGGACCGTGGTGTCGGTGTGGCCCCATACGGCCCACTTGTAGCCGAGCGGCAGGAGCAGTTCGCGTGGGTCCTCGCCGTCGACGCGCAGGAAGACGTTGGTGGGGCCGTGTTCGCCCACGAGGTCGGCCTGGTTGTGGGAGTTGGCGTACACGCGGATGTCGTACGTCCCGTCCCTCGGGACCTCCACGTCGAAGGCGAGGACGAGGTCGGAGCCGGTGCGCAGACCGCCGACGTGATGGCCGCCGGAGGTGGCGAACCTGTCGACGTCCGTCGGTGATCCCTCGGGACCGTTCTTCACGTATCCGCTCCCGGTGTACGCGGCGTCCTCGGCCTCGTACGTCCGTCGGGGACCCGCCAGGGACGAGACGGGAGCGCCGGCGGGCGACAGGATCAGCTGGTGGGCGGACATCTCGTCGAGGCCGGTGAGGGGCAGGGCCAGCCGGCCGTCCACTACCGGGAGTTCGTCCTCTCGTAGCGTCAACGGGGCGCCCGATGCGCCGAGTTGGCCGGTCCACGGGATCTCCTGGAGGCGTACGTGGACGGTGGCGCCGAAGATCTCCGGGTCGAGGTGCTCGACGACGACCTCGGCGGCGCCCTTGGAGCCGCCGAACAGGACCCGCGCCTGCCGCTTGTCCCGGTCGAGCGTGGCGACGCCCTGGAGGGTGTACTGGACGTTCGGGTGGGGAGCGATGACCGCGACCGTGTTCCCCGTCAACTGGCCGTAGGCGTTGAACAGCCACCACTGGCCGTTGGCCTTGTTGGCCTCCACCACCGAGTCGTTGAGGTTGCCGGCGATGTTCCAGTACGCCATGTCGGCGTCGACCTTGGACTCCTCGATCGCGGAGATCCACTGGATCATCTGGCCGGGGACGGAGAGGTGGTAGTTGTGCGCGTACTCGTTGAGGTTGAGGGGGAGCGGGCCGATGCCCAACTCCCTTTCCCAGGACCGGTACACGGCGACGTTGGTGCGCACTTCGGCGGGTGAGGACAGCTCGTGCCAGGTGATGACGTCGGGGAGGACGTCGTTGTCCCGGGCGAACCGCAGGAATCCCTTGACCTCGGGGTACAGGACACAGGTGTTGGGGCCGGCGATCCGGGCGTCCGGATGGAGGTCCTTGATCATGCGGTACACGTCCCGCCAGGCGGCGAAGTAGTGCCGGGGGTCGGTGTGCCAGGAGGTGCGGTCGTAGCTCCACTCCCCCTCGCCGAACATGTTGCCCTCGGGTTCGTTGAACGGCACGTACACGACGTGGGACGCCAACTCCCCCATGGTCAGGACCTGTTCGACCTGCTTGCGGACACTGGCGACGAAGCCCGCGAGCCGCTCCTCCCCCGTCGCGCCGGGCCATTCGTAGGGGAAGCCGCGCAGGATGTCGGTCATGTAGAGGTAGACGTCCCGGCCGCCCGCCGCGACGAAGGAGGGGAGGATCTCCAGGCCGTCCGCGCCGGGGTGCTGGACGCCGTCCTGGGCCTTGGTCGCGACCGTGCGGACGTACATGCCCTCGACCATCGCGCGGCTGGGGACACCGTCGCCGTAGAGGCCGTAGAGCGTGCCACTGGCGCCGCCGTGGAAGGGGCCCGTCTCGGTGCCGAGATCGACGGTGAGCGTTTCGGCTGCCACGGCGTTCCTACTTTCGTTCAGCGCGTTCGGCATGCCGCACATCTGTCGGCACATCGAACCGACGGTAGGGACATCGCGTGGATCACGTCAATGACTCAGGCCCGCAGCGCGCCCGGACGTCCTTCCAGCCGGCCCAGCAACTCGCCGAGCAGCTCTGCCAGTTCGCCCTGCCGCAGCGGATCGAGTACGGACAGCACGGCGGTCTCGTAGGCGAGCTGCTCGGGCAGGATGCCGTCGACGATCTCGCGGCCCGCGTCCGTCAGGCGGAGGTGGGCGACGCGGCGGTCGCGGGTGTCCCCGCGCCGTTCGACGAGGCCGCGCTCGGTCAGCTGCTTGAGGCGCTTGGTGACCGCGGCGCCCGAGGAGAAGGTCTCCCGGGCCAGGTCGCCCGGCGTCAGCTCGTGGCCGGTGCGGCGCAGCGCGCCGAGCAGGTCGAACTCGGGGCGGCTGAGCCCGGCCCGGCGCAGCGGGGCGTCCTCGGCCTGCTGGAGGAGGGCGGCGCAGCGGTTGACGCGGCCGATGATCTCCATCGGGCCGGTGTCGAGACCGGGGTGGACGGCCTGCCACTGCCGGACGACCGCGGAGACGGTGTCGCCCCCGCTCGCGCCCGCCTGCCGTCCGTTCGGTGCCGTCATGGCCGTATGCCCTCCGCCGTCGCGCTCCGGTGCACCTCCTGGTGCCGTACCGTCGCCGCGAGCGTACGGTGTCCGGCCTGCTCGGCGCGCACGACCCGCTCCTGGGGCAGGGCCCGCTGCCACCACTCGCCGGACGCGGCGTCCACGGCGGCGCGCAGCTCCACGAGGTGGACGGCGAGGGCGCGGTGGGCGCAGTCCAGGGCGCGCGGGTCGGGGTGCGGTTCCGCGAGCAGGCGGGCGGTGTGTTCGCGGGCGCGCTCCACGGAGGTCAGCGTCTGTTCGATGCGGCTGCCGGCGCGGCGGTTGGTGACGGCGATCGCGGCGGCGAAGCCGACCAGCGCGCCGACGAGGGTGTCGATGACCCGCTCGGTGATCAGCCGCCCGGGCTCCTGGAATCCGGCGAACTCGGTGATGAGCAGGGCCATCGGGGTGACGCAGACGCTGCCGAGCCAGTAGTTGCGGCCGATGAGCGCCTCGGCGCCGAAGTTGAAGGCGAGGCAGATCAGGACGAGGGCGGCCGGGCCGAGGTGGGCGAGCGGGACCACGGCGGCGAAGAGGAGCACTCCGGCGAGGTTGCCGACGACGCGCTGGACGCCGCGGCTCCAGGTGAGGGTGAGGTTGGCCTGGTAGAGCGAGGCGGCGGTGACCAGGGCCCAGTACGGGCGGCCGACACCGAGCGCGAGGGAGGCGTATCCGGCGAGGGCGCAGCCGGTCGCGGTGCGCACGGCGAGCGGGGTCAGCGGTCCGAGCCTGCGCCACAACGGGGCTGCGGGGACGGCGAGTTCGGCGTCGACGCCGAGGAGTTCGCCATGGTCCTCGGTGTGCGGGAGGGGGCCGTTGCCGCGCAGGTCGCGGGCCCAGGCGCGCAGTCGTCGCGGGTCGGCGTCGGCGGGGGCGGCGAGGGCGACCTCGACACGGACGACGAGCCGGTCCAGGGCGCGGCGGGTCGGGGTGCGGGCTCCGGCGGACAGCAGGGACTGCCAGGCGGCCTGGATCGCGGCGGCCGCGGCGGCCCTGCTCCGGGGGTCGCCCTGCTCGACGTGAGCGGCCGTGGCGTTCAGGGCGTGGGCCGTGGCCCGCCGTTCCGGGCCGTGCGGCCGGACCAGGCCCGGCGCCATGCCGACGCTCCAGGCCCAGGCGCCCGCCGCGAGCGCGAGGGCGAGGTGGCCGGGGACCTGGGCGAGGGTCTGCGGTGCGAACAGGGAGGCCGAGGTGATGAAGGTGAGGACCACGTTGCCGGGCGGGCCGACGCGGGTCGCGTCGCACAGCGCCTTCTGCACCGCGGCCAGCAGCGCGCCGACGGCGACCAGGAGGACGGCGCTGCCGGTGAGCGAGGCGGTGACCAGGGAGACGGCGAGGCCGCCGACCATGCCGAGCACGACCCAGGCCAGGGTGCGGGCCCGGGCGGCGTAGGGACGGTTGTGGGCGTACAGCGCGCACAGGGACCCGGCCATCGTGTACATCGCCAGGTCGAGGCGACCGAGCGCGAGCAGGGTGAGATTCGGCGGGGCGACGGCGGCGACCACGCTCAGGGCGGGCTTGAACCAAATGTCCGAGGGCCGCCCGAGACGGAGCACACCGGCGAGAGGGAGGCGGTTCGTGCGGTTCATACCCATAACCTTAGCAGGTGTTTTACCTGTAAAAGATATACGGCGCCCCGTCGGTGACCTGCTGTGCTCCCCCGAATGCTCCCCGTGTACATCCTTGCGCTCGCGTGCGCGCCGCGTGGCCGGGGCATCCCCTCCCCGTCCGACCGTCGAGCGGGGAGGCGCGTGTGCACGGACCGGCTTCGCCCGGCTGGCTGCTGGTCGCGCTGTGCGCGGCGACCGGCGCCTACTGCCTGCTGCGGATGCGCAGCGACGTCGAGGAACAGCGCCGCGCGGCGGGCGGCGAGGCGCTGATGGGCTTCGGGATGGCCGCGATGGCCGTCCCCGCCGCGGTGTTCACCCCACCGTCCTGGGCCTGGACGGGGTACGCGGCCGTGTTCGGCGCGGCGGCCCTGCGCGCCCTGTGGGCGGCACGGACCAGTGCCCATCATCTGCATCACCTGGTGGGGGCCTCGGCGATGGTCTACATGGCGGTCGTGATGGCGGCGGCCCCCGCACACCACGGCGGCGGTTCCGGGATCCCCGTGCTGACGGGCGTGCTGCTGCTGTACTTCGCGGGCTATGTGCTGCTCTCCGGCGTCCGGCTGGTGCCGGTCACGGCGGGGGGCGGGGCGGTGGGCTGGGGCGACCGACCGGAGGTGGCGCGGGCATGCCGGCTGTCGATGGGGATCGCGATGGTGGCGATGCTGGCGACGCTCTGACTGTTCTCCGCCCCTCCTCGTACCCGCCGTGTCCTGCGTCACTTGGCGCGGGATGCCGTACCGGTGGGCCGTACGCCGCTCATAGGGTGCTCCCATGATGGTCCCCGCGGCACTGTTGCTGCTCGGCGCCCTGGCCGCCGTGGTCGCTCCCCGGCTGCTCGCCCGGGTCCGATGGGCGGACCGTGAACCGGTGGTCGCGTTGTGGGTGTGGCAGTGCGTGGTGGCGGCCGTCCTCCTGTGCTGCGCCCTGTCGATGACGCTGAGCGCGGCGGCCGCCTGGCAGGCGGTACGTGGTCATGTCTTCGCGCCCGCGCCGCGTTCGGTGGTGGAGGCGTACGCGCTCGGTGCCGGTGGCGTCTGGGCGGCGACCCTCGCGGTGACCCTGGCGCTGGGCGGGGTGTGGACCGCGGCGATGCTGGTGCGGGAGGTCGCACGGGCGCGGGCGCGGCGTCGGCTGCGCAGGGCCGAACTTCCTGGTACGCGCCCCGCTGTTGCCCGGCGAGGAGGGGAGCACCGGACGTCTCGTGGTGCTTGAGGGCGAGCGCCCCGACGCCTGGTGGCTGCCCGGTTCGGCGCCTCGACTGGTCGTCACCACGGCCGCGTTGCAGCGCCTGAAGGGCCGGCAGTTGGATGCCCTGCTGGCCCACGAGGAAGGGCACGCGCAGGCCCGGCACGACTGGCTGCTGCACTGCTCGTCGGCGCTCGCGGGCGGGTTTCCACAGGTTCCGGTGTTCGCCGCGTTCCGGGCCGAGATGCACCGGCTCGTGGAACTCGCCGCGGACGACATGGCCTCCCGCCGCTTCGGACGGCTGACCACGGCGCTCGCGCTGGTGGAACTCAACGAGGACCGGGGGGTGTTCGGCCCCGCACCGACCCCGCAGGCCCATGTCCCGCAGCGGGTCCACCGCCTCCTCACTCCACCGGACCGCCTGCCGCTCACCCGGCGCCTGGGGCTGACGGCCACCGCGGCCCTGGTGCCGATGGTGCCGCTGTTGGTGGCGTTCGTACCGGGACTGCGCGCGCTGGGCTGGGGCGGCTGAGCCGACCGGACCCCGGGGCGCACCTCCCCCGGCCTGCGCCCCCCGCGGGGATTGGCCTGCGACCCCACCGGTCGGCGAGGATCGAAGGATGCGCACCCCGCCCGTCGACGCCCCGCCCAGCCCGCCGGACCAGCGCCTCGCCGTCCGCGCGGCCGCAGTCCTCGCCGTCTGCTCCGTGCTGCTGATCACGCTGGTCGCGGTCCGCTGGCACCCGCTGATGAGCCTCGACGGCGACATCGCCGACACGACCCATCGGTGGGCGGTCGACGACCCAAGAATGACTCACGCCTTCCGGATCCTCACGGACTGGGTGTGGGACCCGTGGACGATGCGGTTGCTGTGCGCGGTCGTCGTGGTGTGGCTGGTGTGGCGGCGGTCGGCGTGGTGGACGGCGGGCTGGCTGGCCGTCACGTGTGCGGTGGGCACGGTCGTCCAGCAGTCACTCAAGGCCGCCGTGGACCGCCCCCGACCCGTCTGGCGTGACCCGGTCGACACGGCCCACTACGCGGCCTATCCCTCGGGCCATGCCCTGACGGCCACGGTCGTCCTGGGCCTCCTCCTGTGGCTCCTGCACCACCACGGCGCCGGCCGCGCCCTCTGGCGCACCGCCCTCACCGTCTGTGTCATCTCCGTCCTCGGCGTCGGCCTGACCCGCATCTGGCTCGGCGTCCACTGGCCCTCGGACGTCCTCGGAGGCTGGCTGCTGGGCGCCCTGGTGGTGGCGCTGGCGGTGCTGGCACACCGGCGGCGTGAGGCATGACGTACCGCCGGGTGGGCCGCCCCGAGACCGAGGCGTCGGGACCGGGGGCTCCGCAGGCCGCGCCATCCGGTCCGCCGCAGACCTCGACCGGAGCCTCTCCGGGTACGTCGACTCGTAGGATCTCCGCATGATCGCCGTGCTGTTCGACTTCTCCGGGACCCTCTTCCGCATCGAGTCCACCGAGTCATGGCTGCGGGGCGGGCTCGCCGAGGCCGGGATCGTGCTGGCCGACGGGGAGGTCGCCGGGACGGCTCGGGCGCTGGAGGTGGCGGGGGCGTTGCCCGGCGGGGCGGCGCCGGTGCGGTTGCCCGAGGACCTGGCCGGGGTGTGGGCGGTGCGGGACGAGAGCGCCGAGCTGCACCGGGCGGCGTACACCGGGCTGTCGCGCCACGTCACGCTGCCGGACCCGGCGCTGCACGACCGGCTCTACGAGCGGCACATGTCCCCGGCGGCCTGGCAGCCCTACCCCGACGCCGGAAAGGTGCTGCGGGCGCTGCGCGAGCGCGGGATCGCCATCGGGGTCGTCAGCAACATCGGCTGGGATCTGCGGCCGGTCTTCCGTGAGCACGGGCTCGATCCGTACGTCGACGCGTACGTCCTGTCGTACGAGCACGGCGTCCAGAAGCCGGACCCCCGGCTCTTCGCCGCCGCCTGCGCCCATCTCGGGGCGGACCCGCGCCGCACGCTCATGGTCGGCGACGACCGGCGGGCCGACGGCGGGGCCGCGGCTCTGGGGTGCGCGGTGCACTTCGTGGACCACCTGCCGGCCGGCGAGCGGCCGAACGGGCTGCTGCCGGTGCTGGATCTCGTCGACGGGGCCGGTGCGGCTCCCGCGGCCGGCTGAACGACGGGCCAGTAAGTAGCCTCAGGCCACCAGTGGGGTGAGAAGAACCGTCCGTCTCGGACGATCCCCCGCGTCGCCCGAGACGGACGGCAGCCCTGACCAGCCGTTTCACCGGCCGGTGCGGACGCGTTGAGTATAGTTGGCTGGCAGCCAGTCAACGCAGGAGTCAAGCATGTCCCCGCGCAGCGCCTCGGTCAATGAAGAATTGCGGCGGCGATCCCGCGAGCGGCTGCTTCAGGCGGCGGTCGAGGTGGTCAGCGAGCACGGATACGAGGCGACGACCCTCGGCGACATCACCGACCGGGCCGGTTCCGCACGAGGACTGGTGTCGTACTACTTCCCCGGAAAACGCCAGCTGGTGCAGTCAGCGGTGCACCGGCTGATGCACCGCACGCTGGAGGAGGCGCTGGAGCGGGAGCCGCGCACCGAGGACGGCCGGGAGCGGATGGCGCGGGCCATCGACGCGATCCTGGGCCTGGCCCGGGACCGGCCCGTCCTGATGCGCCAGCACATGGCGGGGCTGTTGCAGGCCGAAGGCTTCATGCCGTGCCCGGAACAACGACGCCTTGCCGAACTGCTGCGGGACACCGTCGCACGCCACGGCTCACCGGACCCCGACGCCGACTACCCCATGCTGCGCGCCCTGTTGATGGGGTCGGTCTACGCCGCCCTGGTGCCGGGCGTACCGATGCCACTGCCGGTGCTCCGCGCCGAGCTGTTCAAACGCTACCGGCTGGACTGGGAGTTGGGCGTCCCGCCGGACACCGAGACGGCGTCCGGCGGGACCGGTGACACGGATCTGTCACGCTTCTTCGCGACCGGGGCCGTGGCGGACCACGGCGGCGACGGTCAGTCGAAGTAGTCGGGCTGCGTCTGGGTGTTGAGCTCCTTCAGCCGGACCCACTTGGCGGGGTCCGTGCGCCGGTCGCTCAGCTTCAGGACGTCGAAGCCCTTGGCGATGTCGTTCGAGTAGATGTAGCCGTTGTAGTAGTACGCCGACCAGGAACCGCCGACGGTGAGCGTGTCGGTGGTCAGCGGGCCCCGCTCGAAGTAGCCGATCTCCCTGGGCTTGGAGGAGTCGGTGAACTCCCAGACGGAGACACCGCCCTGGTACCAGGCCTGGACCATGATGTCCTTGCCCTTGACCGGGATCAGCGAGCCGTTGTGGGCGACGCAGTTCTCGGTGTCGGCCTGGTGACGCGGGATCTTGAAGTAGCTGCGGAAGACGAGCTGACGCTTGTCGCCCTTGCCGACGATGTCGTAGATACCGTCGGCGCCACGGTTCGCACCGACCGTCGCGTTGCAGGTGGCGGCGCCGCCGCCGCCCAACTCGTCGGTGAAGACCACCTTGTTGGCCTTCTGGTTGAAGGTGGCCGAGTGCCAGAACGCGAAGTTCACGTTGTCCTGCACCTGGTCGATGACCTTCGGGTGCTCCGGGTCCGCGATGGAGAACAGGATGCCGTCACCCATGCAGGCGCCCGCGGCCAGGTCCTTCGAGGGCAGGACCGTGATGTCGTGGCAGCCGGTGGTCTTGGAGACTCCGGGGTTGGTGGGCCCACCCGGGTTGCCGCCGCCGTCCGGCCCCTCACCGGGGAACAGCACCGGGAAGCCGACGACCGCCGCCTTCTCGGGAGCGCTCCGCGGCACCTTGATGACGGAGATGCCGTCGTGCGGGGGCTGGCAGTCGGGGTAGGAGGCGTTCGGTGAGTACGAGGAGACGTAGATGTAGACGTTCTTGCGCTCGGGCACCAGCGTGTGGGTGTGCGAGCCGCAGGCGGTCTCGACGGCGGCGACGTACTTGGGGTTGGTCTTGTCACTGATGTCGAAGACCTTCATGCCCTCCCAGGAGGACTTCTCGGTCGCGGGCTGCGTGGTGCTGTTGCAACTGCTGTCGCTGCGCGAGGAGTCGGTGGAGAGGAAGAGCAGGTTGCCGGAGACGGAGATGTCGTTCTGCGAGCCGGGGCACAGCACCTGGGCGATCGTCCTCGGCGCCTTCGGGTTGCTGATGTCGAGGATGCGGAAGCCGTCGTAGTTGCCGGCGAACGCGTATCTGCCCTGGAAGGCGAGGTCCGAATTGGTGCCGGCCAGCGCGTCCTTGGGGATGTTGGTCAGGTGCTCGATGTTGTCGGAGTGGACGACCTCGTTCTGGCCGGGTATCTCACCGTCGGCCATCGCGGCCCGCACCTGGGCCTCGGTGCTCCGGGACACCTCCGTGCCGGTCGCCGCCGCGCCGTCCCCGGGGTCGGGGGTCGCCGCGGCCGGGACGGCCGTCAGCAGGGCGGCGAGGAGTCCGGCCGCGGCGGCCACAACTCCCAGGCGTCTGTGTCGGGTTCGGGGATCTTTCAGGATCACTGCTTCCTCCCTGGTTCCGTTCGCCTCGGAACGGTTCACACACCACCGAAGTATGGTCTTGACCATGCACACACCAACAGGGGGCAACAGAACCGCAATGAAGTTTTCTGCTCGGTAAACCGCGGAAGCGTGCTAGGACAGTCACGGCACTCACGAGGTGCCCCTCACCACGCCTGCCACAGGAGGTCGTTGTGCTCATCCGCCGCGCGTCCCTCGCCACGGTGACCGTTCTGGTGACACTCGGCCTCGGGGCCTGTGACTCGGACGCGGACCCCAAGTCGGCCGCGGCGACCGGGCCTTCGGTGCTCGCGCCCGGTGCCCCCGGCGAGGCGAACCGCACGCTGTCCGCCGAGGAGGCCACGGATCAGCGCGCCGAGGACGACTCCCCCAACGCGGCGGACGTCTCGTACGCCCGGATGATGATCGTGCACCACACGCAGGCCCTGGAGATGACCGAACTCGCCCCGGACCGCGCCGAGTCCACGAAGGTCAAGAAGCTCGCCGAGCGCATCGCGGCCGCCCAGGGGCCGGAGATCGACGCGATGGAGAGCTGGCTGACGTCGTACGGCAAGGACACGAAGGACCCGACGCACGAGCACGCCGCGATGCCGGGCATGGCCACCGAGGCCCAGCTGAAGAAGCTCAAGGCGGCCAAGGGGGAAGCCTTCGACCAGCTCTTCCTCACCCTGATGATCACGCATCACGAAGGGGCGCTCACCATGGCCACGGACGTGAAGGGGCAGGGCAACAACATCCGCGTCGAGGAGATGGCCGACGACGTGGTCGCCCAGCAGACGAGCGAGATCTCCCGGATGCGGGACATGCTGTGACGCCTCCGGCGCGGTAACGGCCCTGCTCAGCGCCGTGCGTGACGTGGCGTCAGGTACCCCGCGTCACGCGCCTGCGCGATCATCCTCAGCGACTTGCGGCGGCTGTGCCCGGTCGCGCACATCACCGCGAGCACCGGGTCGACACCGTCCTCCTGGGCGGCGCGGTACTCCTGCGCGACGAGCCACCGCCCCTCGACACCCCGCGGCCACGCCGGCCGGGCCCGCCGCGAGACGCCCGGCTCGCCGTGCTCCGGCGCCGGCCCGAGGCCGCACGCCTCGAAGAGCGGGCCCTCGATCCAGTCGGCGAGGACCCCGAGGTCGTCGAGGGAGAGCGCCGGCTGGGCCCGCACGTCCTCCAGGGAGGCACATCCGTCGGACACCACGGCCAGCAGGTCGACCCGGGCGCCGTCGGTGAACGCCAGCCGGACGTGGAACCACGAGGTCGCGTCCTCGTCCTCCTGCACTTCCCACGCGGGCCACACGGACACCGCACCGTCCGTCGGACAACGATCAGAAAGATTAAGAAAGGATGCTTCTAGCACACACGCAACGTAACCGCATGATCACTTTCCATACCAACGGACACGCGTCCCCCGCTCCGTACAGCACCCTGTCAGCGCAGCAGCGACGGTGCGATGCTGGAGACATCAGCGATCTGCTCTGATCCCACGGGTAAGGAGTACCGCCGTGCTTCGTGTCGCCGTCGTCGGCTCCGGGCCGAGCGGGTGCTACACCGCCCAGAGCCTCGTCCAGCTGGACCCCTCGGTGTACGTCGACGTCCTGGACCGTCTGCCGTGCCCCTACGGACTCGTCCGCTACGGCGTGGCACCCGACCACGAGAAGATCAAATCCCTCCAGAACAACCTCCGCACCGTCCTGGAGCACGAGCGGGTCCGCTTCCTCGGCGGTGTCCGGATCGGCACCGACGGAGTGCCGACCGCCCGGCTGCGGGAGCTCTACCACGCCGTCGTGTACTGCGTGGGCGCGGCCACCGACCGGCACCTCGGCATCCCCGGCGAGGAGTTGCCGGGAAGCTTCTCGGCCACCCAGTTCGTGTCCTGGTACAGCGCCCATCCGGACGCCGTCGACGACGGCTTCGTCCGCGCGGCCCGCTCGGCGGTGGTGATCGGCGTCGGGAACGTCGCGGTCGACGTGGCACGGATGCTGGCCCGCGGCGCCGCGGAGCTGAGCCCGACGGACATGCCCCAGCCGGCGCTCACCGCACTGGCCGCGAGCCGGGTCACGGACGTCCACATGGTGGGCCGCCGAGGCCCCTCGCAGGCCCGCTTCACCACCAAGGAGCTGCGTGAGTTGGGCGGCCTGCCGGAGGCGCAGGTCACCGTGGATCCGCAGGAGTTGGCGCTCGACCCGGCCTACGCGGACCCCGCGGCCCTGCCCGCCGCCCAGCGCCGCAACGTGGAGGTGTTGCGGGGTTGGGCCCAGTCGCCACCGACGCCGAATCCGCGCCACATCCACGTGCGCTTCTTCCTCCGCCCGGTCGAACTCCTCGCCGAGGCGGGGCGCGTGGGCGCGGTGCGCTTCGAACGGACGGTGCCGGACGGCCAGGGCGGGGTGACCGGCACGGGCCGGTACGAGGAGATCGAGGCCCAGTTGGTGCTGCGCTCGGTGGGGTACCGCGGAATCCCCTTGGAGGGCCTGCCGTTCGACGCGCGAACCGGCACGGTCCCCCATCTCGCCGGCCGCGTCCTGCGCGAGGGCGTGGTGGCGCCGGGCGAATACGTGGCCGGCTGGATCAAGCGGGGCCCGACGGGAGTCATCGGCACGAACAGGCCGTGCGCGAAGGAGACGGTGACGTCGCTGCTGGAGGACGCCGACATCCTCGTACGGGAAGAGCGCCCCGGTGATCCCCTCGCAGCATTGCGGGCAGACGGCATCGAGCCGGTCGAATGGCCGGGTTGGTGCGCCATCGAACAGGCAGAAGCAGAACTCGGGGCATCACTGGGACGGGGAGTGGTGAAACTCCCCGACTGGGGCTCGCTGATGAACGCCGCGTACGGTCGCGGCTTTTAGGGGCGCGGGGAACTGCGCGACCAGCCCCCACGCACCCGCACCAGGAAACGAACCAGCAACACCCCAGAAATCAACAATCTGTTCAAGGAGCCTACGGTCCCCCCATGACCACGCACCCTGTCGACGAAGTCCCACCCGCCCGCCACCTCCTCGCCTTCGGCCTCCAACACGTACTCGCCATGTACGCCGGCGCCGTGGCCGTCCCCCTGATCGTCGGCAGCGCGATGAAACTGTCGCCCGCGGATCTCGCCTACCTGATCACCGCCGACCTGCTGGTGTGCGGTATCGCCACCCTGATCCAGTGCGTCGGCTTCTGGCGCTTCGGCGTGCGCCTGCCGATCATGCAGGGCTGTACGTTCGCCGCCGTCTCCCCGATGGTGCTGATCGGCACGACCGGCGGCGGCCTCCCCGCCATCTACGGCTCGGTGATCGTCGCGGGGCTCGCGATCATGCTGCTCGCGCCGGTCTTCGGCAGACTGCTCCGCTTCTTCCCGCCGCTCGTCACGGGCACCGTGATCCTGATCATCGGCCTCTCCCTGCTGCCGGTCGCGGGCAACTGGGCCGCGGGCGGAGTCGGTTCGGCGGACTTCGGGGAGCCGAAGAACCTGGGCCTGGCCCTCTTCGTGCTCCTCGTGGTGCTGGGTGTGCAGCGGTTCGCGCCCGCGTTCCTGAGCCGGATCGCGGTGCTGATCGGCATCGTGGTGGGCCTCGCCGCGGCCGTGCCGTTCGGGTTCACGGACTTCGACGGTGTCGGCGACGCCGACTGGCTCGGGATCAGTACGCCGTTCCACTTCGGGGCACCCACCTTCGAGGCCTCGGCGATCGCGTCGATGCTGGTGGTGGCGCTGGTGACGATGACCGAGACGACCGGTGACCTGATCGCGGTCGGCGAGATGACCGACCGCAAGGTCGAGCCGCGCACTCTCGCGGACGGCCTGCGCGCCGACGGCCTGTCGACCGTCCTCGGCGGTGTCTTCAACACCTTCCCCTACACGGCGTACGCCCAGAACGTCGGCCTCGTCGGCATGACCCGCGTCCGCAGCCGCTGGGTCGTGGCCGCGGCGGGCGGCATCCTCGTGCTGCTCGGTCTGCTGCCGAAGCTGGGCGCGGTGGTCGCGGCGATACCGGCGCCGGTGCTCGGCGGTGCGGGGCTGGTGATGTTCGGGACGGTGGCCGCGAGCGGCCTCAGGACCCTCGCCACCGTCGACTTCAAGGGCAACAACAACCTGACGGTGGTGGCCGTCTCGGTGGCCATGGGCATGCTGCCGGTCGGGGTGCCGACGGTGTACGAGAAGTTCCCGGACTGGTTCCAGACGGTGATGAACAGCGGCATCAGCGCGGGCTGTCTGACGGCGATCGTGCTGAACCTGCTCTTCAACCACCTTCCCTCGAAAGCGGCTTCAGCCGAGAAGCCCGGTTCGGCCGAGGCGGACGGCCTGCCGCCCGGCGGCGCCGAGCAGGGCGTCGAGCAGCCCCGGGAAGAGGTCGTCTAGGTCGTCCCGGCGCAGGCCGTTCATCTTGGCCGTGCCCCGGTAGATCTGCCGGATCACGCCCGCCTCGCGCAGCACCCGGAAGTGGTGCGTGGTGGTCGACTTGGTGACGGGCAGCTCGAACTGCGAACACGTGAGCTCGTCACCGACGGTGGCGAGCTCACGCACGATCGCGAGACGCATCGGGTCGGAGAGCGCGTGCAGGATCGGCTCCAGCCGGATCTCGTCCCGGGCCGGATGCGGCAGGTCGCGACTGCTGACAGCGGGCGAGGTCACGGCGGCTCCACCTCTTCGGGAAGGCTTCGGGAAGGCTCGGGACAGCTTCGGGATGGCCTTCGGGACGCCCATTGTACGAAACCCTTCGTAGTTTGACATCCACCGTACTACGATGCCTATCGTACGAGTCGACCACCGGTCCCGTGACGAATGGAGCCCGCCGTGAGTGCACTCTTCGAGCCCTACACCCTGCGCGACGTGACGATCCCGAACCGGGTGTGGATGCCGCCGATGTGCCAGTACTCCGCGGCATCCGAGGGCCCCGAGGCCGGCGCGCCCAACGACTGGCACTTCGCGCACTACGCGGCGCGCGCGGCCGGCGGTACGGGCCTGGTCATCGTCGAGGCCACGGGCGTGAGCCCCGAGGGCCGCATCTCGCCGTACGATCTCGGCATCTGGAACGACACCCAGGTCGAGGCGTTCCGGCGGATCACCCGCTTCCTGGTGGGCCAGGGCACGGTCCCGGGCATCCAGCTCGCCCACGCCGGGCGCAAGGCCTCGACGGAGCGGCCCTGGAAGGGCGGCGCGCCGATCGGCGCCGAGGGCGGCGGCTGGCAGCCGCTCGGACCGAGCCCGGTGGCGTTCGACGAGCGGCACCCGGTACCGACCGAACTGACGGCCGCACAGATCAAGGACGTCGTCGGCCAGTTCGCGGACGCGGCCCGCCGCGCCCTCGCCGCCGGCTTCGAGATCGCCGAGATCCACGGCGCGCACGGCTACTTGATCGGCAACTTCCTCTCCCCGCACTCCAACCACCGCACCGACGCCTACGGCGGCTCGTACGAGAACCGCACCCGCTTCGCGCTCGAAGTCGTGGACGCCGTACGGGAGGTGTGGCCGCAGGACAAGCCGCTGTTCTTCCGCATCTCGGCGACCGACTGGCTGGAGGAGGGCGGCTGGACGCCGGACGACACGGTCCGGTTCGCCGCCGATCTCCAGGCCCACGGCATCGACCTCCTGGACGTCTCCACCGGCGGCAACGCCTCCGGCGTCCGGATGCCGATCGGCCCCGGCTACCAGGTGCCGTTCGCGGCCCGCGTCAAGGCCGAGACCAAGCTGCCGGTCGCCGCGGTCGGTCTGATCACCGAGCCCGAGCAGGCCGAGAAGATCCTGGTCAACGGCGAGGCGGACGCCGTGCTGCTCGGCCGTGAGCTGCTGCGCAACCCGTCCTGGGCGCGGCAGGCCGCGCGGGAGCTGGGCGGGGACGTGCATGTGCCGGACCAGTACCACCGGTCGGTCTGAGCAGACGGGAAGCGCCCACGGAGGACTGGTACCTCAGTAGTAGGTCCCGGTCCTCCCGCAGAAGCAGGGCGGCCCCGGCGGTTGCTCCCCCCAGGTCAGGGGTAATGCCTCCCCAGGCACGATGTGCCAGGCGCCCGCGACAGCGAGGCTGTTGGTATCAGGCATGAGGAGGGCGTCATGAAGGGTCAGACCCGCATCCGAGTCATCCGCCGACCCGCCCCGCGCCGGGACGAGACGATCGACCGCAGGACACCGTCGGGACGGCTGCTGCCGTACTGACGGCACCTGCGGCCGGATCCGTCAACCGACGGTGCAGGCCGTTCCGTTGAGACTGAAGGCGCCCGGCGCCGCACTGTTCCCGGTGTGCGTCGCCTGGTAGCCGATACTGACGCTCGCGTTCGGCGCGAGCGTCGCGTTGTACGAGGCGTTCGTCGCCGTCACCGCACCGGAACTCGGCGCGTACGTGGCGTTCCAGCCGTTGGTGATGGCCTGCCCGGCGGGCAGGGTGAAGGCGAGCTGCCAGCCGTTGACCGTGGTCGTGCCGGTGTTGGTGAGGGTCACCGAGGCGGTCAGGCCGGTGTTCCAGGCGTTGGTGGTCACGGTCACCTTGCAGGGCCCGGCCGGTGGTTGGGGCACGGTGCCGCCGCTGTCGAGACCGAAGAACGTGAGCACACGGGCGGCCATCCCCCAGGCGTACAGGTTGTGGCCGACGCCCTGGAGGCTGATCGCCTCGACCTGGGCGCGGTCACCGGTGCCGCCGTAGCGGGTGCGGGTCCAGCCGGACTGGGGCGAGTCGGTGGCGGCCGGGGTCTGGCTCACCCCCTGGACGTTCGTCCACTGCTTGATCTCCTCCCCGAAGTTGGGGTAGCGCAGCACGTCGTCCTCGGTGCCGTGCCACAGCTGCATGCGCGGGCGGGAGCCGGTGTACCCGGGGTAGGCGGCGCGGGCGATGTCGCCCCACTCCTGGGCGGTGTGGGTGATCGTGCCCTGCGCGCACGCGCTGTTCCACTCCGAGCCGTCGGTGGTCGCGAAGCAGCCGAACGGCACGCCCGAGAAGGCGGCGCCCGCCGCGAAGACGTCCGGGTAGTCGCCGAGCAGGACGTTGGTCATCATCGCGCCGGAGGAGATGCCGGTGGCGAAGACGCGGCTGGTGTCGGCGTCGTAGGCGTCGACCGTCCAGTCGACCATCGACTTGATGCCGACCGGGTCGCTGCCGCCGCCGCGCTTGAGCGCCTGCGGAGAGGAGACGTCGAAGCACTTGCTGGAGCGGGTGACGGACGGGTACACGACGATGAACCCGTACTGGTCGGCGAGCGAGGCGTACTCGGTGCCGGAGTACATCGCCGGGCCGGAGCCGGTGCAGTAGTGGACGGCCACCAGGACCGCCGGACGGGCGGTGACGGTCGCGGGGACGTACAGGTACATCTGCAGGTTGCTGGGGTTGGCGCCGAAGTTCGTGATCTCGGTGAGGGTGGCGGTCGGGGCGGCCTCCTCGGCGGCGGCCGGGGGTGCGGTGAGGAGTGCGGCGGCGAGTAACGCCACCAGCATTCCGTGGAGCGCGACAAGGACCGCGCGCAGCGGTCTCCTCGCGAGGGTGCCGACAGTGGCGGACACGGCGGGTCCCTTCGTGATGGCGGCTCGTGGGGGCATCGCTGAGGGGAGCAACAGGAATGGTGGCATGCACATGGCCGCCATGGAAGCGCTCCCACGCCACAGAAACCTTCTGCGCGAAGCGTTGACCAGAAAGCGCTTACCCTCTACGTTCCGTTCAGCAGGGTGACCGAACGGCGCGGCATTCCCCGGGAAGAGCCGCATGGACCTGTGCGCGTCGTTCGTAATGGCACACATCGTTCATGTACGCGATCAACGACCAACCCCCCGCACAGAAGGAATCGGGACATGACTTCTTCACCACCTCCCCGCACACACCGCCACGCACTGACCGGCGCGACGGCCGCACTCGGCCTTTCGGTTGGCATGATCATGGCAATCAACACGCCGACCGCGAGCGCCGCGACCTGGCCCACCCCCACCAGCAGCAAGGCGGTCACCTCCACCATCTCCGTGTCCGGCACCAAGGACTACGGGATGCAGCGCCTGTACGGCTCAGGTGACCTGGGCAGCGGCAGCCAGGACGAGGACCAGGGCCCGATCCTGAAGCTCGCCGCCGGCACGGTCCTGAAGAACGTCATCATCGGCGCGCCCGCCGCGGACGGCATCCACTGCGAGGGCAGCTGCACGCTGCAGAACGTCTGGTGGGAGGACGTCGGCGAGGACGCGGCGACGTTCAAGGGCTCCTCGTCGTCGAACGTGTACACCATCTCCGGTGGTGGCGCGAAGGAAGCCAGCGACAAGGTGTTCCAGTTCAACGGCGCCGGGACGCTCAACATCTCCAACTTCGCGGTGAAGAACTTCGGCACGTTCGTCCGCTCCTGCGGCAACTGCTCGACGCAGTACAAGCGGACGATCAACCTCAACACCATCGAGGCGACCTACAAGGGCAACAAGCTCGTCGGCATCAACACCAACTACGGCGACAGCGCGACCCTCAAGGGCATCACGATCGTCGGCGACTCCAGCAAGAAGATCGTCCCCTGCCAGAAGTACATCGGAAACAACAGCGGCAAGGAGCCGACCACCAACGGCTCGGGCCCTGACGGGACGTACTGCAAGTACGCGTCCTCGGACATCACGTACAAGTAGTCAGGTCAGCCCGTATCCCCCCACGGTGGAGGCGGCCGTCCGAAGCATCCCCGCACGGTGCTTCGTACGGCCGCCGCATCATGGTGCGGCTTCACCGCGTACCGAGCTCCCGCCGGTAGTCGGCGTAGGCGGTGCGCAGGGCGGTTCCCGGCCAGTCGGCGGGCAGGAGGTCGGTGGGCAGGACCGGGTCCGCGAGCAGATGGCGTACGACCGCCGCGAAGGCGGTGAAGCGGTCGGCGGGGCCGTCCACGCGCGCGGTGTGGGCGAGCAGGGCGCGGCCCTTCGCGGCCCAGGCGGCCAACGGCCAGAGCCGCGCGGCCAGTTCGGCCGCGGGGCGGTCGGGACGGGTCGTGCACCGCTCCCCCACGTGGGCCAGGTCGGCCGGCAGCGGGCGGCTCAGGTTGGCGGGGCGCAGCCAGACGCCTTCCCGGAGTTCGGCCAGTCGCAGCGCGGTCAGCCGGGTGCGCAGGTCGGCCCGTTCGGCGGGGCCGCGGCCCGTCGCCGTGATCACGAGCATCTCCCAGTCGCCGTCCCACGCGCGCGTGCGGGGATGCACGGCGTCGTCCTGGCGGCGCTGACGTTCCAGGAGCCGGTCGCTCAGCCGGTGGACGGTGTCGGTGCGGCGCAGGTCCCCGGCGGCGACCATGCGGCTGAGCGCGGCCCGCGCGGTGGACCCGCCGACACCGAAGGCCTCCACCTGGCGAACCAGCTCCTTCACCGGCAGCTCGGGCGGATGCGCGCCCAGGAGCAGGCTGAGGACGACCGAGCGCGCGGACAGCGGACGCAGTTCCAGCTCGTCGGGCCGCCCTGTCGGGCCGGGCGCATCGAGCTGATCGGGCTGGTCGGCCGGGTTCGTCCGCATGGTCCCGTACTGTAGGTCGTATTGCAGCATTGCTACAGCCGCAGTGAAAATGCAACACTCGCCGTATGGTCTTCTCACCGGCGCACGAGGGCAGCGCGACGCACGACGTCACCAACCAGCCCCCTCCCCTGGCTCCCTACGACGCGTCCGAGGACGTGGCCCTGCTGGAGGGGCTGCGCCGGGAGGGCGCGGGCTGGGCCGAGGACGACGTACGGCGGATCGGCCGGCTCGCGGGCAGCGCGGAGGCGCAGGAGTGGGCCGATCTCGCCAACCGGCACGAGCCGGAACTGCGCACGCACGACCGGTACGGCCACCGGGTCGACGAGGTCGAGTTCCATCCGAGCTGGCACCACCTGATGCGGGCCGCGGTCGCCGAGGGGCTGGCCGGAGCGCCCTGGGCGGACGACCGGTCCGGGGCCCATGTGGCGCGCACGGCGGGCGGGTTGGCGTGGGGACACACCGACGCCGGGCACGGCTGCCCGACCTCGATGACGTACGCCGCCGTCCCCGCGCTGCGTCAGCAGCCGGACCTCGCGAAGGTCTACGAACCCCTGTTGACCAGCAGGGAGTACGAGCCGGGGCTGCGGGTGCCCGCGGAGAAGCGCGGTCTGCTGGCGGGCATGGGGATGACCGAGAAGCAGGGCGGCTCCGACGTCCGTACGAACACCACGGTGGCCGCGCCGACCTCGGAGCCGGGCGTCTACACGCTGCGGGGCCACAAGTGGTTCACCTCGGCGCCGATGTGCGACGTGTTCCTGGTGCTGGCGCAGGCGCCGGAGGGGCTGTCCTGCTTCCTGGTGCCGCGCGTCCTGCCCGACGGCAGCCGCAACACCTTCCGCATCCAGCGGCTGAAGGACAAGCTCGGCAACCGCTCGAACGCGTCCTCCGAGCCGGAGTTCGACGGGACCGTGGCCTGGCTCGTCGGGCCCGAGGGGCGGGGTGTGAAGACGATCATCGAGATGGTCAACTGCACCCGGCTCGACTGCGTGATGATGTCGGCCACGCTGATGCGCAAGACGCTCGTCGAGGCGGGCCACCACGCCGGGCACCGCAGCGCGTTCGGCGCCCGGCTGGCCGACCAGCCGCTGATGCGCAACGTGCTCGCCGACCTCGCCCTGGAGTCCGAGGCGGCGACGACCCTCACCCTGCGGCTGGCGGGCGCGGCGGACCGGGCGGTGCGCGGGGACGCCGGGGAGCAGGCGTTCCGGCGGATCGCCACCGCTGTCGGCAAGTACTGGGTCACCAAGCGGGGCCCGGCCTTCACCGCGGAGGCCCTGGAGTGCCTCGGCGGCAACGGCTACGTGGAGGACTCGGGCATGCCACGCCACTACCGCGAGGCGCCCCTGCTCTCGATCTGGGAGGGCTCGGGGAACGTCAACGCCCTGGACGTGCTGCGGGCGTTGACGCGGGAGGCGGGGACCGCGGAGGCCCTGTTCGCGGAACTGGCCCTGGCGCAGGGGGCGGACGCGCGGCTGGACGCCGCGGTGAACCGGTTGAAGGGGCTGCTGAGCGGCGGTTCCGAGGCCGGGGCGCGGCGCCTGGTGGAGCAGATGGCCCTCACCCTCCAGGCCTCCCTCCTGGTCCGGCACGCCCCGTCCGCGGTCGCCGACGCCTTCTGCGCGACCCGGCTCGGCGGCGACTGGGGGTACTCCTTCGGCACGCTGCCGGACTCGGCCGACGTGGGCGCGATCCTGGGGCGGGCGTTGCCGGGGAGCGGCTGATCCGAGGTCGTCCTGTGGCCGACGCCTGCTTGGCCGACAGACCGTCACCCCGCGATTCCGCTTGGTTGTCAGTGCCGTGGTGCAGACTCGGGATCACTTGGCACTACGCCTGGGGAGGGCAGCGTGTTCACGGGGATCGACGAGGTCGACTGGGCTTCGATGCGGCATGCGTACGGGAGCGCGGAGGACGTTCCCGGCCTACTGCGGGGGCTGGCCTCCGCGGACCCCGCCGAGCGGGAGATCGCGCTCGACGGGATGTACGGCGCCGTGCACCACCAGGGAGACGTGTACGACTCGACGCTCGCCTGCGTCCCGTATCTGTTCACGCTCGCCGCGCGTGAGGAGGTGCGGGACCGGGGCGGGATCGTGGAGCTCCTGGTCAGTATCGGGGGCGACGGGGAGGTGGCCGAGGGCGCGGACGCGGGGTACGCGATGGCGCGCGCGGCGGTCCGGGCCGGCGCCGAGGTCTTCGCCCGGCTGGCCGGGGACCCGGACGCGGGGGTGCGCAGGTCCGCCGCGAGTGCCGTCGTGCGGTTCCTGGACCGACCGGAGCGGGTGCTGAGCCTGCTGCGCGAGCGGATCGCGGTGGAGCGGGACGAGCGGGTCCTGCTCGCGCTGACCGAGGGCCTCGGCTTCCTGGCCCACCGGCATCCGGCGCACGCGGCAGAGATCGTGGAGCTCCTCACCGCCCTGAGCATGGCGCCCTACGGCCCGGGTCAACGGCTGGCCGCGCTCGGCCAGTTGGCGGGCAACGCACCCGACCGGCTCCCCACCGACCTGGTGCCCACGGTCGTGGGACTGCTCCGGGAACGGTCCGGACAGCGCCCGGACCCGGCGTGCGAACCCGATCGCCCGGACACGAACACGCTGGTCGGCCGGTTGCGGCGGCTGCGCCCCTCGGACGAGGAGGGCTCCCAGCTGCTGCGGACCCTGCACACCGGGCTCGACGGCCGGGTGGCCGACCGGATCGCCCTGCTGAACGGGCAGTTGACGAGCCCGGACCCGACCGACCGGTGCAACGCGATGTGGATGTCCTTCGGACTCTTCCGCGACTGGCGCGCCGACTACAGCACGCCGGTCGCCCTGATCGGCGCCCAACTGGCCGCCGAGGAGGACCAGTTGCGCGACGCCGCGACGTCCGTCCTGGAGGACCTCTACCAACTGGCCGCGCCCGCCGCCGACGACCTGCACGCCCTCGTGACGTCCCGGCCCGAGCTGTGGGTGCGGCACTGGGAACACGGCGCACCGACGCTGGGCGAGCCGCTCAGGGCGCTGGCCAGGAGCGGGGACCCACGCGCGGTGCCGGTGCTGGGACAGCTCCTCGCCACCCCCGACGCGCCCTACGACCTGGGGCAGGTCGTCGCCCACCTGGGCCCGGCCGCGGCGCCTCTCGCACCCGCGCTGCGGGCCGGACTCGCGGGCCTGTCCCTCGACGACCCCGACATCCACAACCGCGCGACGGCGCTGATCACGGCGCTCGGCGAGCTGAACGACACGGAGAGTCTGCCGCTGATCCTGCGGTTGCTGTCCGGTCTGCCGGACCACAGGATGCGGTTCCTCGTCGTCGGCGCCGCCCTGCACACGCTCGGGGCGCTCGGTGGGGCGGCACGCGAGGCGATACCGGTGGTTCGGGGGCTCTTGGACGGGGAGAACGCGATCGAGGCGGCGGGCGCGCTCTGGACGCTGACAGGGGACGCCGCGGCCGTACTGTCCGTGCTGCTGACACCCGACGGGGACGTCGTCGCGCACCGGGGTGCGACCGAGGTCCTGGCCCGTCTGGGGCCGGAGGCCGCGCCCGCGATGGACGGGCTGCGGCGAGAGACCGAGGCGCCCCACGCGTGGGTGCGGACGCCGGCGGCGTGCGCGCTGTGGCGGATCGGCGGCGAAGCGGAATCCGGCCGGGTACTGCCGCTGCTGCGCAGCACATGGGCGCGGACGCCGGAGCTGCGGAGGCCCATCGCCGAGTGCGTCGCGGCCATGGGCCCCGCCGGCGCCCCGCTGCACGACCTGCTCCGGGCGGAGCTGACCGCTCCGCAGCGGTACATCGCCCCCTGCGGGGGATACGCGCCGCTGGCGGTCCTCTCCGACGAGCGGTTGCTGGAGATCTGCCGGTCGGCGCTCGGGGCGGCGTGAGGTTCGCCCTCGCCGGGAGGGCGGGCCCAGGGCAGCCGGGGTTGCCCCCGGTCCCTCCCTCAGCCTGTCGTCCTCCCCCGCTGCTGGCCGAACCGTGCCCACTCCGCGTCCCATTGGTCGATCCGTCGGCGTTCCAGGCGGCCGCACAGCATGCGTCCGGTGACGAACGGCACGATCGCCGCGCTCACGCCCAGCAGGGCACCGATCAGGGCGGCGCGGAGGTGGGCCTGCGCGGGGGTGGCGGGGCGGGTGACCAGACGGCCCTCCCGGTCGGTCCAGACGGGGACCGGGGTGCCGCCGGCGCTGCCGGGACGGACGCGGACCTGGCCGGTGTGCGAGGAGCCGTCGGGGGCCGCCCAGCGGACCTCCGCCCACACCTGGTCGCCGCTGCTGGTCCCGGTCTGCCCGGCGAAGGTGCCGGGTGCCTTCGCCACGAGCCGGGCCTCGACCTGCCGCCACTCGACGCGCTCCCGGGCGAGGGTGCCCTCGACGGACCGGCTCGCCACCAGACCGGCGGACACCCCCGCGAGGACGGTGAGCAGCCAGGCGCCGAGAATGACCCAGGCCTCCACCTTGTCGGCGCGCCGCCTGAGCGGATTGCGCCGCCAGCGCCACAACCACACCTTCGAATTACGGAACGCCATCGAAGGCTTCCTCCTCATGAGCGCATGAACATGCCGGGCCGCCCTTCCATACGGGGGACGTCGCCGAGGTGCTCACGACGAGTCTCCACGGCTCGACCGTCGCACAAGCCCCGCACCCCCGCCCGGTCTTCGCGAAAGCCGCCCACCGATCGTCGACACGAGCTACCATCACCGCCCTGACCTGCGACGGAGCCCTTTCCAGGGGTGACTGTCAGTGGCTGGGTGCAGACTGGCCGATATCTGAGACAAGGACGTCGCGGAGGTGATCGGCATGACCGAGGTACTGCTCGCCGTAGGGACCCGCAAGGGCCTGTTCATCGGGCGTGGGCGGGGTGGCGCCTGGGAGTTCGACGAGAGTCCGTATTTCAACGCGCAGGCCGTGTACTCGGTCGCGATCGACACCCGGGGTGAGCGGCCACGCCTGCTGGCGGGCGGCGACAGCGCGCACTGGGGTCCGTCGGTGTTCCACTCCGACGACCTCGGCCGGACCTGGACCGAACCGGCCCAGCCCGCCGTCAAGTTCCCGAAGGACACGGGCGCTTCGCTGGAGCGCGTGTGGCAGCTGCATCCGGCCGCCGCGGAGCCCGACGTGGTCTACGCGGGCACGGAACCGGCGGCGCTGTACCGCTCCGAGGACCGCGGGGAGACCTTCACGCTGGTCCGCCCGCTGTGGGAGCACCCGACCCGGTCGAAGTGGGTCCCGGGCGGCGGTGGCGAGGGGCTGCACACGGTCGTGACGGACAAGCGCGATCCGCGGGCGGTGACGGTCGCCGTGTCGACGGCCGGGGTCTTCAGGACGTCCGACGGCGGCGCGAGCTGGACACCCTCCAACTCCGGTGTCTCCGCGGTGTTCCTGCCCGATCCCGACCCGGAGTTCGGGCAGTGCGTGCACAAGGTCGCCCAGGACCCGGTGACCCCGGACCGGCTGTATCTCCAGAACCACTGGGGCGTCTACCGCAGTGACGACGCGGGAGCGCACTGGACCGACATCGGCGAGGGACTGCCGTCCACCTTCGGCTTCGCGATGGCCACCCACCCGCGCCGCGGTGACACGGCGTACGTGTTCCCGATCAACGCCGACGCGGACCGCGTCCCCGCCGACCACCGCTGCCGGGTCTTCCGTACGACGGACGCGGGCAAGAGCTGGGAGCCGTTGTCCGCGGGGCTGCCGCAGGGCGACCACTACGGCACGGTGCTGCGTGACGCGCTCTGCACCGACGACGCGGATCCGGCCGGGGTGTACTTCGGCAACCGCAACGGCGAGGTGTTCGCCTCGGGCGACGACGGCGACAGCTGGCAGCAGCTCGCCTCGCATCTGCCGGACGTGCTGTGCGTGCGGGCCGCGGTGGTGGGATGAGCCACGAGGGGGGGACCACCGGGCCTTGGCCACCGGTTGATCGCCGCTGCCCGTGCGGCAGTAGGGTGACGCCCGTGGCACCACGACCCTTGCATGAGATCGTCGAACCGGGCTGGGCGAAGGCCCTGGAACCCGTCGCCGGACGGATCGCCGAGATGGGCGACTTCCTGCGGACGGAGATCGCCGCGGGACGCACCTATCTCCCGGCCGGATCCAACGTCCTGCGGGCCTTCCAGCAGCCCTTCGACGAGGTCCGCGTCCTGATCGTCGGCCAGGACCCCTACCCGACGCCCGGACACGCGGTGGGCCTGTCGTTCTCGGTAGCGCCCGAGGTGCGTCCGCTGCCCGGCAGCCTGATCAACATCTACCGCGAGCTCCACACCGATCTGGGGCTGCCCCAGCCCTCCAACGGTGATCTGACGCCGTGGACCCAGCAGGGCGTGCTGTTGCTCAACAGGGCGCTCACCACGGCCCCGCGCAAGCCGGCCGCGCACCGCGGCAAGGGCTGGGAAGAGGTCACCGAGCAGGCGATACGGGCGCTGGCCGCACGCGGCAAGCCGCTGGTGTCGATCCTGTGGGGCCGCGACGCCCGCAATCTGCGTCCGCTCCTCGGCGATCTGCCCTCCGTGGAGTCGGCCCACCCCTCCCCCATGTCGGCGGACCGCGGCTTCTTCGGCTCCCGTCCGTTCAGCCGGGCCAACGACCTGCTGGTCCGACAGGGAGGGCAACCGGTGGACTGGCGTCTGCCGTGACCGCGACGGGCGCCGGCGACGGGGGACTTGCGGCCGACCCCGGAATCCTCGCCGTCGACTCCGGCGGCTCCGGTCTCCGCGTCGCCGTCGGCACGGCGCGGCGCGGCGCGTTGGGCCTGCGGGAGTCACGCGTGCCGGTGCGTACGGGGGCGCGAGGTATCGACCCGGTGCACCTGATGGAACAACTGGTGCCGATGGTCCGGGAGTTGGCCGCCGAGACACGGGTGATGCGGCTCCGTGCCGCCGTCGTCGGGGCCGCCGGGCTGACCACGCTGGGCGACGCCCTGCGTGCCGAACTCCCGGGCGCCCTGCGACGGGAGTTCGGGGTCGGGCCGATCGCGCTCGTCGCCGACGCCGTCACCGCCTATGTGGGTGCCCTCGGGCCGACGCCGGGTGCCGTGGTCGCGGGCGGTACGGGGCTCATCGCCATCGGCACGGATCTGACCGGCTGGCGTCGCGCCGACGGCTGGGGGCATCTCCTCGGCGACTGCGGCAGCGGTGCCTGGATCGGCCGGGCGGGGCTGGAGGCGGCCCTGCGGGCGTACGACGGGCGGCCCGGAGGCTCCGCCGGGCTGCTGGCCCGCGCCGAGGGCGAGTTCGGTCCGATGGCCGGGCTGCCGGGCCGGCTCTATCCGCGCCCGGACCGGCCCGCCGTCCTCGCCTCCTTCGCACCCCAGGTCGCCGCCTGCGCGGACGACGACCCGGTGGCCGCCGGCATCCTGCGCGAGGCGGCCCGGCACATGGCCGAGTCGGCGGCGGCCGTCTGTCCGCCCGGCGGAGAACCCCACGTGGCCGTCACCGGCGGGCTGTTCAGGATGGGCGCCCCGCTCCTCGTACCCCTGGAGGAGGAGTTGGCGAAACGGCTGCCGCACGCACGCCGGGTCGCGGCCGCCGGGGATCCGTTGCACGGGGCCGTGCGGATCGCGACCGACCTGGCGACCGGGGCGCTCACTCTGCCGAGTGACCCGTCGATGGTGCACGTGATGACCGGAACGGGCGACTGATCCGGACACGGCGCCCGCGTCCGATCCCCGCGTAACTCATCAGACAAAACCGGACGGATACCGCTCACCTGCACCCTCCCCGAACAGGGAAGCCCAGTAAGCCAGTAACATGCGGCGCCATGAGCTCCCCCACTGGGCCCGCCGGCCTGCCAGTACGAATGCCGCGCCCCCGCCAGCCCGGACGGCACCGCCGTCCCGAGCCGCTGGCGGCTCCCGAGGGCGCGCCCGCGCTTGTTCTCGCCGTGCCGGGAACGCCCAGCGCTGCCACGCGCAGCCTCGCCGAGGAGGTCGTGAGCATCGCCCGCTCCGAGCTCCCCGGCCTCGACGCGCGGATCGGCTACCTCGACGGGGACGACGTGGAGTTCCCCACGCTCCAGTCCGTGCTCGCGCACGCCGGCGAGGAGCGCACGGCCCGTTACGAGCAGGCCAGGGCCGCGGGCCTCGACGTCAAGGAGCCCGAGGGCCCCGTCGCCGTCGTCGTGCCGCTGCTGGCCGGTCCGGACAGCGCGCTGCTGCGGGTGGTCCGCCAGGCCGTGATGGACAGCCGTGTCGCGGCCGACCTCACCGATGTGCTCGGCCCGCACCCGCTGCTCGCCGAGGCGCTGCACGTGCGGCTGTCCGAGGCCGGTCTGGCCCGCGCCGACCGCGCCCGGCTGTTCACCGTGGCGACCGCCGCGGACGGCATCATCCTGGCCTCCGTGGGCGGTGACGAGGCCGTGCAGGCGGCCGGGATCACCGGCATGCTGCTGGCCGCGCGCCTCGCCGTGCCGGTGATGGCGGCCGCCCTCGACCAGGAGGGCTCGATCGCCTCCGTGGCCGAGCAGCTGCGCGGCTCCGGCTCGCAGAACCTGGCCCTGGCGCCGTACCTGATAGGGCCGGAGATCGACCCGGGTCTGATCGAGGAGGCGGCCAAGGAGGCGGGCTGCTCCGCCGCCGAGGCGCTCGGCCCCTACCCGGCGATCGGCAAGCTCGCGCTGGCGAAGTACACGACGGCGCTGGGCATCGCGCCGCAGCAGCCGCAGGGCGCTCCGACGCGCTGAGGCAGGCACGCCGCTGGCCCGACCAGCCGGCACCGCCGCACGCGCGACCGCAGGCACCGCCGAAGGGCCCGCTCCCGGTACGGGAGGCGGGCCCTTCGGCATGCGGCGGCGTGCTCGGGAGTCAGTCGAACACCACGCAGGACGCCGCCGGCACCTTCACCGAAGCCGGGCCCGGACCCGGACCGCCCCGGCGCGGCAGCCCCGTCTGCGGGTCGAGGGCGAACCAGGTCACGTCGCCGGAGCGCTCGTTGGCGACGTACAGGTATCCGCCCGACTCGGCGATGGCCCGCGGCCAGTGGCCGCCGCACGGCACGGTGGCGAGGAGGCGCAGCTCGTCGCCGTCGACGGCGAACGTGGACAGGACGTCCTCGCCTCGGGTGGCGGTCCACACGAAGCGGCCGTCGGGCGAGACGACGATGCCGGAGGGGTAGGCGTCGCCGGCCGGGGCGTCCGCCAGCACCTGCACCTCCGTCAGCGGCTTCAGCAGGCCGTCGGAGGCGTCCCAGCGGCAGACGGTGACGGTCGGGGCGAGTTCGTTCACGACGTAGGCACGGGTGCCGTCCGGGTGGAAGGCGAGGTGCCGCGGCCCGGAACCGGGGCGCAGGGCGATCTCACGGTGCGGGACCGGGGTCCCGTCGGTCAGTGTGCACACGCGGACGGAGTCGGTGCCGAGGTCGACGCTGACGATCCACCGCCCGCTCGGGTCGGCCTGCACCTGGTGGGCGTGCGGGCCCTGCTGGCGCCGGGTGTGCGGGCCCGCGCCGGTGTGGCGCAGTGCGCCGGAGGCGGGGCCCGCGAGGCCGCCGTCGGGGCGGAGCGGGACGGCGGTGACGCTGCCGGAACCGTAGTCGGCGGTCAGGACGTGGCCGTCGTACAGGCCGAGGTGGGTGGGCCCGCCGCCGACCCGCACCGGGCGTCCGACGGGCTCGGGCCGGTCGCCGGTGACCCGGTAGGCGGCCACCGTGCCCTCGGCGGTCTCACTGACCGCGTAGAGCGTGTCCCCGTCCGGCGCCAGGGCCAGGTACGAGGGGTCGGACAGGCCGTCGAGGCTGCTCAGGAGCGTGAGGGCGCCGGTGTCCGGGGCCACGGCCGCCGTCACGATGCCGGGGCCTCCGGCCGCCGTGAACGACCCGATGAAGGCCCTCCGCTGCCACCCGCCGCCGTCTGCCACCGCTGTCCCCTCTCGGTCCTGAGCCATTGGGGGTGACGGTAGCAGCGGTCTAGACCATAAGGACCATACGACGAGGATTTCATCCGCCCGCGACGGACGACGACAGCCGTCCGGCGGCCACGTCGTTCACGTCCCGCGGAGTCGTCAGGCCCCCACCAGCGGCGAGCCGGACGGTGCCCGCAGCGGGGCCGCCAGGTCGGCGAGCGCCCGCTCCAGGCCGTGCAGATGGGCCAGGGCGGGTTCCTCCACGGACGGCTGGTCCGGAACCGCCGGCTGCTTTCCGCCGGTGAGGGCCTCGACCGCGGTCTCCACGCGCCAGCACGCGGCGGCCAGGCGGGCGTCGTGCGAGGCCTCGGGGTCGGCGGCGACGGCGACCAGGCCGCGGACCTCGCGGGCGCAGTCGTCGAGCAGGGCGAGCACCCGGCGGGCGCGCCGCTTGCGGCCCAGCATCGGGTTCAGCGGGTGCACCAGCGGGGCGACGGAGAGCCGGACCCTGGCCAGCGACTGCTCCAGTTCGGCCACGCGCGGGGCCGGGTCGGCGTCCGGGGTGCCGGCGAGTCGGGCGGCGGCCTCGGCGGTGCAGGCGTGGACACAGCGCAGGGCGCGCTGGATCCAGGCGTCGGTGGTGGTGTGGGTGGTCACGGGCAGCACGAACAGCACGGCGAGGGCCGCGCCGAGCGCCCCGATGCCGGTCTCCGCCAGGCGCAGCGCGAGCAGGTCCGGGGTGAGGACGCCGAGGAGGCCGTAGAGCAGCTCGGCGAGGACGGTGACGCAGAGCATCATCCAGGTGTACGAGACCGCGGCCGTGTAGAAGATCCCGAAGACACAGGCGGCGAGGAGCACGGCCGTGGGGAGCCCGGCGCCGTCCAGCGGTACGGCGACGAGCAGGCCGATGCCGATGCCGACGACGGTGCCGAGGACACGGCGGAAGCCGCGGACCAGGGTCTCGCCGCGCGAGGCGGTGTTGACGAAGACCCACCAGGTGGCGCCGACGGCCCAGTACCAGCGCTCGCCGGACACCAGCTGGCCCACGACGAGCGCGAAGCCCGCGCCGACGGTCGCCTGGACGGCCTGGCGGGTGGTCACCCTGGCGAGGCCGGTACCGGCGGGCGGGGCGGGCACGGCGGGCAGGGGCAGCCGACGCTCGTAGCACCACAGGCCGAAGCGCACGGCCGCGGCGGTGGCCACGGAGAGCAGGACGGCGGCGTAGAGCTCGGGCAGCCGGTCGGTGGTGGCGTGCAGGAACTGCGCCACGAAGAAGGTCATGAACGCGAACACGCCGAGGCTGTGTCCGCGCGGGCCCCAGCGGCGCGCGTACACGCCCGCGCCGATCACGGCGAGGAAGGTGAGGTCGCGGGCGACGGGGTGGTCGTGCAGCTCGGCCGCGGCGGCCAGCACGGGCAGGCCGACGGCGGGCAGCAGCGCGGTGGTGACCGCCTGTCCGCGCACGGTGGCGTCGGTGACGGTGAACAGGGCGAGCAGCGCGGCGAGCCCGCCGGTGACGGCGCCGACGAGGGAGTGCCCGGCGAGCGCGCACACGACCACGGCGAGCCCGATACCGAGGACGGCCCGGGCCGCGAACCGCAGCCGCGTCCGCCCCGGGTCCGGAGCCACGAACACCCTCTTCAGCACTACCGACCGCCCCTGCTGTGTCTCGACATGCAAAAGGCGCCGCGGGGTCCGCAGCGCCATCGACAGGCTCATTGCAGCATCGCCGTGGCGACTGGCTCAAGTGGTGTCGAATATGCTGAGCCATTGGCACAGACAAAACGGTCTCCGCCCGTCCATCAGCGGGCCAACGGACCACCACCGCGGAAAGGCGGCTGCGCGATGGCCGTGGACGAGCTGGACACCCGCATCCTGCGGCTGCTGCTGGAGCAGCCGCGCACGAGCGTGCGCGAGTACGCCCGCATCCTCGGGGTCGCCCGCGGCACGTTGCAGGCCCGCCTCGACCGCCTGGAGCGGGACGGCGTGATCACCGGCACCGGTCCGTCGCTCTCCCCCGCCGCCCTCGGACATCCGGTGCTGGCGTTCGTGCACATCGAGGTCACCCAGGGCCGCCTCGACGACGTGGGCGAGGCGCTGGCGGCCGTGCCGGAGATCGTCGAGGCCTTCTCGATCGCGGGCGGCGGTGATCTGCTCACGCGGGTGGTGGCGCGGGACAACGCGCATCTGGAGGACGTGATCCAGAAGGTGATCAGCCTGCCGGGCGTGGTCCGCACCCGCACCGAGGTGGCGCTGCGCGAGCGCGTGCCGCACCGGCTGCTGCCGCTCGTGGAGTCGATCGGCCGCACAACCCGGAACTGATCTTTGACATCCTGGACGACATGAGCACTCTGGGGCCCACCTCGGTCATCTTCGATCTCGACGGAACGCTCGTGGACAGCGAGCCGAACTACTACGAGGCCGGCCGTCAGGTGCTCGCCGAGTACGGCGTCCCCGACTACACCTGGGCGGACCACGAGCGGTACGTCGGGATCAGCACCCTGGAGACGGTCGGGATCTGGAAGCGGGAGTACGGCCTCGCGGCCTCCGTGGAGGAGGTCTTCGAGGCCAAGAACCGACGCTACTTGGAGCTGGCGCGTGTCTCCACGCGCGCGTACCCCGAGATGCGCAAGTTCGTGGAGCTGCTGGCGACCGAGAACGTTCCGATGGCCGTCGCCTCGGGGTCCTCGCCGGAAGCCATCGAGGCGATCCTGGCCGGCACCGGTCTGGACGCCTTCCTGCACACCGTCGTCTCCGCCGACGAGGTCGAGCGCGGCAAGCCCGCCCCGGACGTCTTCCTGGAGGCCGCCCGCCGGCTGGGCGCGGCTCCGGCCGACTGTGTGGTCCTGGAGGACGCCGCCCCGGGCGTCGCCGCGGCGCACGCGGCCGGAATGCGCTGCATCGCGATCCCGTACGTCGCCGCGCAGGCCGACGCCCCGGAGTTCGCCACCGCCGCCCTGCTCCTGCGCGGCGGTCAGGAGGAGTTCACGGCACGGGACGCGTACGACTGGCTGGCTCGCTCGGCCCCCTGACACCTGCGCACCCTGGACCTCGACGCCGACGTCGACCAGCATGACGGGGCTGGTCACCGACGCTCTGGAGGGCTCACGCATGGGTGCCGTACTGGTCGCCAACCGCGGGGAGATCGCGGTACGGGTGCTGCGGTCCGCGGCCGAGTGCGGGCTGCGCACGGTCGCGGTGTACGTCGAGGGCGACGACGCTCATGTCCGACTGGCCGACGAGGCAGTGCCGTTGGGCGACTACCTGGACGCGGACTCCCTCGTCGACGCTGCCGTACGGGCCGACTGCCGTTATCTGCACCCCGGTTACGGGTTCCTGAGCGAGAGCGCCGACCTCGCCCGGCGCTGCGCCGAGGCGGGCGTCGTCTTCGTCGGGCCCGCGCCCGAGGTGCTGGAGGTCTTCGGGGACAAGGTGCGGGCGCGTGAACTGGCCGTCCGGACAGGGGTTCCGGTCCTCCCGGCGTGCGACGGCGGCCTTGCGGAGGCCCGGGCCTTCCTGGTGGACGGACCGGTCATGGTCAAGGCCGTCGGCGGGGGCGGCGGACGCGGTCTGCGGGTGGTGCGGCGGGTCGAGGAGCTGGACGGGGCGTGGGAGCGGTGCCGTTCGGAGGCCGTGCAGGGCTTCGGACGCGGCGAGTTGTACGTGGAGCGGCTGCTGGAGGGCGCCCGGCACATCGAGGTGCAGGTGGCCGGGGACGCGACCGGTGCCGTCACGCATCTGTGGGACCGGGACTGCACCGTCCAACGGCGTCATCAGAAGCTGATCGAGATCGCGCCCGCGCCCGGACTCCCGGACGCGGTACGGGAGAAGATCCTCGACAGCGCGCTGCGGATGGCGGTCGCCGCCCGCTGTTCGAGCCTGGTCACCTTCGAGTTCCTCGTCCTGGCCGACCGGTTCCACTTCATCGAGGCCAACCCGCGCCTCCAGGTGGAACACACGGTCACCGAGGAGGTGACGGGGTGCGACCTGGTCGCCGTACAACTGCGCCTCGCGGCCGGGGAGACGCTCGCCGGACTGGGGCTGTCCGGGCCACCCGCGCCGCCGCGCGGGTTCGCCGTGCAGGCGCGGGTGAGCTCCGAGTCGGTGGGACGGATCACGCGGTTCGACGTGCCGACCGGGCCCGGGGTGCGGGTCGACACCGCGGTGCGGGCGGGGGTGGAGGTCGGTTCGCGGTACGACCCGTTGCTCGCGAAGGTGGTCGCGCATGTGCCGGGCGGTGGCGTCGAGGCGGCCTGTGCACGGGTGCGGCGGGCGTTGGGCGAGTTCGCCGTCGAGGGGGTACGGACCGGCATCCCGCTGTTGCGGGAGGTGCTGGCACGGCCGGGCTTCTGGGAGCACTCCGTCGTGGTCCCGGATGCCGCTCCGGTCGACGGATCGGCATCCGCCCCGATGAGCGGGGCCGTCGTCTCCGTCGATGTCTCCCCGGGTGAACGGGTGCGTGCGGGACAGCAGTTGGCGGTGATCGAAGCGATGAAGATGGAGCACGTGGTGCGCGCCCCCGGGGCGGGTGTCGTGCGCGCCGTGCATGCGCGGGTGGGTGCGTCGGTCGGCGAAGGACAGTCGCTGATCGAGCTGGAGGGCTACGACGGCGGCGGGGCGGAGGAAGTCGCGGACGAGGCCGTCGACTTGGACTCCGTCCGGGCGGACCTGGCGGAGGTCCGGCACCGGCATGCCTTCGGGCTGGACGAGAACCGGCCCGAGGCGGTCGCGAAACGGCGGGCGCTCGGTCGTCGTACGGCCCGAGAGAACATCGACGACCTGTGCGACGACGGCACGTTCACCGAGTTCGGGGCCCTCGCGATCGCCGCCCAGCGCCGGCGGCGCTCGCTGGACGACCTGATCCGGTCGACGCCGGCGGACGGTCTGGTCAGCGGCACCGGCCGGGTCAACGGCGAACCGTGCGTGGCGATGTCGTACGACTACACCGTCCTGGCCGGGACCCAGGGGCTGCAGAACCATCGCAAGACCGACCGGATGCTGGAGATCGCAGCGGAACGGCGGCTGCCGGTCGTGCTGTTCGCGGAGGGCGGCGGGGGCCGCCCCGGGGACACCGACACGACGGCGGTCGCGGGCCTCGACGTGACCACGTTCCAGCGGATGGGGCGGCTGAGCGGTCTGGTGCCGCTGGTCGGCATCGCCTCGGGGCGGTGTTTCGCGGGGAACGCGGCGCTGCTCGGCTGCTGTGACGTGGTGATCGCCACGCCCGAGGCGAGCATCGGGATGGGCGGGCCCGCGATGATCGAGGGCGGCGGCCTCGGGGTGTACCGGCCGGAGGAGGTGGGGCCACTGTCGGTACAGGTGCCCAACGGGGTCGTCGACATCGCGGTCGCCGACGAGGCGGAGGCCGTGCGGGTGGCCCGGCAGTACCTGGCGTACTTCCAAGGCGCGCACGGGAGTGGGGAGGCGCCGGATCAGCGGCTGCTGCGGCACACGGTGCCGGAGAACCGGCGGCGGGCGTACGACGTGCGGGCCGTGGTGCACGGCCTGGCGGACGTCGGGTCCGTGCTGGAGCTGCGGGCGGAGTTCGGGGTCGGGGTGCTGACCTGTCTGGCCCGGGTCGAGGGGCGGCCGTTGGGGGTGATCGCGAGCAACCCGGCGCATCTGGGCGGGGCGATCGACCGGGACGCGGCCGACAAGACGGCCCGTTTCCTCCAGCTGTGCGACGCGTTCGGGCTGCCGGTCGTCTCGCTGTGCGACACCCCGGGGTTCATGGTCGGCCCGGACGCCGAACGGACCGCCACGGTACGGCACTTCGCGCGGCTGTTCGTCACCGGCGCCAATCTGCGGGTGCCGTTGGTGAGTCTGGTGCTGCGCAAGGCGTACGGGCTCGGCGCGATGGCCATGATGGGCGGTTCTACCCGTGCTCCGCTGGCCACCGCCGCCTGGCCCAGCGGGGAGTTCGGCGGGATGGGGCTGGAGGGCGCGGTCCGGCTCGGCTACCGCAAGGAGCTGGAGTCGATCGCGGACCCGGTCGAGCGTGCGCGCGCCTTCGAGGCGCGGGTCGCCGAGTTGTACGAACACGGGAAGGCGGTCAACGCGGCGGCCGCGCTGGAGATCGACGCGGTGATCGACCCGGCCGGGTCGCGGGCCTGGATCCTGGCGGCCCTGGAGCGGTGCCCCGCCCCGCAGCCGGGGCACCGCTCGTACGTGGACACCTGGTGAGCGCCCCCTGTGACGCGCGGACTACGGCCGCGACTCGTGCGTCGGCTTCGCGGCCGGCTGGATGTTCTGGTTGAGGCGGAAGACGTTGTCCGGGTCGCGGTCGGCCTTGATGCGGGCCAGCCGGTCGTAGTTGCCGCGGTAGCTGGCGCGGACGCGCTCCTGGCCCTCGTCCATCATCATGTTCACGTAGGCGCCGCCCGCCGAGTACGGGTGCAGGGCGTCGAAGTAGTCGACCGTCCAGCGTTTGACCAGCTCGGCGTTGGCCGGGTCGGGGTCGACACCGGCGTACACGGACGCCCAGTTGGCGTGCCGGTAGGCCCAGGGGGTCTCGTCCTGGCCGACGTCGTGGGCTGCGCCGTCGATCGGGTAGAGGTGCATGGTCGACTGCATCGTGGGGACCTCGGCACCGAACTTGGCGTGGAGTGCGACGGCGTCGTCGGGGATGGACTCCACGAAGTCGGCGCGCCAGTACCACTGGTGGCCGGGTGGGTAGAGCCCGTCGAACATGACCTGGAGTTCGGGGTGTTGGAGCACCATGGGGGCGTGCAGCAGCGGCGCGGGCAGCGCGTCGAGCAGCGGGGCCATCTCGCGGGCGGCGGCCTCGGTGTCGGCGCCGGTGTAGCACCAGACGATGCCGGCGGTCTTGCGGAGCTGGATCTCCTCGGGGAACGGCGGGGCGGGCGGGACCGTGCCGTGCAGGAAGAAGCCATTGAGTTCGCGGGGTGCGTTGGGCAGGAAGTCCCGGTAGGCGGCGAGGACTTCGGCGCTGTCCTCCACGGCCCAGAAGGTGGGTCCGGCGACGACCGTGCTGATCTCGTGCAGCCGGAACAGGAACGAGGTGACGACACCGAAGTTGCCGCCGCCGCCCCGGATCGCCCAGAACAGGTCGCTGTTCTCGTAGCCGCTGGCGACCACCTTCCGCCCGTCGGCGAGGACGACCTCGGCCTCCAGCAGGTTGTCGATGGTCAGCCCGCACCTGCGGGTGAGGTGGCCGAGGCCGCCGCCGGTGGTGATGCCGCCGACGCCTGTCGTGGAGATGATGCCGCTGGGGGTGGCGAGGCCGTGGGCGTTGGTGGCGCGGTCGACCTCGCCCCAGACGCAGCCACCGCCGACCCGGACGTTGCGCGCCTCGGCGTCGACCTCGATGTGCTTCAGCGGCGACAGGTCGGCGACCACGCCGCCGTCGACGGTGCCGAGGCCGGCGCCGTGGTGGCCGCCGCCCCGCACGGCGAGCGGCAGGTCGTGGGCGCGGGCGAAGCCGATCACGCGGGCGACGGCGTCCGCGTCGGCGCAGCGGGCGACCAGGGCGGGGCGCCGGTCGATCATCGCGTTGTAGACGCTGCGGGCCTCCTCGTAGGAGGCGTCGTCGGGGCCGATCAACTCGCCGGTGAATTCGGTGAGTTCACTGCGCGCCGCGCGGGCGATGGAGCTGGACATGCGATCCCCCGTTTCGTGAAATTCGGATCGATTCGCCCGTTCTACTCGCGTCACCACCGAACGGACATCCGTGTGCGTCACCCAGCTCGGCGCCGCCGGATACCTACGTTTCGGAGAGCGGAAGCGGCCCCTCGGCCTCCGGGAGCGTTCCTTCCCCTTCCGCCAGCAGTCCGAGCCGCGCCGCGCGGGCGACCGCGTGGCGGCGCGTGGGGGCGTCGAGCTTGTCGAGGACGGCCCGTACGTGGTTGTCGACCGTCCGCACCGACACCACGAGCCGCGCCGCGATCTCGGCGTTGGTCAGTCCGTCCGCGAGCAGCCGCATGACCTGGAGCTGGCGTCGGGTGAGGCCGGCCGGGTTCTCCCGGGTCGCGGCGAGCGGGCCGCGCGGGATGTGCCGTACGCCGATCCCGCGCAGTTCGGTGCGCAGCAGCCGGGCGCGCGGTTCGGCGCCGAGCGCGTCGAGGGTGGCGAGGGCGGTGAGTTTGTCGGCGGGATCGGGGCTCTCCGCGAGGGCGACGGCGTGTTCGTAGGGGCAGCCCGCCTCCAGCCAGCGGGTGGCGGCCTCGTGCCAGAGGCCGCGGGCCTGGAGCGCGTACGGATGCTCCGAGTCGTCGAGCCGGACGGTGTGGCCGGCCCTGGTGAGCCAGTAGCCGAGCTCGGCGCGGTAGGGGACGCCGGGCAGTCGGTCGGCTTGGGCGTGGACGGGCCCCGCGGCGGCGGTGACGGCGGCGAGGTCGCCGCGCAGCCAGGCCGCCTCGGCGAGCGCCGCCGCGACCGGCCCGGTGCGCTGGAGTTCCCTGGTGCGTACGGCGATCTCGCGGGCCTCGGCGAGGAGTTCGGCGGCGCCGGGCCGGCCGCAGCGGATCCGGACCCGGGCGAGGACGGTGAGGGCGGGGCAGCGGGCGGGCACGAAGTCGTGCATGCCGTACTCGGCGTGTTTCTCGGCGTCCTCCCAGTCGGCGGCGGCCAGGCGCCGTACGGCGAGTTCGACGTGCAGGTAGTTGAGGAAGCCGAGGTGTTCGGCGCGGTCGGCGAGGTCCATCGCCGGGGGCAGGAAGAGGTCGGCCTCGTCGTAGCGGAGGTTGTCGAGGAGGGTCCAGATCAGGTTGGCGTAGGAGCGGCAGGCGTGTTCGACCTCGCCCGCGGCGAGCGCCACCTCCAGGCTCTCCTCCAGCTGGCGCCGACCGCCGGGGTCGCCGCCGCGCCAGCGGGCCGTACCGACGTTGTTCAGGGCGTGGGAGAGGATCGCGGCGTCGTCGGCCTTACGGGCCAGGGCGATGGCCCGTTCGCCGTGTTCGACGGCCTCGGTGTAGCGGTCGGAGAGCATGCGCAGCTGGGCGGTGTTGCTGACGGCGAGGGCGAGGAGCCGGTCGTCGCCGGCGTGTTCGAGAACGGCGACGGCCTCGCGGGCGGCGTCCTGGGCCTGGTCGGCGTCACCGGCCCACCAGTGGATGCGGGACAGCCAGCGCAGGTCGGCGCCGAGCCCGAGGGTGTCGCCGAGGGCGCGGCGCAGCGCGACGGCCTCGCGCTGGGCGGTGACGGCGGCGGCCGAGTCGGCGATGGTGTAACTCTCCACGGCGTAGCGTTCCAGCAGATCGGCGAGGTCGGCCGGGCCGTAGCGGTGGCGTTGGCGCAGGACGAGCCGGAGTTGGGCGGCGGCCTCGCGGTGGGCGCCGGCGCAGGCGGCGTCCTTGGCGGCGTCGGGGCCGTAGCGGGCGATGGCGTCCTGGTCGCCGGCCTGGTCGGCGTGGTGGACGATGCGGGCGGCGTCGGAGCCGGGCCGGGCGACGAGCGCGGCGAGGACGCAGCGGTTGAGGTCGATGCGGCGGGCGGCGGGCAGCGAGTCGAGGACGGCCCGCCGGATCAACTCGTGCCGGAACGCGACCCGTTCCGGCACGACGGTGAGCAGTCCGCGCTGCTCGGCGGCGGCCAGTACGGCCACGCCGCCCTTGAACAGGGCGTCGACCAGCGGACGTTCGACCGCGGAGGGTACGACCGCGAGCTGTTCCAGCGCGTCCACCGTCGCCGGGTCCAGGCCCCGCAGCCGGGCCATGACGGCGTCGACGACGGTCGGGGGCACTCCCCCGGTGCCGCCGGCGGCCACGATCTCGGCGACGAAGAAGGGGTTGCCGGACGTCACCTCGTACACCTGGGCGGCGTCGAGTCTGCGGGCGGCACTCAGCGCGCGCACCGCGTCGAGGGAGAGCCTTGCGAGGGGCAGCCGGTGCACGCGCGATGTGCGGGAGACCTGGCCGAGGAGGTGACGCAGGGGGTGTTCGCGGCTCAACTCGTCGTCGCGGTACGTGAGGACGAGCAGGGCGGGCAGGCCTTCCATCCGCCGGACCAGGAAGCGCAGGGCGTCCAGGGAGCCCTCGTCGGCCCAGTGGACGTCCTCGACGACCAGGACCGCGGGGTGCGGGGTACCGGCGAGTTCGGCGTGCAGGGCCTCGTAGACGCGGTGGCGGTCGCCGCCCTCCATGACGGCGCGGGCGAGATCGGCGCCGACGCTGCCGACGAGGTCGCGGAACGGGCCGAGGGGGCGCCGGGTGGCGAGGTCGTCGCACTGGCCGACGAGCATCCGGGCCTGGCCGGGCAGCCGCTCCGGCATGGCCTTCACCAGGCTCGACTTGCCGATGCCCGCCTCACCGAAGACGAGCGCCACCGAACCGGCACCGGCTGCCGCCTCCCGGGCGGCCGCGGCCAGTCGCGTCAGCTCGCGCTCGCGTTCGAGGATCCATCGATCCACGGGGCCGATTCTGCCAGAGCGCTCCGCTGGTTGAGCCGGGTCAGGGAGGTGCCGGGTGCGGGGAATCGGCGAGTGCGGCGCCGTCGTGGCTGGTCGCGCCGTGCGCCGCGCCCCCGCGGCGTTGTCCTAGTGCACCGAGAGGCCGCCGTCGACGAAGATCGACTGGCCCGTGACGTACGCGGAGGCGTGGCTCGCGAGGAAGACCGCGGCGCCTTCGAAGTCCTCGGCCAGCCCGTTGCGTCCGACCATCGTGCGGGCGGCGAGCGCCGCGACCTTCTCGGGGTCGTTCGCGAGGCGGGCGTTGAGGGGGGTCATCACGAAGCCCGGCACGAGCGTGTTGCAGGTGACGCCGTACGGCGACCATGCCTCCGCCTGGGAACGGGCGAGGGATTCCAGGCCGCCCTTGGAGACGCCGTAGGCGCCGCTCTGGACGAAGGCGCGGTGGGCCTGCTGGGAGGTGATGTGGATGATCCGCCCGAAGCCGCGCTCGGCCATGCCGGGGCCGAACCGCTGCCCCAGCAGAAAGGGTGCCTCCAGGTTGACGGCCATGGTGGTGTCCCACACGCCCTCGGCCAGCTCGCCCATCGGGGGCCGCAGGTTGACGCCTGCGGAGTTGACGAGGATGTCCGGCTCCCCGAAGGCCTTCACCGCCTCCTCGGCCGCCGCGCGCACGCCGTCGCGGGTGCCGAGGTCGGCGCTGACCCACGCCGCGCGGCAGCCGTCGGCCGCCAACTCGTCGACGGTCGCCGCCAGCTCCGCCTCCTTGCGGGCCACCACCACGACGCTCGCTCCGGCCCGGGCGAGCGCGCCCGCGACGGCCCGGCCGATGCCGGAGCTGCCGCCGGTGACGAGGGCGACACGGTCTTCGAGGGAGAACAGTGCGGAGAGATACGGCTGCGTGGTCATGTCCGCACCCTAGAAGGCGGTGTCGGACGCGCTGTCACCCAGGGCCCGTCCCAGTCCCGTTGCCCTGGCACGGTCGGCGAGCGCGTCCTCGGCTGTTCGACCACGCCGTGGCGAGACTTTCGGCCGGAACTGGGCGCTCCCGACCCGTTGACGCTCAAGCGCCCCCTCCCTATCGTCTGGTCGACCATTCGAATGGTGTTCGTTATTTCGAACCTTTCGGACCCCCTCCCGAGGATGCACCAGAGGAGCACACATGGCCCCGCCCCTCTCCAGACGACACCTCTTCCAGGCCGCCGCGTTCGCCACGGTCGCGCCCGCGATCTCGTACGCCGCGAGCGGGAGGGCCGTCGCGGCGGCCTCCGCGGCACCCGCCGCCTGGTCCGTACAGCCCTTCTCCCTCGCTGAAGTGGCCCTGAACGCGGGTGTGTTCGCCGACAAACGGCAGTTGATGCTCGACCACGCGCGCGGCTACGACGTGAACCGGCTCGTCCAGGTCTTCCGCGCCAACGCCGGGCTCTCCACCGGCGGCGCGGTCGCGCCCGGTGGCTGGGAGGGGCTGGACGGCGAGGCCAACGGCAATCTGCGCGGGCACTACACCGGGCACTTCCTGACCATGCTGTCCCAGGCGTACGCGAGCACCGGTGAGCAGGTCTTCGCCGACAAGATCGCGACCGTCGTGGGGGCGCTGACCGACGCCCGAGCCGCCCTGCGCACCGACCCCAAGATGCTGTCCGTCACCGGGAAATGGGGCAGCGCGCTGGAGAACGTGCGCGGCTCCTACCAGTACGTCGACCTGCCCGCCGCGGTACTCGGCGGGGCCTCCGCGATCACGCTGTCGGTGTGGGTGAAGCCCACGCACGACGCCAACTGGCAGCGGGTCTTCGACTTCGGCAACAACACCACCCGGTACATGTATCTGGCCGGCCGCAACGCGAGCGGTGTGCCCCGCTTCGCCATCACCACCAGCGGGGCCGGCGGCGAACAGGGCCTCAACGGCACGGCCGCGCTGCCGCTGAACCAGTGGAGCCACCTCGCGGTCACGATCTCCGGCAGCACCGGCACGCTGTACGTCAACGGCACCGCCGTCGCCACGAACACCGCGATGACGCTCAACCCGGCGACGCTGGGCACCCTCACCAACAACTGGCTCGGCCGCTCGAACTACTCGGGCGACCCTGTCCACGCGGGCGGCTTCGACGAGTTCAACGTCTGGTCACGGGCGCTGACCCAGGCCGAGATCACCTCACTCCAGACCAACGAGGCCAAGCTCTCCACGGCCGGACTCGGCAACCTCGCCTCGTACTGGTTCCAGACCACGAGCGGCGGCACCTTCTCCGACGCGTCCGGCCGCGGCCTGACCGCCACCCTGCGCCGCACCTGGGGCGGGCCGAGCCACCCCGGGTTCCTGGCGGCCTACCCGGAGACGCAGTTCATCACCCTGGAGTCGATGACCGCGAGCGACTACACCAAGGTGTGGGCGCCGTACTACACCGCGCACAAGATCCTGCGCGGCCTGCTGGACGCGTACACCGCCACCGGCGACGCCCGCGCCCTCGACCTCGCCTCCGGCATGGGCGACTGGATGCACTCCCGGCTGTCGGTGCTGCCCGAGGCGACGCTCCAGCGGATGTGGGGCCTGTTCTCCAGCGGGGAGTTCGGCGGCATCGTCGAGGCGATCGTCGACCTGTACGCCGTCACCGGGAAGGCCGAACACCTCGCACTGGCCAAGCTGTTCGACCTCGACTCGCTCATCGACGCGTGCGCCGCGAACACGGACATCCTCAACGGCCTGCACGCCAACCAGCACATACCGATCTTCACGGGGCTGCTGCGGCTGTACGACGCGACGGGCGAGACGCGCTACCTCACCGCCGCGAAGAACTTCTGGGGCATGGTCGTACCGAACCGTATGTACGGCATCGGCGGCACCAGCACCGGCGAGTTCTGGAAGGCGTCCGGGCTGATCGCGGGCACGATCAGCGACACCGACGCCGAGACGTGTTGCGCGTACAACCTGCTCAAGCTCAGCCGGACCCTGTTCTTCCACGAGCAGACGCCGAAGTACATGGACTACTACGAGCGGGCCCTCTACAACCAGGTCCTCGGTTCCAAACAGGACAAGGCCGACGCGGAGAAGCCGCTCGTCACGTACTTCATCGGGCTGACGCCCGGTCATGTCCGCGACTACACGCCCAAGCAGGGCACCACCTGCTGCGAGGGCACCGGCATGGAGAGTGCCACCAAGTACCAGGACTCGGTGTACTTCAAGGCCGCCGACGGCAGCGCGCTGTACGTCAACCTCTACAGCCCCTCCCAACTGACCTGGACGGACAAGGGGGTGACGATCACTCAGACGACGACCTATCCGCGCGAGCAGGGCACCACCCTCACCTTCGGCGGGAGCAGCGCCACCTTCGCCCTGAAGCTGCGGGTGCCGTCATGGGCGACGGCCGGGTTCCAGGTGAGTGTCAACGGCGCCGCGGTGAACGGGACTCCGGCAGCCGGAACCTATTTCACGGTGTCGCGGACCTGGAAGGCGGGCGATGTCGTCCGCGTCACCGTCCCCTTCCGGCTGCGGGTCGAAAAGGCCCTGGACGACCCGTCGTTGCAGACCCTGTTCTACGGCCCCGTCAACCTGGTCGCCCGCAACTCGGCCACCGGCTACCTGTCGTTCGGGCTGTACGCCAACGCCGCGCTCTCCGGCGATCTGCTGCCCACCCTCACCCCGGTGAGCGGCACGCCCCTCCACTACACCCTCAACGGCACCGAGTTCGCGCCCTTCATGGAGGGGACGGAGGCCGCGACCCATGCCTACTTCCGGCGTTCCGAGCCCAAGGTCGTCTTCGGGAAGCTCGACTCGGGCGTCGCCAACCCGGCGAAGTCCGACGGCACCACGCTGCTCGACGAGATCTGGGCGGGGGCACCCTTCGCGAGCAAGAGCGCGCTGGTGGCCAAGGCGACGTCCACCGTGAACGCGTGGGTGTCCGCCGGGCTGCTCACCCAGGCCAACGGCCAGACGGTGATCAACACGGCGGGGCAGGCGACCTACGTGTCCTAGGACCTGCGCTTGGGCTTGCCGCGCTTGGCGGCGGGCGGCTTGCGCCGTCCGCCGGCCGGGGCGGCCCGCTTCTGCTGCGGCTTCCTGGGCTGAGCGGACGCCTTGGCCTTCGCCGGCTTCGGCTCCGCCTGCTCCTTGGCCCGGCCCCGCGTGCTGTTGACCGTGCGGCCACGGACGATGCCGATGAAGTCCTCGACCAGGTCCGTGGTCGACTCCTCCGGCCACGACAGGGCGACGGAGGACTCGGGAGCGTCCGTGACCGGCCGGTACGTCAGGTCCTTGCGGTGGTGCAGCCGGGCCAGTGACTGCGGGACGACGAGCACCCCGATACCGGCCGCGACCAGCTCGATCGCGTCCTCCGTGGTCGCGGGCCGCTCGAAGGCCGGCTCCCCCGGCGGCCGCTCCCAGTCGAAGACGTCGTCAAGGGGGTGCAGCACGGTCTCGTCGGCCAGATCGTCGAGGGTCACCTGCTCCACGGCGGCGATGACGTGGTCCTTGGGGACGACGACGACCGTGGTCTCGGTGTAGAGGGGGATGGCACTGAAGAACGTACGGTCGACCGGCAGCCGTACGAGACCGGCGTCCGCGGAGCCGTCCCGCAGCGCGGCGACCGCCTCCGCGCCGGAGAGCTGGAGGAGGGTGAGCGGAACGTCCGGCAGCCGCTCGTGCCAGATCCGCACCCACTTCGCGGGGGTCGCTCCCGGGACGTAGGCCAGCCGGAACGCCGGGGGTTCTTCCGGGCCTGTCTTCGGGGGTTCGTCCACGCCTGTCACCTGGCCAGGTTACCCGCCGTGGTCGGCGAAGGTTCACCCAGTCGATACCCTTGACCCCATGACGCAGCACCAGAGCACCCAGACGATGAAGCCCGCGACCGCGGCGAAGAAGCTGGGTGTGTACCTCGAGGCCACCCCCGCCGAGTTCCGTGAGGGTGTCGTCTCGCGGGCCCAGCTCACCGAGCTCCAGACCGATCCGCCCCAGTGGCTCCAGGACCTGCGCGCCAACGGCCCGCACCCCCGCCCCGTGGTCGCGGCCAAGCTCGGCGTGTCCATCGCCGGCCTCGCGCGCGGCGGCGTCACCGAGCCGCTCACCACGGAGCAGATCGAGACGCTGAAGCAGGAGCAGCCCGAGTGGCTGGTCAAGGAGCGCGCCACGCAGGCCGAGGTCCGCAAGGAGGGCGCCCGCGTCAAGAAGCTCCACGCCGAGAAGGCGGCACGCGCCGAGCGCGACTGACGCAGGGCGCGGGGCTCCCCCGGCCGGGCCCGCCCGCCCGGCTGGCCCGGGGCCGCCCCGTGGGCCGGCCCCGGCCGTCGCGTGGGCCGCCCACGCAGAACCGCTCCGTCCCGCCGGCCTCCTCGCGGCCGGCCGTTGATCCGGGTCTCCGCCACCCGCCACCCGCCACCCGCCGTCTGCCGCCTGCCGCCTGTCGCCTGTCGCCTGTCCAGGACACGCCCCCGAGTCACACACGCGGCCGCGGCACGCCCCTCGGCGGAGCCGGAGCCATCGGCCCGAGGAGCCCGCGTTCCCCCCGGCACCACTCCCCAGGGCCCCCGTTTCCTCCTGCACCACTCTGGACGCCCCCCGAAACCCTGACCTACGCTGCGCGAGAAAGCGCTTTCTAGCCTGGCCATGCCATGCCGTGCCATGCCAACGGAAAGGCAGCATCTCGTGCCGCACCGCGAGTCATCGTCCTGGTCGCGCAAGTCGTTCCTGAAGGGAATGGCCGCCGTGGGAGCGGCCCCGTTGCTCCCCGGGCTGTCGCCCATGACCGCGCGGGCCGCGTCCGGGGGCCGCCCCGAATTCCCGCTGGTCGACGCGGGCACCGCCGCCGCCGTCTTCGTGGACGCGGCCGACGACGCCGCCGTGATCCGCGCGGCCGGCGATCTGCGGGCGGACGTCGAGCGGGTCGGCGGGGTCCGCCCGGAGCTGCTGCACACCTTGCCGGACCGGGCAGCCGGCCTCGTCCTCGTCGGCACCCTCGGATCGAGTCCCGTCATCGACCGCCTCGTGGACGACGGACGCCTCGACGTCTCGCAGGTGCGCGGAGGCTGGGAAGCCTCCGTGACCCAGGTCGTCGAGCACCCCGCGCCCGGCGTGGAACGCGCACTGGTGATCGCGGGTAGCGACCGTCGAGGCACCGTCTACGGCGTCTACGACACCTCGGAGCGCATCGGTGTCTCACCCTGGTACTGGTGGGCCGACGTCCCGGTGGAACGCCGGGACACGGTGACGGTTCCCGCGGGCCGGTTCCTGCGCCGTGAGCCCTCCGTCCGCTACCGCGGAGTCTTCATCAACGACGAGCAGAACCTGACCACTTGGTCCCATCGCACCCAGGAGCCGGACAAGAACATCGGCCCGGAGACCTACCGACGGATCTTCGAGCTGCTGCTCCGCCTCAAGGCCAACTACCTGTGGCCCGCGATGCATCCGTACTCCGACTTCTTCAACAAGTACCGCGAGAACCCCGAACTCGCCGACGAGTACGGGCTGGTCGTCGGGTCGAGTCACCCCGAGGCCCTGCTGCGCAACGGCGTCCACGAGTGGGAGCCGTGGGCCGCCGAGCACCCGAACCCCGACGGAAGCCTGCCGGTGTACGACTACACGGTGAACCCGGCCGTGATCTCCGACTACTGGCGAGCCCGCGCGAGACAGAACGCCGCCTACGAGAGCAGCTGGACGCTCGGCATGCGCGGGCTGCACGACAGCGCGCTGGAGACGAAGTACGCGACGACGATCCCCGAGAAGGTCGTCGTGATGAACGACATCATCGCCGACCAGCGCCGGATCCTCACGGAGGAGGTCGGCGCCGTGGTGGAGCCGCAGATCTTCATCCCGTACAAGGAAGTCCTGGAGCTGTACAACGCAGGTGTCCAGGTCTCCGACGACGTGACGCTGATCTGGCCGGACGACAACCACGGCAACATGCGCCAGCTGCCGAACGACACCGAGCGCGCCCGCTCCGGCGGCAACGGCATCTACTACCACCTGTCCTACTGGGGCCGCCCGAAGAGCTACCTGTGGCTGGACACCACCCAACTGGCCAAGGTCTGGCAGGAGTTGCGCCGCGTGTACGAACACGGCGTGGATCGCATGTGGATCTTCAACGTGGGTGATCTGAAGTCGATCGAGACCGGGCTCTCCTTCTCGATGGACATGGCCTGGGACGTGGAGCGTTGGGGTCCGGACGAGGTGGAGGACTTCCTCACCGAGTGGGAGGGGCGGCAGTTCGGGCGCCGGTACGGCCGGGAGATCGCCGCGATCCGTACCGAGTACTACCGGCTCGCGGCGGAGCTGCGCCCCGAGTTCATCGCGCCCGGCATCCTGTCCGTGATCCATCACGGCGACGAGGCGGGACGGCGACTGGCCGCGTACGAGGCGCTGTTGGCGCGGGTGCGGGCGGTGGCGGCCGAAGTGCCCGCCGAGTGCGCGGACGCCTTCTACGAGCTGGTCGAATACCCGGCGCACGGGGCGTACTTGATGAACCTCAAGTACTACTGGGCGGACCGCAACGCGCTCGCCGTGCGACAGGGACGCGGGGCCGGCGCGAACCGTTTCGCGGACCTGGCCCTGGCCGCGCACGCGGACGAACAGGCGCTCACACTGCGGTACAACACCCAGGTGGCGGGCGGGAAGTGGGACGGCTACATCAACCCGTACCCCTCCCAGATCCCCAAGGCGCCGGGGCGTCCGACCGTCACCCGGGTGACCCGGACGGAGACGTCGGGGCTCGGGGTGGCGGCGGAGGGGAACGAGACGGGGGTGGCCCGGCCGCTGCTCTTCTCCGCCTACTCCCGTGACCGGCGGTTCGTGGACGTCTTCAACACCGGGTTCCTGGCGCTGGACTGGACGGCGGAGGCGGGTGCCTCATGGCTGCGGCTCAACACCTCGGGTGGCTCGCTCACGGAGCAGACACGGGTGTGGGTGGAGGTCGACTGGGAGCGGGCGCCCGAGGGCACGCTCGACACCTCGGTCGTCGTGACCGGTGGCGGGCGGAGCGTCGAGGTGCCGGTGCGGGTGGTCAACGACGGTGCGCGGGCGCGGCGGCGGGCCCGGGGGTTCGTCGAGGCCAACGGATACGTGTCGATCGACGCGGCGCACTTCGAGCAGCGGGTGGCGCGGGGCGGGGCCCGCTGGCGGGTCGTACGGGGTCTCGGGCGTCGTACCGGAGCCGTGGAGGCGGTGCCGTCGACGGCGGTCCCGGTCACCGGGGACTTCGCCTCGCGGGCGCCGGAGTTGAGGTACCGGGTGCGGTTCTCGTCGACCGGCGCCTTCCCGGTGACCGTGTTCCGGCTGCCCTCTCTCGACGAGCGCGGGTATCGGCGGGTGGCCGTGGCGCTGGACGACCAGCCGGCCGTCATGCTCACCGGGCAGGCCGTCGCCACCGGCAACCGCGGGGACGCCTGGGCCCGCAACGTCGAGGACGGCGTGGAGAAGCTGACCACCACCGTGACCGTCACCGAGGCCGGTGAGCATGTGCTGCGGATCTTCATGGTGGACGCGGCGATCGCCGTCGACCAGATCGTGGTCGACACCGGCGGGCTGCCCGTCAGTTACCTGGCCGCGCCCGAGAGTTATCACCCGGTGTTCAACCCCGAGCCGTCCTACGAGCCGGGTCTCGACGTGCCAGGACAGTAGGTTGTCCGGCATGAGCGAGAGCACGACCCGGCTGGCCGGGAAGGTCGTCGTCGTCACGGGCGCGGCCCGTGGTCAGGGTGCCGCCGAGGTGGCCGCCCTGGCCCGGGCCGGGGCCGAGGTGGTCGCCACCGACGTACGTCCGGAGGGCGACGGCTGCCGTCGCCTCGACGTGAGCAAGGAGACGGACTGGGCCGAACTGGCGTCCGAGATCGGGGAGTTGTACGGGCAGGTCCATGGCCTGGTCAACAACGCGGGGATCATCCAGCGCGGTCGACTCGGGGAGGTGACGGCCGCGGACATGGCGCGGGTGCAGGCGGTCAACACCACCGGGCCGCTGCTCGGCATCCAGTACCTCGCACCGCTGATGGCGGCGGGCTCCTCCATTGTCAACGTCGGTTCGTCCGCCGCCCTGACCGGCTACTACCCGGTCGCCTACACGGCCAGCAAGTGGGCGCTGCGCGGGCTGTCGAAGATCGCGGCGACGGAACTCGGGCCGCGCGGCATCCGGGTCAACACGATCCATCCCGGCTTCATCGAGACGGAGATGACCGCCACCGCCACGGACGCCTTCCGGACGGCGACCCTGCGGGAGACGCCGCTCGGGCGCAGCGGCACGGTCGACGACATCGCCCCGCTCGTGGTGTTCCTGATCTCCGACGAGTCGTCCTTCATCACCGGCGCGGACATTCCGGTGGACGGGGGCCTGACGGCACACGGAGGCGTCAAGTCCCTCTCGGACGCGGCGCGCCCCGAACCGGGCTGAGGGGTGGTGCCGTGCGGGCCGCCGGTCCCCCGTTCCGGCGGCCCGCACGGAAGAGGGAGAGAACCAGGCACCCCCTCCGGGCCTGTTCTCCCCCAGTTGTTGCATTCTGGAACAGCAAGGTGACACGCAGGTATGGGTACAACTGCGTATGCGAGCGGGCGGAGCGGGAACGTGGCACAGGGTCTGGGCGGGGCCTATGAACGCATGCTGTCGGTGGCCGTGGCCGCACTTCACGAACGCGATCCCGACCTGCTCTGGCCGTCGGTCGCGGCCGCCCTGCCGCAGTTGTGCGGCGGCGAGACGCTGATCTACAAGCTGGACGACTGGAGCGAGGACGGCGGCACGCTCGGTCTGTCCTCCGATGTCGCCGCGGAGTTCGGCGGTCTCGGGGACGAGGCGATGGGGCTGCTGCGCGCGGGCTATCCCTTCGCGGGGCACTACGCGACCGTGCCGGACCGCACACCGGTCACGGCCAGGACGGCCGCGGGGCGGGCGTGGGGCGCGAGCCGCACCGCCCGGCTGCTCGACGACCTCATGGACGTCGACCAGGTGCTGGGGATACCGCTGCCGGGGTCCGGTGCGCCCGTCACCGGTTGTCTCGTCTACCGCTCGGGCCGGGACTTCACCGAGGACGAGGTGCGGGTCGCGGGCCTGCTCCAGCCGCTGCTCGCCGGGATCGAGCAGCAGCGGCAACTCCTGGAACGCCTGCGGCGCACCGCCTCGCCGGACGCCGGTACGACCGAGGCGGGACTGACGCCGCGGGAGACGACCGTGCTCCTCCTGCTCACCGACGCGCTGACCGCCGCCGCCATGGCCCGCAGGCTCGGTATCTCGGAGCGGACGGTGCACAAGCACGTCGCGAACATCTACCGCAAGCTCGGCACCCACGACCGGCTCGGAACCGTGCTGCGCGCCCAGCGGTTGGGGCTGGTGCCGGCGCCCGTCTCACTGCGGTGAGGGTGTCCCGCCGCCGTTGCCCTGGAGCCGCTCCAGGTCGGACGGCCGTACCTGAATGGCGAGTACGGCGATCAGCGCGGCGACCGCGGTGAAGATCGCCGCGACGATGAACGCGGCCGAGACACCGGCGGTGAGGACCTGGTCCGCCCATTTCCCGGGCAGTTGTCCCGTGCGCTTGAAGAAGAGCTGCTCGGCCGGGGTGGCCTGCGCGAAGAACTTCTCGGTCTCGTTGCTGCTGGCCGTGCCGAACGTGGTCACCAGGATGGACAGGCCGAGCGAACCGCCCACCTGCTGGGTGGCGTTGAGCAGCCCGGAGGCCGCGCCGGTCTCCTGCACGGGCACGTCGGAGAGCGCCATCAGCGTCAGCGACACGAACTCCATGCCCATACCGAGGCTGAACACCAGCATCGGGCCGAGGACACTGCCCGCGTAGGTGGAGTGGATATCGGTCAGCGTCAGCCAGGCGAGGCCGGCCGCGGCGAGGATCGCGCCCACCACCATGAAGGGCTTGGGCCCATAGACCGGCAGGAAGCGCGAGGCCAGTCCGGCGCCGACCGCGATGACCGCGCTGACCGGCAGGAACGCGAACCCGGCCTGCAACGGGCTGAAGTCCAGGACGTTCTGCACGAACAGCGTGAGGAAGAAGAACATCCCGAAGATCGCCGCAGCGAGGCAGAGCATGATGCCGTACGTCCCCGCCCGGTTGCGGTCGGCGAACATGTGCAGCGGCGTGATCGGCTGCCGGGAGCGCCGCTCGATGAGGACGAACGCGGTGAGGACGACGATCGCCGCGGCGAACGAGCCCAGCGTGTAGGCGTCCCGCCAGCCCTCCTGGGCGGCTCTGATGAACCCGTACACCAGCAGGACCATGCCGACGGTGGAGGTGAGGGCGCCGGCGATGTCGAAGTGCCCTGGATGGCGCTCGGACTCCCTGATCCAGCGGGGTGCGGCGGCCGCGATGAGCAGTCCGATGGGGACGTTGACGAACAGCACCCAGCGCCAGTTGAGGTACTCGACGAGGATGCCGCCGGCCAGCAGTCCGATCGCGCCGCCGCCCGCCGAGACCGCGGCGAACACCCCGAACGCCCGGTTGCGTTCGGGGCCTTCACGGAACGTGGTGCTGATCAGGGCGAGGGAGGTCGGGGAGGCGATGGCGCCGCCGACGCCCTGGAAGGCGCGTGCGGCGAGGAGTTGGGCCTCGTTCTGGGAGAGGCCGCCGAGCAGGGACGCGAGCACGAAGAGCAGCACGCCCACGATGAACATCCGCCGCCGCCCGAGGATGTCGCCGGTGCGCCCGCCGAGCAGCAGCAGCCCGCCGAAGGTGAGCGTGTAGGCGTTGACCACCCAGGACAGGCTCGTGGTGGAGAAGTCGAGCGAGCGCTGGATGTCCGGCAGGGCGATGTTCACGATGGTGATGTCGAGGACCACCATCAGCTGACACGAGGCGATGACCAGCAGCGCCATGGCGTTTCCGCCACCCCCGGTGCCGGGGGTGGCCGTCTTCGCAGCGGAACTGGAGCTGGTCATGGGCGTCGCACTCTCGGGAGTGGCACCGTCACCACGGGTCAGTGAACGGCGCCGTCCACTAGACGACCGTACGCCGGTGTGACGCCCGTCACCACTCGATCGGGAAATCCGCCGACCGGCTCAGCCGATCACGAACAGCAGATCGCCGCCCTCCACCTGCTGGATCTTGTTGATGGCGAGCCGGGCGACCTTGCCCGCCTTCGGGGCGGTGATCGCGGCCTCCATCTTCATCGCCTCGATGGTGGCGATCGTGCCACCGGCCGTGACCTCGTCGCCCTCGGCGACCGCGAGGGTCACCACGCCGGCGAACGGGGCGGCGACATGACCGGGGTTGGATCGGTCGGCCTTCTCGGTGACGGGGATGTCGGAGGAGGCGGCGACGTCGCGGATCTGGATGGGCCGCAACTGCCCGTTGAGCGTGGACATCACGGTCCGCATCCCGCGCTCGTCGGCCTCACCGACGGCCTCCAGACCCATCAGCAACCGGACGCCCGGCTCCAGGTCGACGGCGTACTCCTGGCCCGGGCGCAGGCCGTAGAAGAAGTCCTTGCTGTCGAGGACGCTGGTGTCGCCGTAGGTCTGGCGGTGGGTCTCGAACTCCCGCGTGGGGCCGGGGAAGAGGAGCCGGTTGAGGGTGGTACGCCGGTCCTTCTCCAGCCCGTCGCGGTCCTCGGCCGTCAGCTGCGGTGCGGGCTTGGCGGCGGCGCGGCCCTTCAGGGCCCGGCTGCGGAACGGCTCCGGCCAGCCGCCGGGCGGGGTGCCCAGCTCGCCGCGGAGGAAGCCGATGACCGAGTCGGGGATGTCGAACCGCTCCGGCGTCGCCTCGAACTCCTCCGGCGACACCCCGGCGCCGACCAGGTGCAGGGCGAGGTCGCCGACCACCTTGGACGACGGGGTGACCTTCACCAGATGGCCGAGGATCCGGTCGGCGGCGGCGTACATCGCCTCGATGTCCTCGAAGCGGTCGCCGAGCCCGAGGGCGACGGCCTGGGTACGCAGGTTGGAGAGCTGACCGCCGGGGATCTCGTGGTCGTAGACCCGTCCGGTCGGTGAGGCGAGGCCCGCCTCGAAGGGGGCGTAGATCCGGCGGACGCTCTCCCAGTACGGCTCCAGGTCGCCGACCGCGAGCAGGTCGAGGCCGGTGGGCCGGGCGGAGTGGTCGGTGGCGGCGACGATCGCCGACAGCGACGGCTGGGACGTCGTACCGGCCATGGAGGCCACCGCCCCGTCCACGGCGTCCGCGCCGGCCTGGATCGCGGCCAGGTAGGTGCCGAGCTGGCCGCCCGCGGTGTCGTGGGTGTGGAGGTGCACCGGCAGGTCGAACTCCCGCCGCAGCGCCGATACGAGGGTGGCGGCGGCCGGCGCCCGCAGCAGACCGGCCATGTCCTTGACGGCCAGGATGTGCGCGCCGGCCTCGACGATCTGCTCGGCGAGCCGCAGGTAGTAGTCGAGGGTGTAGAGCCGCTCGTCGGGGTTCGACAGGTCGGAGGTGTAGCAGAGGGCGACCTCGGCGATCGCGGTGCCGGTCTCGCGTACGGCCTCGATGGCGGGCCGCATCTGGCCGACGTCGTTGAGCGCGTCGAAGATGCGGAAGATGTCGATGCCGGTGGCCGCGGCCTCCTGCACGAAGGCGTCGGTCACCTCGGTCGGGTACGGCGTGTAGCCGACGGTGTTGCGGCCGCGCAGCAGCATCTGGAGGCAGATGTTGGGGACGGCCTCGCGCAGGGCGGCGAGCCGCTCCCACGGGTCCTCGGCGAGGAAGCGGAGCGCGACGTCGTAGGTGGCGCCGCCCCAGCACTCCAGGGAGAGGAGTTCGGGCAGGGTGCGGGCGACGACCGGGGCGACGGCGAGGAGGTCCTTGGTGCGTACGCGGGTCGCGAGCAGGGACTGGTGGGCGTCGCGGAACGTGGTGTCGGTGACGCCGATGGTCGGTGACTCGCGCAGCCGGCGGGCGAAGCCCTCCGGGCCGAGCTCGGTGAGCTGCTGCTTCGAACCGGCGGGCGGCACCTCGCTCGTGTGCCGCGGCAGCTTGCTCGTCGGATCGATCAGCTGGGGGCGCTCGCCGTGCGGCTTGTTGACCGTGACGTCGGCGAGATAGGTGAGCAGCTTGGTGCCGCGGTCCGCGGAGGTGCGGGAGGTGAGCAGGTGCGGGCGCTGCTCGATGAAGGACGTGGTGACGCGGCCCGCCTGGAAGTCCGCGTCGTCCAACACGGCTTGGAGGAACGGGATGTTGGTGGCCACGCCGCGGATGCGGAACTCGGCGACGGCGCGCCGGGCCCGCTTGACCGCGGTACCGAAGTCCCGGCCCCGGCAGGTGAGTTTGACCAGCATCGAGTCGAAGTGGGCGCTGATCTCCGTACCGGCGTGGGTGGTTCCGCCGTCGAGACGGATGCCGGAACCGCCGGGCGAGCGGTAGGCGCTGATGCGGCCGGTGTCCGGGCGGAAGCCGTTCGCGGGGTCCTCGGTGGTGATCCGGCACTGGAGGGCGGCGCCGTGCAGGGTGACCGTCTCCTGGGACAGCCCGAGGTCGGCGAGGGACTCACCGGCGGCGATGCGGAGTTGGGACTGGACGAGGTCGACGTCGGTGACCTCTTCGGTGACCGTGTGCTCGACCTGGATGCGCGGGTTCATCTCGATGAAGACGTGGTTGCCGGCCGGGTCGAGGAGGAACTCGACGGTGCCGGCGTTGCGGTAGCCGATCTCGCGGGCGAAGCGCACGGCGTCCGCGCAGATCCGGTCGCGCAGTTCCGGGTCGAGGTTGGGCGCCGGGGCCAGCTCGATGACCTTCTGGTGGCGGCGCTGGACGGAACAGTCGCGCTCGAAGAGGTGGATGACGTTGCCCTGGCCGTCGGCGAGGATCTGCACCTCGATGTGGCGCGGGTCGACGACTGCCCTCTCCAGGAAGACGGTCGGGTCGCCGAACGCGGAGGCCGCCTCTCGGGCCGCCGCCTCGATGGACTCCCGCAGCGTGGCCGGGTCCTCGACGCGTCGCATACCGCGTCCGCCACCACCGGCGACGGCCTTCACGAACACCGGGAAGCCGATGTCCTCGGCGGCCCGCACCAGCTCGTCCACGTCGCTGGAGGGCTCGGAGGAACCGAGGACGGGCACTCCGGCCGCGCGGGCGGCGGCCACCGCCCTCGCCTTGTTGCCGGTGAGTTCGAGGATGTCCGCGCTCGGCCCGACGAAGGTGATCCCGGCTTCCTCGCAGGCGCGGGCCAGCTCGGGGTTCTCGGAGAGGAACCCGTAGCCCGGGTAGACGGCGTCGGCGCCGGCCTGCTGCGCGGCCCGGATGATCTCCTCGACGGAGAGGTAGGCCCGCACCGGATGCCCCGGCTCGCCGATCTCGTACGCCTCGTCGGCCTTGAGCCGGTGCAGTGAGTTGCGGTCCTCGTGGGGGAAGACGGCGACGGTCCTCGCGCCCAGTTCATAGCCGGCGCGGAAGGCTCGAATCGCGATCTCGCCTCGGTTGGCTACCAGTACCTTGCGGAGCATTCCCGATCCCTTCGGCCTGCCGGTGACGGACACCATGGTCGCGGCTATGGCCGCCGGGTGCCATGAGAGGCAGGTCACTCGGAAACGGAGATTTAGCCCGTTTGCCCGTTCCGCCCCCATCGGGTGTGGAGCGTGGCCGGCTTCCGGAAGACCAGACCGTAGGGCGCCGCCGGGTGCTCCGGGTCCAGGCGCAGGCCCGGGAGCCGGGCGAGCAGGGTCCGCAGGGCGATGCGGGTCTCCAGACGGGCGAGGTGCGCGGCGATGCAGTGGTGGGGGCCGTGGGCGAAGGCCAGTTGGAGGCGGGCGTTCTCGCGGCGGACGTCGAAGCGGTCCGGGTCGGGGAAGACCGCCGGATCACGGTTGGCGCCGGTGAGGGAGACGGTGACGAGGTCGCCGCGGCGGATCGTGGCCGGGCCGAGGTCGGTGTCGCGGGTGGCGTAGCGGTCGACGACGGCGGCGCCGGGTTCGAGGCGCAGGGACTCCTCGATCGCGCCGTCGACGAGGTCGGGGTCGGCCTGGACCAGGGCGAGTTGATCGGGGTGGCGGAGCAGATGCAGCAGCGCGTTGGTGATCATCGCCTCGGTGGTCTCGATACCGCCGAACATCAGGACGGCGGCGTTGGAGGCGACCTCGGGCAGGGGCAGCCGGTCGGCGGCGGAGCCGAGCAGGGAGGACGTGCCGTGTGCGGAGACGGTGGCGTCGACGGCCGTCCGCAGTTCCGCGTAGGCGGCGGTGCCGTGCGGGCTGGGCCGGTGCCCGGCGGTGATGTCGGAGACCGACGCCACGATCGCCTCGTACCAGGCCAGGACGGTGTCGGTGCCGACGCCGGAGAGACCGAGCGCCTCCGTGACGACGGCGACCGCGAGGGGGCCGGCGAAGGCGCGGCGCAGTTCGGCGGCGCCGGCCGGTGCGATGCCGGTGACGAGCCGGTCGGTCTCCTCCTCGATGAACGCGGCGAACCGGTCGTACGTCTGCCGCGGTTTGAAGGGCGCGGCGAAGGGCTCGCGGTGCCGGGCGTGCTCGGGCCCGTCGAGGGACAGCATGCTCGGGCCGACGACCTGGGCGGTGGAGAAGCGGGGGTCGTCGACGGTGAAGGTCCCGGCGTCCCGCATCACCGCGACGGCGAGATCCCGCCGGGTCACCAGCCAGCCGTTCAGTTCGGGCAGCCAGGACACGGGCTCCTGGGCCCGGAGCAGGGCGAGACGGGGGTGGGGGTCGTCGGCGAGCTCGGCGAGGGTGGTGGCGGCACCGAGGGGGAAGGGGGCGGCGGCTAGGGGCATGAGGCGTCCAGGGCAGGGGGACTTGGGGCGGTGGCGGTGGCGGTGGCGGTGGCGGTGGCGGTGGCGGTCAAAGCTATCTCTCCCGGCATGTCGCCTCCGGGTCGGGCCCGACCGCCGGTACCGGTTCCGCGAGCCTCGGCGCCGTCCCTGTCGGCCGGGTGCCGGGGTGGCGCTGGAGTGAGAGGGTCAGGGCTACCGCGAGCAGGCCCGCGCAGACGCAGGAGGCCAGGGCGTACGCGGTCCTCGGCGACGTCGGCGCGATGTGGAGGTAGACCGCCGAGACCGCGCTCAGACACACCGCGGCGGCGATGCGCTGGGCCATCTGAAGGAGGCCGCCGCCCACGCCCGCGGCCTCCGGGGGAGCGTGCTGGAGCACCTGGGCCTGGTTCGGCGAGACGGTGAGTCCCCCGGCGACCCCGCTCAGCGCCTGGGTGACCGCGAACGCGACCGGCAGGGCCGTGACCGGCGCCCGCAGCGCGAGCACCGCCCCCGCGAGCGTGGCGAAGACGCCGAGGGCGAGCCCGACGGACACCGTGCGCGGCCCGATCCTCCGCACCACTCGCCAGGCGAGCCCGGAGGACACTCCCATGGCGATCGCCGACGGCAGCGCGACCGCCGCCGTCACCAGGGCGGACAGTCCGAGCCCGTCCTGGAGGAAGACGGTGAGCACGAGGTAGGACGACAGCGAGGCGCCGAACTGGGCCATGGCGACGGCCGTGCCCAGCACGTACGGCCGGGACGAGGTCAGCGCCGGATGGAGCAGTGGCCGACGTCCCCCTCGGATGCGCAGCCGCTGGTGTGCGGTGAAGCCGGCGGTGAGGGTGGCGACCAGCGCCGCCCACCCCAGGGCCGGCCCCGCGCTGTCCGGGGTGCGGATGAACGGCACCATCAGGGCGAGGGTGCCCGCGCAGATCAGGGTCAGGCCGAGGACGTCGAGGCGGGAGTCGCGGGCGGTGCGCCGGGGCGGGGGCAGCCAGCGGGCGGCGAGGGCCAGGGTGACGAGGGCGCACGGGGTGCTCAGCAGGAGGCAGTACCGCCAGCCGGTGGTGGGCCCGAGCGCGGCGACGAGCGCACCGCCGAGCGGCGGGCCGAGCGCCGACGCCACCCCGGCCGTCACCGCGTAGCAGCCCAGCGCGCGGCCACGGTCCTGGCCCTGGAAGACGTCCTGAAGGGTGCCGATCACCTGGGAGTTGACCAGCCCGGCCGCGACGCCCTGCACCAACCGGGCGGCGATCAGGGTCCCCGGTCCGCCGCCGGTCGCGGCCGTCACCCCCGCGAGGAGGAAGACGGCCACGCCGACGAGGAAGAACCGCTTGCGCCCGTGCAGGTCGCCGAGGCTGCCGCCGGGGATCAGGGCCAGCCCGAAGGCCAGCGAGTAACCGGCGACGATCCACTGGACGTCAGCCGTCCCCGCCCCGAGCGACTCCCGCATGCCGGGCACGGCGATGTTCAGCACCGCCTGGTCCAGCAGGGTCGTCGCACCGGCGGCCATGCACACCAGCAGCACCCGCCGGGCGGCGCGGTCCTTGCCGGGAAGCATTCAGGAACGCCGCTCCGGGAGCGGACCCGTCTCGGGCGCCACGCCGATGACCTTGCGGTAGACGCGTGCGCCGTCGCCGTAGTCGTCCACGGCGTAGTGCCAGGTCGCGCGGTTGTCCCAGAGGACGAAGTCGCCGGGCCGCCAGCCGAAGCGGATGGTGTAGTCGGGCGAGGAGGCGTGCCGGAGCAGATGGTCGAGCAGCACCTTGCCCTCCGCCGGGGTCACGCCGGTGAGCCGGGTCGCCGAGGTGCTGATGAAGAGTCCCTTGCGGCCGGTGTCCGGGTGCGTGAGGACGACGGGGTGCTCGGTGATCGTGCCGGTCGCGGTCTTCCTGCTGCCCTGCGCGTAGTTCTCCGCGTTGCCGTCGTAGACCGCGCTCACCGACTCCAGGAGCACCTTGAACGGCTCGGACAGATCGTCGTAGGCCGCCTGGAGGTCCGCCCAGAGGGTGTGGCCGCCGAGTTCGGGGACCACCTCGTAGGTCAGGGACTCGATGGCGAAGACGGGGTCGCGCCACAGTCCGCCGATGTGCCAGGTGCTGGCTTTGCCGGTGTGCCGCACGTCGTACGGGTAGACCAGCGGGTGGGCCGGGTCCTTGACGGCGGTCGGGTGGTCGAAGGGTTCCGCGAACAGGCTTACGGCGGCGACGTGTTGGTCAGGGGTGAGGTGCTGGCCCCGGAAGACCAGCACCTTGTGGTCCAGGAAGGCCTGCCGCAGCGCGGCGGCGGTGGCCTGGTCGACGGGGGCGGTCAGGTCGACGCCGGTGATCTCGGCGCCGAAGCGGGGGCCGGCGCGGTGGACGGTGAGGGGAGTGACGGCGGTGGTGGTCATGACGTCCTCTCTGCGGGTGCGCAGCACAACCGGCCCCATGACAGGGCTGGTTGACGGCGAATCAGAAAAGCGCTGAGGAAGGGGAGTTGGTCGCTGACCGGTGAACGGCGGTCAGCGACAGACCTCGTCGAACTGGTCGGCGCGGCGGCTCACCCAGAACGGGTCGAGCAGCACCGTGTGTGCCTGGCCAGTGGTCTCCATGGCCCGGATCAAAGCACACGCCGGAAGGTGCGTCCACCAGGCGTCCCGCGGTGTGAGACGTCGTCCGTGTGCTGGCGCGGATCACGCGTGCTGTGGTTACCTGGCCGCATGACCGTGCTCGTGACCCGCCGCCACGTCGACTACGTGCGTGTCACCACCACGGGTTGTTCCGCCGCCAGCTGACGCCTCGCTCCGGCTTCTGAACAGCACGTTTCTCTTCCTCATCGCTGTGCGCTGACCGCTGCCCCCTGCTCCGTGCGGGGGCGCGGTCCCGCACGCCTGTCCTCCTCCGCACTCCGCACTCCGCACTCCGCACAGGGAGCAGCACCATGAGCCAGCCCATCGACTCCGTCACCGCAGGTCACACCCCCGAGGAAGCGTCCGCGGGCATCGACACCCCGGCCTGGTCGTTCGAGACCAAGCAGCTCCACGCGGGTGCCGCGCCCGACCCGACGACCGGGGCGCGGGCGACGCCGATCTACCAGACGACGTCGTTCGTGTTCCGCGACACCCAGCACGCCGCCGACCTGTTCTCGCTGGCCGAGCCCGGCAACATCTACACCCGTATCCACAACCCCACCCAGGACGTGTTCGAGCAGCGGATCGCCGCCCTGGAGGGCGGTGTCGCGGCGGTGGCGCTGTCCTCCGGGCAGGCCGCGGAGACCCTCGCCATCCTGACGCTGGCGAGCGCGGGCGACCACATCGTCTCCAGCACCTCCCTGTACGGCGGTACCTACAACTTGTTCCGGCACACGCTGCCCAAGTTCGGTATCGAGGTGTCCTTCGTCGACGACCCGGACGACGCCGAGGCGTGGCGGGCGGCGATCCGGCCCCACACCAAGGCGCTGTTCGCGGAGACGCTGGGCAACCCGCGCGGCAACGTCCTCGACGTACGCGCGGTGGCGGACGTGGCGCACGCGGCGGGGGTCCCGCTGATCGTGGACAACACGGTCCCGACCCCGTATCTCCTGCGGCCGCTTGAGCACGGCGCTGACGTTGTCGTGCACTCGGCGACCAAGTTCCTCGGCGGGCACGGCACGACGATCGCGGGTGTGGTCGTCGACGGCGGCACCTTCGACTTCGGGGCGCACGCCGAGCGGTTCCCCGACTTCACCGCGCCCGACCCGAGCTACCACGGGCTCCAGTACTGGCCCGCGCTCGGCCCGGGCGCGTACGCCATCAAGCTCCGCGTCCAGCTTCTGCGCGATCTCGGTCCCGCGCTCTCCCCGCACTCGGCTTTCCTGCTGTTGCAGGGCGTGGAGACGCTGAGTCTGCGCATCGAACGGCACTCCGCCAACGCCCAGGCCCTGGCCGAGTGGCTGGAGCAGCGCGACGAGGTGGCCGCCGTCCACTACGCGGGACTGCCGTCCAGCCGCTGGTACGAGGCGGGGCGGACGTACCTGCCGCGCGGTGCGGGCGCGGTGCTGGCGTTCGAGCTGCGGGACGGGGTCGAGGCGGGCAAGCGGTTCGTGGACGCGGTCGAGCTGTTCAGCCACCTCGCGAACATCGGTGACGTCCGCAGCCTGATCATCCACCCCGCCTCCACCACCCACAGCCAGCTGGACGAGGGCCAGTTGGCGGCGACCGGCACCTCGCCGGGCCTGGTGCGGCTGTCGGTCGGCATCGAGAACCTCGCCGACCTCAAGGCGGACCTGGAGGCCGGGTTCCGCGCGGCGAAGGGTGTCGCCGAGGGCGCGAACGAGGCCGGGTCCTGAACACCGTCCTGACGCCCTCCGAGGTTCCCCTCCCGCCGTCGGCCTCCGGGGCCTGGCGGGAGGGGGACCCGCCCGGCCGTCGCCAGTGGTACGCCCGGGAGCAGCCGCTGCCGTTGGAGGCGGGCGGTGAACTGCCGGGCGTGCGACTGGCGTTCGAGACCTGGGGGTGGCTGGCGCCGGACGCGTCCAACGCGGTGCTCGTGCTGCACGCGCTCACCGGGGACAGCCATGTCGTCGGTCCGGCCGAGCCCGGTCACCCCAGCCCCGGGTGGTGGGACGGGCTCATCGGGCCGGGGCGAGCCCTGGACACGGACCGTTGGTTCGTCGTGGCCCCCAACGTCCTGGGCGGCTGCCAGGGCAGTACCGGGCCCTCGTCGCTCACCCCGGCGGGGCGGCGCTGGGGCGGCGACTTCCCGTTCCTGACCCAGCGCGACCAGATCGCGGTGGAGGCCGACCTGGCCGACGCGCTCGGAATCGACAGCTGGGCGCTGGTGGTCGGCGGGTCGATGGGCGGGATGCGGGCGTTGGAGTGGGCGGTGACGTATCCGGAGCGGACGCGCGCGTTGTTGCTGCTCGCCACGACGGCCGCGGCGAGCGCGGAGCAGATCGCCTGGGCGACCATCCAGCTCCAGGCCATCCGCGGCGACCCGCACTGGCACGGCGGCAACTACCACGACACCGGCCGGGGCCCGCACACCGGTCTCGGCCTGGCCCGCCGGCTCGCCCATGTCACCTACCGCAGCGAGCCGGAACTGGCCGTCCGCTTCGGCCGCGCGGCTCAAGAGGACGAGGACCCGTGGAACGGTGGCCGCTACCGGATCGAGTCCTACCTCGACCACCACGCGACGAAGCTGACGCGCCGCTTCGACGCGGGCAGCTACGTCGTCCTGTCCGAGGCCATGAACAGCCACGACGTGGGCCGGGGGCGTGGCGGTCTGCGCAGCGCCCTGAGCCGGGTGACCGCACCCACGCTCGTGGCCGGCGTCGACTCCGACCGCCTCTATCCACCGTCCCAGCAGGCGGAGTTGGCGACGGCCGTCCCCGGCGCGGACCGACTCCGCCTGATCGAGTCACCGTACGGCCACGACGGCTTCCTCATCGAGACGGAACAGGTGGCGGCCCTGGTGACCGAACTCCTGGGACCGGCCGCTCCGCACCGGTGAGCGTCGCCGTCAGACGTTTCCCGTCGCAGGACACACGAACGTCCATCGGTCGTCGCGGCCGGTGAGGACGGCCCATGGCGGGCGGCGCTCGGCGGGTGCGGCGCTCATGGCCTCAGCGCCCCAGGAAGTCGGCCAGGCCCGTCAGCAGCCGGTCGACGTCCTCCGCGTCGTTGTACGGCGCGAGGCCGATGCGCAGGCCGCCGGTGTCGCCGAGGCCGAGGCGGCGGGAGGCCTCGATGGCGTAGAAGGAGCCGGACGGGGCGTGGACTCCGCGCTCGGCGAGGAAGCGGTAGGCGTCCACCGTGCCGTGGGCCGCGAAGGTCAGCAGCAGGGTGGGTGTGCGGTCCGCCGCGCGGGAGTGGATCGTGATCCCGTCCAGCGCGGCGAGGCCCTTGTCCAACTGGGTGCGCAGCGCGTGCTCGTGCGCTTCGAGTTCCGCGTAGGACGCCTCCAGGCGCTGTCGCCGGGTCCCGGTCGCCCGGGTGTCCATGCCTGCGAGGAAGTCGACGGCCGCCCTGGTTCCGGCGAGGAACTCGTAGGGCAGTGTGCCCAGTTCGAAGCGTTCCGGGACCGCGTCGGTGGACGGCAGGAGCTTGTCGGGGTGCAGCGTCTCCAGCAGCTCCGGGCGGGCGGCGAGGACTCCGTGGTGCGGGCCGAGGAACTTGTACGGGGAGCAGATGTAGAAGTCGGCGCCGAGCCGCTCCAGGTCGAGCAGGGTGTGCGCGGCGTGATGGACCCCGTCGACGTAGGCCAACGCGCCCGCCTCGTGGGCCAGTCGGGAGATCGCGGGGATGTCGGGGCGGGTGCCGATGAGGTTGGACGCGGCGGTCACGGCGACCAGACGGGTCCGTTCGGACAGTACCGCGCGGATGTCCTCGACGGTCAGCTCGCCGGTGGCGGGGTCGAAGTCGGCCCAGCGCACGGTGGCTCCGGCCCGCTCGGCGGCCTGCACCCAGGGGCGGATGTTGGCGTCGTGGTCGAGGCGGGTGACGACCACCTCGTCACCGGGTGACCAGGTCCTGGCGAGGGTGCGGGAGAACTCGTAGGTGAGCTGGGTGGCGCTGCGGCCGAAGACGATGCCGGACGCCTCGGCGCCCAGCAGCTCGGCGAGTGCAGCGCGGGTCTCGGTGACGATCGTCTCGGCGTTCCGCTCCCCCGGCACGCCGTGCCCCCGGTTCGACAGGGGGTGGGCCAGGGCGTCGGCGATGGCGTCGATGACGGGCCGGGGCGTCTGGGTGCCGCCGGGGCCGTCGAAGTGGGCCGTGCCGGCCGCGAGGGCGGGGAACCGGGCGCGGAGGGCGGCGATGTCGTACGTCACGTGCAGCTCCTTCGAGGGTGGCCGGTGCACGAGTCAACCTCATCGCCCGGCCCACGGCGACCTCGCCCCCGCGTCGGCGCCCCGAACGTCCGAGGGCCGGCCGGCGTCCCAGGAGTGACATGCCCCGCCGGGGCGTGCGGGAGAAGGGACCGGCATGACTGTCGTACGCACGCCTGCGCGGCTGCTCGCCGCGGCCGCGCTGGCCGCAGGACTGATCTGCACGGCGGGCGCCTGCGGCACGCAGGACACCGCGAGTTCCGCCGAGGGGCAGCCGGTGTGGGAGGAGCCCGCGTCCTACACCTACACCCTCACGTCCAGCGAGGGGGAACGGTCCCTCCTCGGCACCTTCCGGATCACGGTCCTGGACGGCAAGGTCACCGAGGCGGTCGGCCTCGACGACAGCGCGCGCCGGTTCGTGGCCCGAACGCCGGACCAAGCACCCACCCTGGGCGACCTGTTGGACGAGCTGGCGCAGGCCCGCCGCGACGAAGCGGACACCGCGGAGGCCGAGTACGCGACCGACGGCCACCCCGAGCGCATCTACCTGGACCGGGACGACAACGCCCTGGACGACGAGGCCCGGTACGTCATCGAGGCGTACGAACCGGCCTAGCCGCTCGTGCCGGTGAGCTGCTGGATGGTGCCGCCGACCCTGGGGCGGGCCTCCTTCAGGAGGGGCTCCTTGGCGCTGAGTGCCCAGCGGGTGCCGACGAGGTAGGTACCGCCGTACAAGGAGGCCGCGTCCAGCCAGGTCAGCTTGAGCCGCTCCTCGGGGAAGGTCGTGATGAGGTAGTCGCCCTTGGCGCTGTGGCAGGTCCCTTCGCGCAGTTCCGCCGCCTCCGTGCGGATCTTGACCTCGCAGCCGATCAGCCCGGCGATGACCTCGACCTTCGCCGGGGCCACGACCCCGGCCGACGGGGCCGCCGTCACGACGGTGTCGGCGGCGGCCTTCCGTGCGGCGTCCGCCTCGCCCCCGCCGCAGCCCGCGGTCAGGGGGAGCAGGGCCAGGCTTCCGACCGCTGCCGCCGTGCGCAGCAGTGGTGAGGGGGACCGGGGCACGTACCTCTCCGTTCCGGGCGTGGGGATCCAGACGTCCACTGGTACGGGAGAGCCGCCGGGGCCGTTCAGCGGATGCTCATGGCGCCGAGCAGCTGGAGCGAGGCGGCCGTCGGCGAACCCGGCTCGACGTTGTAGACGCACAGGGTCTGGTCGGTGTCGCCGGGCGGCTCGAAGGACTCGTAGGAGAAGTGGAGTTCACCGACGAGGGGGTGGTGGTAGTGCTTGGTGCCATGGGTGCGGTGCAGCACCCGGTGGTCGTTCCACCAGCCGCTGAACTCCAGGCACTTCAGGGTGAGTTCGCCGACGAGGTCGGCCAGCTGCCGGTCCTGCGGGTACCGTCCGGCCTCCAGGCGCAGCACGGCGACGGTGTCGGTGGCGATCTGCTCCCAGTCGCCGACGCGGGTACGGGCCTCGGGGTCGAGGAGGTAGTAGCGGGCCAGGTTGCGACGGTTCGCGGGCAGTGCCTCGAAGTCGGTGAGGACCTCGCGGGCGAGACGGTTGGCGGCCAGGACGTCGGTACGGCGGCCCAGGACGAACGCGGGCACGTGGTCGAGGGTCTGGAGCATCAGGTGCAGGCCCGGCCTGACCCGCTGCGGGGCGACCGGGGCGCGGCGCGGTGCGGACGGGCGGGCCAGCAGGTCGGTGAGGTGCTCGCGCTCGGAGAGGTCGAGCTGGAGGGCGCGGGCGAGTGCCTCGACGACCTCGGGTGAGGGGTTCTGGGCGCGGCCCTGTTCGAGGCGGGTGTAGTACTCGGTGCTCACCCCGGCCAGGCGGGCCGCCTCGTCGCGGCGCAGTCCGGGCACCCGGCGGGCCCGGCCGTCCTCCGGCAGCCCGGCCCGGTCGGGGGTGAGGCGGGCCCTGCGGGAGCGCAGGAAGTCGGCGAGTTCTCTGCCACGGTCGTCCATGCCCTCCAGTCTGACGAACGCGGTCGGGGCCCGCCCCGGCGTGGGTGGTCCTGCCAGTACCTGCCTCGCGGACACCTGCCCGGCCAGGGCACTTTCCGGCGCCCCGCGCGGGCTCGGCGGGCGGTTGTCTTGAGGTGGGCCACAGCGGCCCGCTTCTTCTCTCATCGCTTCGGAAGGCATCCCTCATGACCACCTCCGCACTCCCCCTCTCCGGCCGTGTCGCGGTCGTCACCGGCGCTTCCAGTGGCCTCGGCGAGGCCTCCGCCGAGCATCTGGCCTCGCTGGGCGCCCGGGTCGCCGTACTGGCGCGTCGTGCCGAGCGGCTGGACGACCTGGTCGCCCGGATCGAGAAGAACGGCGGACAGGCCCTCGCCCTCACGGTGGACGTCACCGACCCGACGGCGGTACAGGCGGCGGCCGACCGGGTGGCGGCCGAACTGGGTGGCGCCGACCTGCTGTTCAACAACGCCGGCGTCATGCTCCCCGCTCCCGTCGAGGAGTTGGCCACGGATCAGTGGCGGCAGCAGATCGACCTCAACGTGAACGGGCTGATGCACGCCATCGCCGCCTTCACCCCGCAGTTGGTTGCGTCGGCCGCCGAGCGCGGTGTGGCCGACCTGATCAACACCTCGTCGATCGCGGCCCAGAACATCTTCCCCACCTTCGCCGTCTACTCCGCGACGAAGGCGTACGTCAGCCATCTCTCCCGGCATCTGCGCACGGAACTGGGCCCGAAGAACGTCCGTGTCTCGGCGCTGGAGCCCGGCATCGTCGGCACCGAGCTCCAGGGCCATGTCACCGACGCGGGCGCCCGCGCCTGGCTGGACGGTGCCCGGGAGTCGATGGAGTGGCTCGTCCCGCAGGACGTCGCCGAGACCGTCGGCTTCATCGCCTCGCTGCCGCCGCGGGTGAACGTCCAGCAGGTCACGGTGATGCCGACCGGCCAGGCGAACTGAGCGCCACGGCGTCGGCCGGCGGACACCCAGAGTCAATGTTGTGCACTTTATTGACGGCAGTCATCTGAGGGCCTAATTTCGCGGTGTCCTTCCCCCTCATGGGAGACCCCTCTCATGAGAGACGCCCTCAAGGGAGACCGCGATGCCCTCGTCCCCCGCCGCCGCACCGCCCACGGCCTCCGAACGGACCCGCCAGCTGCGCCGAGTGGCCCTCTCCGGGCTGCTCGGCACCGCCGTGGAGTTCTACGACTTCCTCGTGTACGGAACCGTCGCCGCGCTCGTCTTCGGCGAACTGTTCTTCCCGGGCGCCGATCCCGCCGTGGGCACGATCGCCGCCTTCGGCACCTTCGCCGCCGGTTACGTCGCCCGACCGCTCGGCGGCGTCCTCTTCGGTCACTTCGGCGACCGGCTGGGCCGCAAGTCGATGCTGCTGCTCACGATGGGCCTGATGGGCGGCGCCAGTTTCCTCATCGGTCTGCTGCCCACGTACGAGACCATCGGTGTGTGGGCACCGGTGCTGCTGATCGCTCTGCGCGTGATCCAGGGCATCGCGATCGGCGGCGAGTGGGGCGGCGCCACCCTGATGGTCGTCGAGCACGCGGGCGAACGGCGCCGCGGGCTGTGGTCCAGCTTCACGCAGATGGGAGCCCCGCTCGGTTCCCTGCTGTCGACGGCCGTCGTGGCGTACGTCGTGACGCTCCCGAAGGACGAGTTCGCGGCCTGGGGCTGGCGACTGCCGTTCCTGCTGAGCGTCGTCCTGCTCGGCGTCGGCATGTTCGTCCGGCTGAAGGTGGTGGAGAGCCCGCTGTTCGCCGAGGTGAGGAAGGACAGCGCCGAGTCGCGGCTGCCGATCCTCGACGTGCTGCGCACCCCACGTCCCGTGCTGCTGGCCTGCTGCGTCGGCATCGGCGCCTTCACCGCCCAGTCGCTGCTGACCAGCTACATGATCGCGTACGCCACCGGCATCGGGTACGCCCGTCCGCAGGTGCTGGACGCCCTCACCGTCTCCGCCTGTGTCGCCCTCGTGGTGCTGCCGTGCGCCTCGGCGCTCTCCGACCGGGTCGGCCGCCGCCCGGTGGTCCTCATCGGCGCCGTCACCTCGGCCGCGCTCGCCTTCCCGGTCATGGCGCTGGTCGACTCGAAGTCGCCGGGGCTGCTGATCCTGGCCGTGGTCCTCGGTCACGGCATCGCCCAGTCCACGATGTACGGCCCGCTGGGCGCCCTGCTCACCGAGATGTTCGGCACCAAGGTCCGCTACACCGGCGCCTCGCTCGGCTACCAGGGTGCCACCCTCGTCGGCGCCGGCTTCTCCCCCATGATCGCCGGCAGCCTGGTCGCCGGCAGCGGCAGCAGCACGCCCGTCGCCCTGCTGCTCTGCGGCGGCGCCGCGATCACCGCTCTGACCGTGTGCTTCGTCCGCGAGACCCACCGCACGACCCTCACCGAGCCCACCGCACAGCCCAACGTCCCCCACACGGAGGAGATCTCCGCATGACGAACGGCACCCGCACCACCTGCACCGTGGCCGTCCTGCTCGCCGTCGCCGCGCTGCCCGCCCCGGCGACGGCGACCGCCGCGGACACCAGCCACATCGAGGGCCAACTGCCCTCGGGAGCCGCGTACATGATGGACGTGCCCGCCGACTGGAACGGCACGGTCCTCCTCTTCAGCCATGGCTACCGTCCCCAGGGCGCCCCCAACCCCGCCCAGAACGCCTCGGACAACACCACCAAGTCCTTGCTGCTGCAGAGGGGTTACGCCCTCGTCGGTTCGTCCTACGCGAGCACCGGCTGGGCGGTGACCGACGCGGTGCCGGACCAGCTCGCCACCCTCGCCGTCTTCAAGGACCGCTTCGGGACGGCACGCCGCACCATCGCGTGGGGGCAGTCGTACGGCGGGCTCGTGACCACCGCCCTCGCCGAGCGCGCGCCGCAGCGCATCGACGGCTCCCTGTCGATGTGCGGCCTCGTCCACGGCGGCGTCGCCAACTGGAACAACACCCTCGACCCGGTCTTCGCCCTCAAGACGCTGCTCGCCCCCGACTCCGCGATCCCCCTCGTCGACATCCCGGACCGGACGGCAGCCACCAATGCCGCCAACACCCTGACGGCCGCGGTGGATTCGGCCCAGAGCACGGCCGAGGGCCGGGCCCGCATCGCACTGGCCGCCGCCCTGCACAACATCCCGGGCTGGAACGACCCCTCCCAGAGCCGGCCCGCCGAGACCGACTGGGCCGGCCGGCAGGCCAACCAGTACACCGCCCTCAAGGGGCTGCTCCAACTCCCCGCGTTCAGCTGGCGATTGGAGGCCGAGACCCGGGCCGGCGGCAACATGTCCTGGAACACCGGCGTGGACTACGCGCGGCTCCTCGGGCAATCCTCCGTCCGCAAGGAGGTCACCGAGCTGTACAAGAAGGCGGGGCTGTCCCTGCGCAAGGACCTCGCCACGCTCAACAAGGCTCCGCGCATCGGCGCCGACCCGTCCGCCGTCGCCTGGATGAGCGGCACGAGCGCCTTCACCGGCAGACTGACCAAGCCCCAGCTGGACATCCACACCATCGGTGACGCCCTGGTCCCGGTCCAGACGGAGAGTGCCCTGAAGCGCGCGGTCACCGCCGCGGGGTCCTCCCGTCTGCTGCGTCAGGCGTACGTCGACAACGCCGGGCACTGCACGTTCAGTCCGGCCGAGCAGCTCGGCGCCCTGCACACGCTGGAGGACCGCATCGGCGCCGGCGAGTGGCCCGCCACGGATGCCGCCTCCCTCAACTCCCGTGCCAAGAAGGCCGACTCCACCACCCCGGCCCGCTATGTGACGTACCGCCCCGCGCCCTACCCGCGCCCGTACGACCTCGCGCACCCGGCCGACGGCCGGTAGGTCAACCGGCGGTGAGGGCAGGGCACCCCTCGTCGGTCCCAGCCACCCTCCGTCCACTGCCGTCGGTCACCGCGACGGTGACCGGCGCGGTGGACGGAGCGGTGACCCGGTGGGCGCCCGCGGCCGTGCAGATCACCTGCCGGGCCGCCATACCGCTCAAGGGGCCGGTGCCGGTGGGCAGTCGGAGGGTGAGCCGGTCGCCCCGCACCTCGGCGGTGGGCCCGTCCGTCGGTGTCTGCCACAGCGGTTCGCCGGGCGACGGCGTCACCCTCTCCGCCGGTGCGGCGGACGGCGACGGTGTCGCCAGGGCGGGTCGCACCCGGATCGCGGTGGTCAGCCGCTTCCCCAGCTCCCCGGGCGTCGGCCCCCGCAGCAGCAGCCGCACCGCGTCCCCGGCGTTCCCGGGCATCGCGGTCGTGCGCGGGACCGCGACCAGCGTGCCCTCGTGGACGAAGTAGACCGGCGTGACGGGCGCGATCCCGCTCGCCGGACCGCCGGCCTCCACCACACCGGTGGTGGGGATGTCGCAGGAGGCGAGGGCGAGCAACACCGGCAGCGCGACCAGTGCGAGGGCCTTCATGACGGGTGCTCCTCGGTCGACTCGTCCCGCCGCAACGGGAGTTTCACGGTGAAGAGGGCGCCGCCCGCCGGATGGTTCGCCGCGCGGACGGTGCCGCCGTGGAGGCGGACGTTCTCGGCGGTGATCGACAGGCCGAGGCCGCTGCCCTCGGAGCGACTCCTGGCGGTGTCGGACTTGTAGAACCGTTCGAAGACATGCGGCAGGACGTCGTCCGGGATACCGGGCCCGGTATCGCACACCTCGATGACGGCGCGGCGTCCAGCGGAGCCGTGCAGCACGTCCAGGCGTACGCGCACCGGCTCCCCGCCGTGTTTGAGCGCGTTGCCGACCAGGTTGGCGACGACCACGTCGAGGCGGCGCGGGTCCACGCGTCCGCGGGCCGTGTCGGGTGGCGGCAGCTCCGCGCTCACGGTGTCCGACCAGCCGCGGGCGCCGAGGGTGCGCCGTATGGACTCGGCGAGGTCGATCTCGTCCAGGTGCAGCACCGCGGCCCCGGCGTCGAACCGGGACATCTCCATCAAGTCGTCGACGAGGCGGGCGAGTTTGACGGTCTCCTCGCTGATCAGCCGGACGGCGGTGGCCGTGTCGGGGTCCAGCCGGGCGGCGTCCTCGTCCAGCACGTCGGTGACGGCCGACATCGCGGCGAGCGGAGTGCGCAGTTCGTGCGAGACGTCCGCGGCGAATCGGCGGGCCCGCGCCTCCATCTCGCGCAGCTCCGCCACCGAGGTCTCCAGCGCGGCGGCCGTCTCGTTGAACGCGTGGGAGAGGTCGGCGAGTTCGTCGGAGCCGTTGACGTCGAGCCGGGTGTCGAGGCGGCCCTCGGCCATCCGCCGGGTGGCGTGCCGGAGCGCCCGCACCGGCACGAGCACGCCGCGGGCGGCGAACAGCGCGAGCACCACGGCGAGGGCCAGGGCCGGCACCATGGCCCGCTCGACGGCGGTCACCAGGGCGTCGACATAGGCCTGTTCGGTGGTCTGCGGGACCACCAGGAACACCCGCACGCCGGAGGCCAGCCGGGATGCGTCCGGCTCGCCGAAGGTGACCGACATGCCGACGACGAGGGAGGTCCGGCCGCCTTCGCTCACCCGTTGGAAGACGGTGGCCCGGCTGGAGGCGACGGCCGTACGGACGGCGGGCGTCAACTCGGCGAAGGTGTCACCGGGCACGGAGGACGCGCTCAGCTCGCGGTAGGTCACGAGTACCCGCCAGCTCCCGGACGCGTCGGCCGCCGCGACATCCGTGGCGAACCGCCGGAGCGTCGACTCGCTCGGAGGGTAGGGGAGTTCGGGGGCCCGCTCGCTCAACCGTGCCCGCAGCTGGCCGATCACGGCGTCCTGGCTCTGCTGGAGGACCCCGATCCGGGCCTCCCGGAAGGTCAGCGCGCCCGTAGTGGCGGCGGCGACACCGGCGACGAGCCCGAAGGCGACGACGAGACGGGCGCGCAGCCCGCGGAGCCTGCGGGGTTTCACGGGGCCGCGAAGCGGTAGCCGAAACCGCGGACGGTGTGGATGTACCGGGGGGCGCGGGGCGGTTCGGCCATCTTCGTGCGCAGCCGCTTGACGCAGGCGTCGACCAGGCGGGCGTCGCCGTGGAAGTCGTGCTCCCAGACCGCCTCCAGCAGCTGCTGCCGGCTGAACACCTGGCCCGGCGAGGCGGAGAGGGTGAGCAGCAGCCGCAGTTCGGAGGGGGCGAGCGAGATCGGTTCGCCACCGAGGCCGACGGTCAACCCGGCCCGGTCGATGCTCAGTTCACCGTAGGTGTCGATCTTCGGCAGTCCCTCGCCGGCGGGCGGGCCGCCGGCGCGGCGCAGGACGGCACGGATGCGGGCGTCGAGGACCCTGGCGGTCACGGGTTTGACGACGTAGTCGTCGGCCCCGGCCTCCAGGCCGATGACGATGTCGACCTCGTCGCCGCGGGCCGTGGCCATGATGACCGGCAGCGCCTGGTCGACGGCCCGGATGCCGCGGCAGACCTCGAGTCCGGGCATGCCGGGCAGCATCAGGTCGAGGACCACGATGTCCGGCCGGAACGACCGCAGTTGCGCCAGTCCCTCCTCCCCCGTCGCGGCGGCGGAGACGTCATGGTTCTGGCGACGCAGCGCGAGGGCGACGCCCTCACGGACGGCACGGTCGTCTTCGATCAACAGCACACGTGGCATGGGCTCAGTATCCACAGAGGCAACACCAGCACGGGAGTTACCCTTTCGTTATCGGCTGGGCCAGGTCCGATCACATGGCGATCACACCGTGAGTGACCGTGACCAAGCACAAGCGGGAGCCCCGGGGCAACAGGGGCAAACTGACCGTCGGCCTCGCCGCGTTGACCATCCTCGGGGCCGTCGGCTGCACGGTGGTGGCCTGGCCGCCGTCGGACGAGCAGGGGACGTCGGCGAACAGCGCGCTGTCGGAGCCGACCTCGCGTCCGTCCCCCACGCCGACCAGAACTCCCCGCCGGACGCCCAGCCCCCGAACGTCCCCGAGCCCCACGAAGTCGCCCACCCTCCCCCGGACGGGCCCCGGAACCTATGCCACCGCACCCGGCGGGAGCGCGAAGGCGGGCAAGGGTACGGCGTTTCGCTATCGGGTCGAGGTCGAGTCGAACATCGACCTGTCCGCCGAGGAGACCGCCCGGGCGGTGGACCGCATCCTGGGCGACCCCCGCGGCTGGACGGCCGACGGGCACTCGGCGTTCCAACGGGTCGCCGACGGCCCCGCCGACTTCGTCGTCCGCCTCGCCACCCCCGCGACCGTCGACGCGGTCTGCGGCCGAAGCGGCCTGGACACCGGCGGCCGCTACAACTGCTCGGCCGGCGACGACGTCATGGTCAACCTGGACCGCTGGGTCCTGGCGACCCCCGTCTACGCCAAGGACGTCACCGCGTACCGCGCGCTGATCATCAACCACGAGGTGGGCCACTTCCTCCACCACGGCCATGTCACCTGCCCGGGCGAGGGCGAACCGGCCCCGGCGATGATGCAGCAGATCAAGGGCATGCACGGCTGCGTCCCCAACGTCTGGCCGTACGACACCGAGGGCCGGCTCATCACCGGCCCCGCCGTCCCCTGACATGGCCGTCCCACCTTCGGCCGAAGCCGACCTGTCCCCCTCCGGCAAGCCCGGGCAGACTGGGGCGTCGGCCCACCTGTTCCCGCCCTGTCCCACCGTCCCCGGGGAGACTTCGGTGTCCAGAACTCGCCGTACCACCCTCAGACGCTCACGCTGGTCCGCCTCGGCGCTGGGCCTGCTGGTCCTGGCCGCCCTGGGAGCGTCCGGCACCACGACCACGGCGGTCGCCGTACCGTCCGCCGCTTCGGTGGCCGGCGCGGCCTCGGCGGTCGCGTCCCTGGACATCGCCGGGACGACCTGGGCGGTGGACGAGCACACCGGAAGGCTGCGGGTGCTCGCGGACGCCACGGTCTCGGACGCGGACCTGGCCGGACTGCGCGCCGCAACCGACCGGTTCACCGGCGCCGCCACCCTCGATCGGCTCGACGGCCGGCTGCGCACGCTCCTGTCCGGCGGTGACGGCATCTACACCTCCGCGTGGCGCTGCTCGGCGGGCGTCAACGTCCAGAGCGGTACCACGTACTACTTCATCACCGCCGGCCACTGCACCGACGGCGCGTCCACCTGGTACACCAGCGCCGCCCTCACCACGCCGGTCGGCCCGACCACCGTCACCAGCTTCCCCGGCGACGACTTCGGTGTCGTCCGCTACTCCAACACGGCCGTGCCGCACCCCGGCACCATCGGCACCGTCGACATCACCGGCACCGCGACCGCTTATGTCGGCCAGAGCGTGTGCCGCCGGGGAGCGACCACCGGCGTCCACTGCGGCCGGGTCACGGGCCTCAACGCGACCGTCAACTACGGGAGCGGTGAGGTCGTCTACGGCCTGATCCAGACGAACATCTGCGCCGAGCCCGGCGACAGCGGCGGTCCGCTCTACGCCGGCGACAAGGTCATCGGCATCCTCTCCGGCGGCTCCGGCAACTGCACCTCGGGCGGGACCACCTACTACCAGCCGATCCAGGAAGCCCTGAACGCCTACGGGCTGTCGGTCTACTGAACCGGGTGCCCCGGTCACGGACGTGCCGTGACCGGGGTCCGGGATCAGCCGACGCGGTCGGTACCGGGCGCCGCTAGTTCCGGTAGCGGAACACGATCCGGCCGCGGTTCAGGTCGTAGGGCGGAAGTTCCACCAGCACCCGGTCCTCCAGCATGATCTTGATGTAGTTCTTGCGGATCTTCCCGCTGATGTGCGCGAGCACCTGGTGGCCGTTCTCCAGTTCCACGGTGAACATGGCGCTGCGCAGACACTCCACGACCCGGCCCTCGACCTCGATGACGTTCTTGTGCTTCGTCATCGCACCAGCTCCAGGTTGCTGCTCAGCCGCCGGGCGCCGACGCCCTCGAACAGTGCCGAGGCCGCCCGGTTGGACTCCTGAACCTCGGTGAAGGCCGTGGCGTGCCCGGCCAGGTGCTGTGTCTCCAGCGCGTGGGCCAGCAGCGCCCGGGCGATGCCTCGGCGCCGCTCACCGGCCCGGACCGCGAGCAGTCCGATGCGCGGCCGGATCGGCACCACGACCCGGATGAGCCCCACGTAGCGTTCCGGCGTCGCGGCCACCGCATATTTCGACGGGTCGACGACGGTGTCCCCTTCCGGGAACGGGATCACCTCCGCCGGCATCGACTGCCAGCCGACGCTCGCCTCGACCTCGGCCCGGATCGCCCGGTCCACCGCCCGCAGCAGATCCTCGTCCGCCTGACCGGCGGGCACGATCGTCACGCCGGCCGGGGGCAGTACGGCGTCCAGTCCGGTGACCCGCGGGTCGGTCGGTACGCCGTACTCCCCTTCGCGGCGCCGGACGGTGAACCCGGCCCGCTGCCAGGCGGCCGTCAGTTCGACGTCCGCTTCGTCCACCACGGTGTGCAGCGGTGCCGGCAGGACTGCCAGGAGCGCCTCGGCGAGACGGTCGAAGACGGGTTCGTGCCAGGCGTCGATACTGACGAACAGGCGGCCGTCGGGCCGGTGACGGGCATGTCCGCGACCGACCACCAGGTCGTCGTCCAGTGCGTGCCACTCGCCGTACGCGACGCGCGTGACCGTCACCGCGTTCTCACTCGAACCAAGTGCAGAAGGCTGTGTGTTCATCGGAGTCTCCCTCCAGGAGTGCCTCGATCTCAGGCGCTCCTGGCGACACCGAACGTCAGCCGCCGGACCGTGACGGATCGAGGGAGCACCCACGGGTAACTGTGTTCACGGGGCTCACCTCCAGATGACGTCTTCACGGTCCACCGCGAACCTAGCAGCGTGCCGTCGTCGCGCTCAAAGCCTTTTTCGCGAACGCGCGTCACGCTCCCGCGAGGAAGGTGAGGCGCACCGTGCGCCGCGGGTTGTCCTTGTTCGTGTCGACCAGGCACACCGACTGCCAGGTCCCCAGTTCCAGCCCGCCGCCGATGACCGGCAGCGTCGCGTGCGGCGGTACGAGGGCCGGGAGGACGTGGTCGCGGCCGTGGCCGGGGCTGCCGTGCCGGTGCTGCCAGCGGTCGTCGGCGGGGAGGAGGGTGTGCAGGGCGGCGAGGAGGTCGTCGTCGCTGCCGGCGCCCGTCTCGATGATCGCGATGCCCGCGGTGGCGTGCGGGACGAAGACGTTGAGGAGGCCGTCGCGGCCGTCGGCGGCCTCGCGCAGGAAGGCCTCGCAGTCGCCGGTGAGGTCGACGACGCGCTCGGCCGATCCGGAGGAGATGTTCAGAACTCGGGTGGTGAACGCAGCTGACATGCGTCCATCCTCGCCCATGCGGCGGGCCGCGCGGGTGAGCCGCTGCCCGCCCTTCGATACGGCGGGTCCATTCCGCGAGACACCATTGACCATGGCCACGCCATCTGGCTACGTTCGGCCGCATGTTGCGTTCAGCTCTGCTCACCACGCGCGGTCACATCGACCTGCTGCGGGTGGCCTCCGCCGCGTGTCGCCGCGGCCGCTGACGCCCTTCTTCCCTCTCCTCACACCCGCGCCGCCCCCTGCCCGTACGCGTCCCTGACGCGGCGGTGTCCCGGCGCATCCCGCTCTCCCCCTCCGCGGAGCACCCATGAGCATCAGCCATGCCCCACCCAGCGCTTCCGGGCCGGATATTTCCGGTATACCCGGCAAGAAGGCCGCGCTCGACCTCGAACCTCTCGTCCCCGCCTCCTCCCGCCGCACCCGCGTGCCCCGTTGGCTGCGCCGCACGACCGGGCCGGTGGTGCTGCTCGTGCTGTGGCAGGTCCTCAGCGCCACCGGCGTGCTGACCTCCGGCGTGCTGGCCTCGCCGGGCCGAATCGCCCAGGTCGGCAGCGATCTGATCGCCGACGGTTCGCTGGCCTCCGCCATGGGCACCTCACTCCAGCGTGTCGCGGCGGGGCTGCTGTTCGGCACCCTCGTCGGCACCGGACTCGCCCTGGTCTCGGGCCTGTTCAGGATCGGCGAGGATCTGGTGGACGCCCCCGTCCAGATGCTGCGGACCGTGCCGTTCGTCGGTCTGATCCCGCTGTTCATCATCTGGTTCGGCATCGGCGAGACACCGAAGATCGCCATCATCACGCTCGGCGTGACCTTCCCGCTCTACCTCAACGTTTACGCCGGTATCCGTGGCGTGGACTCCCAACTCATCGAGGCAGGCGAGTCGTTGGGGCTGTCCCGGTGGGGCCTGGTGCGTCATGTCGTGCTGCCGGGCGCGCTCCCCGGCGCGCTGACCGGCCTGCGCTACTCCCTCGGCATCGCCTGGCTGGCGCTGGTCTTCGCCGAGCAGGTCAACGCGGACTCCGGGATCGGGTTCCTCATGGTGCAAGCCCGGGACTTCCTGCGGACCGACGTGATCCTGGTCTGCCTGATCGTCTACGCCTTCCTCGGCCTGCTGGCCGACTTCGTCGTCCGCTCCCTCGAAAGGCTGCTGCTGCAATGGCGACCGACATTCACCGGCCGGTGAGCACGCAAGGCAACACCCAGGCGGTCCGCGTGGCGGGGCTGACCCGCTCCTTCGACGGCCGTGCCGTGATCGACGATCTGCGACTCGACGTCCGGCAGGGTGAGTTCGTGGCCCTGCTCGGTCGCAGCGGCTGCGGCAAGTCCACCCTGCTGCGCATCCTCGCCGGACTCGACCGGGACATCGAGGGCACCGTCCTCGTGCCGCGCCGCAAGGCGGTCGCGTTCCAGGCGCCGCGGCTGATGCCGTGGAAGAAGGTGTGGCGCAACGTCGTACTGGGGCTGCCCGGCAAACCCGGACGGGGTGTCGCCGACCAGGCACTGGAGGAGGTCGGGCTCGGCCATCGGGCGGACGCCTGGCCCAAGACCCTCTCCGGCGGCGAGGCCCAACGGGCTTCCCTGGCACGGGCGTTGGTCCGTGAGCCCGATCTTCTGCTGCTGGACGAGCCGTTCGGTGCCCTCGACGCCCTCACCCGGATCAAGGCCCAGCGCCTGGTCGGCGAGTTGTGGCAGCGGCGCGGCTGCGCGGTCCTGCTCGTGACGCACGACGTCGAGGAGGCCGTCCTGCTCGCCGATCGCGTCCTGGTGATGGACGACGGGGTCATCGCCCATGAGCAGCACATCGATCTCGCCCGTCCCCGCGACATCGCCGACCCGCGCTTCGCCGAGCTCCGCGCCGGCCTGCTGGAACGGCTCGGTGTCGACACCGCGGCCGAAGCCGCCTGAACCACCGCCCCCCACCCCATGAACGGAACCGTCATGCGACGACGTCTCGCCCCCGCCGCCCTGCTTCTCCCCCTCGCCCTCCTGCTCACCGCCTGCGGCGGCAGCGCGACCGCCGGCACCGGCTCGGACACCGACGGCCAGGGCTCCCTCACCCTCAACGTCGGTGACCAGAAGGGCGGTTCGGAGGCGATCCTGCGGGCCGCCGGCGAACTCAAGGGCCTCGACTACAAGATCAAGTGGTCCACGTTCACCTCCGGCCCGCCGCTGCTGGAAGCCGTCAACGCCAAGGCCGTCGACATCGGCGGGGTCGGCAACACCCCGCCGGTGTTCGCCGCCGGCGCGGGTTCGAAGATCACGGTCGTGTCCGCGTTCCACGGCACGTCCAAGGGCGACGCCATCCTCGTACCGAACGGCTCGAAGCTGACGAAGCCCGCGCAGCTGAAGGGCAGGTCCATTGCCGTGGCGCAGGGTTCGTCCGCCAACTACCAGCTGGTCGCCTCGCTGAGGAAGGCCGGGCTGAGCCTCGGCGACGTGCACGTGAAGTATCTCCAGCCGGCCGACGCGCTCGCCGCGTTCACCTCCGGCAAGGTCGACGCGTGGGCGGTCTGGGACCCGTACACCTCGCAGGTGCTCCAGTCGAAGCAGGGGCGGATCCTGACCACCGGTGACGGGATCACCAACGGGCTGACCTTCCAGGTGGCGGCGCCCTCCGCGCTCCAGGACAAGGAGAAGGCCGCCGCCGTCAAGGACTATCTGGAGCGGCTGCGGCGGGCCACGGCCTGGGTGTACGACCACCAGGAGGAGTGGGCCGGGGTCTGGGCGATGGACACCGGGCTGCCCTACGAGGTCGCGCTGGCCTCGGTGCGGCGGACGAACGCCACCCGGATCTCGGTCGCGGTCGACAAGCCGCTGGTCGCCTCGGAGCAGGAGATCGCGGACACCTTCACCGAGCTGAAGCTGATCCCGAACAAGGTCGACTTCGGCGCCTTCGTGGACACGCGCTTCAACGGCGATCTGCCGCCGTCCACCACGGCGGCGCGCGGCGAGGGCTAGGCAGGGAAGACCCGCGACCCCGAGGCTGTTGGTAGAAAGGTGAACAACACTGAGGTCGTGGTCATAGGCGCTGGTCAGGCAGGTCTTTCCAGCGCCTATCACCTGCGCCGAACCGGTTTCGAGCCCGGGCGCGACTTCGTCGTGCTGGACCACTCCCCCGGGCCCGGGGGCGCCTGGCAGTTCCGGTGGCCCTCGCTGACGTACGGCAAGGTGCACGGGATGCACGCGCTGCCGGGGATGGAGCTGACCGGCGCCGACCCCGCCCGGCCGTCCTCCGAGGTGATCGCCGAGTACTTCGCCACCTACGAGCGGACGTTCGACCTGCGGGTGCGGCGGCCCGTGGATGTGCACGCTGTCCGGGAGGGCGAGAGCGGGCGGCTGCTCGTCGAGACCTCGGCCGGGACCTGGGCGACCCGGGCGCTGATCAACGCGACCGGCACCTGGGACCGGCCCTTCTGGCCGCGCCGTCCCGGGCAGGAGACCTTCCGGGGACGGCAGTTGCACACCGCGCAGTACCCGGGGCCCGAGGAGTTCGCGGGGCAGCGGGTCGTGGTGGTGGGCGGCGGCGCGTCCGGTACCCAGCATCTGATGGAGATCGCCCCGTACGCGGCCGGCACCACCTGGGTGACCCGTCGGCCGCCCGTCTTCCGCGAGGGCCCCTTCACCGAGGACGTCGGCCGGGAGGCCGTGGCGCTGGTCGAGGAGCGGGTGCGCCAGGGGCTGCCGCCGAGGAGTGTGGTGTCGGTGACCGGACTGCCGCTCAACGACGCGATCCGTCAGGCCCTCGCCGACGGCGTCCTCGACCGGCAGCCGATGTTCGACCGGATCACCCCGGAGGGGGTGGCCTGGAACGACGGGCGGCATGTCGACGCCGACGTCATCCTGTGGGCGACCGGGTTCCGGGCCTCCGTCGACCATCTGGCGCCGCTGAAGCTGCGTGAGCACGGCGGCGGGATCCGCGTCGAGGGCACTCGCGCGGTCGCCGATCCTCGCATCCATCTGGTCGGCTACGGCCCCTCGGCCAGCACCATCGGCGCCAACCGGGCGGGGCGGGCGGCCGTGCGGGACATCAGACGGCTGCCGGCCGGGGAGCCGGTCGCCGCCTGACACTCCCGGACGTCACTTCGTGGGCTGGGCGCTCTTCTTCTGGTTGGCGTTGAACTCGGCCACGTTGCGCAGGTGTTGCTCGTAGTCGGCCGTGAAGCGGGTGTCCCCCGGCTTGACCGTGACGAAGTACAGCCAGTCGCCCGGGGCCGGCGTGATCGCGGCACGCATCGCGTCCTCACCGGGGTTGTCGATCGGGGTCGGGGGCAGCCCCATGCGCTGGTACGAGTTGTAGGGGCTGTCGATCCGGGTGTCGGCGTCGGACGTCTTCAGCGTGGCGCGGTTCAGCGCGTAGTTGATGGTGGAGTCCATCTGGAGCGGCATCCCGCGCTCCAGCCGGTTGAAGACCACCCGGGCCACCTTCCCCATGTCGGCCTTGGTGGCGGCCTCGGCCTGGACGATGCTCGCGATGGTCACCGCCTGGTACACGTTCATCGCGTTGCGCTGGGCGCCGGCGGCGATGGGCGCGCCGTTGAACTTCTTGTTCGCGGTGTCGACCATGAACGACAGCAGCGACTCCGGCGTGGACTTCTCGTCCAGCGGATACGTCGCCGGGAAGAGCCAGCCCTCCGGGTTGCCCTCGGCGTCGGTCGGAAGTTTGAGGCCGGCCTTGCCGAGGGCCTTCCTGGTGGTGCCGGCCGGGCGGGCGAGCGCCTTGTCGACGGCGTCGTACACCTGGCTGGAGCGCCAGCCCTCCGGGATCACCAGCGAGGTGGGCTTGGCGTCCTCGTCGCTCTGGAGGCTCAGCAGCGGTACCGCCACGGCGGTGCCGGCCACGACGGCCCCGGTCGCGATGAGGGCGAGTCGGCCCCGGCGCGTCAGTCGAATCGTGCTCCGTGGCGGAGTGTTCTGGTACATGCGGGCACGGTAACGGTCATATCGTCACAAACCCGGCATATCTTCAGCTTGTCGGTTCCAGTTGAGCATCCCGGCGTAGGAGGGCGGCGTAGCGTCCGTCCAGTTCCAGCAGTTCCTCGTGGGTGCCGCGTTCGGCGGGGCGGCCGGAGTCCAGGACCACGATCTGGTCGGCGCCCCGGACGGTGGACAGCCGGTGCGCGATGGTGAGCGTGGTGCGATTGGCGGAGAGCGCGTCGATGGCTTCCTGGACGGCCCGCTCGGTGCGGTTGTCCAGCGCGCTGGTCGCCTCGTCGAGGATCAGGACCGGCGGATCGCGCAGGATCGTGCGGGCGATGGCCAGCCGCTGCTTCTCGCCGCCGGAGAAACGGTGACCGCGCTCGCCGACGACGGTGTCGTAGCCGTCGGGCAGGTGCGCGATGTGGTCGTGGATCTGGGCCGCCTTCGCCGCCGCGTGCAGTTCCTCGTCGGTGGCGTCGGGCTTTGCGAAGCGCAGGTTGTCGGCGACCGAGGCGTGGAAGAGGTACGTCTCCTGGGAGACGACGCCGACCGCGCGCGCGAGCGTGTCGAAGTCGAGGTCGCGGACGTCGACGCCGTCGAGGGTCACCCGGCCGCCGGTCACGTCGTACAGGCGCGGCACGAGATGGCCCAGCGTGGACTTGCCGGCGCCGGTCGGGCCGACGACCGCGAGGCTGCTGCCCGCCGGGACCGTGATGTCGACGCCGTCGAGCGTGGCGGCGCCCTTCTCGTCGTACCGGAACTCGACGTCCTCGAACCGGACCTCGCCCTTGACGGTGTCCAGGTGGACGGGGTTCTCCCGCTCGGTGATGTCTATCGGCAGGTCGAGGTACTCGAAGATGCGCTGGAAGAGGGCGAGCGAGGCCTGTATCTGGACGCCGGTGCCGAGCAGGCTGACCGCCGGGCGGAACAGGCCCTGCTGGAGCGAGACGAAGGCGACGATGGTGCCGATCGAGACGTCCGGGCCGCCCATCTGGAGAGCGAGGCCGGCGGTCCAGTAGATGACGGCGGGCATCGCCGCCATGACGATCGTGATGACGGCCATCCGCCAGCGCCCCGCCATGTTCGACTTCACTTCCAGGTCGACCAGGCGCTCGGACTCCTCGGAGAAGGACTGCGTGAGCGAGTCGGAGCGGCCCATCGTGCGACCCAGGAGGATGCCGCTGACGGAGAGCGACTCGGTGACCGTGGCGGCCATCGCGGCCATCTGCTTCTGGCGCTGGGTGGTGATCTTCTTGCGTTCGTTGCCGACCCGGCGGCTGATCCACACGAAGACGGGGAGCAGGAGCAGCGAGACGACGGTGAGGCGCCAGTCGAGGGCGATCATCGCGACGATCGTGGCGACGACGCTGGTGACGTTGGAGACCAGGGAGGTCGCGGTGGAGGTGACGGTGGCCTGCATGCCGCCGATGTCGTTGGCGATGCGGGACTGAACCTCGCCGGTGCGCGTGCGCGTGAAGAACGCCAGCGACATGCGCTGGAGGCGGTCGTAGACGGCGGTGCGCAGGTCGTGCATGACGCGCTGGCCGACCGTCGTGGAGATCAGGGTCTGCAGGACGCCGAAGACGCTGGTCAGCACCGCGCTGAGGATCATGCCGAGCGCCAGCAGGCTGAGCAGCCCGGTGCGGCCCTCGGGGATCGCGACGTCCAGCGTCTCCTTCAGCATGAAGGGGGTGGCGACGGAGACCAGCGAGGCGGCGCCGACGAGCAGGCCGACGACGGCGAGACGGCTGCGGTAGGGGCGGAAGAGCTTCAGGATGCGGCGGACCTGCCGGGGCTGCTCCGGGGTGTCGGAGTCAGCGGGCGGCGTCCATCTGGATGCGTTGTCGGGGTGCATGGGCTCCTTCGGGAGGCTGGTCGAAGCGGATTCACGGACCTTAGCTCATAGTTACCTATACTCACAATGCACATAGTCCTGTTATTGTTCCCGTATGACGACCCCCGATTCCGACGGTCTGCTCGCCGAGCAGTTGCTCCGCTTCACGCGGCGTGTGCACCGCATCCAGAAGCGGCACATCGAGCAGAGCGGCATGGGAGTCACCCCGGCCCAGTCCCGTTTGCTGCGCACCCTCGCGCACTACGGCTCGCCGCCGCGCATGGCCGATCTCGCCGAGCGGCTCGAGGTGGTCCCGCGCGCGGTGACGACGCTGGTCGACGGCTTGGAGGCGGGCGGAAAGGTGCGGCGCGTGCCGGATCCGACGAACCGGCGGGTCATCCGGATCGAACTCACGGACGACGGGCGCAAGGCGCTGCGCGAGTTGCGGGAGGCGCGGCGGTCGGCGGCGGCGGAGATCCTGGCGCCGCTGACGGAGGAGCAGCGCCGGGTGCTGGGCGACTTGCTGGACACCTTGGTGGACGGGGACCCGCCCGAGCGGGGCAAGCGCTGCTGACAGCATGAAGAGGGCCGCGGTTGGTCGCCGCGGCCCTCTTCGATTGTCTGAGGTCAACTGGCCTCGGTCACCGTCTCCTTGGTCTGCCGGGCGGGAGTCTCGGCAGCGGCGTCCTCGACCTCGCCGTCCAGCGCCTTCTTGGCCTTCTCCAGATCCAGCGCCCCTTCCCACCGGGACACCGCGAAGACGGCGACGCAGTTGCCGAGCAGGTTCGTCACCACGCGCATCGAGTCCATGATCCGGTCCACGCCGAGCAGCAGCGCCACCGCGCCGGCCGGGATCGCGCCCAGCGAGGACGCGGTCGCCGACAGAGCGAGGAAGGCCGAGCCGGGGATGCCGGCCATGCCCTTGCTGGTGAGCATCAGCACCAGGATCACGGTGATCTGCTGGCCGAGGCCGAGGTCGACGCCGACCGCCTGGGCGATGAAGAGCGTGCCGATGGACAGATAGAGCGAGGCGCCGTCGAGGTTGAAGGAGTAGCCGGTCGGCAGCACCAGGCCCACGGCGTCGTCGCGGGCGCCCGCCTTGCGCAGCTTCTGCATCACACGCGGCATGACGGACTCGGTGGACGCGGTGCCGAGCGCGAGCAGCATCTCGGCGCGGATGTAGCGCAGGAACTTCCAGAGGCTGAGCCCGGTGACCAGGCGCAGGGCGACGGCGAGGAGCGCGATGAAGAGCGCGGCGGCCACGTAGCACAGGACGATCAGCTTGGCGTAGGTCTCGATGACGCCGAGCCCGTACTGGCCGATCAGGACGGCCATCGCGCCGAACACCGCGATCGGGGCGAGCCGCATGATGAAGCCGACGACCGCGAAGATGATCTCCTGGGCCTGCTCGACGGCGGGCAGCACCTGGGGCACCTTGGTGTGGCCGAGGTGGAGCAGCGCGGCGCCCACCAGGCAGGCCAGGATGAGCACTTGGAGGAGCTCGTTCTCGGCGAAGGCGCCGATGAAACTGGTCGGGATCGCGTTGACGACGAACTCGGTCGTCGAGGGCAGCGAACCGCCGCCGGTCTTCGCGTCGACCGCCGAGGCGTCCAGCGTCGAGGGGTCGACGTGCATGCCGGAGCCCGGCTGGACGACGTTGGCGGCGAGCAGGCCGATGATCAGCGCGAGCGTGCTCGCCACCTCGAACCAGATCAGGGCCTTGAGCCCGATCCGGCCGAACGCCTTGAGGTCACCGGCCTTGGCGATCCCGACGACGACCACGCAGAACACGAGCGGGGAGATGATCGTCTTGATGAGCCGGGTGAAGCCGTCGCCGAGCGGCTGGAGGTCGGCGGCGAAGCCGGGCCAGAGCTTTCCGACAACGATGCCGAGGACCAGTGCACAGAGGACCTGTGCGAAGAGAGAGGTACGCAGTATGCGTGCGACGCGTCGCGGCAGGGACGGGACGGACGGCGGCACGGGCACTCCTTGTGGGGGACGGTGGCGCGCAGAAGCCCCTGGGGAGAACTTCTGCGATACGGAAAGCGGCTTCCGTGACGATCACTGTGACCGCGCCGTTGATCTCCCGCGAGACCGCCGCGTTTCAGCCGGGTAAATCACACCGTGAGTGACGCATCGCACACAACTCCCGTCAGCAGCCCGCGTGATCCTCGGTGAGCACCCCCTGAACGGTGGTCAGGGAACGGTCGTAGCAGCCGCCGGGGCCGTACGACCGGTAGCGCTCACTCGTCGTGCCGACCGCGTGCCGCTGGTCGCGCGGGACGTTCAGGGTCCAGGTGGCGTCGCCGGTGTAGGTGTCGTCGAGACGGTGCCGCAGGCGTCCGTCGGTGGCGACCGAGGCCCGGTCCCCGAGCGTCAGCACGGTCCGCAGCCGGTCGTCCGCGCCGATCGTCGTGGTGCCGTCCATCGTGTACGTCCGCTGCGTGCGCGTCGTGTGCGCCGGGCCGCGCCCGTCGACCGTGACCGCCTCGGCGTCCGTCCAGGTCGCTTGGAGACCGTCGACGTTCTCGCTTTCGGTCCAGCGGTGTGTGGAGGTGTTGGCCAGCGACCGGCGGACGGTGGTGGTCACGCGGCCGTGCGAGGTGTCGACGTAACCGGCGACGGTGAGCCGATGGGCGCCCTCGGTGTTGAGTCGGTGCTCCGAACCGGGCGTGTACGACGAGGAGTTGGTGAGGTCGCCGACGGTGTGCGTGGTGAGCCTCCCGGTGACGTGGGCGCTCCTGGCGTCCTGCCAGACGGCGACGTTCACGGGCGCGCTCCAGCCGCTCTGCCCCTCGGGGACGCCGACGACGTCCACTTGGATTCGGTGCGGCGCACCGTCGTTGAGGAGACCCGCGAACGGCGTCAGGTCGTATTCTATCGGCTTGACGTCGAAGGCGCGCGGTCCCGGAATCACGTACCAGAGGAAGGGGTTGGACCAGCCGCCGGTCCACACGTGCGGGAACGGGGCGGCGATGCCGGCGAGTTGGCCGTCGACCTTGATCTGCACCTCACGATAGGGGCCGCCCGTCGCCTTGCAGGAGTACGGCGCCTCGTCGGGCACCGTCAGATACCAGTACTCCTCACAACCGCCGCCCGAGCCGGTGGCGTACACCTCGGCGACGATGCGTTCGCTGTTGCGCGGGGTCGTGACGGTGCCGTCGGTGAGGGGCAGGACCCGGTCGGGGACCTTCGCCGCGTCGGGCCTGCCGGCGTAGAACGTCAGCGTGACCTTGACGTCGATGACACCCGTGTACGTGTCGTCGACGACGTTGCCGATGAGCATCTCGACGTCCTGGGCGGAGCGGAGGGTGTCGCTGTAGCGCGTGACGTCCTTCTCGACCGACCACTCGATCCCGTCGGGCGACGGCTCCGGAGTCGACGTACGGAAGATCTCAACCCCGCCGACCCGCAGATACCCGAGCCGGTCGTACTGACGGCCCTTCACCTTGCCGTCCATCCGCAGGACCACCTTACTCCAGCGGTCGCCGCAGCCGTCGGGCGGTGTGTAACTCCCCTTGTACGGGGTGAAGTCGCGGAACCGGGCTTCGGCGAGGGTGACTTGGCAGGACCTGCCGGAAGGCTTGGCGACGGGGGGCGCGGCGGTGATGGGGTCGTGCCAGTCGCTGCCGAACTCGGCGGGGACGTCTGCGGCTTGGACCGGCGCGGTTCCCAGGAGGGTGCTCGCGAGGAGGGTCGCTCCGGCGAGCATGGACATGATGAGCCGTCTCTTCATGGCCGGTGTTCTACGGCGAGTCGGGCGCCCCGCGCAATGACGCCTCCCCCGCGCGTACTAGCCCGCCAGGTCGGCCCTGTCCCCCATCACCACCACCGGGTGCCGGTCCGGGTCGAGCGTGCGCAGGAGGTACTCCATCGCGGGCTTGGACAGGCTGACGCACGCCGACGTACCGCTGCCGTGGTCCATGTGCAGCCAGATCCCGCCGCCCTTGGGGTCGCCCTCGGGGCGGGTCGGGTCGTTCGGCGGGGTGCCCTTGACGCGGTTGTAGTCGATGGCGATGACGTAGTCGAAGTCGTGCCAGTGCGACTTCGCCCACCAGCGCGGGGCCGCGAAGGCGGCGGACCGCGTGTACGGGAGTCGCGAACCGGGGTCCGCCAGGACGCCGCCCGCGTCGGTGAGCGTGAACACGCCCACGGGGCTGCGCTTGTCGCCCTCGTGGTGGTCGGTCGTCCAGCCCTTCTTGCCGTTGTGCGCGGGCCAGTCACGGACGCGGTGCCATGCGGAGCCCCGCTTCGTGTAGAGCGCGACCGTGGAGTCCGGCGAGTCCTCGCCGGCTCCGTAGACCGCGACGACCTGGCGCGCGTCGGCGGGGATGCGGCGCCGGAGGCGGTCACCGACGTCGGGGATGCCGCTCGGGGCGACGGTCGCGGCACCGGCCCGGGGTTTCGTCGGCGAGCCCGCGTCCGGTGATACCGCACAGGCGGACAGGGCCAGGATCAGGGAGCCGCAGAGCACCGCACACCGCACATCGATCGACACGGCGCCATGGTCGCACCGGGGCGCACCCCGACACGCGGAAAACCGGTTGCCCCCGACCACGGAATGACGCGAACCTTTCACGGTTTGCTACCGCCGTCCGCGGGCCCAACCACCCCCCTGACACGAGCCACTGGGACGTCATCCGTCATGCAGATCCAAGACCTTCCTTATCCCGACCCGGGTGTGCCGGACGCGCGCTCCGGTCCCCGATTCCTGTGGTGGCTCTTCCGGAATCAACTGGGCGGCCAGCTCAGATCCCTGTCCTGGGGACTGCTGCACTTCGTCTCCGTGTCCGCCCTGCCGTTCTGTGTGGGCCTCGCCGTCCAGGCCGTCGTCGACCGCTCCGGCACCCGGCTCGCCCTCGCGGGCGGGCTGCTGGCGCTGGCCGGTGCCGCCATCGCGCTCGGCGACACTTTTCTGCACCGCACCGCCATCACCAACTGGATCACGGCCGCCGCCCGCGTCCAGCAGCTGCTCGCCCGCAAGGCGGCCACTCTGGGCTCGGCGCTGACGCGGCGGGTCGCGGCCGGTGAGGTCGTGGCCGTCTCCACCGGCGACGTCGAGAAGATCGGCTGGTTCGTGGAGGCCGTCTCCCGGTTCACCGCCGCCGCGCTCACCATCGTGCTCGTCTGCGTGGGCCTGCTGGTCTACCAGCCCGCGCTCGGTGTGGTCGTCGCCGTCGGTCTGCCCGTACTGGCGCTCGCGGTGCTGCCGCTGCTGCCCCGGGCGACCCGACGGGCCGACTTCCAGCGCGAGAAGGCCGGCCGCGCCACCGAGCTGGCCTCGGACACCGTCGCCGGACTGCGGGTACTGCGCGGGATCGGCGGCGAGGAGCTGTTCCTCGACCGCTACCGCAGCGCCTCCCAGGAGGTACGGCACGCCGCCGTGCGCAGCGCCCGGATGTGGGCCCTGATCTCCGCGATCCAGGTGCTGCTGCCGGGGCTGCTGCTGATCGCGGTCGTCTGGCACGGCGTCGGCCTCGCCCGCGAGGGCCGCATCACCGTCGGCGAACTCGTCACCGTCTACAGCTCGGTCATGATCATGAGCTATCCGCTGCGGCACTTCGAGGAGATCGCCATGGCGTACTCCTTCTCGCGTCCGTCGGCCCGCCGGGCCGCGCGCGTGCTGTCGCTGGAGCGGGTCACGTCCGCCGAGGGCTCGCTGGCCGCTGAGGCGCCGTCCGGTGACCTGTACGACCCGGCGACCGGAATGCTCGCGCCCACGGGGCGGCTCACCGCCGTGGTGTGCGGCGACCCCGACGCTGCGGGGCTGCTGGCGGACCGGCTGGGCGGCCACCCCATCTCGGCCGGGGAGGACCCGTCGGTGCTGCTGGGCGGCGTGCCGCTGGACGAGTTGCCGCTCTCCGCCGCGCGCACGGCCGTCCTCGTCCAGGACAAGGACCCGGTCCTGCTCTCCGGGACGCTGCGCGAGCTGCTGGACGTGCCCGCGTCGGGCGACGTCGACCCCCGCGAGGCGCTGACGGCCGCGCAGTGCGACGACGTCCTGGCCGCCCTGGTGCAGGGCTCGCTCGGCGTCGAGGACCCGCTGGACGCCCGGATCACCGAACGCGGGCGCTCCCTGTCGGGTGGTCAGCGCCAGCGGCTCGCGCTGGCCCGGTCGCTGTTCACCGACCCGGAGGTGCTCGTCCTGGACGAGCCGACCTCGGCCGTCGACTCGCACACCGAGGCCCGGATCGCCGAGGGCGTACGGGAGTTGCGGGCGGGCCGCACCACCGTGGTGTTCACCTCCTCGCCCCTGCTGCTGGACCGCGCGGACCGGGTCGTCCTGGTCCACGAGGGCGAGGTCGTGGCCGTGGGCGTGCACCGCGAACTCGTGCACAAGGAACCCCGGTACCGCGCGGTCGTCACCCGCGAGACCGACCACGAACTGGAAGAGCTCGAAGAGCTGGAAGAGATCGAGGAGACAGCATGATCGGCGTGGCGCCACCGGCGTACGACCCGGCGGCCCCGACGACGGCGAACACCCTGCCCGTCGGGGGCCCCGCCACCGTACGCGCCTATGTGGCCGAACTGTTCCGCCGGCACCGCCGTGCCTTCCTCGTCCTCGTCGCCGTCAACACGGTGTCGGTGATGGCGTCGATGGTGGGGCCGTGGCTGCTGGGCGGGCTCGTGGACCGGGTCTCGGAAGGGGCCCGGGAGGTGCATCTGGAGCTGACCGCGGGGCTGTTCGTGGCCGCGCTCGCCGTCCAGGCCGTGTTCGTGCGGCAGGTGCGGCTGCGCGGCGCGATGCTCGGCGAGCGGATGCTGGCCGACCTGCGCGAGGACTTCCTCGTGCGCTCGGTCGGGCTGCCGCCAGGCGTGCTGGAACGGGCCGGCACCGGCGACCTGCTGTCCCGGATCACCACCGACATCGACCGGCTGGCCAACGCCATGCGCGAGGCCGTGCCGCAGCTGGCGATCGGCGTGGTGTGGGTGGCGCTGCTGCTCGGCGGGCTCGTGGTCACCGCGCCACCGCTGGCCGCGGCCGTGCTGCTCGCCCTGCCGCTGCTGGTGATCGGCTGCCGCTGGTACTTCAGGCGGGCGCCGTCCGCCTACCGGTCGGAGGCCGCCGGGTACGCCGCCGTCGCCGCCGCTCTCGCCGAGACCGTGGACGCCGGGCGCACCGTCGAGGCGCACCGCCTCGGGGAGCGTCGCGTCGAGCTGTCGGAGCGGCGCATCAAGGAGTGGACGGCGTGGGAGCGGTACACGCTCTGGCTGCGGTCCGTGCTGTTCCCGTTCATCAACATCACCCACGTGATGATCCTCGGCTCGGTCCTGATGGTGGGCGGCGTGTTCGTCCTGCACGGCTGGATCGACGTCGGCCAGTTGACGACCGGTGCGCTGATCGCGCAGATGCTCGTCGACCCGGTCGGGCTGATCCTGCGCTGGTACGACGAGTTGCAGGTCGCCCAGGTCTCGCTGGCCCGCCTGGTCGGCGTCCGCGAGGTCGAACCGGACGCCGGTGACGCCGCCGTGGCCCCCGACGGACGCCAGGTGCGGGCGGACGGGGTGCACTTCGGCTACCTGGAGGGCGTGGACGTGCTGCGCAAGGTGTCCCTGGAGGTCGCCCCCGGCACCCGGATGGCGCTGGTCGGCCCGTCCGGCGCGGGGAAGTCGACCCTGGGCCGGCTGCTCGCGGGCATCTACGCGCCGCGGGACGGCCGGATCACCCTGGGCGGCGCGGAACTGTCCCGGATGACGGCGGAGGGCGTGCGCTCGCACGTCGCCCTGGTCAACCAGGAGCACCACGTCTTCGTGGGCTCCCTGCGCGACAACCTCCTCCTCGCCCGCACCGGCGCCGAGGACGCCGAGCTGTGGGCGGCGCTGGGTGCGGTCGACGCGGACGGCTGGGCGCGGGCGCTCGACGAGGGACTCGACACCGAGGTCGGTTCGGGCGGGTTCTCCCTCACCCCGGCGCAGGCCCAGCAGATCGCGCTGGCCCGCCTGGTGCTGGCCGACCCGCACACGCTGGTCCTGGACGAGGCGACGTCGCTGCTCGATCCGCGCGCGGCCCGTCATCTGGAGCGGTCCCTGGCCCGCGTCCTCGACGGCCGCACCGTCGTCGCCATCGCCCACCGGCTGCACACCGCCCATGACGCGGACGTGATCGCCGTCGTCGAGAACGGCCGCATCAGCGAGCTGGGCAGCCATGACGAGCTGGTCGCGGCGCAGGGGGCGTACGCGGCGCTGTGGAGGTCGTGGCACGGGTGACGGGGCGCGCCGCGCGGTGGGCAAGTCAGTAGCCGTAGCCGCCGGTGCCATCGTCGTCCGCCGAGGGGAGGGAGGCCTTGTTCGCCTTCCCCTCGGCGCCGAGCACGTACCAGATCCCGTCGATGCCCTGCCCCTTGCTGTCACCCGGCGCCTTGTCCTTGGCGTAGTAGTAGAGCGGGTGTCCCGCGTACGTCGCCTGCGGCTTGCTGCCCTTCGTGGTCCCGATGAGACCGGCATCGGCCCCGGAACCGGCCTTCGGCTTGCCCTCCATCGGCGGCCACAGCTTGAGGCACGAGGTGTCGCACTTCATGGAGTTGGTGTTCTTGCCGTCCGCAGTGAACAGGTAGAGCGTGCGGCCCCCGCCGTCGACAAGGATGCCGCCGAGCGGCGAGTCGCTCACCTTCACGGTGGATGTGTCCGTCGCGGTGGACGCCGTGCTGTCGGATCCGCCGCCGTACGACCCACCGCCGCCGCAACCGGCCAGCCCCAGTGCCGCCACGCATGCGATCCCGGTCAGGGTGATCCTGATTCGGTTCATGATCGTCTCCGTTCCTTCCGACGGAGGTTGTACGGCCGGCGTCGGCATAGGGATTGCCGCGCAATCCCTCCGCCCGGATCGGACGTATACAGAAGCGTGGAACTGTTTCCCCGCGCGGACCGGGTCGACGACGCCTCGCTCGTCGCCGGCTTCGCGCTGGGCGACGAGCAGGCCGCGACCGCCTTCGTCCGCCGCTTCCAGAACGCCGTGTACGGCCTCGCCCTGTCGGTGACCCGCGAACCGGGCCTCGCCGAGGACGTGAGCCAGGAGGTGTTCGTGCGGGCCTGGCGGGCGGCGGGCAGCTACGACCCCCGCCGTGCCTCGGCCCTCACCTGGCTGCTGACCATCACACGCAACGCCGCCATCGACGCCGTCCGCGCCCGCCGGCCCACGCCGGTGCTGGCCGAGACCCTCGAACGGCTCATCGACGTCACCTTGCGGGCCGACGCGCAGGAGCCCGACGACACGGAGCGGCTCGCCCTGGTCGCCCTGGAGAGCGAGCGCGCCCTCGCCCGGCTGCGCTCCCTGCCGGAGGAACAGGCGCGCGCCGTGGCTCTCGCCGTGATCGGCGGCTGTACGGCGGCGGAGGTGGGCCGGCACGAGGACATCCCGCTCGGCACCGCCAAGACCCGCATCCGCACCGGCCTGCGCAGGCTGCGCGAGGCGCTGAAGGAGGGAGGCCGAGATGGCACGTGAGCCCGGTCCCGACGCCCACCCCGACGAGGACGAACTGCTCGCCCTGGCCCTCGGCACGCTCCCGGGGGAACCGGCCGAGCTGCTGCGCCACCTCACCGCCTGCCCGGTCTGCCGCGCCACGTACGACGACTTCTCGGCGGCCGTCGACTCCGTGCTGCCCGCCGCGCCCTCCGTGGCGCCTCCCGCCGGGTTCGACGCGCGGGTCCTCGAACGGCTGGAGCTGCCCGCGCCGGGACGCACCGAGTCGCGCCCGGAGCAGCGCACGAGGCGGCGGCGGTCGTACCGGATGCCGCTGCTGGTCGCCGCTGCCGCCGCGGCCGGGATCTGCCTGGGGACGGCCGGTGCGGTGCTCGTCGATCCGGGGTCGCCGTCCGCCTCCCAGGTGGCGGTGAGTGACCGGGGGGCACTGCTGGTCACCGGTTCGGGTGCGACCGTCGGCACGGTCGAGCCCAGCCGCTACGGCACCGAGCCCGTGCTCGTCATGCAGATCACGGACGGCCGGCCCGGCACGCACTACACCTGCCGGCTCCTCCTCAAGGACGGCACCACCCGCGACGCGGGCCACTGGCGGCTCCCCTCCTCCGGGCGGGCCACCTGGATCGCGTACGGGGCCGCCGACTCCGTGGACCGGGTGGAGCTGGTGACGGGCGGGGGGCATGTGTGGTCGTCGGCGCAGATGGACTTCTGACACCGCAAGCCAGGCGCCCGTGCCGTTGCGCGGTCCCGAAAAGGGGTGGAAGGCTGGATAACGGCACCGGCTCGGGGAGCGCCCCGTCCCCACCACCTGGAGGTACCCGTGAACAGCGCCGACGGATGGGGAGACGACGTCTACCAGCCTGACGGATCCGAGATCCAGGACGACTCCGGGCTGCTCGACGCGGAGGACACCCTGGAGAACGACGGTGTCGACGACCCTCTCGACCGGGGCTGGTCCCCTCCGGACCGACCATGGGCCGTGGAGCACACCGGTGTGACGGCGGCCGAGCGCGAGAGTCTGGACCAGCGGCTCGCCGAGGAACTGCCCGATCTCGCCACCCCCGACGACGACGGCATCGGCGACTGTGACGGCACCGACGGCGAACTCCTGGACAACGAGGTCGGCGCCCGTCGCTCCGGCCGTCTCGTCGCACCCGACGAAGGTGCCCACGAGGACGAGGAGAGCGCCCTGATCGCCACGGACGTGGGCATCGACGGCGCCGCCGCCTCCGCCGAGGAGGCCGCGATGCACATCGTCGACGAGGACGCCCTGTCCGGCTGACCCCGAGGAGCGCACATGCAGCAGGACAAGCACCCCGACTACCACTCGGTCGTCTTCCGCGACCGGGCCGCCGGATACGCCTTCCTGACCCGGTCCACCGCCACAAGTGACCGCACCATCGAGTGGGACGACGGCGAGACCTACCCCGTGGTGGACGTGGAGATCTCCTCCGAGAGCCACCCGTTCTACACCGGCCAGGCCCGGACCGTGGACACGGAAGGGCGGGTAGCCCGCTTCGAGCGGCGCTACGGAGGCGGCGCCGAGGCGGCCTCCGAACGCTGAGCACCGGGGCCGCCGACGCGGCCCCGCCCTCAGATGAAGTTCAGCGCCGCCGCGCAGCCCACCCCGCCGAGCAGCATGAACGCCGGCATCAGCACCTTCAGCTCGACCCAGCTGCCGGCCCGGAACCGCATGGCCTTGGGCGGCCCGATCGGGTACCAGCGCTTGCGGCCCACCGGGATCGGCCACAGGATCGGGCAGCCCGACACCGTCAGGGCGTCCCCGATGTCGTGGACCAGCGCGCCGAGCACGATCGGCAGGCCCAGCCACAGGTACTCCTGCCCCGGGTCCGTGAAGAGCCAGTCCGAGCCGTTGCCGGGCTTGTCCAGGACCCCGGCGATGATCCACGCGCTGGTCGCGGCCAGCAGCCAGACCAGGACGTCGGCGCTGGAGCCGCGGGTCGCCCGCCACAGCAGGCCCTCGATGGCGAGCACCATGTGCACGAAGAGGATCGCGAGGACGGCCCAACGGCCACCGGTGATCGCCGCGACCGAGGCGCCCGCGCCGATCAGGACGGCCCACAGCCAGGTGTGGGTCAGGGTGCGGTGCCCGCCGGAGCGACGCGGGTCGCCCTGCTTCTTGGTGGCCTTGTAGACGGCGTAGGAGAGCTTGTCGACGATCTCGCAGAGCCCTCGTGAGATGGGCCCGAACGCGCGCGAGATGGTGGCCGCCTTGTGGTCGAGGTCGGGAGCGAGCGCGGCTCCCGCGCAGATCAGCGCTCCGGCCAGCAGGACCGGCCAGGGCATCGCGTGCCCCGCCGCGGCGGCCGCCGCTCCGACCCCGAGCCAGGCCGCGGCCCCCGACAGTGAGTGTGCTGGTCCCATCATCGGCGTTGCCCGCCCCATTCCTCGTGTACCGCTGCGCAGTTGACCGGATGCCCTGACGCCTCGTCGGCGACACAGCGTACTGCTCGTGATCTTCGTACCCGCATCCGATTCCCCTGTAGTGGGCAAGGGCAGGCAAGATGGGTGGGTGACCCTCATCGATCGACTGCCGCAGACCGCAGACCCCGACGCTCTCTACGAAGCCTTCGAGTCGTGGGCCGAGGAGCGCGGGCTCACGCTCTACCCCCATCAGGAGGAGGCGCTGATCGAGGTGGTCTCCGGGGCGAACGTGATCGTGTCGACGCCCACCGGCTCCGGCAAGAGCATGATCGCGGCGGCCGCGCACTTCGCCGCACTCGCCCGGGACGAGGTCACCTTCTACACGGCTCCGATCAAGGCGCTGGTCTCGGAGAAGTTCTTCGAGCTGTGCAAGATCTTCGGCACCGAGAACGTCGGCATGCTCACCGGCGACGCCTCCGTCAACGCCGACGCCCCCGTCATCTGCTGCACCGCCGAGGTGCTCGCGTCGATCGCGCTGCGCGACGGCAAGCAGGCGGACGTCGGCCAGGTGGTCATGGACGAGTTCCACTTCTACGCGGAGGGCGACCGCGGCTGGGCCTGGCAGATCCCGATCCTGGAGCTGCCGCAGGCGCAGTTCATCCTGATGTCGGCCACGCTCGGCGACGTCTCGATGTTCGAGCAGGACCTCACCCGGCGCACCGGGCGTCCGACGTCGGTGGTCCGCTCGGCGACCCGTCCGGTACCGCTCTCCTACGAGTACAGGTTCACCCCGCTCACCGAGACGCTCACCGAGCTCCTCCAGACCAGGCAGGCGCCGGTCTACATCGTGCACTTCACGCAGGCGCAGGCCGTGGAGCGGGCGCAGGCGCTGATGAGCATCAACATGTGCTCGAAGGAGGAGAAGGAGCAGATCGCCGACCTCATCGGCAACTTCCGCTTCACCACCAAGTTCGGCCGCAACCTCTCCCGTTACGTACGGCACGGCATCGGGGTCCATCACGCCGGCATGCTGCCCAAGTACCGGCGTCTGGTGGAGAAGCTCGCGCAGGCCGGTCTGCTGAAGGTCATCTGCGGTACCGACACGCTCGGTGTGGGTGTCAACGTCCCCATCCGCACGGTGCTGTTCACGGCTCTGACCAAGTACGACGGCAACCGGGTCCGCACCCTGCGCAACCGTGAGTTCCATCAGATCGCCGGCCGCGCCGGGCGGGCCGGGTTCGACACGGCGGGCTTCGTCGTCGCGCAGGCGCCCGAGCATGTCGTCGAGAACGAGAAGGCGCTCGCCAAGGCGGGCGACGACCCGAAGAAGCGCCGCAAGGTGGTCCGCAAGAAGGCGCCGGAGGGTTTCGTCGCCTGGACGGAGAACACCTTCGACAAGCTCATCGCCTCCGACCCGGAGCCGCTGACGTCCCGCTTCCGGGTCACGCACACGATGCTGCTGTCGGTGATCGCCCGTCCGGGCAACGCCTTCGACGCGATGCGGCATCTGCTGGAGGACAACCACGAGCCGCGCAAGCAGCAGCTCAAGCACATCCGCCGGGCGATCGCCATCTACCGCTCCCTGCTGGACGGCGGCATCGTCGAGAAGCTCGACGAGCCGGACGCCAGCGGTCGTATCGTCCGCCTCACGGTCGATCTCCAGCAGGACTTCGCGCTGAACCAGCCGCTGTCCACCTTCGCGCTCGCCGCGTTCGAACTCCTCGACCCCGAATCGCCGTCCTACGCCCTGGACATGGTCTCCGTGGTCGAGTCCACGCTGGACGACCCGCGCCAGATCCTCGTCGCCCAGCTGAACAAGGCGAAGGGCGAGGCCGTCGCCGCGATGAAGGCCGACGGCATCGAGTACGAGGAGCGCATGGAGCGCCTCCAGGACATCTCCTACCCGAAGCCGCTGGAGGAGCTGCTCTTCCACGCGTACGACACCTACCGCAAGAGCCACCCCTGGGTCGGCGACCATCCGCTCTCCCCGAAGTCCGTCATCCGTGACATGTACGAACGGGCGATGTCCTTCACGGAGTTGGTGTCGTACTACGAGCTCGCCCGGACCGAGGGCATCGTGCTGCGCTACCTCGCCAGTGCCTTCAAGACGCTCGACCACAACATCCCGGACGACCTCAAGTCGGAGGACCTCCAGGACCTGATCGAGTGGCTCGGCGAGATGGTCCGCCAGGTCGACTCCAGTCTGCTCGACGAGTGGGAGCAGCTCGCCAACCCGGAGGAGATGACCGCCGAGGAGGCCCAGGAGCGGGCCGACGAGGTCAAGCCGGTCACCACCAACGCGCGTGCCTTCCGGGTCCTGGTCCGCAACGCCATGTTCCGCCGCGTCGAGCTCGCCGCCCTGGACCAGGTCGAGGAGCTCGGCGAGATGGACGGCGAGGCCGGCTGGGACGCCGACGCGTGGGGCGAGGCCATGGACAAGTACTGGGACGAGTACGACGACCTCGGCACCGGCCCCGACGCCCGCGGCCCCAAGCTGCTCATCATCGAGGAGGAACCGGAGAACCGTCTGTGGCGCGTCCGGCAGATCTTCGACGACCCGAACGACGACCACGACTGGGGCATCAGCGCGGAGGTCGACCTGACGGCCTCCGACGCCGAGGGCCGCGCGGTCGTCCGTGTCACCGCCGTCGGCCAGCTGTGAGCACAGGAGAAACGCACTCATGACGACGAACCCGGCCGAGCGCCTGGTCGACCTCCTCGACCTGGAGCAGATCGAGGTCAACATCTTCCGCGGCCGCAGCCCGCACGAGTCCCTGCAACGGGTCTTCGGCGGGCAGGTCGCGGGACAGGCGCTGGTCGCCGCCGCCCGCACCACCGAGGGCGACCGGCCGGTGCACTCGCTGCACGCGTACTTCCTGCGTCCCGGCCGGCCGGGCGTGCCGATCGTGTACCAGGTCGAGCGGGTGCGGGACGGCCGGTCGTTCACCACCCGCCGGGTCACCGCCGTGCAGCAGGGCCGCACGATCTTCAATCTCACCGCCTCCTTTCACCAGCCTGAGCAAGGGTCGTTCGACCACCAACTGCCGCCGGCGCGCGAGGTGCCGGATCCCGAGTCCCTGCCGACGGTCACGGAGGAGATCCGTGAGCATCTGGGGGCACTGCCGGAGCAGTTGGAGCGGATGGCGCGCCGTCAGCCCTTCGACATCCGCTATGTGGACCGACTGCGCTGGACGCCCGAGGAGGTCAAGGACGCCGAGCCGCGCAGTGCGGTGTGGATGCGCGCGGTCGGTCCGCTCGGGGACGACCCCGTCGTGCACACCTGCGCTTTGACGTACGCCAGCGACATGACGCTCCTGGACGCCGTACGCATCCCGGTCGAACCCCTGTGGGGTCCGCGCAGCTTCGACATCGCCTCGTTGGATCACGCCATGTGGTTCCACCGGCCGTTCCGCGCGGACGAGTGGTTCCTGTACGACCAGGAGTCCCCGATCGCGACCGGCGGGCGAGGTCTGGCCCGTGGGCGGATCTACGACCGGGAGGGGCACCTGCTGGTGTCCGTTGTCCAGGAAGGGCTGTTCCGGGCGCTGTAGAGCCGGTGCACTTGCGGTTCCGCGGTTCGCGCGTGTCACGCGCTTCTGCGGCGCAGCCAGCCCAGGATGCGTCGGGGTGCCTCCTGGGGCGCGGGCTCGTCGGGCGGGGGCGGTGACAGCGGCACGGTCGGCCGCTGCTCCCCCGCGGGGCGAGGCGCGGGCCGGAACATCCGGGCGTCCTCCAGGGCCCGGGTGAGTTCCCGCCGCAACCGGCTGATCTCGTCGGGGTCGTCGGCTGTCATGATCCGCTCCGTGAGCAGCGCCGCGGGCGTGCCCGGTGTGCCCTGGTGCGGCGGCATCGGCCGGAAGCGGTTCAGGTAGGAGCGCTCGTACGGGTCGCGGACGAGCTCCGCGATCTCGACGGGGTCGAGGAAGGCGGCGAGGGCTCCGGCGCTCTCCCACGGTCCGTCGGCCGACCGCAGCAGGAACTCCCGGTGCCGGGCACGCCAGTTGCGCGGACGCAGGTCCACGCCCTCGTCCAGCAGCGCCCGCATTCCTTCGGGCATGCGGCGGGCGTGCAGGAGCGCGGAGTTCTGCTCGTCGGCGGCGAACTGTTCGAGTTCCTCGGCTAGATAGAGCCAGACGACGGCCCGATACCTGTTCAGGTAGAAGCGCACCGGTGCCACCACGCCGAGGCGCGCGAGTCGGGTGAACCGGCCGACGGGGAGGTCCATGACCTCCGCGCCCTCGGTGGTGCCGACGACCCGCACGCGTTTGAGGAGCGCTTCGGGGAAGCCGTCCGCGGCACGCACCCGGTCGGTCTCGGAGCGGGCGATCCTACGCCCCCCTCCGCCGTCGTCGGGGACGGTCCGGATATGGCCGAGATGGACCGCCAGGTCGAACTCGTTCCGCTTGAGGCCCAGTTCGCGGGCCGCGCGCCCCGGAGTGAACGGGAGCTGCTGGGGCCTGGTGAGGGTGTTGCCTGCCATGGTCGTACTCCCCCGTGGAGTCGATGCTCACGCTGTGTGCGATCGCCGTGACAAAAACCGTATCCGGTCCGGCGAATCTCGGTGCGAGCCTGTGGATAACTCCACGGGGTACGACAAAGCAGCAGGTCAGAGGTCTCCAGCCGGGCTGCGCTCGGGCTGGCGGACATCCACGCCGAGGTGCTCGCCGACCCGGTTGACGAGCAGGGTCATCTCGTAGGCGATCTGGCCGATGTCGGCCTGCGCACCGCTGAGGACGCACAGGCAGCTGCCGGTGCCCGCGGCGGTGACGAACAGCACCGCGTCGTCGAACTCGACCATCGTCTGACGGACTCTGCCCGCGCCGAAGTGCCGGCCGGAACCCTTGGCCAGGCTGTGCAGTCCGGAGGCGACGGCCGCGAGGTGCTCGGCGTCCTCGCGTCGCAGGCCCGTACTGGCCCCCGCGACCAGGCCGTCGTTGGACAGCACCAACGCGTGCCGGACATGGTCGACGCGCTCGGTCAGATCGTCCAGCAGCCAGCCGAGTCCCTGGTTCTGCGCCATGTTTTCCGTCTCCCCGTGTGACGTCTCCCCCTGGCCGGAGAAGCTTCTCGCCACCCTTCCGGACGACCGGTGCCGGGGGCAAGGAGGACAGGGCAAGGCACAGGTAAGGAACGGCGGCCTTCGGTCACTTGACCGCGTTCAGCTCACCGAGTCGAGGAGCCGGGCGGTGTGCATCCGCCCGGCGTACTCGACGAGCCGGATCAGCACCTCCTTCCCCGAGTCACGGTCCCGGGCGTCGCACAGCACCACCGGCGTCCCGCGGTCCAGGTCGAGGGCGCGCGAGACGTCCTGGGCGCCGTAGGTGCGGGCGCCCGAGAAGCAGTTGACGGCCACCACGAACGGGATGTGCCGGTGCTCGAAGTAGTCGACCGCGGGGAAGCAGTCCTCAAGGCGCCGGGTGTCCGCGAGGACGACGGCGCCGAGTGCGCCCTGCGACAGTTCGTCCCACAGGAACCAGAAACGGTCCTGCCCGGGGGTGCCGAAGAGATAGAGGGAGAGACCGGAGCGGATGGTGATGCGGCCGAAGTCCATGGCGACCGTCGTCGTGACCTTCTGGTCCACACCGTCGGTGTCGTCCACCAACTGACCTGCCTCGCTGAGCAGTTCCTCGGTCCGCAGCGGCCTGATCTCGCTGACCGCGCCCACCAGGGTGGTCTTGCCCACGCCGAACCCGCCGGCGACCAGTATCTTCAACGCCAGCGCGGTCGGCTCGCCGCCCTGGGCATCGGAGTGCTCGGAGACCATCGATCACTTCTCTCGGGAGTGCCGGCAACGGTCGGCGGTGCAGGTGCGTGAAGTCAGCATGATGACAACTGCGGTACCCCTTCGGGGGGTTGGATCGCTATTTGACCGATATGACCGAGTCGTGCGCATGAGCTTTCGAAGTTTCATCTACAGAGCTCGCAGTCCCTCGATCACCTCGCGCAGAATCCGTTCGTCAGGAAGCTGTGCGGGCGGCACGGGACGGCTGACGGTGACACAGCCGAGTTCCAGAAGGTCGCCGAGCAGCACGCGCACCACACCCAAGGGCAGATCCGCGTCGGCGGCGAGTTCGGCGACCGACTGGGTCTCGAGGCGGCACAGTTCGATCAGTGCCCGGTGCTCCGGCCCCAGCGAGGTGTCCTCGTCGGGTGCGGGCGCCGCCGTGTCCAGGGTGACGAGGGCGATGAGGTCGAAACGCACCCCGGTGGGGCCGGGCTTGGTCCGGCCGCCCGTCATGGCGTACGGGCGCACGAGGGGCCCGGCCTCGCCGTCGTACCACTGGCTGCCCTGCTCGCGCGGGGCGCCCGTCATGTCCTCCGTCATGAGCGGACCGCCTTCTCGTCTCATCCGGCCGGTGGCCTCGCGGCCACCCGCGGCGCGGTGTACAGGTGCTCACCCACGCGCTTGACCAGCCGGGCCATCTCGTAGGCCACGAGCCCGATGTCGGCGGTGACCGCGGTGAGGAGGGCGAGACAGGAGCCGTCGCCCGCGGCGGCCACGAACAGGAAGCCGTCGTCCATCTCGACCATCGTCTGCCGGACCCCGCCCGCGCCGAAGTGGCGCCCGGCGCCCTTGGCCAGACTGTGGAAGCCGGAGGCGACCGCGGCGAGGTGTTCCGCGTCCTCGCGGCGCAGGTCGGTCGACGAGCCGACGGCGAGACCGTCGTTGGACAGCACCACGGCGTGCCGTACCTCGCTGACGCGCAGCACCAGGTCGTCCAGCAGCCAGTCGAGTTCGCCGGACCGCTGTGCGGCCCTCATGCCCGGGTCCTGGATCATGTGGGGTCTCCTTCGCTGCTGTCTCTTGCCGCGCGGGGCTCCGGGGCGGCGCCGCGGCCGGGCTGTCGGCCGCCGCCGCGCGCCCAGCCGTCGCGGTAGGCCGCCATACGGTCCCGTACGAGCTCGGGGGTGCGCCGGTCCTCGCCCCGGGGGCCGGGTTGCGGCTCGGATTCCTCGGTGCGCGGCGCACGTAGTTGAGGGGCCAGGTTCGCCTGCCGGACCCGGCGCGGGAGGTCGTCCGAGGTGTCCGCCTCCGGAGCCGGGGTGTCCTCCGGGGGGCGGTGCAGACGGAGGGTGGCGACGCCGGGGGGCGGGGTGTCGCTCGCCGCCTCCGCCCTCGCCGTCGCGGTGCTCTCCGCCACGGCCGGCGCGGGCGCCACCAGGGCGGGGCGGTCGGCCGACGCGTGGACGGACTCCTGGAGGCGGACGGCGCCGGGCACGCGCGCGTACTCGCGTTCGGGATCGGCGGTCCGGCGAGGGGAACGTTCCTCCGCGCCGCTGTGCAGCAGAGCGGTGGGCAGCAGGACCACCGCGGTGGTGCCGCCGTAGGGCGAGGTGCGCAGATGCACCTTGATGCCGTGGCGGGCCGCGAGCCTGCTGACCACGAACAGGCCGAGCCGGTCGCTGTCGAAGAGGTCGAGCGCCTCGGACTGCTCGATGCGGCGGTTGGCCTCGGTGAGAGTCTCCTTGCCCATGCCGAGTCCGCGGTCCTCGACCTCGATCGCGTAGCCGTTGCCGACGGGTTCGCCGGTGACGCGTACGCGCGTGTGCGGGGGTGAGAACTGTGCGGCGTTCTCGACGATCTCCGCGAGGAGGTGGGTGAGGTCGGCGACGGCACCGCCCACGACGGAGGCCTCGGGAAGCTGCCGTACCTCCACGCGCGCGTAGTCCTCGACCTCCGAGACGGCCGCGCGGACGACGTTGGTCAGGGAGACGGGCATGCGCCAGGCGCGGCCGGGCGCGGCCCCGGAGAGGATGATCAGGCTCTCGGCATGACGCCGCATGCGGGTGGTGAGGTGGTCGAGGCGGAAGAGGTCGCTCAGCTCGCCGGGGTCCTCGGAGCGGCGTTCCATGCTGTCCAGGAGGCTGAGTTGACGGTGGACCAGCACCTGGCTGCGCCGGGCGAGGTTGACGAACACCCCGGAGATTCCGCTGGCGAGTTCGGCGCGCTCCACGGCGGCTCGCAGCGCGGCGCGGTGCACGGTGCCGAGGGCCTCGGCGACCTGGCCCGTCTCGTCCTCGGCGGGTGGCCCCGAAGGCGCCTCCGCCCGGACGTCGATCTCCTCACCGGCGCGCAGTTTCCGCATGGCCTCGGGGAGTTTGCGCCGGGCGATCTCCAGGGCGCTGTTGCGCAGGCTCACCAGCTCGACGACGAGTCCGCGTCCGATGCGGACGGAGATGACCAGGGAGGCGGCGACGGCGGCGAGGCCGAACAGCACGGCGGCGCCGGCCGGGGTGAGCAGCCCGCGGGTGAACGGGTCGGCCCGGTGCGCGACCCCGCGTCCCGCGTCCGCCTCGATGGTCCGCATCCCGCCCTGCACGCGCACGTGTGCCTTGGTCCAGATGGCCTCGGGCGCGGAGGCGATCGCCGAGGTGCCGGCGCGGCTCGCGAGGACCCTGTCCTCGACGGCGGCGACGGCGCCGTAGTCGCCGCCGTGGGCGAGGTCCTGCCAGGCGGCGCGCTCGGAGCCGCGCAGATCGGCGACGGCGGACTCGGTGAGCGCGCGGCGGGTGTCGACGGCGCCGGTGAACAGTCGCAGCCGCTGTCCGTCCAGACGTCCGGCGAGGCGGGCGCTGGAGAGCACCACGTCCTCCTGGGCGAGGGCCTCGCCCGCGCGGGAGAACTCCAGCAGCACGCGTGCGTCGGAGCCGAGTTGGGCGTCCTGGATGCCGGTGAGGGCGCCGCCGACGGCGAAGGCCTTCGTGATGGCGCGTGTGTACCGGCCGTACGTCTCGTCCCAGCCGGCCCGGCGGTCGAGGACCGCGGTCCTGAGCGAGCGCAGATCCTCGGCGCCGCTGACGAAGGTCTCGAGGCGCTGAGCCACTCCGGCGGGCAGCTCTTCGCCGTCGGCGACGGTGTTGCCCTCGCCGAGCCGCAGCTCGGCCACGGCCTTGTCGGTGCGTTCCGCGAGGGTCCTGACGTCGCTGCCGCGGTTGACGGTCGGCTCGGTGGCGTAGCCGACCGCGGCCGCGCGCTCGGCCTGGAGGGCGGCGACGGCCGCCGCGACGGGTGTACGGATCTCGGAGTCGACGCGCTGCAACTGCCGCAGCCGGGAGACGTCCTGGGCGGTGCTGACGGTGGCGTACGCCCACAGGGCCAGCAGGGAGACGACCGGCACCATCAACAGGCAGACGATCTTGGCGCGTACGGTGCGCGGACGTATCCGCCAGCCTCCCGCGCGCGTGGGCGGGTCGTCGGGGACGGCGCCCGCCGACTCGTCCTGGCCCTCGTCCGCCGGCGGCCCGGCGTGGGCGCGGCGGCCTCGGGTCGGGGCGGCGGACGGTGTCTCGGAGTCGGTCGTGGGGGTCCTACGGGGAGTTCGCATGGCCTCCTGCCTCGGAGAGTGGTTCGGCTTGCCCAAAGGGGCGCCCTCAGTGGGCGGCGCGCTCGACCGCCCGCTGGGCCGAGGCGGATGCCTCGCGCTCGCCCGTGGAGGGCGACAGCGCGACGAAGGCCGAGGTCAGGAACAGATAGGACCCGAGGCCCACGGCGAGCGGGAAGATGAACTGCATCGCCGTGGCCCCGGACAGTGCGGCGGCGGACGGCGTGACGCGCACGCTCACCGCGAACATGCCGGTGTAGTGCATGCTGCTCACCGCGGCTCCCATGATCAGGGAGGCGATGGTGACGGCGACGGGCGACTTGATGTTGAGCGCCGCCCACAGCGCGGCTGTCGCGGCCACGACGGCGATGAGCACGGAGAGCCCGACGAGCATCGGGTCGTAGCGCACCTGCCCGTGCAGACGTACGGCGGCCATGCCCAGGTAGTGCATGCTGGCGACGCCGAGTCCGGTGGTGAGCCCGCCGAGGAGGAGCGCGCGGCCCCGGTCGCGGCTGTAGCCGACGGCGAAGACGCCGGCACAGACGACGATCATGGCGACGAGCAGGCTCACGATGGTGAGCGGCACGTCGTAGCGGATGTCGGTGCCGCTGACGCTGAAGCCGAGCATGGCCACGAAGTGCATGGTCCAGATTCCGGTACCGAGCGCCGAGGCGGCGGTGATGAGCCAGTTGCGGCGCGAGCGTCCGGTGGCGCCGAGCGCGCGCATGGTGCAGCGCAGGCCGAGTGCGGCGCCGATACAGGCCATCACGTACGACAGCACGGGGGTCAGCCAGCCGAGGGCTGCGTGGTCCAGGTGTCCCATGGCCCCGGGACGCTAGTCGGGGCATGGGAGCACAAAGGGGGCGCATTTCGAAAGGTGTTGGAATATGACGCAGCGAAGTACCTGAACGATCGCGTCCCGCTCGAACGTGCACGCAGAAGCGTCACCCTTGTCGGTGAGAGATCATGCGGAACATGAGCGACGACCACACACATGTCCAGGAGTTCTTCGGTGCCCGGGCGGCCGACTGGGACACCCGGTTCCCCGACGACGGCCCCGCCTACGCGGCCGCGGTCACCGAGCTCGGGCTGCGCGCGGGCGACCGCGTGCTCGACGCCGGCTGCGGTACCGGACGCGCCCTGACGCCCCTGCGTGCGGCCGTGGGGCCCTCGGGAGCGGTTCTCGGGGCCGATCTCACCCCGGCCATGCTCCAGGCCGCCGTGCGGGCGGGACGGGACCGGGACGGGCAGCTGCTCCTGGCCGACGTGGCCGCGCTGCCGGTGCGCTCCGGGGCCCTGGACGCGGTGTTCGGGGCGGGGTTGATCTCCCACCTGCCCGATCCGGCGGTGAATCTGCGGGAGTTGGCGCGCGTGGTGCGGCCGGGCGGCGTCCTGGCGCTGTTCCACCCGATCGGCAGGGCGGCGCTCGCGGCCCGGCAGGGCCGGCAGATCACTCCGGACGACCTGCGCGCGGAGCCCAACCTCCGGCCCCTGCTGGCCGGTTCCGGGTGGCGCATGACGTCGTACACCGACGAGGACGCCCGGTTCCTGGCACTGGCCGTACGCGAGGACTGACCACTCCCACGCCCGCCCGGCGCCGCCATCGCGCGCGCCGCCTCCCGCGCCGAACTCACCTGACTGCGGGGAGACCCTGGCCTCACTCGACGGCTGATCCGTCCGCGGCCGATCTGTCCAGGTGTCGTACGGGGCACCCACCTGCGCCCGGGGTGGGACGGGTGCCCAGGTCCGCCAGCCGGTAGCCGTCCGGGTAGCCCTTGATCTCCCAGTTCTGCCGGGCGAAGTGCGGTGCGCGGCGCGGTGGAAGCAACCGGACCGCACGGCCGCGCAGCCGCACCGCCCCTCGCACGAGGGTGCGGGTCGCCGCGCCCGGTGCCGGGTAGCGGAAGGCGCGCAGCAGCGACTCGTCGAGGAGCGCGCGCGTCGAGGCCTTCAGCAGGGGTGCCAGCGGGCTCGGGTACCAGGACGCCATCAGGTCGATCGTCGCGTCCGAGACGCGCCGCGCGCCCTCGTCCCAACCGAAGTGGGCCTCCTCGTAGGCGTCGAGGCAGGCCTCGAACTCCTCGTAGGTCTCGGGGATGTCCGTGATGCCCATGTGCCGCCCCAGAGTGCGGTAGTGGACGACCGAGGCGACGATCTCGTGACGTGACAGTCGACGCCATGCGTAGGCGTCGATCCACCGTCTGGGCATCACGACGAACGTGCACAGGACGTAGCGCATGTCGTCGTTGGTGATGTCGTAGCTGCGGTGCATCTGGTTGATGCGGCGGATCGCCGTACGGCCCTCTTCGCTGCCGAAGCCGTGCTCGACGACGGCGTCCAGGAGCAGCGAGGTGTCGTCGTACCGTTTCTGCGACCGGTCCGTGAGCTCCGCCGTCTCGGCGAGCAGCCGCCCGATGCTCGGGACGGCGTAGGTGCGGTAGAGGGCCAGTTCCAGGGATCGGGTGAAGTCCCAGGGGAACTCGTACGCGGTCATCAGCCGGTAGATCTCCGAGGCGTCCTCGTGCGGGTCCATCCGCCGTATCCGCTCGAGCCGCTCGAACCGCTTCACCGCAGCGTCCCCCTTCTGCCGTCGAAGCTCCAACTCTACGTTGGGCAGCAGAAGATGAACGATCGGTCGAGGCGGCAACCACGCAGGGGGAAGGTGGTCAGCATGTGGGGCAGGATGCGCAAGTCGTTCGCCGGGCTCGTCAGCACCGCGCGCTCCGAGAACGACCATGACCGGGACAGGCGCGGCCACAATCTGTTCGAGGCAGCGGCCGTCTATGTGTCGGCCTGTGCGGAGGACGATCAGGACCAGATCGACGAGGCCGCGGGCTGGGTCTCACCGGAAGCCCTGTCGTTCGGGGTGAGCGAGCTGGCCTGCCGGGCCGTCATCGCGCTGGCGCGGGAGCGCGACGAGTCGCCGCAGACCGTGGCGCGTGCCCTGCTGGGGCTTCCGGCGGCCTGAAGGACGGGGCATCCGAGGTCGATTCGCCCCGTCCGGTCGGAAAACTGCAGCTCCGGGGTGCATGGGAGTCGTGACAAGCTGCTTCCGCTCGCACTAGGGTGCGCGCCGTTGGACGAACCGATGGGGAGGCTGGGATGGCCGGGACGGACGAGGACGCCGTCGCCGCCGCGGACGATGCGCTCTATGTGCTCACGGCGGTGCTGCTGACGCCGGCGAAGTTTCCGAGCGTGCTGGGCGACGACTATCCGGAGGCCTGTGCGGCGCTCGGTCTCGCGCCGCTCGCCGACGGATACGGCCTGGTGCTCGGCCAGGACGGCGACGGCTCCCGTTGGACGGTCGTCATCGACGACGTCTCACTGGTCGCCGTGGCCATCGCGTCGTGGGACTGCGGCATGGAGTACGACCTGTCTCCCGAGGAGCGCACGGTCGTCGCCGCCCTGCCGGGCTGGCCGCTCGCCGTGGCCGTCGCGGCGCCGGGTGTGCCGGCGCCGCACGATCCCGGCCCGGAGGTCGCCGACCGTCCGCCGCTGACGCCGCCGGACGCCTCCACGTGGGGGCCGGCTCAGCGGCGCCTGGGCGCGGACGAGATCGCCGTGCAGTGGTCGCTGTGGCGGGAGCAGATCGACGACTCCGAGTTCCCTCTGCCGGGGGCGGCCGAGGACGCCGAAAAGGCGGAGGAGACGGCGGAGACCGAGGAGGGCACCGAACCGGCCGGGAAGGCCGAGGGCAACGGTGGCCACCAGGGCATCCGGCGCGTGCTCGCGGAGGCCCGCGGGTACGTGGACACACCGCCGCCGCTGGGCCGGGTCCGGTCGTCGTTCGCGCCCGGGGACGCCCGCACGCTGCGCGCGGACGGTCCCGGCTGGTCGCTGGTGGCCAGGACCGACGACATCGCCTTCGTCCTGCTGGACGACGAACCCGGCGAGGTCCTCCCGGTCGGCCGCGGCCCGGAACTGCCGGGGCTGCTGGAGGCACTCGACAAGATGGCCGTACGGCCGCTCTGAGCGGGGGCGGCAGCACTCACCGGGCCTGCCTCCCGACGTTCCGTACGTCGAGCGCGGAGCGGTTGATCAACTGAACAGCGACTGACCGCGGGACACCCATGCCGCTGCGTCGTTCCATGTGGCCCCAACCCATGGATGACGCGGCGGCGCACTCGCACCATGGGGCAGCTCTCGACTCCCCGTCCCGTCCTGGAGGCCGCTCATGCGTGTGTCCCGAGGTGCTCCCCTCATCACCACCGCCTTGGTGACGACGGCTCTGACCACAGCCCTTGCCCTGCCGGGTCCCGCCGCGGCCACGGACGTCACCGCCGATGACTGCGCGCGCCATGAGGGGACCCGCGTGCCGGGTGCCGCCTTCCAGCAGCGCGCCTGCCTCGCGGACCTGACCACGACCGGCCTGGCCGGCACTCCGTACACCGACCTGGCCGACCAGGCAGGCCTCACGGCCCGGGCGACACGAACGCCGTCCGGGGTGCCCGGGATGCAGATCGACGGCTACTTCCCGGACTCCTCGCACTCCAACGCCACCCACGGCTGGCAGCACGACGCCCAGTTCGTGATCCGGCTGCCGGACCACTGGAACGGCGGGCTGGTCGTCACGGGCGCCCCGGGGACGCGCAGACAGTACGCGACGGACAAGGCGATCTCCGACCGGGTACTCGCCCAGGGCTACGCGTATGCCGCGACCGACAAGGGCAACAACGGTGCCGATTTCTACCGCGACGGCACCCGCCCCGGTGACGCGGTCGCCGAGTGGAACGCGCGCACCACTCAGCTCACGCGCGCGGCCGAACGCGTCGTCGCCCAGCGCTACGGGCAGGCGCCGCGGCGGACGTACATGACCGGGATCTCCAACGGCGGTTATCTGACGCGCTGGCAACTGGAGAACCATCCGGAGCTGTACGACGGCGGGGTCGACTGGGAAGGCGCCCTGTGGACACAGGACGGTCCCAGCCTGCTCACCTCGCTGCCCACGGCCGTGGCCCGGATGACCGGCGCGGCGACGGACGAGGACATGTACGCGGCGGGCTTCGCGCGTGGCTCCGAGTTCCTGTGGCCGTACCACGAGAAGGCCTACTGGGGCATCACGCAGAAGATCTACCGCGCCGAGTTCGACCCGGCCTACGACCCCGAGTGCCCTGGCCCGACGGCCGGGACCACCACGGAGCAGATCCTGGCGCCCTGCGCCACCGACGCGGCCTACGACTACGCGTCACGTCCCGCGTCGGTCCGCCGCGCCGTGGCCGAGGTCGCGCTGACCGGGCGCATCGGACGCCCGCTGATCACGCTGCACGGCGATCTGGACGCGCTGCTGCCCAAGGCGGCGGACTCGGATGTGTACGACCGCATGATCGACGCGAGGGGACGGGGCCGCCTGCACCGGTACTACACCGTCCAAGGCGGCACGCACGTCGACGGGCTGTACGACACCTATCCGGACCGGCTGCGTCCGATCCTGCCCTGCTACCGGACGGCCTTCGACGCGCTGGTGGCCTGGGTGGAGCGAGGCACCCCGCCGCCCGCGGACCAGGTCATCGACCGGCCCGCGAGCGGCGACGTGGTCGACTCCTGCGCCCTGGACGACCGGGCGCCGCACCGGGCCGCCGCGGCCCGCTAGCCCGCGAGTCCCGGACCGCGGCGGCCCGGTGACCCACGGGTCTCAGCGACCGAGCTCCTTGCGTGTGACACGGCGCAGCCTGCGCCGCTGCGAGGGGTCCAGCGTGAGGTACGCGGCGGCCGGGACTCCCAGGACTATCAGGAGCGCGGCCCACCACGGCAGCCAGAACAGCAGGATGATGCCGACCGCCACACCACCGACGGCGATCTTCGCGTTCTTCGACATGTGTCGCCTCCTTCGCGGCCACTGCCGCTCTCTGTCCTGACAACGGGCCCGCGCCTCCCGCGGTTCCGCGCCACGACCCTGAGACATCCCTGAGGAGCGACCCCTACGCGTCCCTGAGACGGGGATACCCATCCCCGCGTCGAAGTGACCCGGCTCACAGCCGGGTCACTTCGGGTTCTTCCGGGCGCTCCTGTACTGTCGGCCACCGCGCATCGAGTAGTCAAACTTGAGGAGTGTCGCATTCCTGTGCCGAGGATCCCCGCGGCCACACCGTCCGAGATCTCCCGACTGGCCCGCTGCTGTGCCGTGTTCGTGCCCGGCGACCCGGCCCGCACCGGTCGCGTCGCCTTCTGGGACCCCGAGGGCGACGCCCCTCCCGGCGTCGCGTCGGGGACCATGGCGGACCTGACCGTCGTCGTGCCCGGCGAGGAGGGGGTCGAGGCGGTGACCGTACCGGCGGTGCTGCTACCGGTGCCTTCGGCGCTGCCCGTCCTCACGCGTGCGCGTGCCGTGGCCGACGGCCACCGGGCGGCCGTGTTCTGGGGCACGGCCGCCGTGCACGCCCTCCAACTGGCGGCTCGCGGTCTGCTGTTGCCTGGCCTGTCCGAGGGCGACCACGACGCATGGCGGGCGGGTCCGCTGCGCGCAGAGGACGTGGAGCGCCTGCGCGCACTCGCCGCCGCGATGCCACCCGAGGCGCACGCCACGCCTCTCGGCGACCGCGAGCCGTCGGGCGAGGACGAGGCCTTGCGCCTGCCCGATCCCGAGCGGCTGCTGCGCGCCTTCCTGGACGCGGTGGCCGACGCCCTGCCCCGCTCCCCCGCCGCCTCACTCGTGACGGGCGGCCCCGCCTACGCGGCACGCGAACCTCAGCATGTGCCCGAGTACCGCGCCTGGGCCGCCGATGTCGCCGCGGGTCATGACGCCGGTGTACGGCTGTCGCTGCGGATCGAGGTGCCCGGTCTCGAGACGGCGGCGCAGGACCAGGAGGGGCTTGCCTTCCGCGCCGTACCGCAGGTGCACAGCGTGAGCGAGCCGGGCCTGGTCGCGGACGCGTCCGCGGTGTGGACCGGCGCCCAGCGGGCGTTCGGCCCGCGCGCGCGGATGGACGCCCTGCTCGCGCTGCGCCGCGCGGCACGCGCCTGGCCCCCGCTGACGCCCCTGCTGTCGGCGACCGTGCCGGACGCCGTCGTACTCGCCGACGACGAGATCACCGACCTCCTGACGGACGGCGCCCGGGCCCTCGACTCCGTCGGGGTCGACGTGCACTGGCCCAAGGCGCTGGCCCGCAAGCTGACGGCCCGCGCGGTGGTCGGCCCGCCGGACGAGGAGTCCGGCCGCGGAAGGACCGTGGCGGACCGGCCGTCGTTCCTGTCCGCCGACGCGCTGCTGGCGTTCAACTGGTCGTTCGCGCTGGGCGACCAGCGGCTCACCCGCGCGGAACTGGACCGGCTCGCCGAGGCCAACCGCCCCGTCGTACGACTGCGCGACCAGTGGGTCCTCGTCGACCCCCGGGAAGTGCACCGGGCCCGCTCCCAGCAGGACCGCAAGGTCACCCCGATCGACGCGCTAGGCGCCGCTCTCACCGGTTCCACGGAGGTCGACGGCCGCCGGGTCGACGTGGAGCCCACGGGGTGGCTGGCGAGCCTGCGGGAGCGGCTCGCGGACCCGGAGGCGCAGGAGCCCGTCGGACAGCCCGCGGGGCTCGCGGCGACCCTGCGCGACTACCAGCGCCGCGGCCTCGACTGGCTGGCCCGGATGACCTCCCTGGGGCTGGGTTGCTGCCTCGCCGACGACATGGGACTCGGCAAGACCGTCACCCTCATCGCCCTGCATCTGCACCGGCAGACGGAGCCCTCGGCCGCCGGCCCCACGCTCGTGGTGTGCCCGACGTCCCTGATGGGCAACTGGCAGCGCGAGATCGAGAAGTTCGCCCCCGGTGTGCCCGTGCGCCGTTTCCACGGGCCCCGCCGCGACCTGGACGCCCTGGCCGACGGGGAGTTCGTCCTCACCACCTACGGCACGATGCGGCTCGACGCGGGCCGGCTGGCCGAGGTGTCGTGGGGCATGGTCGTGGCGGACGAGGCCCAGCACGTGAAGAACCCGTACTCGGCGACGGCACGGCAACTGCGTTCCCTCGACGCACGCGCGCGTGTGGCGCTCACCGGCACCCCGGTGGAGAACAACCTGTCGGAGCTGTGGGCCATTCTCGACTGGACGACCCCGGGCCTGCTGGGGCGTCTCGGCACCTTCCGCAGCCGGTACGCGCAGCCCGTCGAGGGCGGCCGGGACCCGGCGGCCGCCGAACGGCTCTCCCGGCTCGTACGGCCCTTCCTGCTGCGTCGCCGCAAGTCCGATCCGGGAATCGCCCCGGAGCTGCCGCCGAAGACGGAGACCGACCGTGCCGTCTCGCTCACCACGGAACAAGCGGGGCTGTACGAGGCGGTGGTGCGCGAGACGCTCGCGGAGATCTCCGGCGCCGACGCCATGGCGCGTCGTGGGCTGATCGTGAAGCTGCTCACCGGCCTGAAGCAGATCTGCAATCACCCCGCGCAGTTCCTCAAGGAGGACCGGCCCACGATCGCCGGACGTTCCGGAAAGCTGGAGCTCCTCGACGAACTGCTCGACACGATCCTGGCCGAGGGCGCGGGCGTGCTGGTCTTCACCCAGTACGTGCAGATGGCCCGCCTCATCGAGGGGCACCTGACCGCGCGCGGGGTGTCCTCGCAGTTCCTGCACGGCGGTACGCCGATCGCCGCGCGCGAGGCGATGGTGCAGCGCTTCCAGGACGGTGAGGTGCCGGTCTTCCTGCTGTCGTTGAAGGCGGCAGGCACCGGGCTGAACCTGACCCGGGCCGAGCACGTCGTGCATTACGACCGCTGGTGGAACCCCGCCGTCGAGGCGCAGGCCACCGACCGGGCGTACCGCATCGGTCAGGACCGGCCCGTACAGGTGCACCGGTTGATCGCCGAGGGCACGATCGAGGACCGCATCGCCGACATGCTCAGCCGCAAACGGGAGTTGGCCGACGCGGTGCTGGGCGCCGGCGAGGCCGCGCTCACCGAGCTGACGGACGCGGAACTGGCCGACCTGGTCGAGCTGCGAGGGGGCGCGCGATGAACATGTACGACGAGACCGGCCCGTACGAGGAGACAACGGAGCGGACGTTCGCCGCGTTCCCACCCGCGCAGGGGCGCGGCTTCGCCCAGACCTGGTGGGGGCAGGCCTGGTTGAAGGCGTTGGAGGACACCGCGCTCGACTCGCAGCAGGTGAAGACCGGTCGCAGGCTCGCGCGCGCGGGGGCCGTCGGCGCGGTGTCGGTGCGACCGGGGCGGATCACGGCCGTCGTCCAGGACCGGGACCGCACCCCGCACCGGGCGGACGTGCTGCTGGAGCAGCTGTCCGGCGAGCAGTGGGACCGTTTCCTGGAGATGGCCGTGGAGCGCGCCGGGCACATCGCGGCGCTCCTGGACCGCGAGATGCCGCCGCACCTGGTCGAGGACGCGGCGGCGGCGGGCGTCGAACTCCTGCCGGGGCTGGGCGATCTGGAGCCGCGGTGCGACTGCGGCGCCTGGGACCACTGCGGGCACACGGCGGCGCTCTGCTACCAGGTGGCACGGCTGCTGGACCAGGACCCGTTCGTCCTGCTCCTGATGCGGGGGCGCGCCGAACGCACCCTGCTGGACGACCTCCAGGCCCGCACCGCCGCCCCCGTGCCGGTGGAGCCGGCTGACGCTCGGGAGGGTGTGGACGCGGCGGAGGCCTTCGCCGCCGGGGACATCCTGCCGCCGCTCCCGGAACCGCCGGAGCTGCTCGACGGGCCGGGCATACCGCCGTCCCTGGACACCGAGACACCGCCCCCGTCCGACGTCGACCCGGCCGCCCTGGAGTTCCTGGCCGCCCGGACCGCGACGGAGGCACAACGTCTGCTGATCGAGGCGCTGGGCGAACAGGGAGCCGCGGAGGAGGAGTTGGCGGTCGGACAGGACGCGGTCCGGCTGGCTCTCGGTGGTCCCGGCCCGGCCGTGGCCGAGCGGCTGGCCGCAGGGTCGGGACGGGACAGGGAGGGCCTCGCGTCAGCCGTGCGCGCGTGGCGGTACGGCGGGGTGGCCGCGTTGTCCGTGCTGGAGGAGGAGCGCACGGTCGAGGGCGAGGAGCTCGCACGCGCGCGTGCCGTGCTCGACGCGGCGTGGGACGAGGACGAACGACCACCACTGACCGCACGGGGCGACCGCTGGACCGTCACCGGCACCGGGAGCCAGCTGCGCCTCGGGCGCGACGGCCGTTGGTGGCCCTACCGCGAGGAACGGGGACGCTGGGTGCCCGCGGGCGCCCCGGCCCAGGACCCCGCGACAGCGTTGGCGGCCGTGGCGGAGGCCACTACGGGCGGTTCCGAGTCGGAATGAGCGACGGCGCGGGCGCGTTCGACACGCAGGGCCGCCTCGCCGGCAGGGGTGAGGCGTCGACCGTGGCCCTGCGTGCGGCTCCCCCGCGGAATCCGATCACGTCCGCGTCACGGCAGTTCACCGGCCGCCAAGGACGGGATGAGCGACTCCAGACCGCTCGGGAACTCGGTCGGGAACTGCGACGGCAACCGTGTCGGCACCTCGCTGGGGAGCCTGGTCGGCAGTTCGCTCGGCAGACTCGCGGAGGGGCGGGGCGAACTGCTCGCGCTCGCACTGGGCTTGTCGTCGGGTGAGCCGTCGCCGCCGGACCCCATGAGGACGACGACGGCCACGGCCGCGCCGACCACGAGAACGGCGAGCAGGAGGTACAGCGGGTTGCGTCGCGGGCTCGACGGCGGCGGAGGAGGCTCCCAACCCCCTTGGGTGGGCGGACCGTTGCCCCCGGGAGGCGGACCGTACCCACCAGGCGACCCATGGCCCCCTGCTGAGCCGGGGCCGAAACCCTCGGGAGGCGGTCCGAAGCCGCCGGCGGGCGGCGGAGTGCCACCCGGCGGCCCGGGCGGCTGAGGCGGTACGGGCGGCATGGCCATACCGTCCAGAGTCGCCGCGAAGCGGGCACGGCGCGACCCCCGCACGGAAGTTGATACGGACTCATGCAATGGACCGCATGATTCCGGAGCATTCGGTGCGGAGGCCGGCCGCCCCGACACGCGCGCGTGCCTGACAAAACCCGCCGTACAAGAGGCGCGACGGGCCCACGCGCACGTGCGTCCACTACGTGCGCACGCGCACGTGTCAGCCGCGCGCGCCCAGCAGGTGGTCCATCGCGAGCTGGTCGAGCTGCTCGAAGGCCATACCGCGCGCGGCGGCCGCCTCCACGTCGAACTCCTCGAAGGCCGTACGGTCCGCGAGCAGCGCCTTCAGGCCGTCCGCCGCCGTGGGCTGCGCCAGCTCGTCCAGACGCGCGGCGCGCAGCGCCTCCTGGACCGCCGGGTCGGCGCGGAAGGCGGCCGCACGCTCCTTGAGGATGAGGTAGTTGCGCATGCAGCCGGCGGCCGACGCCCACACGCCGTCGAGGTCCTCGGTGCGCGGCGGCTTGAAGTCGAAGTGCTTCGGGCCCGCGTAACCGGCGCTCTCCAGCAGGTCGACCAGCCAGAAGGCGGCACGCAGGTCGCCCGCGCCGAAGCGGAGGTCCTGGTCGTACTTGATGCCGGACTGGCCGTTGAGGTCGATGTGGAAGAGCTTGCCCGCCCACAGCGCCTGTGCGATGCCGTGCGGGAAGTTCAGCCCCGCCATCTGCTCGTGGCCGACCTCGGGGTTGACGCCGTACAGCTCCGGGCGCTCCAGGCGCTCGATGAAGGCCAGCGCGTGGCCGACGGTCGGGAGCAGGATGTCGCCGCGGGGCTCGTTCGGCTTGGGCTCGATGGCGAACTTCAGGTTGTAGCCCTGCTCGGTCACGTACTCGCCCAGGAGGTCGAAGGCCTCCTTCATGCGGTCAAGGGCGACGCGTACGTCCTTGGCGCCGCCGGACTCGGCGCCCTCGCGGCCGCCCCAGGCGACGTAGGTCTCGGCGCCGAGCTCGACCGCCAGGTCGATGTTGCGGATCACCTTGCGCAGCGCGTAACGCCGCACGTCACGGTCGTTCGCGGTGAACCCGCCGTCCTTGAAGACGGGGTGCGTGAAGAGGTTGGTGGTGGCCATCGGCACCTTCATGCCGGTGGCGTCGAGGGCCTCCCGGAAGCGCTTGATGTGACCCTCGCGCTCGCTGTCCGAGGACCCGAAGGGGATCAGGTCGTCGTCGTGGAAGGTCACACCGTGGGCGCCGAGCTCGGCCAGGCGCTGCACCGTCTCGACGGGGTCGAGGGCCCGCCGCGTGGCGTCGCCGAACGGGTCCCTTCCCTGCCAGCCGACGGTCCACAGGCCGAAGGTGAACCTGTCCTCGGGGGTGGGCTGGTAGTTCATGCCGCGGCTCCTACTCGCTGACGACTGTCCTCCACGACTATTTCGTCATGGCGGTTTACAAATTAGTATGCACACGCGTCTCAGGGAAGAGACAAGATGTCTCCAGAGGGAGACACGCCGCACATGAGGGAGAAACCCGATGTCAGCTGCCGAGGGTCCGCTCGTCGTCGGCGTGGACACGTCCACGCAGTCCACCAAGGCCCTGGTCGTCGACGCGTCGACCGGCCGGGTGGTCGCGAGCGGTCAGGCGCCGCACACCGTCTCGACCGGTGCCGGCCGCGAGAGCGACCCGCGTCAGTGGTGGGACGCCCTGGGCGAGGCCCTGCGTCAGTGCGGCGACGCCGCGCACGAGGCCGCGGCGGTGTCGATCGGCGGCCAGCAGCACGGCCTGGTCACGCTGGACGAGCGCGGCGAGCCGGTGCGCCCGGCCCTGCTGTGGAACGACGTGCGCTCGGCGCCGCAGGCCGCGCGGCTGATCGAGGAGCTGGGCGGCCCGAAGGCCTGGGCGGAGCGCACCGGCAGCGTGCCCGGCGCGTCCTTCACGGTCACGAAGTGGGCCTGGCTGGCCGAGCACGAGCCGGACGCTATCCGCGCGACGAAGTCCGTGCGACTCCCCCACGACTACCTCACCGAGCGCCTCACCGGCCAGGGCACGACGGATCGCGGTGACGTCTCCGGCACCGGCTGGTGGGCGTCGGCGACCGAGTCGTACGACGACGAGATCCTCGCCCATGTGGGCCTCGACCCGGCCCTCCTCCCGCGCGTGGTCCGCCCCGGCGAGGTGGCGGGCACCGTGCGTGACAGCCACGACCTGCCGTTCTCCAAGGGCACGCTGGTCGCCCCCGGCACCGGTGACAACGCCGCCGCGGCGCTGGGCCTCGGTCTGCGCCCCGGTACCCCGGTGCTGAGCCTCGGCACCTCCGGCACGGTGTACGCGGTGTCCGAGCGACGCCCCGCAGACCCGACCGGCACGGTGGCGGGCTTCGCCGACGCGCACGGGGACTGGCTGCCGCTGGCCTGCACCCTGAACTGCACCCTCGCCGTCGACCGCGTCGCCGCCCTCCTCGGCCTGGACCGCGAGGCCGTGGAGCCCACGTCCGGCGTCACGCTCCTGCCGTACCTGGACGGCGAACGCACCCCGAACCTGCCGCACGCCTCGGGCCTGCTGCACGGCCTGCGCCACGACACGACCGGCGGCCAACTGCTCCAGGCCGCGTACGACGGTGCCGTCCACGCCCTCCTCGGCGCGCTCGACCTGGTCCTGGACGAGGACGCGGACCGTTCGGCCCCGCTGCTGCTGATCGGCGGCGGTGCCCGGGGTCGGGCCTGGCAGGAGACCGTGCGACGGCTGTCGGGGCGTCCCGTCCAGATCCCGGAGGCCAAGGAGCTGGTCGCGCTCGGCGCCGCCGCACAGGCCGCCGGCCTGCTGACCGGCGAGGACCCGGCCGCGGTCGCCCGGCGCTGGAACACGACCGCCGGCCCGGTGCTGGAGGCCGTGGAGCGGGACGAGGCGACGATGGCGAGGATCTCCGGGGTACTCTCCGACGCGGCTCCGCTGCTGGAGCAGCCGACGGGGGGTCGTTGAGCACCCGCGCCGATGACCGAGAACCGATGACCCATGACCGAGGGCCGACGACTGCGGGCCACAGGCACTGAGGGACTGACGGAGGCATGACCGCACCGCTGCACGACACCCACCCGGCCGGCCCCGGGCGTGCGCTGCCCGACACCCAGCAGGGCATGCGCCGGCGCAACCTGGCCCGGGTCATGCACGCGGTCAGCGCCGAGGGGCCGCTGTCCCGGGCCGCGGTCGCCTCCCGGATCGGGCTGACGCGGGCGGCCGTGTCGACCCTCGTCGACGAGCTCATACGCTTCGGCCTGCTGGAGGAGCTGGGGCCCGAGCGGCCGGGCCGGGTGGGCCGTCCCGGTTCGGCCCTCGCCGTCAGTGGGCACGGTCCGGCCGGGATCGGCGCCGAGGTCGGCGTCGACCACCTCGCGGTCTGCGCGGTCGACCTGCGCGGCCGGGTGCGCGCCCGGGCCGAGCGGCACGGCGCGAATCGCGGCCGTCGTCCCGGGCCCGTGATCGAAGAGCTCACGAAACTGATCGACCAGGTCGTCACCGAGGCACACGGCGAGGGACTGTGGCCCGCGGGGTTGGCGGTGGCCGTGCCGGGCCTGGTGGCCCGTGACGCCCGTACCGTCGTCCGCGCCCCGAACCTGGACTGGCACGACACGGACCTCGGTGCCCTGCTGCCCTCGGCCTACCCGTTGACCGTGGACAACGAGGCGAACTTCGGGGCGCTCGCGGAACTGTGGCTCGGGGACGGGACTCCGCACGACTTTCTGCACGTGTCGGCGGAGATCGGTATCGGCGCGGCGGTCGTCGTCGCCGGTGGGCTGCTGCGCGGGACCCGTGGCTTCGCGGGCGAGCTGGGGCATGTGCCGGTGCAGCCGGAGGGCCCGCCGTGCGCGTGCGGCGGTCGCGGATGCCTGGAGCAGTACGCCGGTGAGGAGGCGGTGCTGCGGGCCGCGGGTCTTGAGCCGGGCGAGGATCGCGTCGGGCTCCTCGCCGGGCGGGCCGCCGACGGGGACGAGCGGGTGCGCGGTGCGCTGCGCGAGGCGGGGGCCGCGCTCGGCGTGGCGCTGACGGGGGCGGTGAACCTGCTGGACCCCGAGAGTGTCGTGCTCGGTGGCGCGCTGTCCGGGCTCGCGCCCTGGCTGCTGCCCTCGCTGGAAGCCGAGCTGGACCGGCGTACCGCGGGCCCCGCCTGTCCGGTCTCCGTCTCGCGCTTCGGGCCCGAGGGACCGCTGCTGGGTGCCGCGCACTCGGTGGTCCGCGGTGTCCTCGACGACCCGGCCGCGGTGGCCGAACGGGCCTGATCGCAGGGTCACCGCACCCGTGTGGGTGACCGGGATGTCCACAGTTCCGGCGCCGTCCACGGAAACCCGCGGCGCCCTTCTGCCCGATTCGCCCACGCCGTACCGTGATCCACGCGAGGCACAACCACCATGGCAACGGTCGGGGGACGAGGGGATGCGTATGTCGGGGGAAACGGTCACGGAGCTTCGGCACGATGCTCCCCTGCCCAGTCGGCGCCGGGTGCTCAAGGGCGCCGCCCTCGCGGCCGTCCCCTACGCGCTGCTCCCCGACGCCCGCGCGGGCGCGGAGACACACGCCGTGGACCACTCCACCGCCGAATGGCAACCCGCGACCCGCGCCAACTACACGCCGGCGGACCGCGCCGCGCCCCGCCCCCTCGACCTCGTGATCATCCATGTCACGCAGACCAGTTACCGCAAGACGCTGGGCGTCTTCCGGAGCCCCGCGAAGAAGGTCTCCGCGCACTACGTGGTCCGCTCGTGGGACGGCAACATCGCGCAGTGCGTCCGTGAGACCGACGTCGCCTGGCACGCGGGCAACTGGGACTACAACACACGCAGCATCGGCATCGAGCACGAAGGGTGGGTGGACCAGCCGGCGTACTTCACCGAAGCCCTCTACGAGCAGTCGGCGTCGCTCACGGCGGACATCTGCACTCGGCACGGCATCCCGATCGACCGGGCGCACATCATCGGGCACCACGAGGTGCCGGGCACGGACCACACCGACCCGGGGCCGCACTGGGACTGGGCGGGCTATCTGAGACGGGTCGAACGGGCAGCGCGGTGACGTCGTTCGGGTGACTGCGGTCGAAAAGGTTGTCCGGGCGCGTACCGGGAGTGACGATGGCATCAGCCGCATCGCCTTCCGGGGAGGCCGAGTTGACCGATCCGTGGGTGGCCCTGGAGCCGGGGGCCGACCCCGCCGAGCAGGCGCGCATGCTGCGCCGGGCGCACGAGACGTTCACCGAGGGGGGCACCGTGCCGCGGCCGGTGCGTCCGGTGGTGGCCGACTCGTGGCGGCGTTCCGCGCGGGCCGGGGTCGGTCCGGACGGCACGGCGAGCGTGGAACTCATGGACGGCGACCTCGGCGCGTACCGGGCCGAACATCCACTGGCGCGGGTGATGCCGCTCTTCCGTGAACTGCTGGGCACCTTCGCGGCGGACGGCGAGCACCTGCTCGCGGTGTGCGACGCGCACGGACGGCTGCTGTGGGTCGAGGGGCATGCGTCGACCCGGCGGCGGGCGGACAGGATGAACTTCGTGCCGGGCGCGCGCTGGGCGGAGACCGCGGTCGGGACGAACGCGCCGGGTACGGCGGTCGCCGTGGACCGGCCGGTGCAGGTGTTCGCCGCGGAGCACTTCATCCGCCAGGTGCAGCCGTGGACCTGCGCGGCGGCTCCGGTGCACGATCCGCGTACGGGCCGGGTGCTCGGCGCCGTGGACATCACCGGCGGGGACGGGCTCGCGCATCCGCACAGCCTGGGGTTCGTGCAGGCGGTGGCGCGGGCGGCGGAGTCCCAACTGGCGCTGCTGGCGCCGGAGACGCCCGCCGCCGGCGTGCCCGAGCTCTCGGCACTGGGGCGTGACGAGGCACAGGTGCTGGTCGCCGGGCGCAGGATCAGGCTCAGCCGTCGGCACAGCGAGCTTGTCGTGCTGCTGTCCCGCCATCCGGAGGGGCTGACCGGCGACGAGCTGTTGTGCGCGCTGTACGAGGACGAGTCGGTGACACCGGTGACGCTCCGGGCCGAACTGGCGCGGCTGCGCCGGGTGCTGGGTCCCGGGCTGCTGGCCTCGCGCCCCTACCGGCTCACGGTGCCGGTCGGGTCGGACGTCGCCGTGGTGGAGCGGCGGCTGGAGACCGGCGCGGTGACGGCGGCGGTGACGGCGTACGCCGGTCCGCTGCTGCCCTCCTCGCAGGCGCCGGCGGTGGTGCGGCTGCGGCAGCGGCTCACGGACGGGCTCCGTACCGCGCTGATCGCCCGCCGCGACCCCGACCTGCTGGCGGACTGGGTGCACACGCCGTGGGGCGAGGACGACTTCGACGTATGGCGGGCGCTGGCGGCGGCGCGGCCGACGGCGGCGGTGCGGGCCCGGCTCGCGGCCCTGGAGTCGGAGCTCGGCTGGCGGCGGCCGGTGGCAACGTAGTTGCAACGTCCGTTTCCCTAGCCTCGCGCCGAGAGCTGCCCAACGGCGGGCAGCGCTTCGCAGGGAGGCAGACCAGCATGACCCGTTACGCGGCGCCCGGCACCGAGGGCGCGATCGTCTCCTACCAGGCGCGCTACGACCATTTCATCGGCGGCGAGTACGTGCCGCCGGCCCGCGGGCAGTACTTCGAGAACCCGTCACCGGTGAACGGGCAGCCCTTCACCGAGGTCGCGCGCGGTACGGCGGAGGACGTGGAGCGGGCACTCGACGCGGCGCACGCGGCGGCGCCCGGCTGGGGCCGCACTTCGGTGACGGAACGCTCCGACATCCTGCTCAAGATCGCCGACCGCATGGAGGCGTATCTAGAACCGCTGGCGGTCGCGGAGAGCTGGGAGAACGGCAAGCCGGTGCGCGAGACGCTGGCGGCCGACATCCCGCTCGCCATCGACCACTTCCGTTACTTCGCGGGGGCGATCCGCGCGCAGGAGGGCTCGCTCGGCGAGGTCGACGACGACACGGTGGCGTACCACTTCCACGAGCCGCTGGGCGTGGTCGCGCAGATCATCCCGTGGAACTTCCCGATCCTGATGGCGGTCTGGAAGCTGGCACCGGCGCTCGCCGCGGGCAACGCGGTCGTCATCAAGCCGGCCGAGCAGACCCCGGCTTCCATCCACTACTGGATGAGCCTGATCTCTGATCTGCTGCCGCCGGGCGTGGTCAACATCGTCAACGGCTTCGGCGTCGAGGCGGGCAAGCCGCTCGCGTCCAGCCCGCGGGTGGCGAAGGTGGCGTTCACCGGTGAGACCACGACGGGGCGGCTGATCATGCAGTACGCCTCGGAGAACATCAAGCCGGTCACGCTGGAGCTCGGCGGCAAGTCGCCCAACATCTTCTTCGACGACGTATGGGCGCAGGACGACGACTTCCGCGACAAGGCCCTCGAAGGCTTCACCATGTTCGCCCTCAACCAGGGCGAGGTGTGCACCTGCCCGTCCCGCGCGCTCGTCCAACGCGGCAACTACGCCGAGTTCCTTCAGGCGGCGGTCGCCCGCACCGAACTCATCAAGCCCGGCCACCCCCTCGACACCGACACGATGATCGGCGCACAGGCCTCCAACGACCAGCTGGAGAAGATCCTCTCCTACCTCGACATCGGCCGCCAGGAAGGCGCGAAGATCCTCACGGGCGGCCGGCGCATCGACTACGACGGCGAGTTGAAGGGCGGCTACTACGTCCAGCCGACGATCTTCGAGGGCGACAACCGGATGCGGATCTTCCAGGAGGAGATCTTCGGCCCGGTCGTCTCGGTGGCGTCCTTCGACGACTTCGACGACGCCATCAAGATCGCGAACGACACGCTGTACGGACTCGGGGCGGGCGTGTGGACCCGGGACATCAACACCGCCTACCGCGCGGGCCGCGCGATCCAGGCGGGCCGCGTCTGGACCAACTGCTACCACGCCTACCCGGCGCACGCCGCCTTCGGCGGCTACAAGCAGTCCGGGATCGGCCGCGAGACGCACAAGATGATGCTGGAGCACTACCAGCAGACGAAGAACCTGTTGGTGAGCTACTCGCCCAGGAAGCTCGGCTTCTTCTGAGCACGGCAGAAGGGCACGGCAGAAGGGCGCCCCACCGGGACCGTTACCGGTGGGGCGCCCTTGCGCTGTGCGCGTGACCGAGCGACCGGACGAAACGTGATCTGTGCCACAGGTTGAAATTGAGCATGCAATTTCATGTTCGCGCAAACCTGACCCTTTTCCTCCTGTTTCTGTGAAACCAGCAGCTCGTCAGGGTGGCGCCAGGGGGCGCGCGGGGTGGCGAAGTATGGCGCTGTGCGACTGCGAAAAGCGCCGTCCGCGCCCCGCGTGCGGAAAGTTACCTTCCGTTAGAACGATGTGCTGAGAGGCCTGCACGAATCGCTGTGCTCATAGGCTTATCTGTTTCGCAGAGCAACGGTGCTCTAGGTGCCTGCCCGCCCGACGGGGGACGGTGCGGTCACAACACCGCCTGAAACGAAGGAAGACAGCCACTGTGAACTACGTCGACGCCGGCTTCGTGCTGGCCCTCGCCGCCGCGGCGCGCTCATTCGCGCCCGACGTGTGGTTCTTAGTGCGGCGCCTGCTCGGCGCCGGAGTCCGGCTCGGTGCCCTGGTGCTGGCCGAACAGCAGCCCGTTTCCCCCACACCCCCCACCGCGGCCGCCCTTGACGAAGGAGGCCACCGGTGAGCATTCCTCACCCCGACCCCGCAGGACCCGCCATCGACTGCGACATGCCCTGGGTACCACCGGACTTCGAGGCGTTCCAGGCCCGGTACGACCGGGCGTTCCTGGAGTACAGCCGGATCCATCTCGGAGACCATGCCGCGGCTCGGCGGCTCGTGGACGCCACGTTCCTCTATCTGGCCGTCATCTGGCCCCGGCTGCGTGTCATGGCCGACCGCGGCGCGTACGCCTGGGCCCTGTTCAAGCAACGCGTGCACGGCGAGTTGGACGCACAGGGCCGCAGCCCCGCCATCACCGAGAACCTGGCCTTCGCCCGTGCCATCCGGGCGGCCACCGAACCGCTGCTGGAGTCGTTCAGGACCTCCTTCCACGCCGAGCACGGTGACGAGTTCGCCGAACTCGAGGAAGGGCTGGGCATCTACCGCCACATGGCACGCCTGAGCGAGCGGCAGTTCGACGTCCTGGTGCTGCGGGACGCGCTCGCGTTCACCACCAGGGACACCGCCCTGATCATGGGGATCAGCGAGGCCACGGTCCGCTCCACCCATCGGACGGCAAAGATCCGCATGGCGTCGGCCATGGGGTACCGCACCGACGACGCCCCCGAGGCAGACAAGGAGTGAGGGGCCTGTGAACCGCACCCCGCGCAGCATCGATGAGGCCTTGCGCCGTGCCCGCGTCTTCGAGGGCGAGTACACCGACGCCGACCTCGAACGATCCCGGCGCACCCTGGCCGGGCAGTTGCACGAGCTGCGCTGGGTGCAGTTCCTGAGCACCGTTCCGGCCGGCTGCGCGCACACGCCTGCGGCCGCGCTGCCCGAGCAGGCCGCCCACGACCTGCGGCTGCTGTGCCGCGGCACCGTCCAGCACCGTGAGGCGTCCGGGCACATCCTGGCCTTCGAGAACGATCGCGCCCCGGACGGCGCCCTCACCTTCGCCAGCCTGCTCTACCTGGCCGACGAGGAGGAGGGGGCGCAGTTCTGGTGGCACTACGCCGCCGGATCCGGCAGTGTCACCGCGGCCCTGTGCGTCTATTTGCTGCATCTGCGCCGGGGAGAGATGCGCGACGCCACCCACTGGGCCGGACAGATCCACTGCCTCAACATCCTGGGCTGGGACACCTACACGCCCGTCGACCATCACGCCGCCCTGCCCGCGCCCCCGCCCGTGTCGGCCGCGGCCGTCCGCTACCGGCTGCCGGCCTCCGGGCCCAGAGTGTGCGAGGACGCCCTCAAGGACGCGCTCGACGATCTGCGCACGCCCTGCGCCGGGGCGCTCGGCCCGGTGCCCCAGCCGATCCCCGCCCTCGCCACCCACTGGGCGGACCTGGTCACTTGTTAGGAGAAGCCCCGGAGCGGACGACGATCGCCTGGTGCCGGGGCAGGCCGTCGCCCCGGCACCTCGGTGTCACGCCTCGTCGCGGAGGCGGGCCGTCAGAGAGGTCAGGGACTCCGTCTCCTCGGTGTGGCCCAGTGCGGTCAGCCGGCCGATCGCCGCGTCGAGGCGGGTGAGGGCGGGGGCGGGGCGTTCCAGGTAGATGCCCTCCACCGCGCCCGCGAGGCGGACGCACTCCGCCCACTCCCCCACGTGACCGTCTCCTTGTCCCGGCTCGCCGAGCAGGGCGAGGGCCTTGTCCAGGGCGGTCAGGGCGTCCTCGTACTCGCCGGCGTAGGCGTTGACCCGGCCGTGCTCGTAGGCCAGCGCCGGGTCCAGGGAGCGGCCGTGCGCCTCGAACCCGGCGGCGCGGGCCTCGTCGGCGATCCGGCCGGCGTCGGCGAGGAAGGCGCGGGCGTCGGCCAGACCGTCGGGCCCCTGCTGCTGGGCCTGGAGTCGGGCGAGCTCGCGCAGACTGTTGCTGAGCATCTCGAAGCGCGGAGCCTTGGCGTGCGCGGCGAGTGCCTGGTCGGCGGCCTCGCGGGCCCGCTCGAACTCGCCGGACTCGCCCAGGAGTACGGCCGTCTCGGCGGCGATCATGGCGTGGCTGCCCGGGTCGTCGTCCCAGCCCGCCGACTCGGCCGCGAGGGCGACGAACTCGGCGGTGGCGGCCTTCAGGTCCTCCCCCGTGTGCAGCGCGCGGGCGCGGGTCAGCCGCAGCTGGGCGGCGAGCCGGTCGTCCAACTCACCTGCGGCGACGTCCGGTTCGGCCAGCAGCGAGTCGAGCAGGGCGATGCAGTCCTCCACGCGGCCGAGGTCGAGGCTGAGCTGGGCCGCGTTGCTGTAGGTGCAGTACGCGTCGATCCGGTTGCCGCGCCGCAGGTCCACCTCCGCCGAGCGCGTCAGGTGCCGCAGGGCTTCGTCGGGTCGGCCCAGGTGCATACAGGCCTCGGCCAGGTCGCCGAGGATCCGGGTGGTGTCGACGACGTCGGCCGGCCAGTCGGCGGCCAGCCGCAGCCCTTCGGTGAGGTCCGTGTACGCCGACTGCGCGTCGCGGAGGCCGAGTTGGAGCCGTCCGCGCAGCCCGAGCGTGCGCGGCAGATGCCAGGCGGGGCCGTCCGTACGCAGCCGGTCCAGGACGGCGTCGATCTCGGCGACCGCGGTGGGCAGGTCACCGGAGAGGGCGTGGGTGCTGACCCGCAGCACCCGCGCGCCGGAGATCTGCCCGGCGAGGTCGTGCCGGGTCGCGAACGCGTGCAGCAGGTCCACCTCGGCCAGGACCGGCGCGATGTGCTCCTCGTCCCCGGACGTCTGCAGCCGTACGGCGAGCGCGGTGGCCCGCAGCCGCAGGAGACGTGCCTCCTGGTACGGGGCGAGGTCGGACGTCTCCTCGTGCAGCCGGACCATGGCGGCGTGGGCCTCGGTGAGCGCGGCGGTCCTCGCCTCGACGGCGGCCTCGTCCTCCGGGGGGATCTCGGCGGTGGCCAGCAGCGCGCAGGCGCGGGAGACCGCGGCGTCGGCCGGCTCACCGGCGTCGTCGTACAGTCCCGCGGCCTCCTCGTGGAGGGCGGCGGCGTCGGCGAACCGGTCCTTGATGCCCGCCCGGTTGGCCTCGTCGGACAGCAGGTCCGCGCGCAGCCGGACGAGCGGGCCGACGGTCGGGTCGTCGGGGTGGGCGTAGTCGCGCGTGGCGACGAGCGTGCGCAGCCGGGCCCAGCACGCCTGGGCGTCCGGGTGTCCCACCTCGTCCAACTCCCGCGCACGGATGATGAGTTCAGGAAGGGACTCGGGGATGGTGGGCGCCACGGGGGCGGTGGGCGCCGCGACCGGGGCGGGCTGGGCCACCTCGTCCAGCTCCCGCGTACGCAGGGTCAGTTCGAGCTTCTCCAGCAGCGGGGTCCGGTCGAGGCGGGCTCTGCGGCGCTCGGCGTGGGTCGTGGTGGCGTTGCGGGCGTCGAAGCGGGCGGCGAGGTCGTCGGCGCGGCCTCGCACCTCGGCGCGCAGCGCGGCCACGGTCCAGGTGCGGCCCGTGTATCCGGCGGCGGGCAGCTCGCCGTGGCCGAGGGCCTCGACGCGCTGGAGCAGGACCTCCACGCCGGTGAGGAAGCCGAGCTGGTCCAGCGGGGAGTCGACCTCGTCGAAGAGGTTCCGGTTCTCGGCGAGCAGTTCGAGGCCACGGGCCTCGTTGCCGGTGAGGGCGCAGAACTCCAGGTGCCGGCCGACCTCTTCGGACATCGAGGGGTTGCGGCGGCAGGCGCGATAGCCGGTGAGGTGCAGTTCGCGGGCCCGGTCGGTGGCGCCGGTGCGCAGCAGCGGAAGCAGCGCGTACGAGGCGGAGCGGGCGGGCTCCTCCTTGCAGGACTCCTTCCCGGCGAGGACCGGCTCGAAGACGCGCAGGGCCTCCTTGTCGTCGCCCGCCCTGAGGTGGTGCCGGGCGCGCTGGCAGGTCTCGCAGGCCTCGCAGTCGCTCAACCGGGTGCGGGTGCGGGCCGCCCACAGGTCGTAGGCGAGGGCGGTGTCCTCTCCCACGTGCGCCGCGAGTTGGAACGCCTGTCCGTAGTACGGCTGGAGGCCGAGGTCGGCCTTCTCGTACCGGTCGCGCATCTCCGTCAGCCACTGGCGCAGGCTGGACAGGGGTATCTCGGGCAGCTGGCGCAGGGCGTGGGCCACCCACTTGAACCGCCAGAACAGCTGGTGGCGCAGGCGCTCGTCGAAGACGTCGGGCTGCTCGTCGAAGAGGGTGAGCAGGCGCGCGAAGACGACCGGGGACTTGCGGGGTTCGGAGCCGTACGTGTACGCCTCCTGGAGTTCGAGGAGGGCGTCGATGAGCGGGACGGGCTCCGCGAACTGCTCGGCGGCGTCGACGAGTTCCTCGGCGGTGACGGTGCGGGTGCGGCCGTAGGGGCGCCGGTCGTTCTCCTTGAGCGCCTGGTACAGCTCGTCGGTGCTCTGGGGATGAGGTGTCGTCATCGTCAGCTGTCCTTGCGGAGGGCGTGGGCGAGGAGGTCGAGGAAGGAGCGGTTGATGAGGCTCGACTCGGCGGGCCTGAGCGGGCGCCGGGACAGCATGGCGGCCTGTCCGTAGAGGGCTTCGGCGCTGGTGCGGGCCAGTTCGGGCTCGTCGATGGTGACGGCGGTGCGGACCAGCGGGTTCAGCTGGTTGAGGATCAGCTGGGCCCGGGGTGCCTCCTGGCGCAGGGCGCCGAGGATGTCGCCCCACAGGCCGCCCTCCTGCTCGCGGGCGAGCTGGGAGCGGGTGCGTTCGTGCCGGGCCTCGCGGCTGTCGACGAGGAGGGCGGGGGCGGAGGCGGGCTGGAAGGTGCGCAGGGCGACATCGCAGTCGAAGACCGCGAGGGCGTCGCGGGCCTGGGCGAGATAGGCCGCGGCGGCGAGTTCCGTCTCCCGGTCGACGGGGTCGAGGTGGGCGGTGAGGGTCGCCGGGTCGAGGTCGGCGACGGTGACCTCGGGCCTGATCTCGGGGAGCCGGTGGACCAGTTGGCGGTCGTAGGTGTAGCCGCCGTTGACGACACCGAGGCCGGCGGCGGAGGCGATGGCCGCGACCTGCCGGAACTCCTCGACGCTGGACGTCACGAGGACGGTGCGGTGGGTGCGGGCGAACTCGTCGAGGGTGCAGTGCCCGGCGGTGGTCTCGAAGGGCAGCCAGGGCAGCAGCATCCGCAGGATCTCGTCGTCGTGCACGGCGAGCGACTTCACGGCCAGGTGGTGGGCCTGGAGGAAGCGGCCCAGCAGCTCGGGGTCGCTGGCGGCGGCCCGGGCGATCCAGGCGCGCAGCCGCTCGGCGAGGGCGTCGCGGACGGCGGCGAGGGTGTCGTCCTCGTAGAGCGCCTCACGGGACGCGGTGGGCCGCAGGCTCTCGGCGTCGACGACACAGCGCACGAAGAACGCCCACTCGGGCAGGATCTCCTCGGCCTGCTCGGACAGCAGCATGCCCTTGACGTGCACCCGGTGGCCATGGCGCCGCCCGGCGGGCACCGCTTCGGGCAGCACGCAGGCGATGCCCTTGAGGCCGACGGCCGGCAGGTCGAGTTCGATGGTGTCCAGCGGCGCGAACCCGAAGACCTCCTCGCCGTACGCGGCCAGCGCGCGGGAGCGGGCGCCCGGGGTGGGGTACGTGCGCGACCAGGGCGCGGGCTCGGAGTTCACCGGCACGCCCCCGCCCGCCGAGCCGTCGTCGAAGGTCACCGGGTGCCGCAGCAGGGAGCCGAAGTGGCGGGCCAGGGCGTGCACTTGGGCCGGGCGGGTCCATTCGCCCGCGTCGGCGCGCGGTGTCAGCGTGACCGTCGTACCCGGCCGGTGGCGGGCGGTGGCGGGCAGGGTGCGGACGGTGTAGCTGCCGTCGCCGCGTCCGCGCCATTCGACGGCGGGGGCGTCGGGGGTGCGGGCGGAGCGGCTGACGACGTGGATCTCGTCGGCGACCAGGAAGCAGGAGAGCAGGCCGATGCCGAACTGGCCGATGAAGTCCGCGCGTTGCTCGGCGACCTGCTCGGCGCGCTTGCTGCTGCGGCCGATCGTGGCGAGGAAGGTGTGCACGTCGGCCTCGGTGAGACCGACGCCGTCGTCCTCGACGCGTACGGTCGCGCCGTCCGCGTACAGACGGATGCCGAAGTCGCCGCCGGGCTCGATCGCGTGCCGTGCGGTGAGCGCGTCGACCGCGTTCTGCAGGAGTTCGCGCAGATAGACGCGGGGGCTGGAGTAGAGGTGGTGGGAGAGGAGGTCCACCAGGCCGCGCAGGTCGACCTGGAAGGTGCGGTCGGTGGCGGCGTGGTCGGCGGTGTTGTCACGCAGGGGCATGGATCAGTCCGGGGTGAAGGGAACGGCGGAGGGGGACGGTGGCCGTGGCCGTGTGGCCGCCGGCTCAGAATGCCTTGCGGAGGCGTGTGTACGCCTTCTGCGGATCCGACATGAAGACCCAGGGCCACTCGGTGTACACGCCCTCCAGCTCGCGGAAGACATTGGAAGCCGTGCTGCTGCCCGCCAGCGCGAGGGCCATGGCGAAGATGTTGTAGTCGCCCTGCCAGCCCAGGCGCCGTTCATACGCGTGGTGCAGGATGCTGCGCTCCGCGGCCTCTCTCAACTCGGTCCGGATCCTCGGGTGCTGGAGGCAGTCCCGGTTGTCGGACTCCACCCACTCCTCGATGCGTGCCATGGCGACCACGCAGCCGAGCCGGTGCCCGTCGGGTGCGGCGGCGAAGGCCTTCTGGGCGAACTCCAGGGCCTGGCCCGGCTCTCCGCCCCAGCGGGGCTGGAGGTGCGAGACCCATTCCAGGTGGATGTCCACGTCCAGCGGATCACGGCGGAGCCCCGCCGCGAGCCGGGCCTCCTGGACGTTGTCGTCGAGGGACATGCCGCGTCCGGAGGTGAGCAGTTGGCGCCACGGGGTGACCCAGTCGGGGCGCAGCTCGACGGCCTCGAGGAGGTGCTCCTCGGCAATGCGCAGGCGCTCGTAGAACGTCTGCCACTGCTCGCGGGTGACGTCCGCCGCGCGGGCGGACGTACGGGCGTCCCAGCCCCAGGAGATGTGGCGCGCGCCCGAGATCAGCAGGGCGGTCGCCCGGAGCTCCTTGTCGGCCCTGTCCTCGTCGGCGGCCCGGACGATCCACTCCTCCACGCCGTCCACCCCGGACAGTTGCCCCAGGACCGACTGCTCTCGGCCGAGGTCGAACGGGGCGAGGGCCGTCTTGACGGCCGCCCAGTCACCCGACTCGGCCGCCTCCACGAGCGCGAGCACCCGTGTGTCGCCCAGCGCGCGCAGCGCGTAGACCCCGCCCTTGCGCCGACGCGGGGCGGGCAGGGCGTGCGTGTCCGCCCCTGGTCTCTCCGCGCCCCTGCCCAACAGCCTGCCCAACATGCCGCGCCCTCCCCTGGCCCCGCGTGATCGTTCGGTGCAGCATAAACGGCACCACCGACAGCGCTTCCACAGGGTTTTCACCCGCGTCGCACGTCACCGGGTCGGTTCGTACGTCAACTCCTTGACCCGGCGCAGCGTCAGGGTTGTCTCGACGGTCTGGACGCCTTTCAGGGCGCCGACGCGTTCGCTGAGGTAGCGGTAGAGCTCGCCGCCGTCGCGGGTGACTACGGAGGCGACCAGGTTGGCCTGGCCGGTGGTCGCGGCGGCGAAGCCGACCTCGCGGTGCGCGGCGAGCGCCTCTCCGACGTCGGCGAGGGCGGAGGGGGCGACGGTCAGCCAGAGCATCGCGCCGGTGCCGAGGCCGAGGGCGGCGCTGTCGTACTGCACGTCGAAGTAGAGGGTGCCCGAGGAGCGCAGCCGTTCCACGCGGCGTTTGACGACGGACTCCGACTGGCCGGTGGCGGCCTGGAGTTCGTTGAGACCGGCGCGTCCGTCGCGGCGCAGCAGGGCCACCAACGCCTCGTCCTCCGCGTCGAGTTGTACGGCGACGTCGGCCGCCTCGGGTCGTGGCGGACACAGCGCCGCCTCCTCGTCCGCGGTGAGCGCCCCGGCCTTGTTGAGCAGGCCGAACGGGCCCCCGTAGAACATGTGGAGCAGACAGTGGGCGCTGACGGAGGTGACGCGTGGGGTGCGATGGAGGCGGCCGAAGAGGAGTTCGTCGCGTTCCTGCCTGCTGCGCGGCTTCATCGCGCACAGGACCTCGGTGCCGCCGGAGATGAGGTCGATGTAGGTGGTGTCGGAGCGGCGGGCCAGGGCGCCCGCGAGTTGCTCGGCCGCGTCGGGGGTGCAGCGCAGCCGGACGATCCAGCCGGTGCGACCGAGCCGGCTCTCGTCGAGCATGCCGATCACCCGAAGCCCGGCGGTGGTACGCAGCCGTCGGAAGCGGCGGGCGACGGTCTGGTCGGACACCCCGAGCACCTCACCGATCCGGCTGAACGGCGCCCGCCCGTCGAGTTGCAGGGCCTGCATCAGCTTCAGGTCGAGTGAGTCGAGAGGCTGGGCGTCCACGGCGGCCTTTCCGATCAGTTGCGGTGCGGGCCTCCACCCGGTCGCGGGGGCCCGGGATCATCCTGCGCGATCCCGGGCCCCCGCGGCGCGCCGTACCCGTCCCCACGGACGCCGCGCCACCGCCGAACCGACGCTCCGCTCGACGCGCACGGCCCGGCAGGCCTGGCGCCATCCCGCCGAGCGAGACGGCGTCGCCCGTGTTCGGGGACCAACCCGTCACGCCGTCACGCCGTCAGCGATGGCGTCTCGGACGTCTCCGGGCTGTGTCCCGCCGCCTTGGTGGTCGTCGTGTGGCCTGGGCGTCGTAGCAGCAGGATTCCTACGACGGCTGCGAACAGCGTCAGGACCGCGGCGACGGCGAGGCAGAGCTGGAGGCCGTCGAGGAAGGCGTCGGACAGGGCGGCCAGGGCGCGGGGTGTGTCCGCGCCGAGGTTCATTCCGGCGACGGCGGCCATGCCGTCGTGGTCGGCGACCTCGACGACCTGCCGTGCGGTCGCTCCGGTGAGGCCGACGTCGGCGAGGTGGCCGGGCAGGGTGTCGACGGCCTCGGCCGACAGCAGGGCACCGAGGATCGCGGGGCCGAGCGCGCCGCCGACCTGGCGGAAGGCGTTGTTGCCGGCGGCGGCCATGCCCGCCTTGTGGAACGGCACCGAACTGACCGCGGTGGCGGTCATCGGGGTGATGACGAAGGCCAGTCCGAGGCCGAGCAGGGCCAGCCGCCAGGCCAGTGATCCGAAGGACGTGTGCGCGTCGAGGTCGGTGAGGGAGAGCAGGGCGGCGGAGCCGACGAGGAGCCCGCCGGGGATGAGCAGCCGCGGGGGGACCCGGTGGACCAGGCGGCCGACGGGGGCGCCGAGCGCGAGCGGGACCACCGTGACCGTCAGCAGCCGCCAGGCCGCGTCGAGCGTGGACAGCTGCTGGACCATGCCGAAGTAGAGGCTGAGGGCGAAGAAGAACCCGATCAGGCCGAGGAAGCTGATCATGGCGATCAGCGTGGTGGCGGTGAAGGCCGGGCTGCGGAACAGGGAGAGGTCGAGCATGGGGTCGGCACTGGAGCGTTCCACCAGGACGAAGGCGACGGCACCGACCGCGGCGGTCGACAGCGCGACCATCACCTTGGGGTCGGTGAAGGACGTGGCGCCGCCTTCGATGATCCCGTAGACGAGGGCGGTGATGGCCAGTGCGGCGGTGGTCTGGCCCGGCCAGTCCAGCCGGCGCGAGCCCGGCGCGCGGGAGTCGGTCAGCAGCCGGGCCGCGCAGACGGCCGCGAGGAGCGAGGCCGGTACGGGCAGCAGATAGATCCAGCGCCAGCCGAAGTGGTCGAGGACGACACCGGCGATGAGCGGGCCCACGGCGAGGGCTGCGGTGAGCGCGGTGGCCCACAGACCGATGAACCTGCCGCGTTCGCGCGGATCGGGCACCGCGTGGCTGATCAGGGCGAGGGTGGTGGGCAGCAGGGCCGCCGAGCCGACGCCGGCGAGGGCCTGTCCGACCCAGACGAGCTCGATGTTCTGTGCGCACAGCGCGACCAGGGCGCCGAGGCCGCTGAGGGCGAGGCCCGCCTGGTAGACCTTCTTGCGGCCGTGGGCGTCACCGAAGACCCCGGCGGTCAGGATGAGCGCGGCCATGGGCAGGACGAACGCGTCGGAGACCCAGGAGAGCTGGGCGGTGGTGGCGTGAAGGGCCCGCTGGATGGCGGGCAGGCTGACGGAGACGGTGGTCACCGGCAGATAGGCGACGAACACACCGACGCAGGCCATGACGAGCGTGGCGGCCCGTCGTTCCTGCGGTGCGTGTGCCGTGGTCGTGGCGTTCACGAGGGACTCTTCCTGAGGGCGCGCGGGGGTACCGGGCGCGGAGTGGCTGACGGCGACCACCTTGGGTGCCGCTCACGGCACCCACCTAGCCAGCGGCCACCGGTCCCCGGAAATCCGACACCCGACGGGCCTCAGACACGGATCTCCGACGTGGGACCCGGTTCACCGCGAGCCTGCCGCCGACCGCGCGCCAGGACGACAGGCGGCAGCCGGTCCGCCGCTGCCGCCGAGCGGCTGCCCCGGACGCTGAACTCCGCGGCCGTCGCCGTCGTAGAAGGGGACGTGGCAGAGACGACAGCCCTGTGGACCGGATCCTGCGCCGGTTCACCTGACCCCACCACGAAAGGCCTTCACGCACGTGAGCACAGCAAGCCGGGCCCGGTTGTCCATGCGGCTGTCCATGCAGAACTGGCGCATGGCGAAACGCCTGTACGTCGTCCTCCTCATCCCTGTGCTCGTCGCGCTGTCCCTCGGGGCCTTCCGGGTGAAGCGCTCCGTGGAGACGCTCCAGGACGCCGAGGACGCCGTGCGGGTCGCCCAACTGGTGCAGACGGCCAACAAGTACGCCAGTGACGTCATCGACGAACGGGACGTGTCGGTGGTCCCGCTGCTCCAGGGGAAGCGGTCGGACCCCGCGATCACGAAGGCCAGGGCGATCACCGACCAGGATCGCGAGGACTTCGACGAGGCGGTTGCGAACATGCCGCGCTCGGCCCGTCTGCTCCAGCGGGTCGCGGCGGTCCGCACCGGCGAGAAGGCGCTGACGGAGCTGCGCGAGGACGCCTTCACGGACAGGCTCCCCGGCGTCCAGACGGAGGAGAAGTACCACCTGATCCAGCATCCCCTGATGGAGCTCTCGAACGAACTGGGCTTCGGCAGCAGCAACCAGGCCAGTTTCGGCCGCACCCTGTACGCCATGTCGCTGACCCAGGCCGCCGAGTCGCTGACCCGGGCGATCGGCCAGCGCATCCTGGCCGAGGACCGCGACCGGCTCAAGGACGGTGAACTGGCCGTACAGCTGGCCACGTTCCGGTCCTACGCCTACCTCCAGCAGGTCGCGCTCCAGGAGTTCGCCGGCGCCGGGACCACCGAGGACCTGAAGCGGCTGGACCGGGCCATGGCCACCGCACGGGAGAAGGGCCAGTCGCTCACGGCCCGGGCGGCGCAGCAGGCCGAGGACGCCGGGAAGCCGTTCGTCGCCCCGCCGACGCTGGCGGAGATGATCGACGAGATCTCGTCCGGCGCCACCGCCGAGCGGCTGGCGGCCGACGGCATCACCGCGGAGTCCTACTTCACCGCCTCGACGCTCGCCTTCGACGCCTACCGCAGCGTCGAGGTGCAGCTGACGGACACCGCGCTCGCCAAGGCCGAGGGGATCTCCGACGACGCCCGGCGGGACGCGGTCGTCAACTCCTCGGTCGTCGTCGCCGCCGTCGTGCTGGCCTTCGTACTGGCCGCCTGGGTCGCGCGCTCGATGACCGGCAGCATGCGCCGGCTGCGCGGCGCCGCCCTGGACATCGCCCAGACGCAACTGCCCGCGCTGGTCGACAAGTTGTCCCAGCCCCGCCCGCATCCGGTGGACACCCGGGTGGCCCCCATTCCCATCGCCACCCGGGACGAGATCGGCGAGGTCGCCCGGGCCTTCGACCAGGTCCATCGCGAGGCCGTCCAACTCGCCGCCGAGCAGGCCCTGTTGCGCGGCAACATCAGCACCATCTTCACCAGCCTCTCGCGCCGGTCCGAGGCGCTGGTGGAGGGCCAGCTGCATCTGCTGACCGACCTGGAGAAGCACGAGGCCGATCCCGACCAGCTGGAGAACCTGTTCCGTCTGGACCATCTGGCGACGCGCATGCGCCGCAACGGCGAGAACCTGCTCGTGCTCGCCGGGGAGGAGCCCCGGCACCGCTGGGACCAGCCGATGCCGCTGATCGACACGGTGCGCGCCGCCGCGTCCGAGGTCGAGCAGTACGAACGGATCCAGCTCTCCGGCATCCCGGAGACCCTGGTCCACGCGCGCGCCGCGAGCGACCTCGTGCATCTGCTGGCCGAACTGCTGGAGAACGCGACCACGTTCTCCTCCCCGCGCAGCCCGGTACGCGTCACCGCCGCCCAGCTCCCGGACGGCCGTGCCATGGTGGAGATCCACGACGAGGGCGTCGGCCTCACCCCGCAGGACTTCGCCGACCTCAACCGCAAGCTCGCCGACCCGCCCACCGTGGACGCGGCCATCTCCCAGCGCATGGGGCTCTTCGTGGTCGGCCGCCTCGCCGAACGGCACGGCATCCGCGTCCAGTTGCGCCCCGCCCGGGCGGAGTACGGCGCCATCGCGCTGGTCATGCTGCCGTACACCACGCTGGCGGACCAGGGGGCGCCCGCGTACAGCACCTTCTGAGGCGCCTGCGACAACGCCGGCCCATTCACGGGGTGGATGCGCCGGATACGGGATTCGGATCGCGGGAGGGATGGCGGTGGGCGTGCCCGGCCGCCCATAGTCGTCGCTACCCGCACCCCGCTGTCCGTACCGGCAGCGCCCGGCCACCGCGGCCGGTAGGTGTGCGGACGTCCCCCGCATGCCGTGCGCCGTCGGCGCGTCACCCGGCATGCCCGCTCCCGTGCCCCTGCCTCGGAGTCGCCATGCCCGGTTCCCTGTCCCCGTCCCCCACCGTGGCGGAAGACGCCGCCGTGTCACCCGTCCCCGTCTCGGGACCGGCCCATCTGCTGCGCGTGACGCTGCTCATGGCGGGCAGCTGTCTGCCGATCCTGGGGGCGGTGCTGATCGCCCCCGTGCTGCCGAAGATGCAGGACCACTTCGCGTCGGTGCCCGGTGCGAAGGCGCTGGTGCCGCTGGCGCTGACCGTCCCGGCGCTGGCGCTCGCGCTGCTCGCCCCGTTCGCCGGGGTGATCGTGGACCGGCTGGGCCGCAGACGGCTGCTGATCGTGGCGACCGTCCTGTACGCCGTGTTCGGCACGGCGCCGCTGTGGCTGGAGTCCCTCGGCGCGATCATCGCGAGCCGGGCGCTGGTCGGGGTCGCCGAGGCCGCGATCATGACGTGCTGCACCACGCTCATCGGTGACTACTACAGCGGGCAGCGGCGCGTGAAGTACCTCGCCCTGCAGACCATGTGCGCCTCCGCGTCGGCCACCGTCTTCTTCGTGCTCGGCGGGGCCGCCGGGTCGGCGGGGTGGCGGGTGCCGTTCTGGGTGTACGCGGTGAGCCTGGTGCTGGCGCCCCTGATGGCCTCGGCGCTGCCTTCGACTGGCGGCGAGGCGGCGAGCGTCGTCCAGGGCGACCGACGCCCCTTCCCCTGGCGGCAGTTGGGCGGTATCTGCGCGCTCACCTTCTTCGGGGCGATGGTCTTCTACACCGTGCCGGTCGAGATGTCGTACCTGCTCGACGATCTCGGCGTCGAGAACTCCGGTGTGATCGGCCTGGCCACCGCGGTCGCCAGCGCCGCGACGGTGGGCGGGGCGGTGGCCTTCGCGCGGCTGAAGCGTGCGCCCGCGGCCCTTCTGCCCGGGGCGCTGGCGGTGTGCGCGGTCGGCTTCGGGGTGATGTCCGTGGCGGGGAACGCGCCGGTGCTGGTGGTCGGGGCGGTGATCAACTGCGTCGGCACGGGCATGCTGCTGCCGGCCCTGCTGACGAGTGCGATGTCCCGGCTGGGCTTCGAGGACCGGGGGCGCGGGACGGGGCTGTGGATGGCGGCGTTCTTCGGCGGGGAGTTCGTCTGTCCGCTGGTGCTGCTGGGCGGGGAGGCCGTGGTGGGGAGTCTGGCGGGGGCGGTGGGGGTGTTGGGGGTCGCCGCGGGCGGTGTCGCTGTGGGCCTCCTGGGTCGTCGTCCGGCTGCGGGCCGTCGTGGCTGGTCGCGCGGTTCCCCGCGCCCCTAGGTCGCTGCCGACGTCTCTCGGACCTCTGCCCTAGCGAGTCGCCGTCAGCGTCTCCCCCACCTGCTCCGCCTTGCGCCGGAGCCAGATGTGCGCCGCGTCCTGCGCGTGCACCGGGTGCCACCACATCGCCTGGCCCACCGGGACCGCCTCGAAGGGACAGGGCAGGACGCGCACCGCCGCGGAGCGGACCGCCCTGCGGGCCAGGCGTTCCTGGATCATGGCGATCCTGCGGGTTCCCTCGACCATGTGCGGGAGCAGCTGGAAGGTCTGCACGGACACCTCCACGCGCGGGCTGATGCCGAGCATGCTGAGCTGGCGGGCCACCGGGGCGTCGTAGGGGCGCTGGTATACGGCCCAGGGCAGCTGGGCGAGGTCGTCGAGGGTGAGTTCCTCGCCGACGTCGGGGTGGTCGTCGGCGATCAAGCACAGCCAGCGGTCCTGGTAGAGGTCGACCGCGGGGAAGCCGTCGATGACCCCGTGCGGCATCAGCAGGCCGTCGACGGTGCTGAGCACGGCCGCCGTGTTCTCGACCACCGACGGGGCCGGGTGCTGGAAGGTCAGCCGGACACCGGGCGCCTCCTCGTGCATCGCGCGGGCCAGTGAGGCGCCGAAGACGGCCGCGCCGTAGTCCGAGGCGAGCAGCGTGAACTCGCGGGTCTCGGCCGCCGGGTCGAAGTCGGCCTGGCTGGAGAAGAGGCGTTCCAGCAGGTCACAGGCGCTGGCGCTGCGATCGCGCAGGGCGACGCCGAGCGGGGTCAGCTCATAGGCGTTTCCGGTCCGGGCGAGGAGTTCGTCGTCGAAGTGCCGGCGCAGTCGGGACAGCGCGGCGCTCATCGCGGGCTGGCTGAGCCCGACCCGCTCGCCGGCCCGGGTGACGTTGCGCTCCTCCAGCAGGGCGCGCAGGGCGACGACGAGGTTGAGGTCGAGTCGGGACAGGTTCACCGGGCACCACCTGGGACGTGCGGGGCGGTCCATGGAAGGGCTATCCATGGCGTGGATGTGGCTCATCCGCAGGATCTATTTCCGTGATTCGCCGAACGAGGTCAGAGTAGACCGCATCCCAGCTGGAGGAAATCTGATGTCAACGCTCGCGCAACCTGCCGGCCCCTTCGCGCTCGGCACGTTCTCCACCCCGGACGGGGCTCCCTTCCCCGGCCTTGTGACCCGGGAGCGGGTGCTCGACCTGAGCGGGGCCCTGGCCTGGGCGCCGTCCGACGTGCGGGCCGTGGTGGAGCGGTGGGAGGAGGCCCTGCCCCTGCTGCACCGTCTCGCGGACGACGACACCCTCGACCGGCTGCCGCTGGACGGCCTGCGGGTGCACGCCCCGCTGGAGCCGCGGCAGATCTTCCAGTCCGGCGCCAACTACCGGCAGCACGTGATCGACCTGGAGGTCGCCCACCGCTCCCCCGACGACCCGCGCACGGTCGAGGAGGCCCGCGCGGAGATCGCCGCGATCATGGACCGCCGGGCCGCCGAGGACCTGCCGTACGTCTTCATCGGTCTGCCGAGCACGATCGCGGGGCCGTACGACGACGTCGTGCTCCCGGCGTGGGCCGAGCAGCCCGACTGGGAGCTGGAGCTGGCGGCCGTGATCGCCAGGCCCGCCTATCGGGTCCCTGTCGAGCGGGCCCTGGAGTACGTCGCCGGGTACACGATCGCCAACGACCTGACCGACCGGGCGACCGTGTTCCGCCGGGACATGAAGGCCATCGGCACCGACTGGCTGCGCTGCAAGAACGCGCCCGGATTCACGCCGCTGGGCCCCTGGCTGGTGCCGGCGGGGTCGATCGCGGACCCGGGTGATCTGCGGGTGACCCTCAAGCTCAACGGCGACACCATGCAGGACGAGTCCACCAAGGACATGCTCTTCGGTGTCGCCCGGCTGGTGTCGTACGTCTCGCAGACCTCCCGACTCCTGCCCGGCGACCTGGTGTTGACCGGCAGCCCGGCCGGGAACGGCATCCACTGGGGGCGGTTGCTGCGCGACGGTGACGTCATGGAGGGCTCGATCACCGGTCTCGGCGTGCAGCGCACCCGCTGTGTCGGGGAGAGCGTGTGAACCGGCACGACCCCGAGGGCGCGATCGCCGAGGCGGCCAAGGAGTTCTCCAACTGGGGGCGTTGGGGTGCGGACGACGTCCTCGGCACCCTCAACTTCCTCGACGAGGCCAAGCGGCGCGAGGGGGCCGCCCTGGTCCGCCGGGGGGTGAGCTTCTCGCTGTCGCAGCGCTTCGACATGAACGGCCCGCAGAAGGGCTGGCGGCGGCGGACCAACCCGGTCCACACCATGCTGGACACCGGCACCGACGCCGCCCTCGGCAACCAGGGCTTCCCGCACGGCATCGGCGGCGCCGACGACGTGATCGCGATGCCGCTCCAGTGCTCGACCCAGTGGGACGGGCTCGGGCACATCTTCGACCACGGCAAGGCCTGGAACGGGCGGGCGGCCGAGCAGGTCGTCACCTCCGACGGCGACCTCGTCACCGGCATCGAGCACATGGCGCCGTACGTCGCCGGCCGCGGCGTCCTGCTGGACGTGGGCCGAGTGTGCGGAGCCGAAGGCGAGTTGCCCGACTCCTTCGCCGTCACCGAGGAGCACCTCACCGCGACCGCGGAGGCCCATGGGGTGACCGTCGGCCGCGGTGACCTCGTCCTCGTACGGACCGGACAACTCGCCCGCGTCAAGCGCGACGGCTGGGGCGACTACGCGGGCGGGCCCGCACCCGGCCTCTCCTTCACCAGCGCCGGCTGGCTGCACCGCACCGAGATCGCCGCGATCGCCACCGACACCTGGGGGTTCGAGGTGCGGCCCAACGAGTTCGACCACGCCTTCCAGCCGCTGCACCAGGTCGCCATCCCCAACATGGGCCTGCTGATCGGCGAGATGTGGGACCTCGACGCGCTCGCGGCGGACTGCGCCGACGACGGCGTGTACGAGTTCTGGCTCACCGCGGCCCCGCTCCCCATCACCGGCGCCGTCGGCTCCCCCGTGAACCCGATCGCCGTCAAGTAGCACCTATCGCAACCCAGTTGAACCCGACCGCCTTCAAGTTGCCCCTCTCGCCACCCAGTTGAACCCGCTCACCGTCAAGCAACCCCGCTCGCCCTCCATCCGACCCCGCCGCCCGAAGCCGCGCGGCCCCACCCGGGAGGTATCCCCGACATGGCTGACAGCCTCGCCCCCTCTGTCCTGATCATCGGCGGAGGCACCTCCGGAAACGCCCTGACCGTGCTGCTGCGCCGAGCCGGGATCGGCGTCGACCTCGTCGAGGCGAGCCCCGACTGGAAGGCGGCCGCCGGCTCGGGCATCACCCTCCAGGGCAACGCCCTGCGGGTGCTGCGCGAGGTCGGAGTCCTCGACACCATCGTGAAGGAGGGCTACAAGGCCGAGGGCGTCGCCATCCTCACCCCCGACGGATCCGTGCTGGCCGCCCATGAGGAGCTGCGCACCGGCGGCGACGACCTGCCCGCCCACATCGGCATGCAGCGCCCCCGGCTGCAACAGCTCCTGATCGACGAGGCCCGCGCCTCGGGCGCCGACATCCGCCTCGCCACCACGGCCACCGCCTTCCAACAGGACGGCAAGGGCGTGGACGTCACCTTCTCGGACGGCACGCGCCGCCGCTACGACCTCGTCGTCGGCGCCGACGGCCTCGGCTCGGCCACCCGCCGGATGATCGGCGTCACCGACGAACCCCGGCCCACCGGCATGGGCATCTGGCGTGCGCCGGCGCCCCGGCCCACCGGGGTCCGCCGCACCGAGATGGTCTACGCCGGCCGGTGCTTCATCGCCGGGTACTGCCCGACCAGCGAGGACACGGTCTACGCGTACCTCGTCGAACCCGCCCGCGACCGGGCCTCGATCGACCCGGCGGGCTTCGCCGACGAGATGCGGGCGCTCACCGAGGGGTACGGCGGCGCGTGGGACGAGATCCGCGAGGCACTGACCGATCCGACGGTCGTCAACTACACCTGGTTCGACCGGCACCTGGTGGAGGGACCGTGGCATCGCGGCCGGGTCGTGCTGGTCGGCGACGCCGCGCACTGCTGTCCGCCCACGCTCGCCCAGGGTGCCGCGATGTCCCTGGAGGACGTCCTGGTCCTCGCCGAGCTGCTGACCGGCCTGGACGACTGGGCCGAGGAGCCCCTCGACCGGCTCCTCACCGACTACCACGCCCGGCGGCTGCCCCGGGTACGCCTGGTCGTCGACGCCTCCGTCCAGCTCGGCCAGTGGCTGCTGGACGGGGTGCGCGACGCGGACGTGCCCGGACTGATGCACCGCACCATGACAGCCCTCAAGGACCTCCCGTGACCACGCGCTCGACTCCGGTGCCGACGATCGACGTCCACGCCCACCTCGTCCTCCCGGAGATCGAGGAGGCCGCCGCCGGTCACCCCGGCCCCGGCCTCGCCGAGGCCCGCGCCCTGGACGCCCGCCGCAACGGCCCCGCGGCCCTCGCGGTGAACGGCCCCATGGTCGGCGCCCGCATCCCGCGGCTGACGGACGCCGCGGTGCGCCTGGCGTCGATGGACGCACAGGGCGTGGACATCCAGCTGGTCAGCCCCTCCCCCTCGCACTACCACTACTGGGCGGGCCTCGAACTGGCCGCGACCATCGGCAGACTGGCGAACACCGGTACCGCCGACCACTGCGCCAAGGCCCCCGAGCGGCTGTACGGCCTCGGCCTCGTCCCGCTCCAACACCCGGATCTGGCCGTCGAGTTGCTCGACCACGCACTCGAACTGGGTCTACGAGGCGTCGAGATCTCCTCGCACGCCCCCGGCCGCGAACTGTCGGACCCGGCATACGCACCGTTCTGGTCCCGGGCCGAGCAGACCGGAGCCCTCGTCCTCCTGCACCCCTTCGGCTGCACACTCGACGAGCGCCTGGACCAGTGGTACCTGTCCAACACCGTCGGCCAGCCCACGGAGAACGCCACCGCGCTCTCCCACCTGATCTTCTCCGGCGTCCTGGACCGCCATCCGGGGCTGCGGCTGATCGCGGCGCACGGCGGCGGCTATCTGCCCACCCACATCGGCCGCTCCGACCACGCCTGGCGGGTCCGGCCCGACGCGCGGGGCTGCGCCCGGGAGCCCAGCAGCTATCTGCGCCGGCTGTACTTCGACTCCCTCGTCCACGACCCGGCCGTGCTGCGCGCCCTCGTCGCCGCCGCGGGCGCCGACCGCGTCCTGCTCGGCTCCGACTTCCCCTTCGACATGGGCACGGACGATCCGCTGGGCGCGCTGCGCGCGGCGGGCCTGTCCGACGCCGACTTCGAGGCCGTACGGGGCAAGAACGCGGCCGACCTCCTCCGGAAGGACTGACACCATGCGCCTGCTCACCCACCTTCGGCACGTCGACCTCGCCGTGCCCGACTACGACAAGCAGCTCGACTTCTACGCCGGCGTCTGGGGCCTGACCAAGGTCGGGGAGGACTCCGGTATCTCCTTCCTGGCCGCCGAGGGCAGCCCCGAACACTATGTGATCCGGCTGCGCAAGGCCGAGGAGAAGCGTCTCGACCTGGTCTCCTACGGCGCGGCCTCGGCCACCGACGTGGACACGCTGGCCGAGCGACTCCTCGCCGGTGGGGTGCGGTTGATCTCCCAGCCCAGCAAGGTCGACACCCCTGGAGGCGGCTACGGCTTCCGCTTCTTCGACGTCGACGGGCGGACCATCGAGGTCTCCGCGGACGTCGAGGTGCGCCGCCACCGCAGGATCGAGGAGAAGGAGTCGATCCCGGTCAAGCTGTCGCACGTCGTCCTCAACTCCCCCGACCTGAACCGCACTCGGGAGTGGTACGAGACCCACCTCGGCTTCCGCCTCTCCGACACGCTGTCCTCACCCCACATGGGCGAGGTCATGCACTTCATGCGGATCAGCAACCAGCACCACTCCATGGCCATCGCGCAGGGCCCGCACACCGCGCTGCACCACGTGTCCTTCGAGATGCGCGGCATCGACGAGTACATGCGCGGTTCCGGCCGGGTGATGCGCTCAGGGGCCCGCAAGGTCTGGGGGCCCGGCCGGCACATGGCGGGCGACAACACCTTCACGTACTTCCTCGACCCGCACGGCAACACCGTGGAGTACACGACGGAGTTGGAGAACCTCGACGAGGACACCTGGCACCCGCACGTCTACGACTTCTCGCAGCCCGAGGTCACCGACCAGTGGGGCACCGCGAACCCGATGAACGAGCTGGTCGCCAAGGAGTCGTTCAACGACGTCGACCGCGGCTGCTTCGTCGCCCCGCCGGTCTGAGCCGCCCCACCGGTCTGATCCGCCCCACGGTCTGATCCACCCCTCCCGACAGGACCCCCTCCATGCGTTTCGCCACCTACGAGTTCCGCGGCCGACGGCACGTGGCCGTCGTCGAGACGGACGGCACGCTGTATCCACTGCCCGCCGTGCGCTCCCTCACCGACCTGCTCACCGAGACGGGCGGCCTTGACCGGCTGCTCGACGCGGGCGCGGTGGCGCTCGACGTGCCGCCCGGCCCGCAGGTGTCCGAGGTGCGGCTGCTGCCGCCGCTCCAGCCGCCCACCGTGCGGGACTTCGTGACGTTCGAGGAGCATGTGGAGGGGGTGCGCAGGTCCATCGACGGGAACGCGGGGGTACCGGAGCAGTGGTACGCGGCACCGACGTTCTACTTCACCAACCCCTATGCGGTGTACGGCCCGCACGACGACATCCCCGTGCCGCCCGGGTCGGCCGTCCTCGACTTCGAGCTCGAAGTCGCCGCCGTGATCGGCCGGGAGGGGCGCGACCTCGGGCCGGAGGAGGCCCGCGAGCACATCGTCGGCTACACGGTCTTCAACGACTGGTCCGCCCGTGACCTCCAGTCCGCCGAGATGAAGGTCAACCTCGGCCCGTGCAAGGGAAAGGACACCGCCACCACGCTCGGCCCGTTCCTGGTCACCGCCGACGAGATGGAGCGGTACCGCGACCCGGACGGCTTCCTGCGCCTCGCCCTCACCGCCTCGGTCAACGGCGAGGTGATCGGCGAGGACCTGCTGTCCAACATGAGCTGGACCTTCGAGGAGATGGCCGCCTACGCCTCCCGCGGCACCTGGGTGCGCCCCGGTGACGTTCTCGGCTCGGGCACCTGTGGCAACGGCGGCTGTCTTGCCGAGCTGTGGGGCGTGCGCGGCCGTCAGGACCCGCCGCCGCTGAAGCCGGGCGACACGGTCACCCTCGCCGTCGAGGGCATCGGCACCGTCTCCAACACCGTCGTCGCGGGTACCGCGCCGCTGCCGCTCCCGACGGGCCGACGGCGTGGCCGGGAGCGGCCGTGAAGCGGCTGCTGGGCAAGGTGGTCGTCGTCACCGGCGCCGCCCGCGGCCAGGGCGCGGCGGAGGCGGAGGCGCTCACCCGCGAGGGCGCCCGGGTCATCGCCACCGATGTACGGGACGCCCCGGGCTGTCGCCGCCTCGACGTCACCAGCGAGCGGGAGTGGGCCGAACTCGCCGCGGAAATCGGGGAGTCGTACGGCCAGGTGCACGGTCTGGTCAACAACGCGGGCGTCACCTGGCGCGCCCGCCTCGGCGACGTACGCCCCGAGGACTTCGACCGGGTGCACGCCGTGAACGTCACCGGGCCGCTCCTCGGCATCCGGCGGCTCGCCCCGCTGATGCGGCCGGGCGCGTCGATCGTCAACGTCGGCTCCACCGCGGCCCTGACCGGCCACTACCCGGTGGCGTACACGGCGAGCAAGTGGGCGCTGCGCGGCCTGTCCAAGGCGTCCGCCCTGGAGTTGGGACCGCGTGGCATCCGGGTCAACACGATCCATCCCGGGTTCATCGAGACCGAGATGACCGCGTCCGCCGAGCCCGCCTTCCGCGAGGCCAACGTCCGCGAGACACCCCTCGGCCGCACGGGGACCGTCGACGAGATCTCCCCGCTCGTCGTGTTTCTCCTGTCCGACGAGGCGTCCTTCATCACCGGCGCCGAGATCCCGGTCGACGGCGGTCTCACCGCGCACGGCGGGGTCAAGTCGATGTCCGACGCACTGAAGTAACGGGAACGGAAGGGCTTCATGGACAAGGTCCGCGCGAGCGCCGCCGAGGCGGTGGCCGACATCCCCGACGGTGCGTCGCTGGCCGTCGGCGGCTTCGGCCTCAGCGGCATCCCCGACGTGCTCATCAGGGCCCTGCACGCCCAGGGCGCCGGTGGCCTGGAGGTCGTGTCGAACAACTGCGGGGTCGACGGCCTCGGCCTGGGCATCCTGCTGGCGGACGGCCGGATCGCCCGCGTCACCGGCAGTTATGTGGGCGAGAACAAGGAGTTCGCCCGGCAGTACCTCTCCGGCGAACTGGAGGTGGAGCTGGTGCCGCAGGGCACACTGGCCGAGCGGCTGCGGGCCGGCTGCGCGGGCATCCCCGCCTTCTACACCCCGGCGGGCGTGGGCACCCAGGTCGCGGGCGGCGGCCTGCCCTTGCGTCACGCGTCCGACGGCTCGGTGTCCGTCACCTCGCCGCCGAAGGAGATCCGCACCTTCCGGGGCCGCCCGCACGTCCTGGAGCACGGCATCACCACCGACTTCGCCCTCGTACGGGCCTGGCGCGGCGACCGCCACGGCAACCTGGTGTTCCGCAAGGCCGCCGCGAACTTCAACCCGTTGGCGGCCATGGCCGGCGGGATCACCGTCGCCGAGGTCGAAGAGCTGGTGGAGCCAGGCGAGTTGAGCCCCGAGGCGGTGCACGTCCCCGGCATCTTCGTCCAGCGGGTGGTGGAGTTGACGGCTGCTCAGGCCGACGACAAGCGCATCGAGAAGAGGACCGTACGAGCATGAGCTGGACCCGCGACCAGATGGCCGCCCGCGCCGCCGCCGAACTCACCGACGGCTCCTACGTCAACCTCGGCATCGGTCTGCCGACCCTGATCCCCGGTCATCTCCCGCCGGGCGTCCAGGTGGTCCTGCACTCCGAGAACGGCATCCTCGGCACCGGCCCCTGTCCCACGGAAGCCGAGGTCGACCCGGATCTCATCAACGCGGGCAAGGAGACGGTCACCGTGCTGCCGGGTGCCGCGTTCTTCGACTCGGCCATGTCCTTCGGCATGATCCGGGGCGGCCACATCGACACCGCCGTGCTGGGCGCGATGCAGGTGTCGCAGCGCGGGGACCTGGCCAACTGGATGATCCCCGGGAAGATGGTCAAGGGCATGGGCGGGGCGATGGACCTGGTCCACGGCGCCCGCCGGGTCGTCGTCCTGATGGAGCACACCGCCAAGGACGGCAGCCCCAAGATCGTCCGGGAGTGCGCGCTGCCGCTCACCGGCGAGCGCTGTGTGCAGCGGATCATCACCGACCTGGGCGTCCTCGACGTCACGTCCGAGGGGCTCGTCCTCGTCGAGTGCGCGCCGGGCGTGAGCGCCGAGTACATCGCCGGGCGGACGGACGCGCCGCTCGCCCGGGCCGGCACTCATGCCGCGGTGTAGCCCAACTGCCGTCTCATGAACGGGGTCATGAGGGTCTTCGCCTTGGCCAGGGTGGTGGTACGGCCGCCGAGGACCGCGCTCTCGCCGCCCGGTACCGGGAGCATGGTCACGCCGTCGGCCGGGCCGAAGGGCACGATGAGCGGGGTGCGGTGGACCGCGCGGTAGGCGCGGGGTTTCTTGCCGTGCCGGCCTGAACTGCGCAGGTAGGCGCGGATGTTGTGGGCGGCGACCTCGGCCTGGGCGAGGGCCGCCGGAGTGACCTTGAGTTCGCCCACGTCGTTGACGTCGCCGACCGCGAACACGTCGGGGTACCCGTCGACCTGGAGCATGGTGTCGACCTTGACGTGCCCGGTCCCGTTCAGCCAGGCGCCGTGTCCGGCCAGGCGCAGCCACAGCGTGTTGGGCGTGGTGCCGGTCGCCCAGAAGGAGGCGTCCGCCTCGATGACGGTGCCGTGGGCGTCGCGGTAGGTGCCGAAGTCGTTGCCTGGCGACATGAAGGAGTCGAGGCGCACCTCCACGTCGTGCGCCTCCAGCCAGGCGCGGGCCTTCTGTCCGGCGCGGGCGCTGCCCGTGGAGTGCAGCAGTTCGGGGCCGGAGTGGGCGAGGGTGACCCGGGCGCCGGGGCGGGCCAGGCGTATCTCGGCGCCGAGTTCGACACCCGAGGGGCCGCCGCCGACGACGAGGACGTGCTGGGCGGTGGCGACCTTGCGCTGGTGCTCGCCGAACGACTTGGCGGCCTCCTCGGCGGTGGCGCCGGCGAAGCGCGCGGGTTCGGGGTAGTCGGCCCCGGTGGCGATGACCAGCACGTCGTACGGCAGGCGTTCCCCCGTGGCCAGTCGGACCTCGCGCCCGGCGGTGTCGATGCGGACCGCCTTGCCGGTGACCACCCGGCCGTGGGTGAGCAGGCGGTCGTACGGGATGAAGGGTGTCACCGTCCACTCCGGGCGCACTCCCGCCCGCAGCGAGGCGATGCGGTGGAAGAAGACCTCTTTGCGGTCGACGAGCGTGACCCGCGCCGTCGCGTCCAGTCGTTTCGCGAGGCGGACACCCGCGTAACCGCCGCCGATCACCACTACGTTGCCGTCGTGCACAACGGATCTCCTGTGCCTGGTGGGGGGAATGAGCGCGACAGTAACACTTGAAACCTCAAGCAATGGGCGGGCCGTGTGCGAGTCCCGTGAAGAGAGGTGAGACCAAAGCGCGCCGGACCCGTGGGGGAGTCCGGCGCGCCGCGCGTTCCGTTCCGCTACTTCCGGCCGACGCCCCCGTAGAAGCCGATCGAGGCGGCGTCGGCCGGCAGTGGCCCGTCGGGGCGCCAGAACGGGACCTGGGTCAGTCCCGGTTCCAGGAGGTCGAAGCCGTCGAAGTAGCGCTCGACCTCGGCGTGGCTGCGCAGGTTCATGCTGGCCGTCGCGTTCTTGTAGACGGCCTGTGCGTCGGTGCGCTCGAAGAGGTCACCCGTGGCGTGCGAAAGGACGAGGAAGCTCCCGTCCGGGAGAGCGTCACGCAGGGTGGAGACGATCTCCCCCGGCTTCTCCGCGTCCGTCACGAAGTGCAGGATCGCGACGAGCAGCAGGGCGACCGGCTCGTCGAAGTCGATGACCCGACGCACCTCGGGATGGTCCACGATGCTCCGCGGATCGCGCAGGTCGGCGAGGACGATACTCGTCTCCCCCGTGCGGCTGAGCAGCGCGTCGGCGTGCCGTTTCACGATCGGGTCGTTGTCGACGTAGGCCACCCGTACGTCGGTCGCCGCCTCGTGGGCGATCTCGTGCACGTTCGGCGAGGTGGGCAGCCCGGTGCCGACGTCGAGGATCTGGCGGACGCCCTCGCCGACGACGTGCCGGACGGCCCGGCGCAGGAAGTCCCGGTTGGCCCGCACGCTGACCCGCGCCTCGGGCGCGACGGCGACGAGCCGCTCGCCCGCCTCCTCGTCCACCTCGTAGTGGTCCTTGCCGCCCAGCAGATAGTCGTAGATCCGGGCGGGGTGCGGCCTGCTGGTGTCGATCTCCCCGACGATGCCGTCCTGCGTCACGTTCCACTCCCCTTGATGACCTGCGTGATCGACCGACGACAGTTTCACACATCAACTTCTGGGCGGGCAGCCAGAGTTCGCCCGAGGGGCCAGGCCCGTCACGACAGCGGCCCCGAACCGGCGGATTAATACCCCCGGGGGTATCTGTTACCTTGGGAGACAGATACCCCCGGGGGTAATTTCGTGAAGGAGGGACCTCGTGTTCTTTGTCGACACCCTGGAGACCGAAGGGCTGGGCAACCGCAGCTACCTCGCGGGCGGCGCCCGGACCGCGGTGGCCGTGGACCCGCCCCGTGACATCGACCGCGTCCTCGCCCGGGCGGCGCTGCGCGGCGTGCGGATCGTGGCCGTCGCCGAGACCCATGTGCACAACGACTACGTCACCGGCGGCCTGGAGCTGGCCCGGCTGACCGGCGCCCGCTATCTGGTGCCGGCCGGGGCGGAGGTGGCGTACGCCCGGGTCCCGGTCGCCGACGGGGACGTGCAGCCGGTCGACGAGGACCTGGCGCTGCGGGCGGTGGCCACGCCCGGACACACCCCGCACCACACCTCGTACGTCCTCGCGGAGGCGGGGCACGCGGTGGCCGCCTTCACCGGCGGGTCGCTGCTGATCGGCGGCGTCGGCCGCCCCGACCTGGTCGAACCCCGGCTGACCGAGCGGCTGGCCCGGGCCCAGCACGCCTCCGTGCACCGGCTCGCGGCGGAGCTGGCCGACGAGGTCACCGTCCTGCCCACGCACGGCTTCGGCAGCTTCTGCTCCTCCTCCGCCGCGGGCGGCGCGGGCGGCACGATCGGCGGCGAGAAGACGTCCAACCCGGGGCTCCTCCAGGACGTGGACACCTTCGTGAAGGAGCTGCTGGCCGGGCTCGACGACATACCCGCCTACTACGCCCACATGGGCCCGGCCAACTCCGGCGGCCCCGCCCCCGTGGACCTGACGGCGCCGGGCGTCGCCGACGCCGAGGAGATCGCCCGGCGGCTCGCGGCCGGGGAGTGGGTCGTGGACCTGCGCGGCCGGGTGGCGTTCGCCGCCGGGCATGTGGCCGGTGCGTTCAACTTCGAGGTCGACGGACAGCTGGCGACCTATCTCGCCTGGATGATCCCGTGGGGCAAGCCGGTGACCCTCCTCGCGGAGAGCGCCGCGGACCTGGCGCGCGCCCAGCGCGAACTGACCCGGGTCGGCATCGACCGCCCGGCCGCCGCGGCCGTCGGCACCCCCGCCGACTGGATCGCCGACGGCACCGCGCCCGCGTCCTTCCGCCGGGCCACGTTCGCCGATCTGGCCGCCGCCCGCGCGCGCGGCGAGGACGTGGTGGTCGTCGACGTCCGCCGGGACGGCGAGCGCACCGCCGCCGGCTGGATCGAGGGCAGCGTCCACCTCCCCGTCCACCAGCTCCACCACCGTCTGCACGAGGTGCCCGAGGGCACCGTGTGGGTGCACTGCGCTGGCGGTATGCGCGCCGCCATCGCCGCGTCCGTGCTCGACGCGGCCGGACGCGAGGTGGTGGCCGTGGACGACGGCTACGCGGCGGCGGCCGAGGCGGGGCTCACGCTCTGTACCACCGGCTGACGCCGGGGATCAGGAAACACGCATGAGGTACGACTTCCCCGGCACCCCCCGTGTCACCGCCACCGAGGCGCAGCGGCTGGTGCGCGACGGCACCGCCGCCCTGATCGACGTCCGCGAGACGGACGAGTTCCGGGCCGGTCACGTCCCCGGCGCCCACCATGTACCGCTCTCCCGGATCGCGACCGCCCATCTCCCCGAGACCGCCCACCCGCTGGTGCTGATCTGCCGCTCGGGCAACCGTTCCCGGCAGGCCGCCGCCCTGCTCGCCGCACGCGGTGTGGAGGCGGTCGACGTGATCGGCGGCATGCGCGACTGGGCAGCGCGGGGACTCCCCGTCGAAGGCGCGGGACTCCCCTTCGAAGACCCGGGACGCCCCGTCGAAGGCACCCCTGGAACCGTCATATGACCGCCCTCGTCCTGGCCCTGCTCGCCGGCGCCCTGGTCGGTCTCGCTCTCGGCGCACTGGGCGCGGGCGGGAGCATCCTGACCGTCCCGGCGCTGATCTACCTGCTCGGTTTCACCCCCGCCGCGGCGGCCACGGGCAGCCTGGTCATCGTGATCGTCACGTCGGTCACCGCTCTGGTGGCGCACGCCCGGGCGGGGGCGGTGCGCTGGCGGGCCGGGCTGCTGTTCGCGGCGGCCGGTCTGCTGCCCGCCGCGGTGGCCGGGGTCCTCGCCGCGCGGCTGCCCGCGGCCCTGCTCACGCTGATGTTCGCGGCGCTGGCCGCCCTGGCCGCCGTACGCATGCTGCGTCGTCGTACGCCCCGGCAGGCCGCGACGGTGTCGAACGGCCGGGCCGCGACGGCCGGTGCCGGACTCGGCGCGGTGACCGGGTTCCTCGGGGTCGGCGGCGGGTTTCTCGCCGTACCCGCGCTGGTGACCGTGCTGGCGGTGCCGATGAGCGCGGCGGTGGGGACCAGTCTGCTGGTCATCGTCGCCAACGCACTGGTGGCGCTCGCGGCCCGGGCCCAGTCGGCGGTCCAGCTGGACTGGGCGCTGATCATGCCGTTCCTGGCGACCGCCGTCCTGGGGGCGTGGGACGGCGGACGGCTGGCCGCGAAGGTGTCCCCCGCGGCGCTCCAACGGGCCTTCGGGACCGTACTGCTGACGATCGCGCTGGCCATGGGCGTCGGCGTGGTGCGGTGACCTCAGGCCAGTGAGAGAAAGAGCTTCTCCAGCCGGGACCGCATCTGCGCGGAGTTCCGCACCTCGGGGTCCTCGCTGGTCATGCACTGCTCCAGGCCGGTCGCGATGATCGAGAACCCGGCCCGGTCCAAGGCCCGCGAGACCGCCGCGAGCTGGGTGATGACGTCCTCGCAGTCCCGCCCCTCCTCAAGCATCCGGATGACCCCGCCCAGCTGGCCCTGAGCACGGCGGAGCCGGTTGAGCGCCGACCTCAGTTCGTCGGCGTCCATGTCGAGCTGCACGTTTCCTCCTCATATATACCCCCACGGGTATTCTACCCGTGGGCGGCAACACCTCACCGAAGGGTTCTGTTCCATGACCACCCCCGTCACCGTGGCCCCCGCCCGGCTCGCCGAGTTCACCGTCGTGGACGTGCGCACGCCCGGCGAGTTCGCCGGCGGCCATGTCCCCGGCGCGCACAACATCCCGCTGGACCGGCTCGACGAGGCGGCGAGCGCGCTGCGGACGGCCGCGACGCGCGGGCCGCTGCTGATCGTCTGCGCCTCCGGGGCCCGCTCGGCCAAGGGCTGCGACCGGCTCGGGACGCTCGGTATCGAGGCGCTCTCCCTGGACGGCGGCACCGCCGGCTGGGCCGCCGCGGGCCACCCGGTCGAGCGCCCGGCCGGGGCCCGTACGCCCTGGCCGATGGACCGCCAGGTCCGGCTCACCGCCGGTGCGCTGGTCGTGGCGGGCTTCGTCGCGGGGCTGGCCCGGCCGCCCGCGCACCGGCTGTCCGGCCTGGTCGGCGCCGGGCTGGTGTACTCCGCCGTGACCAACACCTGCGCCATGGCGACGCTCCTGGCCAGGCTTCCGCACAACCGGCCGGGCGCGGACGCGGTGCCCTTTGAGGAGACGCTGCTGCGCCTGGCCGGGTGACCTGCCGGGGAGGACGGGAATTCCGCCCCCGTCCTCCGCGGTCCGGGTGCCACGGGGTGATTCCGGCGCCGTAGCGCGCGGTGTGGGTGCGGGCGGGGCCGTGGTCGCGTACCTATGGAGGGCACCGCGTCGCCGCGACCCGACGGAGAGCCATGACCGACGCCGACCCCCAGGCCCCCGCCCCCGCCGCTCCCGCCGCTCCCCTGGCCCGGGCCGCCACCCTGCTGCGCCGCCCCAAGCTCTGGGTGGTCCCCACCGTCCTCAGCGGACTCCTCGCCCTGCTGCTCTCCCTGCTCTACATGGGCGGCATCGTCAACCCGCAGGGCGACCTGAAGGACCTGCCGATCGCGCTGGTCAACGGCGACACCGGCAAGCCGCTGCCCGGCCAGGGACAGAACCTGGGCACGCAGATCACCCGGTCGATCCTCGCGGACACGTCCAGCGACAAGGCCGAGTGGCGGCGGCTGAGCCGGGCCGAGGCCCAGGACGAACTGGACACCGGCAAGGTCTACGGCGCCCTCGTCATCCCCGCCGACTTCACCGACTCCGTCGCCGCGCTCACCACCACCGGCGCCGCCGCACGGCCGACGATCACCGTGCTCACCAACCCCGGCAAGGGCAGCCTCGGTTCGTCCCTCGCCAGTCAGATCAGCACCCAGGCGGCGCATCAGGCCTCGCAGACCATCGGCGAGCAGCTCGTCCGGGCCGCCCCGCGGGCCACCGCGACGGACAAGCTGCTGCTCGCCGACCCGGTGAACGTCGTTCCCCAGGTCGGCCATCCCCTCGGCGACCACAGCGGGCTCGGCCTGACCGCGTTCTACTACACGCTGCTGCTGGTGCTGGCCGGCTTCATGGGCGCCAACGTCATCAGCAACGGCGTCGACACCTCGCTCGGCTACGCCGACAACGAGATCGGCCCCTGGCACACCCGGCTGCCCACCGTGCCGATCAGCCGCACCCAGACACTGCTGCTGAAGATGGCGATGACCGCGGGCATCACCCTCGTCACCGTCTCCCTGGTGATGCTGGCCTGCGTCACCCTCCTCGGCATGGACGCGACCCATCTGCCGCTGCTGTGGATCTACTCGTACTGCGCGTCACTGGCCGTCGGCATCGGTGTGCAGGCCATCAACGCGGCGTTCGGCGGCATCGGACAGCTCGTGTCCATGTTCGTGTTCATCGTCCTCGGCCTGCCGTCCTCGGGCGCCACCGTCCCGCTCCAGGCGGTCCCCGGCTTCTACCGGTTCCTGTCCCACTTCGAGCCCATGCGCCAGCTCAGCGACGGCGTCCGCGCGATCCTCTACTTCGACGCCCGCGGCGACGCGGGCCTGAGCCGCTCCTGGCTGATGATCGCGATCGGCACCGCGGTGGGGCTGCTGTTCGGTTACGCGATGACCCTCTACTACGACCGCAAGGGCCACCGCCGCCTGACGCCCCAGCCGGCGTGAGGCTCACCGGTGCCATGACCTCAGCGTCGCGTACATGCGCCCACCCTGCTCCCGGCTGCAACCTTGTCGCAACCTCCCCTGTGGTGCGCTGGGGCGTATGGATGAGGAGATCCCGCGCGTCGAGCTCACCCTCGCGGCCGCCGACCTGCTGCGCCGGCTGCGCGAGGCGCACGGCCCGCTGATGTTCCACCAGTCCGGCGGCTGCTGCGACGGCAGCGCCCCGATGTGCTACCCCGAGGGCGAGTTCCGCACCGGCGGCTCGGACGTGCTGCTCGCGGAGCTGGAGGTCGAGGGCGTCGAGGAACCGGTGAGGTTCTGGATGTCCCGCAGCCAGTACGCGGTCTGGAGCCACACCCGCCTCATCGTGGACGTCGTCGAGGGCCGCGGCAGCGGCTTCTCCCTGGAGGCGCCCGAGGGCGTACGGTTCCTGATCCGCTCACGCCTGGTCGCCCCCTAGCAGTCCCCCGTACGGCCCTCGCCGTCTGGTGCACCCCCCTTGAGTCCTGCGACAGTTGACGGAACCTCAGGGGGGACTGTGACGCATCGTCGAACCGGGTTCCGGGCGGGCAGACGGGTACTGACGCTTCTGACGGCGTTCGGCGCGCTGGCCGGTGCGGCCCTGACGGGGGCGGCACCGGCCGGTGCCGTGCAGGACGCCGCCGTGCCGGTCGCCTCGGGTGTCACGTACCAGGAGTACGACCTCCAGGCGGCCAAGGGTCCGACGCGCATCCATGTGATCCGGGCCGACCTGCGCGATCCGAAGGTGCGCCTTGACCTGCTGTATCCCGGTGCGGTGGCCGCGCGGGCGCCGGTCTCCCAACTCGCCGACACCCAGGGCGCGGTGGCCGGGGTCAACGGCGACTTCTTCAACATCACCGAGACCCAGCACCCCGGCGTCGAGGCGACCGGGGCGAGCGTGGGACCGGCGATCGCGAGCGGGCACCCCCTCAAGGCGGCGGTACCGGACGGCCAGCGGTTCGGCCCCGCGCTGCCGCCCGGTACCTCGACCCGGAACGTGCTCGGCATGGGCGTGGACCGCCGGGTTCGGCTCGACGCCCTGACCCTGACCGGAACCATCGGCACCTGGGAGAACCGGCTGCCGTTGGGCGGGCTCAACCAGTACGCCCTGCCGGTGGGTTCGGTCGGCGCCTTCACCAGCGCCTGGGGCGGAGTCTCCCGGCTGCGCTCCACCTGCGGCACGGACACCGACCGGGCCGCCCCGTGCAGCACGGACACCTACGAGGTGACGCTCCGCCGGGGCAAGGTGGTGGCGACGGCCGACACCCCGGGCAGCGGTCCCATCGCCGACGGGACGACCGTCCTCGTCGGCCGGGAGGGCGGCGCGCAGCAGTTGCGGAAACTGTCCGTGGGCGAACTTGTGCGGGTACGGCAGCGGCTGGTGGCGACCGCGAGCAGGGTGCCGTACCGCTTCGCCGTCGGCGGCTATCCGGTCCTGACGGACGGGTCGCCGTTGCCCGGGCTGGACGCGACGACCTCGGCGGTGCGGACCGCCGTGGGCGTCTCGGACGGCGGCCGACGGGTGCTGCTGCTCGCGGTGGACGGGGCGGCGCCGTACCGCACCGGTCTGACGATCGCCGAAGTGGCTGACACCCTGCGCGACTTGGGCGCTGCCGACGGCTTCAGCCTGGACGGCGGTGGCTCGTCGACCCTGGTCGCCCGTGCCCCCGGCGCGACCGCCGTGACGGTACGCAACCACCCCACGGGCGGCGCGGAACGCCCCGTCCCGAACGGCATCGGGGTCTTCTCGACGAACTGAGCCTCAGGGTCGCAGGCTGCTCACGATGTCGGCGGTCGCCGTCAGACCGCTGCTGATGGTGGGCGCGATGCTCGTGCCGGCCAGAAAGAACCCGAGCAGCGCGCACACCAGGGCGTGGGAGACCTTCAGCCCGCCGTTGCGCAGGAAGATCACCGCCAGGACCAGAAGCAGCAGCACCACCGAGATGGAAATCGCCATCGTCAACCTCCTCCGCCACGCCGTCCCGTCCGGTTCACGGCGTTCGGCCGTAAGTGTGGCGTAGCGGAGGGTTCGTCCGGGCGGCTGACCTGTCCGCCGAACGTGTGGTTTCCCGGCCTAGCGGCGGGCGTCGAGGAAGGTCTCCAGGCCCGCCAGGTCGTCGGTGTTGAGGTAGTCGACACCGGCGTCGAGGAGTTCACCCCACAGCGCGTCGCGGGCGGGTCCGGCCAGGTCGGGGGTGGCCCAGAAGCGCACCTGCTGGCCGCGCGCGTGGGCGGCGTCGACGATGCCGTGCAGCCTCTGCCGCTCGGCCTCGGCGAAGGCGCCGACGCCCTGCCAGGTGAAGTTGAGCGTCCAGTTGTCGCTGATCAGAGAGATGAAGGAGGCGGGCGCCGAGGAGCCGAGGTCGGTGAGCCGGCCGTCGTAGAAGGCGCGCCGGACGGTCTGCGCCTCCATGGGCGTGCGGGCCGCGCGGTCACCGGAGATGACGGCGGTGACCGCCCCCGGGTACACCCTGCCGTGCGCGTACGTCGTGAACAGGTGCTTGTAGCGCCGGAGATGGCGGTCCAGCTCCAGGTACGTCGACGAGCCCTCGGTCTTGATGTCGATGAGCAACTGCACCGGCCTGCGCCAACCCCGGTACACGGAACCGTGGTTGGCCCTGACGATCCTGGCCAGCGGGTCCAGGTAGAGGGACTCCAGCGTGCGGCTCGGGTCGAGGTCGTCCACGGTGTGTCCGATGAGGAGCTGGTCGCCGACGAGGAAGATGTCGGCCTCGACGCTGCCGAAGCGGTGGTCGAGGGCGTCGAACAGCGGCCGGGGATGCTCGTAGTCGTTGTGGGCGTGGGCCCTCCACAACGGCCTTGGCCGGTGCTTCTGTTCGCCCGCGAGGGCCGGTGCTGCGGGCAGGGCGACCGCGCCCGCGAGGGCGGCGCCGATGGTGGTGAGGGCTCTGCGACGGGTGGTGAGGGCCATGCTCTGCCTCCCTTTGGGGCGGTACGAGACATGGGCGAGTATGCGGTCGCGGGGCCTTCAATGGGCATGCCCGTGAGAGGAGTTGGCCGGACTGCCGCTGTGCGTTCACCGGGCCCACCCGGGGAGCACGAAAAAGCCCGCCCCAGGTGGGGCGGGCTTTGTCCGGTGACGTCAGGGGGCTTGCAGGTCCACCAGTTCGGCCAACGCCGCGCGGTGGGTGCCGGCGGTGCCGTACGCGATCGAGTCGGACTTGGCCCGCTTCAGGTAGAGGTGGATCGGATGCTCCCACGTCATGCCGATGCCGGCGTGCAGCTGGAGCGCCTCCTCGGCTGCGCGTACCGCGACCGGCGCCGCGTAGGCCTGCGCGACGGCGACCGCGACGTCGGCGTCCGTCCCGGTGGCGAGCGCGTCGGCGGCGTTGCGGGCGGCGGCCCGGAGGTTGACGACCTCCAGCCACACCTGGGCGAGCCGGTGCTTGAGCGCCTGGAAGCCACCGACCGGCCGGTTGAACTGCTTGCGCTCCTTGAGGTAGCGCACGGTCTCGGTCAACACCCATTCCGCCAGACCGAGTTGCTCGGAGGCGAGCAGTCCGGCACCGGCCCGCAGGGCGCGGCGCACGGCGGGCTCGGCGTCGCCGAGGAGCCGTCCGGGGGCGCCGTCCAGGGTCACGGTGGCGAGCGGCCTGGTGAGGTCGAAGGACACCTGCGGGGTGACGGTCGCGTCGGCGGCGTCCACCGCGTACAGCCCGCCGTCGTCCGCCGGCACGAGCAGCACATCGGCCACGGCCGCGTCCGCGACGCCGGTCAACTCCCCGTGCAGGGAACCGCCTTCATGCCGTACGACCTTGTAGGCGCCGCCCGCGGCGACGTTCAGGGCGACGGCGAGGGCGCCGATCCTACGCCCCGCCGCCAGCTCGGCGAGCAGCCCCTCGTGGCCGACCTCCAGCAGGGCCTCGGTGGCGACGACGGCGCTGGTGAGGTAGGGCACGGGAGCCACGGCACGCCCCAACTCCTCCAGGACCACAGCGGCTTCGCGGTGCGTGGCACCCTGGCCGCCCTGGGCCTCCGGCACCAGCAGGCCCGCGAGGCCCATGCCGTCGGTGAGCGCCTTCCAGGCGGCGAGGTCGTGCGGGGCGTCCGACTCGGTGCGGGCGATGACGCCGGGGGCGTCGCAGTGGTCGGCGAGCAGGTCCCGTACGGCGGACCGCAGGGCCTCTTCCTCCTCCGAGTACAGCAGGTCGCTCATCGGGCCAGGTCCTTCCATGCGACGTCCTTGTCGGTGCGCGGCTCGGACGGCAGGCCCAGAACGCGCTCGGCGACGATGTTCAGCAGGACCTCGCTGGTCCCGCCCTCGATGCTGTTGCCCTTGGAGCGGAGGTAGCGGTAGCCGGCGTCCCGGCCGGTGAAGTCCACCAGTTCGGGCCGGCGCATGGTCCAGTCGTCGTACAACAGGCCTTCCTCGCCGCGGAGTTCGACCTCCAGGCCGCTGATCTCCTGGTTGAGGCGGGCGAAGGCGAGCTTCATGCCGGCGCCCTCGGGTCCTGGCTGGCCCAACGCGAGCTGCTGGCGCAGGCGTTCGCCGGTGAGGCGGGCGACCTCGGCGTCGACCCAGAGCGTGAGCAGCCGCTGGTGGAGGTCGTGGGTGCGCAGTTCGGGGCGCTCGCGCCAGGTCTTCGAGACCGGCCCGATCATGCCGCCCTCGCGGGGCAGGCGCATGCCGCCGATGGCGACGCGTTCGTTGTTGAGCGTGGTCTGCGCGACCTTCCAGCCGTCGCCGATGGCGCCGAGGCGGCGGGAGTCGGGGATGCGGACGTCGGTGAGGAAGACCTCGTTGAACTCGGCCTCGCCGGTGATCTGGCGCAGCGGCCGGACGTCGACACCGGGGTCGGTCATGTCGCACAGGAAGTAGGTGATGCCCGCGTGCTTGGGCACGTCCGGGTCGGTGCGGGCGATGAGGATGGCCCAGCGGGCGTTGTGCGCGCTGGACGTCCATACTTTCTGGCCGTTCACCACCCAGTCGCCGTCGCCCTCGCGGACGGCCCGGGTGCCGAGCCCGGCCAGGTCGGAGCCGGCGCCGGGCTCGCTGAAGAGCTGGCACCAGACCTCCTCGCCGGTCCACAGGGGCCGCAGAAAGCGCTGCTTCTGCTCGTCCGTGCCGTACTTGAGGATGGTCGGCGCGGCCATGCCGAGGCCGATGCCGTTGCGCCGGGGGTCGTTGTCGGGGGCGCCCGCGGCCTCCAGCTCGGCGTCCACGACGGCCTGGAGGGAGCGTGCGGTGCCGAGTCCGCCGAGCCCCTCGGGGTAGTGCACCCACGCCAGGCCGGCGTCGAAGCGGGCCCGCAGGAAGTCCAGGCGGTCGGTCGTGGCGGGCGGGTGGGCGGCCAGCAACTCCGCCGCACGGCGCTTGAGTTCGGCTGCGTCGATCATGCGGTGGCTCCCTTGCTGAGGGCGGGGACGACGGCGACCCGGCCGGTGGTCACGCCGTCACCGACGCGCTGCACGGCGGCCGCGGCCTCCGCCAGCGGCACCCGCTCGCTCACCAGCGGACCGATGGCGCCCCGGGCGGCGAGTTCGGTGAGCTGCTCGTGGCAGTGCCGGACCAGCTCGGGGTTCTTGGTGTTGTACAGGCCCCAGTGCAGGCCCTGGATCGAGTAGTTCTTCACCAGGGCGTGGTTGAGGCCGGGGCTCGGGATGGTCCCGCTGGCGAAGCCGACGACCACGATCCGTCCCTCGAAGGCGACGACCTTGGTGGACTGGGTGTAGGCGTCGCCGCCGACCGGGTCGTAGATCACGTCGGCGCCCCGCCCGCCGGTGGCCTCCTTGACCGCGGCGACGACGTCCTCGGCACGCCGGTCGATCACGACGTCACAGCCCAGTTCCCTGGCCACGGCGGCCTTGTCGGCGCCGCCGACGACGCCGATGACCTTGGCGCCGGCGGCCTTGCCGAGCTGCACGGCCGCGCTGCCGACCCCACCGGCGGCGGCGTGGACGAGCAGCGTCTCCCCCGCCTCCAGGTGGGCCCGCCGGTGCAGACCGAACCATCCCGTCTGGTAGCCGATGTGCAGCGCGGCGGCCTCGGCGTCGTCCAGCGAGTCCGGCGCGGGCAGCAGAGCGGCGGCGTCCGCGACGGCGTACTCGGCGAAACCGCCGTACGGCAGCGCGGGGTTGGCGAGCACCCGGCGCCCGTCCTCGGTCTCGCCGCAGATCTCCACGCCCGGCGTGAACGGCAGCGGTGGCCTGACCTGGTAGTGGCCGCGGCACATCAGCACGTCCGGGAAGTTGATGTTCGCGGCACGCACCTTCAGCAGGACCTGGCCGTCGCCGGGCGTGGGCGTCTCGACGTCCGCGAGCCGCATCACCTCACCCGGCTCACCGTTCTCGTGCACTTGCCATGCCTGCATGCGATGCCTCCACGCGACTACGTCGTACGACCTGGGGTAGTCGCATACTAAGCGGTCGCTTGCCGATCAGGGAACAGTAGCGTGCGTCACGACCGCGCCGACCGCTTCGGCTTCGCCCGTACGTGCATCCGCTCCCCCTGCGGCCCGAACAGACTCAGGAACTCCGCCGGGCCTTCCCCCGTCGACCCGAACCAGTGCGGCACCCGGGTGTCGAACTCGGCGGCCTCCCCGGCGCTCATCACCACGTCGTGGTCTCCGAGGACGACCCGCAGCCGCCCCGCCAGCACGTACAACCACTCGTAGCCCTCATGGGTACGGGGTTCGGGCTCCTCGTTCCGCTGCGGCACCAGCACCTTGTAGGCCTGGAGACCGCCCGGCTGCCGGGTCAGCGGCCAGTAGGTACGCCCGTGCCGCACCAGCGGCGCGGTCCGCACCCGCGGATCCCCCACCGGCGGCGTCCCGACCAGCTCGTCCAGCGGCACCTGATGGGCCTGCGCGATCGGCAGCAGCAGCTCCAGGCTGGGCTTGCGCAGCCCCGACTCCAGCCGGGACAGCGTGCTGACGGAGATGCCGGTGGCCTCCGACAGCCCGGCGAGGGTCACCTCGCGCTCCTTCCGGATCCGGCGCAGCCGGGGCCCCACATCCGCGAGAACACCCTCGACATCTTCATCGGTACTCATGCCCATATTGCAGAATCAGCAAAGATGTTTGTCAATCCCGCACGGGCGGAGCGACCGTGGCGGCATGACGGACACCCACGCATACGAAGTGATCGTGATCGGCGGCGGCGCGGCCGGTCTCTCCGCGGCTCTGGTCCTGGGGCGGGCCCGGCGCCGGACGCTGGTCGTCGACGCGGGCGAGCCCCGCAACGCGCCCTCGGCCCACATGCAGGGATATCTCTCCCGGGACGGCATGTCCCCGGCCGAGTTCCTGGCCATCGGCCGCGAGGAGATCGCCCGGTACGGCGTCGAGCTCGTCCGGGACCGGGTGGTCGACGTCTCCCAGGGCTTCGGCGTGACGCTGGCGAGCGGCCGCACCCTGCGCGCCCGCCGCCTGGTGATCGCGACCGGCCTCAGGGACGAGCTCCCCGCGGTCCCCGGCGTCGCCGAGCGCTTCGGCAAGGACGTCCTGCACTGCCCGTACTGCCACGGCTGGGAGGTCCGCGACCAGGCCTTCGGCGTCCTGGCCACGACCCCACTGAGCGTGCACCAGGCGCTGATGGTGTCCCAGTGGTCGAAGGAGGTGACGCTCTTCCTGCACACGGTCGCGGAGGCCGACCTGTCCGACGACGACCTGCGCAGGCTCGCCGCGGCGGGCGTCAAGGTGGTGCCGGGTGAGGTCGGGAGGCTGCGGATCGAGAACGACCGACTGACGGGCGTACAGCTGGCCGATGGCACGACCCACGCCCGCGATGTGCTGTTCACCGCACCCCGCGCCGTCCCGCAGAACGACCTACCGGCCCAGCTGGGCGCCGAGCTGAACGAGACCCCGTTCGGCGCGTACCCCGTGGTCGACGCGACGGGACAGACGACCGTTCCCGGCGTGTGGGCGGTGGGCAACGCGATGGGCTTCGGCGAGCAGGTGATCAACGCGGCGGCGGGCGGCTACCGGGCCGGGGCCACGATCAACGGGGATCTGCTGATGGCCGACCTCGACGCGACGCCCTGAAGGGGCGCGGGGCTGTGTCGATTTGCGGCTACCGCCGCGTGGGCGCGACCAGCCACGACACAGCCGCAGCCGACGAACGACCCGTTCGTCCAGGTGTGACCCGGCGGAGCGTGCCGCACCATGGGCTGCATGCTTCTTGCCCGGCTGGCCCAGGTGTCCCAGGAGGTCGCCGCGACCTCGGCGCGCTCGAAGAAGACCGCGCTGCTCGCCGACCTGTTCCGCGAGGCCGAACCGGACGACGTGCCGATCGTCATCCCGTATCTGGCGGGACGGCTGCCTCAGGGACGGCTGGGGGTGGGCTGGAAGGTGCTGAGCCGTCCGGTCCTCCCGGCAGCCGAGCCGAGCCTCACCGTCGCCGCGGTGGATGCCCTGCTCACCGAGCTGGGCATGGTGTCGGGCACCGGGTCCCAGGCCGAACGGACCCGTCTCGTAGGCGAGTTGATGGCCGCGGCCACCGAGGCCGAACAACGCTTCCTGCTCGGCCTGCTCAGCGGTGAGGTACGTCAGGGCGCCCTGGACGCGGTCGCCACGGAGGGTCTCGCCCAGGCCACCGAGGCGCCACCCGCGGACGTCCGCCGCGCGGTGATGCTCGCCGGCTCCCTCCAGACCGTCGCCGAGGCGCTGCTCGCGGACGGCCCCGAGGCCCTCGACCGCTTCCGGCTCACCGTCGGCCGCCCGGTCCAGCCGATGCTGGCGCACAGCGCCTCCTCGGTCGCCGAGGCGGTCGAGAAGCTGGGCGGGTGCGCGGTCGAGGAGAAGCTGGACGGCATCCGCGTCCAGGTGCACCGGGACGGCGACACCGTTCGCGTCTACACCCGCACCCTCGACGACATCACCGACCGTCTGCCCGAAGTGACAGCCGCCGCGCAGCAGTTGAAGGACGAGCGGTTCATCCTCGACGGCGAGGTCATCTCCTTCGACGCCGCCGGGCGGCCCCGCTCGTTCCAGGAGACGGCGGGGCGGGTCGGCTCACGGGTGGACGTGGCCACGGCCGCCGAACAGGTCCCCGTCTCCCCCGTCTTCTTCGACGCCCTGTCCGTCGACGACCACGACCTCCTCGACCTCCCGTTCGCCGAACGGCACGCGAGGCTGGCCCGGCTGGTCCCCGAACCGATGCGGGTGCGCCGGACGCTGGTGTCCGGCCCCGAGGACGTCACCGCCGCCGAGTCCTTCCTCGCCGAGACGCTGGAGCGCGGTCACGAGGGCGTGGTGGTGAAGTCCCTCGACGCCTCCTACAGCGCGGGCCGACGCGGCGCGTCCTGGCTGAAGGTCAAGCCCGTCCACACCCTCGACCTGGTCGTCCTGGCCGCCGAGTGGGGCCACGGCCGCCGCACCGGCAAGCTCTCCAACCTGCATCTGGGGGCACGGCGGGAGGACGGCTCGTACGCGATGCTCGGCAAGACGTTCAAGGGCATGACCGACGCGATGCTGGCCTGGCAGACCGAGCGGCTCCAGGAGCTGGCCACCGGAACCGACGGGTACGTGGTGACCGTACGGCCCGAGCTCGTCGTCGAGATCGCCTACGACGGTCTTCAGCGCTCCACCCGCTACCCGGCCGGCGTCACCCTGCGTTTCGCCCGTGTGGTGCGCTATCGCGAGGACAAGCGGCCGGAGGAGGCGGACACGGTGGAGACGCTGCTGGCCGCGCATCCCGAGGTCAGCCCATGAGGACCAGCGCCGGCCTGCTGCTCTTCCGGCACACCGGAGACGGCGTCGAGGTGCTGCTCGGTCACATGGGCGGCCCGTTCTTCGCGCGCCGGGACGCCGGGGCCTGGACCGTGCCGAAGGGTGAGTACGAGCCCGACGAGGAGCCGGCCTGGGAAGCCGCCCGGCGTGAGTTCCAGGAGGAGCTGGGGCTGCCGCCGCCCGACGGGGACGCCGTGCCCCTAGGCGAGGTGAAGCAGTCGGGCGGCAAGCTCGTCACCGTCTGGGCGATCGAGGCCGACCTCGATCCCGCGACCGTCGTCCCGGGCACGTTCCGGATGGAGTGGCCGCCGAGATCCGGGCGGGAGCAGGAGTTCCCGGAGCTGGACCGGGTGGCCTGGTACTCCCTCGCGCGTGCTCGCGAGGTGATCGTGAAGGCGCAGGCCACGTTTCTCGACCGGCTGGCGGAGCACTCGCCCTGACACGTTGCGGCGGGGCCCGCCGCGCGGGAAGGTCGAGAACACAGGTCCGCTCCCCCAGGAGGTCGGTCATGCCCATCGCGACGGTGAACCCGGCGAACGGCGAGACGCTCAAGACGTACGAAGCCATGGGCGCCGAGGAGATCGAGCGCCGGCTCCAGCTCGCGGAGGCCACCTTCCGCACCTACCGGACGACACCGTTCGCCGAACGCGCCCAGCTGCTCGGCCGGGCGGCCGATCTGCTCGACGGCCTCCAGCAGGACATCGGCAAGGTCATGACCACCGAGATGGGCAAGCCGGTCAAGCAGGCCCGCGCCGAGGCCGCCAAGTGCGCCAGGGCGATGCGCTGGTACGCCGAGCACGGCGAGGCGCTGCTGGCCGACGAGGAGCCCGCCGACGCCGATGTGAAGGACTCCGGCGCCTCCCGGGCCCTGGTGCGCTACCGGCCCCTGGGTCCGGTGCTCGCGGTGATGCCGTGGAACTTCCCCCTGTGGCAGGTCGTCCGGTTCGCCGCCCCCGCGCTGATGGCGGGCAACGTCGGACTGCTCAAGCACGCCTCGAACGTCCCCCAGACCGCCCTGTTCCTGGAGGACCTGTTCCACCAGGCGGGCTACCCGGAGGGCGTCTTCCAGACCCTGCTCATCGGCTCCGGCGCGGTCGAGGAGATCCTGCGCGACGAGCGCGTCAAGGCGGCCACGCTCACGGGCAGTGAGCCCGCCGGGCGCTCGGTCGCCGCCACCTGCGGCGACATGGTGAAGAAGACGGTCCTCGAACTCGGCGGCAGCGACCCGTACGTCGTGATGCCGTCCGCGGACATCGACCGCGCGGCCGAGATCGCCGTGACGGCGCGGGTGCAGAACAACGGGCAGTCGTGCATCGCCGCCAAGCGGTTCATCGTGCACGCCGACGTGTACGACGCCTTCGCCGAGAAGTTCGTGCGGGGCATGCAGCGGCTGACGGTCGGCGACCCGCTGGACGAGGCCACGGACATCGGCCCGCTCGCCACCGAGCAGGGGCGGGCGGACCTGGAGGAGCTCGTCGACGACGCGACGCGCAGCGGTGCCCGGGTGCTCTGCGGCGGCGAGCGGCCTGACGGGGACGGCTGGTACTACCGGCCGACCGTCCTGACCGACATCAGCCGCGAGATGCGTATCCACCGCGAGGAGGCGTTCGGCCCGGTGGCCACGCTCTACCGCGTGAGCGACCTCGACGAGGCGGTGCTGCTCGCCAACGACTCGCCGTTCGGACTGAGTTCGAACGTGTGGACGCGGGACGAGGCCGAGGTCGATCGTTTCGTACGGGATCTCGAAGCCGGTGCCGTGTATGTCAACGGGATGACCGCGTCCCATCCGGCGTTCCCGTTCGGCGGTGTGAAGCGGTCCGGGTACGGGCGTGAGCTGTCCGGGCACGGAATCCGCGAGTTCTGCAACATCACTACGGTTTGGCACGGAGCGTGACGTCTGCGCGGCTACCATCCCCGGTGTGAACCGTGAAGTGACTCTGCCGCTGATCGTCGACGACCGGGGCACCTTGCAGGTGTCCGCGGCCGATGTGAGCAAGTTGTTGCGCACGGTCGGGGGGCGGTGGCTGCATCTTGTCGAGGCGGGCGAGGAGGGTCTCGACGAGGACACGGTGGCCGCGTTGACCATCGAGTTGGCCAAGCTCGCCGATCGCATCGACGTGGCCTGCATTGCGCACAGTAGCGGCGGCGCGTCGTGAAGGTCGTTGTGCCGGCACCGGTTTGGAACCCGACCCGTCCCTGAAACGGAGTAACCCCGCGCGAAGTCGTCTGCCCCTCGGGTGATCGTGGACTGGACCACCCTCTGAGGCGAAAGCAGGCACGGTTCATGGCGACTTTGTGCAGACCCTCGGTGTCCGTTCCGGAGCATGTGATCACGATGGAGGAGACGCTCGAACTGGCGCGCTCCCGCCATGCGGACCATCCCCAACTGCCGCTGGCGCTCCGCTTGATCGAGAACACCGGTGTACGCACCCGGCACATCGTGCAGCCCATCGAGGAGACCCTGAAGCACCCCGGCTTCGAGGAGCGCAACAAGGTCTATGTGGCCGAGGCGAAGGCCCGTGTCCCCGCGGTCGTGCGGCGAGCACTGGACGACGCCGAGGTACTGCCCCGCGACATCGATGTCATCATCTATGTCTCCTGCACGGGCTTCATGATGCCGTCGCTGACGGCCTGGCTGATCAACGAGATGGACTTCGACTGCACCACGCGGCAGATCCCCATAGCCCAGCTGGGCTGTGCGGCCGGCGGTGCGGCGATCAACCGGGCGCACGACTTCTGCACCGCCTACCCCGAGGCCAACGCCCTCATCGTGGCCTGCGAGTTCTGCTCGCTGTGCTACCAGCCCACCGACCTGGGCATCGGGAACCTCCTGTCCAACGGCCTGTTCGGCGACGGCATCGCGGCCGCCGTGGTCCGCGGCCGGGGCGGCGAGGGCATCACGCTGGAGCGCAACGGCTCGTATCTGATCCCCGGGACCGAGGAGTGGATCATGTACGACGTCCGGGCCACGGGCTTCCACTTCCAGCTGGACAAGCGGGTGCCCGCCACCATGGAGCCGCTCGCCCCGGCGCTCCAGAACCTCGCGGGACTGCACGGCTGGGACGCCGCCGACCTGGACTTCTACATAGTCCACGCGGGCGGGCCCCGCATCCTCGACGACCTCAGCAAGTTCCTCCAGGTCGACCCGCACGCCTTCCGGTTCAGCCGGGCCACGCTCACCGAGTACGGGAACATCGCCAGCGCCGTCGTACTGGACGCGCTGCGACGACTGTTCGACGCGGGCGGGGCGCACCACCGGGCGCGCGGGCTGCTCGCCGGGTTCGGGCCCGGCATCACCGCGGAAATGACCCTGGGCCGCTGGCAGCGCACGGACGAGACGGACTGAGATGAGTGAAGAGACGATCACCGAGATCCTGCCCCCGATCCGGCACTGGCCGGCCCTCGACCTGAGCGGGACGGACTTCGACCCGGTCCTCACCGAGCTGATGCGCGAGGGCCCGGTCACCCGGATCCAGCTGCCCAACGGCGAGGGCTGGGCCTGGCTCGTCACCCGGTACGACGACGTACGGATGGTGACCAACGACCCCAGGTTCGGCCGGGAGGCGGTCATGGACCAGCCGGTCACCCGGCTCGCCCCGCACTTCATCCCGGAGCGGGGTGCCGTGGGCTTCCTGGACCCGCCGGACCACACCCGGCTGCGCCGCACGGTGGCCGCCGCGCTGACCTCCAAGGGCGTGGAGCGGGTACGGGAGAAGTCCCGCCGGATGCTGGACGAGCTGGTCGACGAGCTGCTCCAGGACGGCCCGCCCGCCGATCTCACCGCCACCGTGCTGAGCCCCTTCCCCATCGCGGTGATCTGCGAGCTGATGGGGGTCCCGGCGGCCGACCGGCAGGTCATGCACACCTGGACCCAGCTGATCCTGTCGTCCTCGCACGGCAAGGAGGTCAGTGAGAAGGCCAAGCAGGAGATGGGCGCCTACTTCGGCGATCTCATCGGGCTGCGGGAGGGCGGTACGGGCGAGGACGTCACGTCACTGCTCGGCGCCGCGGTGGGCCGGGACGAGGTGACCCTGGAGGAGGCCGTGGGGCTCGCCGTCCTGCTCCAGATCGGCGGCGAGGCGGTGACGAACAACAGCGGCCAGATGTTCTATCTGCTGCTGACCCGTCCGGACCTGGCCGACCGGCTGCGCACGGAACCGTCGATCCGCCCGCAGGCCATCGACGAGCTGCTGCGCTACATCCCGCACCGCAACGCGGTGGGCCTGTCCCGGATCGCCCTGGAGGACGTGGGCATCAGAGGCGTACGCATCCGGGCCGGCGACCCGGTCTATGTGTCGTATCTGGCCGCCAACCGCGACCCGGACGTCTTCCCGTTCCCGGAGACGATCGACTTCACCCGCAGCCCCAACCCGCACGTCTCCTTCGGCTTCGGCCCGCACTACTGCCCGGGCGGCATGCTGGCCAGGCTGGAGTCGGAGCTCCTGGTGGACGCGCTCCTGGACCGGCTGCCCGATCTGAGGCTGGCGGTCCCCGCGGATCAAGTGCCCTTCAGGAAGGGTGCGTTGATCCGTGGTCCCGAGGCGCTGCCGGTGACGTGGTGACGGCTCAGGAAGGTCTGCTGGTCCCGCCGGGGCACGGCCGGGTCGTCCAGACCCCCGCCCAGCACGTCACCTTCAAGGTGACCGGGACACACTCGCGCATGGCGTCCACCTTCGAGGTGATCGTCCCGCCCGGCTTCGACGTGGGCGCCCATGTGCACACCCGCAGCGAGGAGTTGTTCTACGTCCTTGAGGGCGAGCTGGACGTGCTGGCCTTCGAGCCCCGGGTACGAACCCCGGACAACTGGCAGCGCTGGGAGTCGAGTTCGGGCAACCGGGTGGTACGGGCGACACCGGGCACGGTGATCGTCGTACCCCCGGGCTGCCCGCACGCGTTCGCCAACCCGACGGACTCCCCCGCGAAGATGTTCTTCCAGGCGAGTCCGCCGCCGGACCACGAGCGGTACTTCGAGGAGCTGCTGGAGATCCTGGGCGACGGGGGCCCGCCGGACCACACGGCCATCGAGGAGCTGCGGGCCCGGTACGACATCGAGCAGCTCACACCGCTCCGGCACCGTTAGCGGATCGGCATCCCCGAGAGGGTGCGGGCGATCACCAGGCGCTGGATCTCGCTCGTACCTTCGAAGATCGTGTAGATCGCCGCGTCACGGTGCATCCGCTCCACCGGGTACTCGCGGGTGTAGCCGTTGCCGCCGAGGATCTGGACCGCCTGGGCGGTGACCTTCTTCGCCGTCTCGCTCGCGAACAGCTTCGACATCGAGCCCTCGGCGGCGGTGAACTGCTTGCCGTTGATCGCCATCCACGAGGCGCGCCAGACCAGGAGACGGGCGGCGTCGATGGACGTCCGCATGTCGGCGAGCTGGAAGGCGACGCCCTGGTTGTCGATGATCGGGCGGCCGAACTGTTCACGGGTCTTGGCGTAGTCGAGGGCGACCTCGTAGGCGGCCCGGGCGGTACCGACCGCCATCGCGCCGACGGCCGGGCGGGAGGCCTCGAACGTGGCCATCGCCGCGTTCTTCACGCGCTCGCCGCCGCCCGCCTTCGCCCGCTCCCTGGCCCGGGCGAGGCGCTCGTCGAGCTTCTCCTTGCCGCCGAGGAGGCAGGAGCCGGGGACGCGCACGTTCTCCAGGACGACCTCGGCGGTGTGCGAGGCGCGGATGCCGTGCTTCTTGAACTTCTGGCCCTGGGACAGGCCGGGCGTGTTCGGCGGGATGATGAAGGACGCGTGGCCCTTGGAGCCCAGCTCGGCGTCGACGACCGCGACGACGACATGGACGTTGGCGATGCCGCCGTTGGTCGCCCAGGTCTTCGTGCCGTTCAGCACCCACTCGTCCTTGGCCTCGTCGTACACCGCGCGGGTGCGCATCGAGGCCACGTCGGAGCCGGCGTCGGGCTCGGAGGAGCAGAACGCCGCGACCTTGACGTCGTTGGCGTCGCCGTACATCTGCGGGATCCAGGTGCCGATCTGCTCCTCGGTGCCGTTGGCGAGGACGCCGACAGCGGCCAGGCCGGTACCGACGATCGACAGCGCGATGCCCGCGTCGCCCCAGAACAGCTCCTCCATCGCCATGGGGATGCCGAGACCGGTGGAGTCGAAGTACTGCTGGGCGTAGAAGTCGAGCGAGTAGATGCCGACCTTGGCGGCCTCTTGGATGACCGGCCAGGGAGTCTCCTCACGCTCGTCCCATTCGGCGGCCGCGGGGCGGATCACATCGGCCGCGAAGCCGTGCAGCCAGTCCCGGACCTCCTTCTGTTCGTCGTTGAGCTCCATGGTGAACTCGGCCATGTCCCCTCCAGCGGCGGCGCAAATGCATGTTACTAGCGGTAACCCGAGTCTGTTACCGACCGGTAGGAAAAGTCAACTCCTGATGACCCCTCGGCAGCCCGTTCGATGCATGGTGCATGGTGGGTGTTAGTTTGCGCAGGCGTCACCGAATCAGCACGGGTGGGGAGAGCTCATGGACACCACGCAGCGGACCGATCAGCAGCGGTCCGCCGACCGCCGTCGGCGCGAGCTGCTGGAGGCCGCGGACAGGGTGGTCCTGCGTGACGGACCCCACGCCTCCATGAACGCGATCGCCGCGGAAGCGGGCATCACCAAGCCGATCCTCTACCGTCACTTCGGTGACAAGGGGGGACTTTACGCGGCGTTGGCCACACGGCATACCGATGCGCTGCTGGATTCTCTGCGGGCCGCGCTGGACGCGCCCGCGGATCGGCGGGAGCGGGTCGCGGCCACGCTCGACACGTACCTCGCGGCGATCGAGGCGCGGCCTCAGGTGTACCGGTTCCTGATGCATCCCGCGGAGGGAGGCCAGGTCGGGGACCAGGGGTTCGACGTCGGGAAGCACTCCGCTCCACTGCTGCGGCGGATGGGCGAGGAGTTGGCCCAGGTCATCGAGGACCGGCTGGACCTGGGGCCCGGGGGGCAGCAGCTGGCTCGGGTGTGGGGGCATGGGATCGTCGGGATGATGCACGCCGCGGGTGACTGGTGGCTGGGGGAACGGCCATGTTCCCGGGCCGAGTTGGTGCAGAGTCTGACCGACCTGTTGTGGGGGCGTCTCGCCGCGGCGGGCGACAAGGTGGGGGGTCCGGGCTTCTGAGGGTTGTATGTCGGCTGCCGGCCGGTGGGGGCTGGTCGCACAGTTCCCCGCGCCCCTAGGGACGCCGCGCTGCCCGGCCCCAAGAAGTGCGGCTCACCTGTCGCCTCAACTTGCTGTGACGCCAACCCGTCAGGCGGTCCGCATAGACCTTGCCGTCCACGTGGTCGCACTCGTGCTGCAAGCACCTCGCGAACCACCCGGTGCCATGCACCGTCACCGGCTCGCCCGTCATCGTGAAACCCTCCACCACCGCGTGGTCGTAGCGCTCCGTTCCCGCCTCCAAGCCGGGCAGGGACAGGCAGCCCTCCGGGCCTCGCAGGACCACTCCGTCGGCCTCCACCAGCCTCGGGTTCACCACATGGCCGAGGTGCCGGACGTCCTCGTCGTCCGGGCAGTCGTACACGAACACCCGCAGCGACTCCCCCACCTGGTTCGCGGCGAGGCCCACGCCCTGGGCCGCGTACATCGTCGCGAACAAGTCCTCCACGAGCGTCGCCAGTTCCGGGCCGAAGTCCGTGACGTCCTCGCACGGGGCGTGCAGAACGGGGTCACCGAGCAGCGTGAGGGGCCGGACACGGCCACGGGTGCCCGGAATGGAGCTGTTTCGCATGGCCGCAAGGGTACGGCGATTCGGGACTGCGAATGGATCTCGATAGGCTGACCACCACCACGTTGCCGTCAGGCGCGGCGCGTACGCAAGGAGGATCGAGAACTGATGGCAGGCAACTCGGACCCGCTCACGCCGCGGGCCAAGATCGCCGTGACCGCGGGCAAGGCGGTCGCGGCGGCGTCGCGCGCCGCAGGGCGCGGCAGCGGTTCGGTGATCGGCGGCCGGGTGGCACTCAAGCTCGACCCCGACCTCCTCGCCCGGCTCGCCCAGAACCTGGACGTGGTTCTGGTGTCGGCCACCAACGGCAAGACCACGACCACGCGACTCATCGCGGAGGCGCTGCGCGCCGCCGGTCCCGTCGTCTCCAACGCGCTCGGCGCCAACATGCCCGCCGGCATCACCTCGGCGCTGGCCGGCAGCTCGGAGGCGCGCTACGGCGTGATCGAGGTCGACGAGAAGTACCTCGCCGGCGTCGCCCGGGACACCGACCCCAAGTGCATCGCGCTGCTCAACCTCTCCCGCGACCAGCTCGACCGGGCCGCCGAGACCCGGATGCTCGCCGAGAACTGGCGTGAGGGGCTCGCGGGCAGCAAGGCCGTCATCATCGCCAACGCCGACGACCCGCTGGTCGTGTGGGCCGCCTCCTCCTCCCCCAACGTCGTCTGGGTCGCCGCCGGGCAGATGTGGAAGGACGACGCCTGGTCCTGCCCGTCCTGCGGCGGTGTGATGCAGCGGCCGGGCGACGACTGGTTCTGCGGGGAGTGCGGGTTCCGGCGGCCGACGCCGAGCTGGGCGCTGTCCGGGGACCACGTGCTGGACCCGCACGGTTCGGCCTGGCCCATCCATCTGCAGCTCCCGGGCCGTGCCAACAAGGCCAACGCCGCCTCCTCGGCCGCCGTCGCCGCCGTGTTCGGCGTACCGCCGCAGGTGGCGCTGGAGCGCATGTACCAGGTGCAGGCCGTGGCCGGGCGCTACGACGTCGTGCAGTTCCAGCAGCGCGACCTGCGGCTGCTGCTCGCGAAGAACCCGGCGGGCTGGCTCGAGACGTTCAGCCTTATCGATCCGCCACCCACCCCGGTGATCCTCTCCGTGAACGCGCGCGGCGCCGACGGCACCGACACCTCGTGGCTGTGGGACGTCGACTACACGCGGCTGACCGGCCACCCGATCTGTGTCGTCGGCGACCGCAAGCTCGACCTCGCGGTACGCCTGGAGGTCGCGAACCAGCACTTCCAGGTCTGCGAGAACCTCGACCAGGCCGTGCAGCTGTGCCCGCCGGGCCGCATCGAGGTCATCGCGAACTACACCGCCTTCCAGGACCTGCGCCGCCGCGTCGGCAACTGACACTTCAGGGGACTTTTGTGAGCGACAACCAGCTGCGGGTCGTCTGGATCTATCCCGACCTGCTCAGCACCTACGGCGACCAGGGCAACGTCCTGGTCGTGGAGCGCCGGGCGCGGCAGCGGGGCCTCGACGTGGCCCGGCTCGACGTGCGCAGCGACCAGCCGATCCCGACCTCCGGGGACATCTACCTCATCGGCGGCGGCGAGGACCGTCCGCAGCGGCTCGCGGCCGAGCGGCTGCGCCGGGACGGCGGACTGCACCGGGCCGTGGAGAACGGCGCGATCGTGTTCTCGGTGTGTGCCGGGTACCAGATCCTCGGGCACGAGTTCATCAACGACCTCGGCCAGCGTGAGCCCGGTCTCGGGCTGCTCGATGTCGTGTCCGTGCGCGGTGAGGGTGCGCGGTGCGTCGGTGACGTCCTCGCCGACATCGACCCGCGCCTCGGGCTGCCCCCGCTGACCGGCTTCGAGAACCACCAGGGCGTCACGCACCTCGGCCCCACCGCCCGCCCGCTCGCCAACGTCCGCCTGGGCAACGGCAACGGCACGGGCGACGGCACGGAGGGCGCGTACAACGACACCGTCTTCGGTACCTACATGCACGGTCCCGTCCTGGCGCGAAACCCCCTCATCGCCGACCTCCTGCTGAAGCTGGCGCTCGACGTGAACGCGCTGCCGCCGACCGACGACCGCTGGTACGAGGCGCTTCGCAACGAGCGCATCGCGGCGGCGCAGCAGCCGGCGTAGAGCCTGCTTGAGCTGGGAGTTCATCTGCGCTCCAGCCGCGTTTTACCAGCCCGTCTGACGATGTGTCCGCACACCTGAGCGGGGTCGTCCAGCAGGCGGACGCACGGTAGGGCCCCGCCCCCTCCTGCCGCTAGGGTGGCGGGGATCGAGCCGGACAGCGTGGTCCGGTCCCCGGCCCACGTTGAGAAGGTTGTTTCGGGCTATGCGCATAGGTGTCCTCACGTCCGGCGGCGACTGCCCCGGCCTGAACGCCGTCATCCGGTCCGTCGTGCACCGTGCCGTCGCCGACCACGGCGACGAGGTCATCGGCTTCCGGGACGGCTGGAAGGGCCTCCTGGAGTGCGACTACCTCAAGCTCGACCTCGACGCGGTGGGCGGCATCCTCGCCCGCGGCGGCACCATCCTCGGCTCCTCCCGGGTCCAGCCCTCCCATCTGCGTGACGGGGTGGAGCGGGCCAGGGGCCATGTCGCCGAGCTCGGCCTCGACGCGATCATCCCGATCGGCGGCGAGGGCACGCTGAAGGCGGCCCGGCTGATGTCCGACGCCGGTCTGCCGATCGTCGGCGTGCCGAAGACCATCGACAACGACATCGCGGTCACGGATGTCACCTTCGGCTTCGACACGGCCGTGGGCGTGGCCACGGAGGCCCTGGACCGGCTCAAGACCACCGCCGAGTCGCATCAGCGCGTGCTCGTCGTCGAGGTCATGGGGCGGCACACCGGCTGGATCGCGCTGCACTCCGGCATGGCGGCCGGCGCGCACGCCATCGTCGTACCGGAACGGCCCTTCGACATCGAGGAGTTGGCGCGACGGGTCGGCGAGCGGTTCCAGGCGGGCAAGCGGTTCGCGATCGTCGTCGCCGCGGAGGGGGCGAAGCCGGCCGCCGGGACCATGGAGTTCGACGAGGGCGGCAAGGACGTCTACGGGCACGAGCGCTTCGCCGGGATCGCGCGGCAGCTGTCCATCGAGCTGGAGCAGCGGCTGGGGAAGGAAGCGCGGCCGGTGATCCTGGGGCATGTGCAGCGCGGCGGGACGCCTACGGCGTATGACCGGGTGCTGGCCACCCGTTTCGGATGGCATGCGGTGGAGGCCGTGCACCGTGGTGAGTTCGGGCACATGACGGCGCTGCGGGGGACGGACATCGTGATGGTGCCGTTGGCTGAGGCGGTGGAGACGTTGAAGACGGTTCCTGCGGAGCGGTACGAAGAGGCTGAGTGCGTTCTCTGAGTTTCGCCGTGGGCCTGCGGGAGGGTTGCAGGCTGCGGGCTCGTTGTGGCTGGTCGCGCAGTTCCCCGCGCCCCTAGGGCGTTGACTGCCCCCGGTGTCATCAGGCGCCGGGGGCGGTTCTAGTCTGTGAGGCGGACACTTCGCACAACCCCCCACGAATCAGGAGCCGCCGCAATGGATCACAGCGGGCACGGCATGACCATGGATCTGCCGCCGTTCACGCTGGGGCGGGGGCTTCAGTGGTCGGCCGATCCGTTCTTCCTCGTCGCCTGTGTGGTGGGGCTGGGACTGTACGCGTACGGGGTCGTGCGGCTGCGGCGGCGTGGGGACGCCTGGTCGGCGGGGCGGACCGTCTCGTTCGCCGTCGGGGTGCTGACGATCATGCTCGTGATGTGCACCAGGCTGAACGACTACGGCATGGTGATGTTCAGCGTGCACATGGTGCAGCACATGGTCATCAGCATGCTGTCGCCGATCCTGATCCTGCTCGGCGCTCCGGTGACGCTGGCCCTGCGGGTGCTGCCCGCCGCCGGCCGGGGGCGGAAGGGGCCGCGCGAGTTGCTGCTGGCGCTGCTGCACAGCCGGTACATGCGGATCATCACGCATCCGGCGTTCACCATCCCGCTGTTCATCGCGAGCCTGTACGCGCTCTACTTCACGCCGATCTTCGACTTCCTGATGGGGTCGAGGACCGGTCACCTCGCGATGATGGTGCACTTCCTCGCGGTGGGTGTGGTGTTCTTCTGGCCGATCATCGGCGTCGACCCGGGGCCGCACCGGCCCGGCTATCTGATGCGGATGCTGGAGCTGTTCGCGGGCATGCCGTTCCACGCGTTCTTCGGTATCGCGTTGATGATGGCGTCCACCCCGATGGTCGAGACGTTCAAGAACCCGCCCGCCTCGCTCGGTATCGACGCGCTCTCCGACCAGAACGCCGCGGGCGGTATCGCCTGGGCGTTCAGTGAGATCCCGTCCGTGCTGGTGCTGCTGGCGCTGCTGTTCCAGTGGTACGGCTCGGAACAGCGGCAGGCCAGGCGGAAGGACCGGGCCGCCGACCGGGACGGCGACAAGGAACTCGAGGCATACAACGCCTATTTGGCCTCATTGAACGCACGTGGGCGCTGAAAGGCTTTTTGGGGCCGGGGCGTTCAGTAGCATGAAGCGCGTTGGGGAAACCGCCAGGGGGAGCGGTGATGACATTTCGCGCATTTATGCAGAGGCTCGCGACAAAGACTGCGTGTCTGCTGGTTCTCGTTCTCGCGGTGAGTGGATGCGACAGAGACACGCCCCTGCTGGCGGTGAAGGCGGTCGCGGCCGGTGTGCCCTCGCTGGCGCCGTTCTTCGACGAGGGCAGTGACCTGGGCCGGGATCAGCCGGTGACGTCGCAGCCCGTTCGAGGAAGTCTCCAGCAGGGCGACACCCCTGGTCTGTACGGGGGTTCAAAGCAACCGACGATCTGCGATGTCGACAAGCTCGAGAAATTCCTCACCGATCCCATGAACGACCAGAAAGCACAGGCGTGGGCACGCGCCCTGGGAATCACCACCGCCGAGATACCGGAATATCTGGATCGGCTCACTCCTGTTCTGCTGCGTCACGACACGCTCGTGCAGAATCACGACTACAAAAAGGGAAAGGCCGTTCCCTACGACTCGCTGTTGCAGGCCGGAATCGCGATTCTCGTCGATCGGCAGGGTCAGCCGGCCGCGAAGTGCAGCTGTGGAAATCCACTGCGTCCCTTCGCGGGTGACACGAGCCGTATCTCGGTCGAGTTCGGGGACGGGAACAAGGAGTGGAAGGGATACGACCGCTCCTCGGTCGTGGCCGTGCGGCCCGCGTCCCGTCCGCTGGAGAAGATCGCCCTGGTCGACGTGGCGGACCCCGATCGCGGGATCAGCCGACCGGTCGGCACGACGGGCGCGAAGGACGACATTTTCGACACCCGCAGGACGGAGGCCGTACCCCGGCTGACGGGGAAGACCTTCGGCGAGGCCCGTCGGGCGCTGGCCGACAAGGGGCTCGCGACCGGGTACGACACCGGGTCGGCGCCCGCCGACGGCGCACGGGTCACCGCGACCGATCCGCCGGCCGGGACCGAGCTGCGGTTCGGGCAGTACGTGACGGTGAGCGTGGCGGAGGGATCGTCGTCCGGGGGCGGTCTCACCTCTCCCCCGCCCGCGGAGCCCCCGCCCCCGGCGCCCTCTACGTCCGGACCCTCGAAGCCCGGACCGTCGACGTCGGGACCGTCCACGCCGGGTACCTCGCCGCCGCCCGCCAGTCACTCGGCGGGCACCCCGCCCGGCCCGTCCGCGTCTCCCTCGCCGTCGCCCCCGACCTCACCACCGCCCTCCTCACCGACCCCGGTGACGAGCGCCCCGCCTGCCGTGAGCAGCTCGCCCCCGCTGACGACGACGAGCGCGCCGCCACCGTCCTCGCCGCCGGTGACCACGAGCGCACCGCCACCGGTGACGACGACCGGCGCGCCGCCGCCCAGCAGTGAGTCCGCGCCCGAGGAGCCCACCGCGAGCGTCGCCACGTAGCGGCTCCGCAGAACCCGGGAGTCACCGGATGCCTTCAGGACCATCGACATCGGGAGTGGGCCGGGTCATCGCCGGCCGCTATCTGCTGCTGCACCAGCTGGGCAGCGGCGGGATGGGCCATGTGTGGCTCGCCCACGACCAGAGACTCGCCTGCGAGGTCGCGCTCAAGGAGATCGTCTTCCGTGACCCGTCCGAGGCCGGTCACGAGCGGGAGGCCCGGGTCGCCCGGGCCCGTGCGGAGGCCCGGCACGCGGCCGGGCTGCGCGGTCATCCGCATGTGGTGACCGTGCACGACGTGCTGGAGCACGACGGGCTCCCCTGGATCGTCATGGAGTACGTGCCCGGCGCCGTCGACCTGCGTGAGCTGATCGCCCGGCGCGGCCCGCTGGCGCCCGCGGAGTCCGCGCGGATCGGCCTCGCCGTCCTCGACGCGCTGACCGCGGGGCACGAGCGGGGGATCATGCACCGGGACGTGAAGCCGGCGAACATCCTGCTCGCGCCGGACCGCACCGGGGCACCGTACGGGCGCGTCCTACTCACCGACTACGGCATCTCCGTGCAGCCGGACGCCGGGGAGACGCGGTACACGCTGACGTCCGTGCTGGTCGGTACGGCGGGCTATCTGGCGCCGGAACGGGCCACCGGCGGGTCGCCCACCGCGGCCGCCGACCTGTTCTCACTGGGGTGCACGCTCTACCACGCGGTGGAGGGCTGCGGGCCCTTCGCCCGCGAGTCGCACTTCGCGGAGATCAGCGCGGTGGTGACGGAGGAGCCGCGGTCACCGGTGCGCGCCGGCGCCCTGGCCCCCGTACTGGAGGCGATGCTGGTCAAGGATCCGGGGCTGCGGATCTCCGCCGCGCAGGCGGAGGCGGCGCTGTCGCAGATCGTCGCGTCACAGGCGGACCCGTACGCGCGGACCCGGACCGACCTGGGCTCGCAGCCGCAGTGGGCGCAGCCGGGACCGGTCGCGCCGGTGCCGCAGCCCGTACCGGAGGGGTTCGGGCCGCTGGTCACCAGCGGTGGCGGGAGTCGGCGCCGTACCCGTCCGCGGGCCCTGCACTCCGCCCTCGCCGGGCTGCTGGGCCTGGTTCTCGCCGGGGGCGGGGTCTGGTACGCCGTGGCGCAGCAGCCGCCCGGGGAGGGCGGGGGTGGCGGCAGCGGGAACGCCGCGCCGTACGGGACGGACGTCGGGCTCGGCAAGGCGCTGCGGGACGGTGACTGTGTGACCGTGGACTGGCCGGGCGGGGCGCCCTTCACGGGTACGCCCCGGTTGGCCCTGGACGCGGCGTGCGGTGGTCCGCCGGACGGGCAGGTGATGGCCTTCGTCCCCGCCGCGTCCGCGGCCGAGGCGCGGGAGCAGGGGCCGGCACGCTGTGCGGAGCTGACCCAGGAGATCCGCGAGAAGCTCGCCGATGTGCGCGGCCTGGCCCTCGTACCGACCGCGGCGGGCTTCACCACCGCCGGACGGCGCACGGCCTGTCTGGTGGTGGGCGCGCACGGGCCGGTGTACGGGCCGCTCGGCGGGCATCGCGAGCCGGGGACGAAGTTCCTCGACGTCTCCTCGATGCAGAAGCGGGACTGTCTGGACGTGCGGTCCAACCGGGACGCGCGGCTGGTGTCCTGCGCGGCACCGCACGACGAGGAGGTGCTCGGATTCACCCGATTGGGCGAGGACGTGACGCTGGACGAGGCGCGCGCCGAGGCGGCGGACCTGGCCTGCGGTCGGGAGGTGGCGCCGGGTGACTACGGCTTCGATCCGTCGGTGTACCGGGCGGGGTCCTGGACGAGCGAGGGCCCGTGGAAGGCCGGAACTCATTTCGTCGTCTGCACCGTCAGGAAGCAGAACGGGGGCACCATGGAGGATGACGCATCATGAGGATCCCGAGGAGGGTGTTGCGATGCCCGGTTCCACGGACGGCTCGACCAGGACGATGGGGGTGCTCACCCTCGGCGGACTCGTCGTGGTGACCGCCTACACGGTGGCGCTCGGCAGCAACGGCTGGCTGTGGTTCGGCTGGGTCGTGCTGGGCCTGATCACCCTCGGGATGGTCGTCACGCGGAGCACCTGAGTCCGCACTAGTGCACGCCCGGCTGGTATTTCGGCAGCCGGGCGGTGATGCGCATGCCGGCGCCCACGGCGGTCTCGATGACGAGGCCGTAGTCGTCGCCGTACACCTGGCGCAGCCGGTCGTCGACGTTGGACAGCCCGATGCCGCCCGACGGGCTGACCTCGCCGGCGAGGATGCGGCGCAGCACGGCGGGGTCCATGCCCGCGCCGTCGTCCTCGATGACGACGAGGGCTTCGGCGCCCGCGTCCTGTGCCGTGATCTGGATGTGGCAGGTGTCGGGCTTGCCTTCCAGGCCGTGTTTGACGGCGTTCTCGACGAGCGGCTGGAGGCACAGGAAGGGCAGGGTGACCGGCAGCACCTCGGGGGCGATCTGCAGGGTGACGGAGAGGCGGTCGCCGAAGCGGGCCCGTACGAGCGCCAAGTAGTGGTCGATGGCGTGGAGTTCGTCGGCGAGGGTGGTGAAGTCGCCGTGCCGGCGGAAGCTGTAGCGGGTGAAGTCGGCGAACTCCAGGAGCAGTTCACGGGCGCGCTCGGGGTCGGTTCGGACGAACGACGCGATCACCGCGAGCGAGTTGAAGATGAAGTGCGGGGAGATCTGGGCGCGCAGGGCCTTGATCTCGGCCTCGATGAGCCGGGTGCGGGACTGGTCGAGGTCGGCCAGTTCCAGCTGGACGGAGACCCAGCGGGCGACCTCTCCGGCGGCCCGCACGAGTACGGCGGACTCGCGGGGCGCACAGGCCACCAGGGCGCCGTGCACCCGGTCGTCGACGGTGAGCGGGGCGACCACGGCCCAGCTGACCGTGCAGTCGAGGGCGTCGCAGGTCAGCGGGAAGGCCTCGCCGCGGCCGGTCTCCAGGGGGCCGGCGAGGCGTTTCATGATCTCGTCGCGGTGATGGCCGCCGACGCCGTCCCAGACGAGGACCCGCTTCTGGTCGGTCAGGCACAGCGCGTCCGTGCCGAGCAACGTCCGTAGCCTGCGGGCCGACTTGCGGGCCGTCTCCTCGGTCAGGCCCGCGCGGAGCGGGGGCGCGGCGAGGGACGCGGTGTGCAGGGTCTCGAAGGTGGCGTGCTCGACGGGGGTGCCGAGGCCGCCGAGGTTCTCGGGGCGTGCGGTGCGGCGGCCGAGCCAGAAGCCCGCGGCGAGGAGGGGGAGGATCGCCACGCACAGCCCGGCGAGGAATCCGCTCATGCCTTCACCTCCGCCCGCAGCTCCTCCGGCAGATGGAACCGCGCCAGGATCGCCCCCGTACCGGCCGGGACCCTGCCCGGGGTCGCCAGGGACACCAGCACCATGGTGAGGAACCCCAGCGGCACCGACCAGAGAGCCGGCCAGGCGAGCACGGCGTGCAGCGCGCCGGAGCCGGGGAAACCGGCCATGGTCGCCGCCACCGCCACCAGCGCGGAGCCGCCGCCCACCAGCATCCCGGCGGCGGCGCCCGGTGGGGTGAGCCGGCGCCACCAGATGCCGAGGACGAGCAGCGGGCAGAAGGAGGACGCGGACACGGCGAAGGCGAGGCCGACCGCGTCGGCGACCGGCAGCCCGCCGACCAGGGCGCTGGCGGCCAGCGGTACGGCCATGGCGATGACCGTGCCCAGCCGGAAGTGCCGTACGCCGCGTGACGGAAGCACGTCCTGGGTGAGCACGCCCGCCACGGCCATGGTCAGCCCGGAGGCGGTGGAGAGGAACGCGGCGAACGCGCCCCCGGCGACCAGCGCGCCGAGCAGGTCGCCGCCGAGGCCGCCGATCACCCGGTCGGGCAGCAGCAGGACGGCGGCGTCCGCGTCTGAGGTGAGGGTGAGTTCGGGGGCGTAGAGGCGGCCGAGGGCGCCGTAGACGGGGGGCAGCAGATAGAAGGCGCCGATCAGGCCGAGGACGGCGACGGTGGTGCGGCGGGCGGCGACGCCGTGCGGGCTGGTGTAGAAGCGGACGACGACGTGCGGCAGGCCCATCGTGCCGAGGAAGGTCGCGAGGATCAGTCCGTATGTGGCGTACAGGGGGCGTTCGCCGCGGCTCTCGGCCTGCGAGGGCGACAGACCGGCGTCGCTGCGCCGGTCGGCCTTGGGGACGGGGGCCCCGGCGGCGAAGGTGAGCCGGGTGCCGGCGTCGATGTGGTGGGTGCCGGCCCGGAGGCGGAGCGGGGTGTCCTCGTGGGTGCGGCCGTCCACCGTGCCGTCGACGGTGACCGTGAGCGGGCGGTCCAGTTTCAGGTCGAGGCCCTCGTCGACACGGACGACGCGCTGTTCGCGGAAGGTGGCCGGTTCCTCGAAGGCGTGGCTGGGGGCGCCGTCGCCCTGCCAGGCGAGGATCAGGAAGAGGGCGGGGACGAGGAGGGCGGTGAGCTTGAGCCAGTACTGGAAGGCCTGCACGAAGGTGATGCTGCGCATGCCGCCGGCGGCGACGGTCGCGACGACCACGACGGCGACGATGACGCCGCCCAGCGAGTCGGGCGCCCCGGTGAGGACCTGCAAGGTCAGTCCGGCGCCCTGGAGTTGGGGCAGCAGATACAGCCAGCCGACGCCGACGACGAACGCCCCGGCGAGCCGTCGTACCGCCTGGGAGGCGAGCCGGGCCTCGGCGAAGTCCGGGAGCGTGTAAGCCCCGGAGCGGCGCAGCGGGGCGGCCACGAAGAGCAAAAGGACGAGGTATCCGGCGGTGTAGCCGACCGGGTACCAGAGCATGTCGGGGCCTTGGACCAGGACGAGGCCCGCGATGCCGAGGAAGGAGGCCGCGGAGAGGTACTCGCCGCTTATGGCCGCCGCGTTCAGGCGGGGGCCCACGGTGCGGGAGGCGACGTAGAAGTCGGAGGTGGTGCGGGAGATGCGCAGGCCGAAGGCGCCGACGAGGACGGTGGCGACGACGACGAGGGCGACGGCGGGGACGGCGTAGCTGGAGTTCATCGGATCGGGTGGCTCAGCGGTCTTCCACGAGGCGGACGAAGTCGCGCTCGTTGCGTTCCGCCCGCCGCACGTACCAGCGTGCGAGCAGCACCAGCGGGGCGTAGACGCCGAAGCCGAGGACCGCCCATTCCACGCGTCGGGCGTCGGGCATCGCGGCGAACAGCAGCGGAAGCGGGCCGATGAGGAGGCCGAGGACGGCCAACACGGTGAGACCGGCGCGCAGTTGGCTGCGCATGAGGGAACGGACGTAGGTATCACCGAGGGTGGTCTGTTCGTCGATCTCGGTGCGGGGGCGGTAGTAGCCGGAGGCGCGGCGGGTGCGGCGGGGTGGTCCGGTGACGACGACGCGGCGTTCGACGGGGTCCTGGTGCGGCATGTCAGGACCTCCGCATCAGCAGGTCGCGCAGTTCGCGGGTGTGGCGCCGGCTGACCTGGAGTTCCTCGGTGCCGACCAGGACGCTGACCGTGCCGGCGTCGAGCCGGAGTTCGCCGATGTGGCGCAGGGCGACCAGATGGCGGCGGTGGATGCGGACGAAGCCGCGGGAGCGCCAGCGCTCCTCCAGGGTGGACACGGGGATGCGGACGAGATGGCTGCCCTTGGTGGTGTGCAGCCGGGCGTAGTCCCCTTGCGCCTCGACATGGGTGATGTCCTCGACGGAGACGAAGCGGGTCACGCCGCCGAGTTCGACGGGTATGTGGTCGGGGTCGGGTTCGTGCACGGGGATGCGGGGCGCGGGGTCGCCGGGTTCTGCGGGGCGTCGTACGAGTTCGGCGGCGCGGCGAACGGCCTCGGCGAGGCGCTCCTTGCGGACGGGCTTGAGGACGTAGTCGACGGCCTTGAGGTCGAAGGCCTGGACGGCGAAGTCCTCGTGGGCGGTGACGAACACGACCAGCGGGGGTTTGGCGAAGCCGGTGAGCAGCCGGGCCAGGTCCAGGCCGTCGAGGCCGGGCATGTTGATGTCGAGGAAGACGACGTCGATCGCCTCCGGGCCGTGCGGCCCCGACTCCAGCGCGCGGTTGATGCGGCGCAGCGCCTCGGTCGCGTCGCCCGCGCCCTCCGCGCTGCCGATCCGGGGGTCGGCGTTGAGGAGGTAGAGCAGTTCCTCCAGCGAGGGGCGTTCGTCGTCGACAGCCAGGGCGCGCAGCATGAACCCGGAGTGTAGGAGCAATCCGTACGTCTGCACACGTGCCGAGGCATGGACGTTCCCGCTGGGTTTCCGCTGGATACAGTGCCGACATGCACAGCGCGCCCGCACCGTTCGACGAGCTCGACCGGAAGATCATCACCGCTCTGATGGCGAACGCCAGGACGAGCTTCGCCGAGATCGGCTCGACCGTGGGGCTGTCGTCCACGGCGGTCAAGCGACGGGTGGACCGGCTGCGGGAGACCGGGGTGATCACCGGGTTCACGGCCACGGTGGAGCCGTCGGCGCTGGGCTGGCGTACGGAGGCTTATGTCGAGGTGTACTGCGAGGGCGCGGCCCCGCCGAGGCGGCTCGCGGAGGTGGTGCGCAACCATCCGGAGATCACGGCGGCGATGACGGTGACCGGCGCCGCGGACGCGTTGCTGCATGTGCGGGCGCGGGACGTGGAGCACTTCGAGGAGGTGCTGGAGCGGATCCGGGTGGAGCCGTTCATCCGCAAGACGATCAGTGTGATGGTGCTGTCCCATCTGCTCCCGGAGAGCCCCGAGGCGGGCGCGACCCAGCCCGCACCCGCGGCATCGCCCGAATAAACATCCGAGTACGCAGTGAACCTGCGTGCCCATGGCTGAAGACGCAGCATTCCTGCGCAGACACGCAATTCTCGTTGCTTGTCGGGTGTGACCGTCACTTCCTACCTTGGTGTCAACCCCAAGTCGACACCGCAGGAAGCGGAGGAACCCCTCTGTGTCCGAGTCCCGTGTGCCGCGCCGACGGCGATTCCTCGTCTGCGAACCCAGACATTTCGGCGTGCAGTACGCGATCAATCCCTGGATGCAACCCGACGTCCGCGTCGACGCGGACCTGGCCCGGACGCAGTGGCATGCGCTGATCGGCGCCTACCGGGCCCATGGCCACACCGTGGACTCCGTGGAGCCGGCCCCCGGTCTCCCGGACATGGTGTTCGCGGCGAACTCGGCGGTCGTGGTGGACGGCCGTGTCTTCGGCTCCCTCTTCCACGCGCCCGAGCGGCGCCCCGAGTCCTCGTTGTACGACACGTGGTTCAAGACGGCGGGCTTCGCCGTCCACCGCCCCGAGTCGGTCTGCGAGGGCGAGGGCGACCTGGTCTGGACGGGCCGGTACGTCCTGGCCGGTACCGGTTTCCGTACCACCCGGGAGGCGCACCGCGAGGTGCAGGAGTTCTTCGGGCACCCGGTGATCAGCCTGACGCTGGTGGACCCGCGCTTCTACCACCTGGACACGGCGCTGTTCGTCCTGGACGACTCCGCCGACGGCAACAACATCTCCTACTACCCGGAGGCGTTCTCGCCGGGCAGCCGGGAGGTGCTGGCGCGCCTGTACCCGAACGCGGTGCTCGCCACTCTGGACGACGCGCTGGCCTTCGGTCTGAACTCCGTGTCCGACGGCCGCAACGTCTTCATCGCGCCCCAGGCCGAGTCCCTGGCCTCCGCCCTCGCCGACCGCGGCTATGTCCCCGTGCCCGTCGATCTGTCCGAGTTCCGCAAGGCAGGCGGCGGCATCAAGTGCTGCACTCAGGAGATCCGCTCATGACAGCGCCCACCCGAGTACCCGTGACCACGCGCTCGTCCGCCGACCTGATCCGCGCCGAGGAACCGGTCCTGGCGCACAACTACCACCCCCTTCCGGTGGTCGTCGCCCACGCCGAGGGCGCCTGGGTCGAGGACGTGGAGGGGCGCCGCTACCTGGACATGCTGGCCGGCTACTCGGCCCTCAACTTCGGCCACCGCCACCCGGCACTGATCGAGGCGGCCCACCGCCAGCTCGACCGCCTCACCCTCACCTCCCGCGCCTTCCACAACGACAAGCTGGCCGAATTCGCCGAGCGCCTGGCCGAGTTGACCGGCCTGGACATGGTCCTGCCGATGAACACGGGCGCCGAGGCGGTCGAGTCCGGCATCAAGGTGGCCCGCAAATGGGCGTACGAGGTGAAGGGCGTCCCCGCCGATCAGGCGACGATCGTGGTCGCTGCGGAGAACTTCCACGGCCGTACGACGACGATCGTGTCGTTCTCCACGGACGAGACGGCACGGCAGGGCTTCGGCCCCTTCACCCCGGGCTTCCGGATCGTGCCGTACAACGACCTCGCGGCGCTGGAAGCGGCGATCGACGACACGACGGCGGCGGTGCTCCTGGAGCCGATCCAGGGCGAGGCGGGCGTGGTGATCCCCGACGACGGCTATCTCACGGGCGTCCGTGAGGTGACCCGCCGCAAGGGCTGTCTCTTCATCGCCGACGAGATCCAGTCGGGCCTCGGCCGCACGGGCCGCACGCTCGCCGTGGACCACGAGTCGGTCGTCCCGGACGTCCTGCTCCTGGGCAAGGCGCTGGGCGGCGGTATCGTCCCGGTCTCCGCGGTGGTGGCCCGCCGCGACGTCCTCGGCGTCCTGCGCCCCGGCGAGCACGGCTCGACGTTCGGTGGAAACCCGCTCGCGGCGGCGGTCGGCACGGCCGTGGTGGAACTTCTGGAGACGGGCGAATTCCAGCACCGCGCCATGGAGTTGGGCGCCCGGCTGCGGGACGGCCTGACGGCCCTCGTGGGCAAGGGCGTCCTCGGTTTCCGCTCCCGCGGCCTGTGGGCGGGCGTCGACATCGACCCGGCCTTCGGCACGGGCCGGGAGATCGGCGAACGGCTGCTGCGGGAAGGGGTGTTGGCGAAGGACACGCACGGCTCGACGATCCGCCTGGCACCGCCTCTGACCATCACGGGAGATGAACTCGCGGGGGCGTTGGGGGCGTTGGAGAGGGTGCTGACGCGGGACTGAACCACGGGTGCGGCTCTCCGGTTGCGGGGAGCCGCACCTCGTCCCGCACAAGGCCCCCGCGTCCGCCACTCATGCACGTGTTTCCGTCATCGTGGACTCGATCATGTTGCCGTCGAACCCTCACCCGCACCAGGCTGTCCCCCGCGGCCTTCCCCACCCGCGCCCCGTTCCGCGCGCTCCGGCATGCACTTACACTGGCACCCCCACGTCACGCCGGTTGACCTGCTGGAACGCGGCGGTTGAGCCGAATTGCCGGAGTGAGGAGCGTCCCCTTGTTCTACTACCTGCTCAAGTACGTGTTGCTGGGACCACTGTTGAGACTGGTCTTCCGGCCTCGGATCGAGGGTCTTGAGCATGTGCCGGCGAGTGGTGCGGCCATCGTCGCCGGGAATCATCTGTCCTTCTCGGACCACTTCCTGATGCCGGCGATCCTCAAGCGGCGCATCACGTTCCTGGCGAAGAAGGAGTACTTCACGGGGCCGGGTGTGAAGGGCCGGCTCACGGCGTTCTTCTTCCGCAGCGCCGGGCAGATCCCGGTCGACCGTACCGGCAAGGAGGCGGGGCAGGCCGCGATCCGTGAGGGGCTCGGGGTGCTCGCCAAGGACGAGCTGCTGGGGATCTATCCGGAGGGCACGAGGTCGCACGACGGGCGGCTCTACAAGGGCAAGGTCGGCGTCGCGGTGATGGCGCTGAAGGCCGGGGTGCCCGTCATCCCCTGCGCGATGATCGGCACCTTCGAGGCGCAGCCGCCCGGCAAGGTCATCCCCAACATCCACCCCGTCGTCATCCGCTTCGGCGAACCCCTCGACTTCTCCCGCTACGAAGGCATGGAGAACGAGAAGGCGATCCTGCGCGCCATCACCGACGAGATCATCTACGCCATCCTCAACCTCTCGGGGCAGGAGTACGTGGACGAGTACGCGGCCGTCGCCAAGGCGCAGGAGGCCGAGGCCAAGGCCAAGGCGGAGAAGGAGCGGCGGTTCCCGCGCATGCCCCTGGGGTGAGTCCGGCGCCGGCTCTGCTCTCGGCAGAGATCCTCACGCGGGTCGGCCCGGCCGTCGTAGCGTCGCCGTATGACACGACGTGCTGTGGTGATCGGGGCGACCGGGCAGATCGGCCGGGTGGCGGTGGGTGCGCTGGCGCGGGACGGATGGGAGGTCACCGCCCTGTCGCGGGGTGGCGGCCGTGACGACGGCTGGCCCGAGGGGGTGCGGGTCGTGCGGGGCGACCGGGAGGACGACGCCGTGCTCGCCGGTGCGGTCGGCGACGGATGTGATGTGGTCGTCGACGTGGTCGCCTACGGAGGCGGTCACGCACGGCAGTTGGTGTCCCTCGCCGACCGGATCGGGTCCGCCGTCGTCATCTCCAGTGTGTCGGTGTACGAGGACGACAAGGGGCGGAACTTCGACACCCAGGAAGAGCCGGACGGATTTCCCGAGTACCCCGTGCCGATGACCGAGCGGCAGCGGACGGTCCAGGCCGGCGACACCTCGTACAGCACACGCAAGGTCGTCCTCGAACGAGAACTGCTGGCCGCCGGTGAGCGGTTGCCGACGACGCTGTTGCGGGCCGGGGCCGTGCACGGGGCGTACTGCCGGACGCCGCGCGAGCTGTACTTCGTCAAGCGCAACCTCGACGGGCGGACCCGGCGGGTCCTCGCGTACCGCGGGGAGAGCCGGTTCCATCCCGCGAGTGTGCACAACGTCGCCGAGTTGATCCGGCTGGCCGCCGGCCGGCCGGGCAGCCGTGTCCTCAACGCGGTCGACCCGGACGCGCCGACGGTGGCGGAGATCGCGCGGGCCGTCGACGCCGTGATGGGCGTGACGGGACGGGAGGACGTGCTCGTGGACGGGCCGCCGCCCGCGCCCACCGTCGGGGACACCCCGTGGTCCGTGCCCGTGCCGGTCGTGTGCGACATGTCCGCCGCCGAGCGGGAGTTGGGGTATCGGGCGGTCGTCCGGTACGCGGACCGGCTGGCCGAGACCGTCGCCTCGATCGAGGCGGAGCTGGCCGGGCGGGACTGGCGGGAGGCGTACCCGAAGATGCTCCAGGCCTACGGCGACCTCTTCGACTACGCGGCGGAGGACACCTGGCTGACGGCATGACGAAGGGGCGGCCCGACTGCGGGCCGCCCCTTCGGTGTTACGGCTTCGGTGTTACGGCTTCGGCGTGGCGTGCGGACCGCACGTCACGTCGGCCGCGTCCAGCTTGCCGCTGAGCAGGTAGGCGTCCACCCGCTCGTTGATGCACGGGTTGACCAGGCTGGTCACACCGTGCGAGCCCGCGTCCTTCTCGGTGATCAGGCGGGAGCCCTTGAACCGCTTGTGCAGTTCGACCGCGCCCTCGTACGGGGTGGCGGCGTCACGCTCGGACTGGACGATCAGCACACCGGGCAGGCCCTTGCCGGTCTTCACGTCCACCGGGGTCTGCTGCTTCACCGGCCAGGTCGCGCACGGCAGGTTCATCCAGGCGTTGGCCCAGGTCAGGAAGGGGTAGTCCGTGTGGAGCCGGGTGTTGTCCCGGTCCCACTTCTTCCAGCTGGTGGGCCACTTGGCGTCGGTGCACTCGACGGCCGTGTAGACGGCGTTGCCGTTCTCCGAGGAGATGTTGCCCGCGATGTCGGTCATGTCGGGGGCTGCCGCGTCGACGACCGCCTGGGTGTCACCGGCGAAGTACTTGCTGAGCACGGTCGCCGTGGAGACCCACGCGGAGTCGTAGTACGGAGCGCTCTGGAAGAAGCCGATCAGCTCGGCCGGACCGACCACGCCACCGATGGGGTTCTTCTTCGCGGTGGCCCTCAACTCCAGGTACTTCGCCTGGACTTCGGCGCGGGTGGTACCGAGGTGGAAGGCGGCGTCGTTGGCGGCGACCCAGTCCTGCCAGTCGTTCCAGCGCTTCTCGAAGGCGACGTCCTGGTCGAGGTTGGCCTCGTACCAGATCTTCTCCCGCGACGGGTTGACGACACTGTCGACGACCATCCGGCGGACATGGCTCGGGAAGAGCGTGCCGTAGACGGCGCCGAAGTAGGTGCCGTAGGAGACGCCGAGGAAGTTGAGCTTCTTCTCGCCGAGCGCGGCCCGGATGACGTCCAGGTCACGTGCGCTGTTCGGCGTGGTCATGTGCGGCAGCATCTCGCCGCTGCGCTTGTAGCAGCCCTCGGCGTACTCGCGGGCCAGCTTGCGCTGGGCGAGCTTGTCGGCCTCGGAGTCCGGCACCGGGTCCATCTTGGGCGCCTTCACGAACTCCTGCGGGTCGATGCAGGAGATGGGCGCGGAGTGGCCGACGCCCCGCGGGTCGAAGCCCACGAAGTCGTACGCCTTCGACGTGTTGACCCACACCGGCGCCTTGGTCGTGACACGGCGCGGGAAGCGCAGGCCCGAGCCGCCCGGCCCGCCGGGGTTGTAGACGAGCGCGCCCTGGCGCTCGGCCGGCGTCCCGGTGTTGCCGATACGGTCGACGGCGATCTTGATCTGCTTGCCGTTGGGCTTGGCGTAGTCGAGCGGCACGGTGACCCAGCCGCACTGGATGGGCTTCTCCAGCCCCCAGTCGGCGGGACAGTCCTGCCAGGCGATGCCGGCCTTCTCGGCCCGGGCGGCGGCGACGGCGGCGCCGCGGGCCTCACGGTCCTGGCCGTGCCGTGCGCCCGCGCTCGCGTTCGCGGTGGGCGCGGCCACGGCCCCGGCTATCAGGGTCGCAGTGACGAGCACTCCGGCGGAGCCGAACGCCGCGACCCGCCCTGTCGGTCTGTGGTGCTTCAAGTGCGACCTCCCCGTACGTCATTGATGAGTACGGGGATCCTCTCGGCTGTGGGTTCCCTGAGAACAGGGGTGGTGACCCTTCTTTGCCAATCCGATAAACGGAGAGGGCCGTTCGCTAGCCGAGCGAGGTCAGGGCCTCGTCCAGCAACCTTCTCAGCCGCAGCGCGTCGGGCGCCATGGCGCTCACCAGCACGGCGGGCCCGGCGAGCGGCATGACCACGGCGCCGTCGCCAAGCACCCGCGCGGCCATCGGTTCGACAGCGAACTCCGGTCGTACGAGGACGAGTTGACCTACGGCACGATGTCCCGCCAGCACGGCCGGACCGTCCCACCCGCCCGGCGCCCCTGGCCCGCAGGCCAGCTCCTGGTCGAGGACGGTACGCCCGCCGACCCGCAGCACCAGACGGCTGGTCAGCCGCCCGGGCTCCTCGGCGGCCCGTCCCAGCACCTGCTCCTCGCGCAGCACGAGCCGACCGTACGCACCGACGTCGACGCGTGTCGAGACGTACAGTTCACTGCCGTTCGCGGAGATCAGCTGTTCCGGCAGCCAGCGCAGTTCGGCGCCGTCGGCGACGGTGAGCCGGACGTCGTACCGCGCCTCCGTCTTGGCCTGGCCCGGCAGGGCGATGGTGGCGGCGGCCGACCCGACGTGCAGCCGGGCTCCCTCCTCCGCCTCGGCCTCGACGGTGAAGTGGTCGCCGCCGAGCGGCCCGCTCATCGCGCCGACGAGCATGACCCGCGCCTCGGCACCGCTCCCCCGCGTCCGGCGCAGCGCCAGCGGCCCGTCGCCCTCCAGCACGGGGAGCGAGGTGCCGCCACGCCCGTCGTCGCGGGCGAGGATCCGCGCGGTCGCCTGGACCCCGGCGCTCATGCCGTCCACGCGGCGAGCTGCGCCCGCACCCACGCGGCGACGTCGCCCACTCCGGCCTCGCTCCGCAACGACTGGAACACAACCGGCAGTTCGGCCCGCTGCGCCTTGGCATCGGCCGCCATCCGCGCGAGGTCGGAGCCGACGTACGGTGCGAGGTCCGTCTTGTTGACGATGAGGAGGTCGGCGGTGGTGACGCCGGGGCCGCCCTTGCGCGGGATGTCATCGCCACCGGCGACATCGATCACGAAGATCTGGGCGTCGACGAGCCCCTTGGAGAAGGTCGCGGTGAGGTTGTCGCCACCGCTCTCGACGAGCACGAGATCCAGCGGACCGACCTCGTCCTCCAGGTCCTCGACGGCTTCGAGGTTGGCGGAGATGTCGTCGCGGATCGCGGTGTGCGGGCAGGCCCCCGTCTCCACGGCGGTGATCCGCTCGGGCGGCAGCACGGCCTCGCGCAGCAGGAACTCGGCGTCCTCGCGGGTGTAGATGTCGTTGGTGACGACGGCGAGGGACAGTTCGTCGCGCAGGGCGCGGCAGAGTGCGGCGACGGTGGCGGTCTTGCCGGAGCCGACGGGGCCGCCGAGGCCGATGCGGAGCGCTCTGCGGGAGCCGTCGGGGCGGTGTGCGTCCGCGCTGATGGCGGAGGGGGCGTCGTGGTCGTGGTCGAGGTGCATGTGCGGCTCCTGGTCGGTGTCGGGTGCGGGTGGGTGGGGGCTGGTCGCGCAGTTCCCCGCGCCCCTGAAAGACGGGGGGTGATCCGAGCGCCCTTATGAAGCGAACAGCCTTACCGGCCATGCCGCATGCAGTTCCGCGGCGATCTCCAGCAGCGGGGCGGAAGCTGCGGGCAAGGCGTCCAGGCCCTCGACCCGCACCCTGCGCCCGGCTTCCACCGCCTGGGCCGCTACGCGATCCAGTTCCGGTGCCAACCGGGCCAGCACCCCCGTCGCGTCGAACGGATCAAGGCTCAGCAACCGCACCGTCGCCGAAGCCGGGCCACTCACGCTCTCGTACGCCGCGCAGTACGCGGCGTCGACGGCGTCGAGCCCGGCCGCCCTGGCCGTGACCCCCAACACCACCGGCTGATGGGCGCCCTTGGGAAACTCCCGTGCGAGCGCGTCGAGTTCACGGGACGGCCAGGTCGCCCGGGCCGCCCGCATCAGCTGGCGCCCCAGCCTTCGCGCGGCGATCCGCAACGCGGGTGACGGTGTGCGCGCGTCCGCCGCCTCGTCCAACTCCACGGGATTCACGCCGAGTACGGCGGACGCGGCCAGCGACGCCGACACCAGCCCCGCCGTGTGCAACCGTCCCCGGCAGAACTCCTCCAGGCTCGAAGCCCCGTTGATCCGCCCGGACTTGACGGCCGCCTCGGCCCCGCCGGAGTGCGCGTGCCCTCCGGCGGGAAAGCGGCCGTCGGCCAGGACCAGAAGTGCGGCCCTGGACATCAGAACAGGAAGTAACGCTGAGCCAGCGGCAGTTCGGCCGCCGGAGTCGCCTCGACCAGCTCCCCGTCGATGTGCACCGCGAAGCTGTCGGGATCGACCTGCACCCGGGGACGCGCGTCGTTCTCCCGCATGTCCGCCTTGGTCACCCCACGCGTGGACTCGATGCCGACGAAGCGCTTGCCCAACTGGAGCCGCTCCGGAAGGCCGTCCTCGATCGCCAGCGGCGCCACGAAGTTGAACGAGTTGTTCGCGGGCGCTCGCCCGATCGCGCCGTACATCGGACGCGGCAGGATGGGCTGCGGGGTCGGGATCGACGCGTTGGCGTCGCCCATCTGCGCGTAGGCGATCTGGCCGCCCTTGACGACGAGATGCGGCTTGACGCCGAAGAACGCCGGCTCCCAGAGCACGAGGTCGGCGAGCTTGCCGGTCTCCACGGAGCCGACCTCCCGCGCGAGGCCCTGCGCGATCGCCGGGTTGATCGTGTACTTGGCCACGTACCGCCGCACGCGGTGGTTGTCGGCCCGGCCGTCCCCGGGCAGCGCGCCCCGCTTCCGCTTCATCACGTGCGCGGTCTGCCAGGTCCGCATGATGACCTCGCCGACCCGTCCCATGGCCTGGGCGTCGGACGAGATGATCGAGATCGCGCCGAGGTCGTGGAGGATGTCCTCCGCGCCGATCGTCGTCGGCCGGATCCGGGACTCGGCGAAGGCGAGGTCCTCCGGCACCGCCGGGTTGAGGTGGTGGCAGACCATCAGCATGTCGAGGTGTTCCTCGGCGGTGTTGACGGTGAAGGGCCGGGTCGGGTTGGTCGAGCTGGGCAGCACGTGCGGCTCGGAGACCACGGTCATGATGTCCGGCGCGTGCCCGCCGCCGGCGCCCTCGGTGTGGTACGCGTGGATACCGCGTCCGGCGATCGCGGCGAGGGTGTCACCGACGAACCCGGCCTCGTTCAACGTGTCGGTGTGGATGGCGACCTGGATGCCGGTCTGCTCCGCCACCGTCAGCGAGGCGTCGATGACCGCGGGCGTCGAGCCCCAGTCCTCGTGGAGCTTCAACCCCAGTGCCCCGCCCCGGATCTGGGACAGCATCGCCTCGTGCGAGACGGTGTTGCCCTTGCCGAGGAAGCCGATGTTGAGCGGGTACTGCTCCATCGCCTCCAGCATCCGGGCGAGGTGCCACGGACCGGGCGTCACGGTCGTGGCCTTGGAGCCCTCGGCCGGACCGGTACCGCCGCCGACCAGGGTCGTCACACCGGCGGCGAGCGCCTCGTCGGCGATCTGCGGGCAGATGAAGTGGACGTGCGCGTCGACCGCGCCGGCCGTCAGGATGCGTCCGTTGCCCGCGATGATCTCGGTCTCGGGACCGAGGACCAGGTCGGGGTGGACGCCGTCCATGGTGTCGGGGTTGCCGGCCTTGCCGATGGCGGTGATCCGGCCGTCGCGGATACCGACGTCGGCCTTGACGATCCCCCAGTGGTCGACGATCACCGCGCCGGTGATGACGGTGTCCGGGGTGCCGTCTGCGCGCGTAGCGCGCGCCTGGCCCATGGACTCGCGGATCACCTTGCCGCCGCCGAACACGGCCTCGTCACCGGCGAGTCCGGGACCGCCGGAGCGGTCCTCCTCGATCTCGACGATCAGGTCGGTGTCGGCGAGCCGGATGCGGTCACCGGTCGTGGGGCCGAAGAGGTCGGCGTACGCGGCACGCGAGATCTCAGGCATCGAGGGCACCTCCGGTCTCCCCGCGCAGCCCGGGCACGATCCGGGCGCCGGCCAGCGGGACGAGTTCGACGTCGACGGGAATGCCGGGCTCGAAGCGCACGGCGGTGCCGGCTGCGACGTTCAGCCGCTTGCCGCGCGCTGCCGCGCGGTCGAAGTCCAGGCCCGGGTTGGCCTCGGCGAAGTGGTAGTGGGAGCCGACCTGGACGGGCCGGTCGGCGGCGTTGAGGACGGTCAGCCGGGTGACCTCACGGCCCTCGTTGTAGACGATCGGGTCCTCGGCGAAGAGGATCTCTCCGGGAATCACGGCGGCCCCCGTCAGACGATCGGGTCGTGGACGGTGACGAGCTTGGTGCCGTCCGGGAAGGTGGCCTCGACCTGGACGTCGTGGATCATCTCGGGGATGCCCTCCATGACGTCGTCGCGGGTGAGCAGCTTGCGCCCGGAGGCCATGAGTTCGGCGACCGTACGGCCGTCACGCGCGCCTTCGAGGATGTGCGACGTGATGAGGGCGACGGCCTCGGGGTGGTTCAGCTTGAGTCCGCGGGCCCGGCGCTTCTCGGCGACGTCGGCCGCCACATGGATCAGCAGCCTCTCTTGCTCGTGCGGGGTCAGTTGCACGTCCCACCTCACAGTCCTCGCTCCGGACCGTGCGGGGCCCGGTTGCCTCAGCCGCCGGGCAAAGTCCCTGGTGGCGTGCCGGAAGGCTAGTTGGACCGGGTTTCAGGCAAGTTAACCGAGCGGTGGTCCATCGGTCGCGTCGCGGGGGTCGCCGGTCGCGTCGCGGGGGTCGCCGCCCGGGAGGTCCCGCACGCTCATCAACGCCCGCAGTCCGTCCCGGAGGATGTCGCTCGGGGCCGGTCCGAAGAGCGCCTGCTGGGCGATGAAGCCCATCGCCGCGGCCATCATCGTGCGGGCCACGTCGTCCGGGGGGACGTCCGAGCGCATCATCCCCGCGTCCTGGTAGGCCTCGACGATCCGCCCCCAGGCCGCGCGCACGGCACCGTAGCCGTCCCGCAGGATGGTCGCGAGCTCGTCGTTGCGGAGGGTCTCCGTCCATACCTGGACGACCAGCCGCGGGAACGCGGGCCGCCCGTCCACGGTCACCGACTCCTTGGTGGCGAGGACCCGGCCGAGCACCGAGGCCACCAGGAGGTCCGGCGGCGGGGGCGGGCTGCTGCGGGCCGCCTCCTCGAAGCCGTCGCGGACCTGGCCGAGCACCTCCTCGACGATCGCGGCGATGAGCACGTCCTTGCCGCTGAAGTAGCGGTACACGGCCCCGGCCGACAGATCGACCTCCTTCAGCACGTCCTGCATCGACGTGGCGTGGAAGCCGCCCCGCGCGAAGCAGACCGCGGCGCCGTCGAGGATCTGCCGACGGCGGGCGTCCAGGTGTTCCTGGGATACACGGGCCATGGTCACCAATCTAAAACGAACGTTCCTTCTTGACAAGGTCGACCGTCGGCGGGACGGTGGGGAAGAAATAAAACGAACGATCATTCTCTTTGAGAGTCCAGTACGGGAGGGACCCCCATGTCCACCGCCTCCGCTACGGCGCCCACCGACGGCCCCCGCCGACTGATCGCGGTCATCGTCCTCGTACCGCTGATCGCGGCGCTCGCCCTGTGGGCCTTCGCCTGGCCCGCCGCCCGCACCGCACCGCGCGACCTGCCGCTCGGCGTGGCCGGCCCCGCGTCCGCCACCGCCCAGGTGGAGGAACGACTGGCCGCACACAAGGGCGCGTTCGAGATCCACCACTACGCGGACGAGGCCGCCGCCCGGGACGCGATCGAGGACCGGACCGTCTACGGGGCGGTCGTCGTCACCCCCGGGGGACCCGGGCTGCTGACCGCGTCGGCCGCGAGCCCGGTGGTGGCGCAGCTGCTCCAGCAGGCCGTGGCGGCACCGGCGGCGGCCGAGGGCGCCCAGGTCAGGACGGTGGACGTGGTGGCGGCGCCCTCGAAGGACCCGCGAGGCGCGGCCCTCAACGCGAGCGTGCTGCCGCTGGCCCTGGCGGGGATCGCCGCGGGCGCGGTGGTGACGTTGAGCGGGCTGCGCGGGACGCGTGCCGTGGTCGGTCTGGTCGGCGCCTCGGCCCTGGTGGGCCTGGCCGCCGCCGGGATCGCAGACAGCTGGCTCGGCGTGCTGACCGGCAACTGGTGGGCGGAAGCCGGAGTGTTCGGGCTGGCGGCGCTGGCCGTGAGCGGTGCCGTCGCCGGCCTCGCCGCCCTTCTGGGCACCGCCGGGATCGGGATCGCCTCCGGCGTGATCATGCTGCTCGGCAACCCGTTCTCGGGAGCCGCCTCGGCTCCTGAGATGCTCCCCGCACCGGCCGGCGTGATCGGCCAGTGGCTGCCGCCGGGCGCGAGCGCGACCCTGCTGCGGTCGGTGGCGTACTTCGACGGCGCGGCGGCGACCGGGCCGGCCCTGACCCTGACCTGGTGGGCCGCGCTGGGCCTGGGCGCCGTACTGCTGGGCAACGCGCTCAGGACGCGCAGGAGGAGTGCCGCGCCCACGGTGGAAAGGGAGTTGGTTCCGACCGGCTGACCCGGGGCACCCCGGAACGGACCGCGCACCTCCGCTGTAGCGGACGGAGGTGTGCGGTCTTTTTACGACCGCCTCCTCGCCCTACGAAGCGCCGGTGCCCTGATGACGGGCCGCGATGCCGAACCGCTGCGGCTCACGCGGCGCCGAGGCGATCTCGCGCACCGTCGACACCGCGCTGATCACCTGCTCCTCGGCGGACTCCGGGAGGTCCTGGAGCGCCTCCAGCCGTTCGAGGTCGGCGGCGGAGACCAGGGCGACCAACGGCTTGCCGTGCCGCGTGACGACGACGCGCTCACCGCCGTACACCACTCGGTTGATCAGGTCGGCGAGCTCAGCCCTGGCTTGCGTCACCGGAATCTCGTAGGCCATACCCCCATCATAACGTCACGTACGTCCTGTACATTTTTTACAGACGCAGAAGGAGGGGACCCATGACCCGACCTACCGCCCGCCACGTCCTGCCCGAGTTCACCGAGCGCACGAGCTTCGGCAGCAGGACGAGGGACCCGTACTCGAAGCTGCTGGAGGAGCGGATCGTCTTCCTCGGCACGCGGATCGACGCCACCTCGGCCAACGACGTGATGGCGCAGCTCATGCACCTCGAGTACCAGAACCCCGACCGGGACATCTCGCTGTACGTCAACTCCCCCGGCGGCTCCTTCAGCGCCATGTCGGCGATCTACGACACGATGCGGTACGTCTCCTGCGACGTGGAGACGATCTGCCTGGGACAGGCCGGGTCGTCCGCGACCGTGCTGCTGGCGGCAGGGACCCCGGGCAAGCGGTCCGCGCTGCCGGGTGCGCGGATGATGCTCCACCAGCCCTCCCTGTCCGAGCCGGTGGCGGGGCAGGCCGGCGATCTGGCCATCCAGGCCGAGGAGTTGGGGCGCGTCCGCGACCGGCTGGAGGAGATGCTCGTACGCCACACCGGGCGGACGCGGGAGCAAGTCACCGAGGACATCGAGCGGGACAAGATCCTCACCGCCCAAGAGGCCCTGGAACACGGCCTGGTGGATCGGATCGTCCCCGGCCGCCGGGCGTCGCGCCCCTCGTCCGACACCCGGTGAGCGGGCGATGCTCCCACCCGAACTGCCTCCGCTGCCCGCGCTGACGCGCGCCGAGGGCGAGTTGATCGACCGTTATCTCGACGTGGTCGATCTGCTCGGCCGGATCAACCCCGCGCACCCCGGGGACACCTACCGCGGGCTGCGGGCCGCCCAGGCGTTGGTCGCCAAGGCGGCCGAGCTGCGCGACGCGCTGGCGACGATGCACCAGCGGGGCGAGGCCGAACTGCACGCGGCGACCCTGACCCGGGCGCTGCGCGTCCTGGACGGGGAGCGGCGCACGGCGCGGGTCATGGTGCCGCCGCACTCCGACAGTTGACGCACCGGCACCGGTCCGGACCGGATGTCGCGACACGAGGCGTCCGGACCGGCCTTCAAACGCACCAAAAGACGTACCCCCATATGGCGTAGCCAGCAGTAGTTTTGCGGGCCCGTCAGGCTTGCGCAACGCGCGTAGCCCAGGGCCGGAATGAGGTGTTCCGTCGCTGGTCCGAGGCTCCTCGGGCCCCTCGACGGTCGCTCGAACAGAGGAGTGTCCACCCGAACGGGTGAGTGGTGAGTAACAACACAAATCCCCGATTCCATTGGGTTTTTCGGCATTGAGTGCGTGAAGATCCCTGTCTGACGACAAGCCCCCGCCGCAGCGGCGGGGCGGTCCGGGCGGACGCCGAGTCCTGCCGCCGCCCGGATGACCGGTCGACAGGAGTGGATCGGCAGGAGTGGAGGACCCAGGCAAGACGGGTCGCCGGGAAGGTCGCTCCCTTCGGGGAGACCGGTCCGAGCAGCCCTTGGGGTGAAGCCGCGACAACGCGGCCGGGCAACTTCGCCAGCCCGAATCCGACAGGTCATCCTTCACAGGCGGCTGACGAAGGGTTGCGCATGTCTGCGCTCAATCGTGTCCCGTCGCTGATGGCCCGAGCCGGTACGGCCTCGGCCCTCACCATCGCCGCAGTGGGCGGCTCCATCGTGATCCCGGGCGTCGCCTCCGACGCGGAGGCCGCGACACCGGCGACGAAGGCACTTCAGGTGGCGGCCTCCAAGAAGGGCTCGCCCTACAAGTGGGGCGCCACGGGACCGCACAGGTTCGACTGCTCAGGGCTCACGCTGTACTCGTACAAGAAGGCGGGCAAGACCCTGCCCCGCACGGCGGCCCAGCAGTACAACAAGACCCGCCACATCTCTTCCGGCAGCCGCAAGGCCGGAGACCTCGTGTTCTTCCACTCGGGGTCGAACGTGTACCACGTCGGCATCTACGCCGGGAAGGGAAAGATCTGGCACTCCCCGAAGAGCGGGGAGGTCGTGAAGCTCGAGAAGATCTGGTCGAGCAGCGTCTGGTACGGCCGGGTCAAGTAGCTCCCCGCCGAGCGGACCGGTGACTCTCCCGTGGGGGTGACGGCCACCTGACCGGCCGTCACCCCCGCGGGGCTCTCAGCCGAGGCCCGCCAGCGGTTCCAGCAGCAGCACGACGCCCAGCACGCTCAGCGCGGCCCCCGTGCCCCCCGCGACGAGCCGTGCGGCCCGCGGGCGCCGCAGCCACCGGCCCAGCCGGTCCACCAGCAGCGCCACCGCCGGGAACCACACCAGGGCGAGCACGACCACGATCAGCGCCAGCAGCAGCGTGCGGGGCAGCACGGGCCGGCCCGCCGGCACGAACTGCGGCAACAGGCTCAGGAAGGTGATGGGCGCCTTCGGGTTCAGGGCATTGGTGACGAACCCCTGCCACACCGGCCGCACGCCGCCGCCCCCGGACTCCTCGACCGCGCCGTACGGACGGCTCAGCGAGCGCAGCGTCCGTACGCCGAGGTAGAGCACATAGGCGCCGCCCAGCAGTTGGAGCGCACGGAACAGCGCCGGTACGGCCGCCAGGACCGCGGCGACCCCGGCCACCGCGAGCGCCGTGTGCAGCAGCAGCCCGCCCGCGACGCCGAGGGCACTCGCGACACCGGCCCGGCGCGAGACCAGGGCATTGCGTACGACGACCGTGAAGTCGGCGCCGGGCATGGCGACCATGCCGGCGGCGACCCCGGTGAAGGCGATGAGCTGTCCGTCCATGCCGTCCAGCGTGCCGTGCCGGAGCCTTCAGCAGGTATGTCGAATATTCTGGGTCCGCCTTAAGCATCCCTTTAGCCTGGGGGCCCGTATGTACGATCCGAACCGCCTCGCCGCCCTGGTCGCGGTCGCCGAGGCCGGCTCGATCACCCGGGCGGCCGAGCGCCTCGGGTACACCACCCCCGCGCTCTCGCAGCAACTGGCCAAACTGGAGCGGGAGGCGGGCACGGCGCTTCTCGTACGGCATCACCGCGGCGCGCGGCTCACGGGCGCCGGCGAGCTGCTCGCGGCGCGGGCGCGCCGGGTGTTGGACGAGCTGGAGCAGGCCCGGCATGAACTGGCCCGGCTGACCGGGCTGTCCGGCGGCACGCTGCGGCTCGGTACCTTCCAGACCGCGGGCATCCATCTGCTGCCGTCCGTGCTGAGCGCGTTCCGCCGGGCGCATCCGGACGTGGAGCTGACGGTCGCCCACCTCGAACCGCCGGCCGGGGTGGAGGCGGTGGCCGCCGGTGACGTGGACCTGGCGCTGACGCACTCCTACGAACCCGCGGACCCGGTGCAGCTCCCCGCGTCCGTCAGCGCGGAGCCGGTCCTGGTGGAGGAACTGGTGCTGGTGACCGCCCCGGGGCACGTCCTCACGAGCGACACCTCGCGGCTGCCTCTCACCGCACTCGCCGGGCAGCCGCTGATCAGCATGGCCCCTGACCATCCCGCCCGGCGCGGCGTGGAGGCGCTCCTCGCCCGGGCCGGGGCCACGCCGTCCGTCCTGGTGGCGACTCCGGTGTACGCGCTGGTGTGCGCGCTGGTCAGTGCGGGGCTCGGGATCGCGGTGGTCCCGGAGATGGTGGCGCGGACGGCGGTCACTCCGGTGGGGACCCGGCCGCTGGGGACGGGGGAACTGCGCCGTACGATCTCGGTCGCCCACCGGGCCGACGGAACGGCCCCTGCGGCGGACGCCTTCCGGGCACTGCTCCGCGGCGCCTTCGGCCGCGCGAGACAGGCCGGTGTCTAGGGTTCCTGCTGTCCCGCCGCCGACACCGGCTCGGCCGGTACCGTCCACGGGAGTTCGATGGAGACGGTCTTGCCGCCCTCGCGGGTCGGCCGGACTCTGAGCTTGCCGCCGTGCTCCGCGGTGAGCCAGCGGATGATCACCATGCCGCGGCCGTTGTCCTGCTGGACGGCGGCCGGCAGCCGCTTCGGGAAGCGGGGGTGGCTGTCGGTGACCCCGATGCGCAGATGTTCGTCACGGTCGAGGTGGAGGTCCACCGTGAAGGTGGGTGACTGCCCGAAAGTGTGCTGTACGGCGTTGGTGGCGAGTTCGGAGACGATCAGCCGGATCGTCTCCGCCGCTTCGGTGTCCGCCGGCAGCCCCCATTCCGCCAGGGTGCTCAGGACATAGGCGCGGGCCGCGGAGACCGAGGCGGGATCGCTCGGCAGAGTGACGGATGCTTCCAGATGGTCTGCCATGGCGACGTCGTCCCTTTCCCACGGGACCGCAGCCCGACACGGAGCGGATGGTTCGAGTACGGTCCCGGACTGGTGCTTCTTCGCCAGACTGCCATTACCAGGCCGGTCACGGTGCCGATCCACCAAGATATGCATATATCTGTCGCTCGAAGCGGTGAACTCTCCGACGGAAGACCGTATTTGGGCGGCCCGGAAGGAGTAAGGAGTAGCCCATGCAGCACGGTCCCGCGGTACGCCGCCGGAAACTGGGCGCCGAACTGCGTGCGTTGCGCACCGGTGCGGGGCTCACCAGTGGTGAGGCGGCCCGGCTGGTGGGCTGGCACCAGTCCAAGGTGAGCCGGATCGAGACCGGCGCGAGCGGCGTGAAACCGGCCGATGTGCGGTTACTCCTGGACGCCTACGAGGTGCACGACGGCCAACTGCGGGAGTTGCTCCTGGTGTTGGCGGGCTCCGACGAGGCCGGGGCGGGACGCCATCACTGGTGGCACGCCTATCGCGGGGTGCTGCCGCCGACGTACCGGGACTTCATCAGCCTGGAGTCGCAGGCGAGCGCGATGCGTACGCTCGAGATCTCCGTCGTGCCGGGGCTCCTGCAGACGCCCGAGTACGCCCGTGCGGTCACCCGGGCCGCGGTCGGCGGCCTCGACGGCCTCGACGGCGAGCGGGACGAACGGCTCGACGCGCTGGTCGAGGTACGGCTGGCCCGGCAGGACGTGTTACGGGCCGACCCCCCGCTGGAACTGGCCGCGGTGCTCGACGAGGGAGTGCTGCGCCGGGAGATCGGCGGCCCCGAGGTGATGGCCCGGCAGCTGCGGCGGCTCATCGAGGCGGCCCGGCTTCCCCAAGTCAGGCTTCAGGTGCTGCCCTTCGCCGCGGGAGCACACATCGGCATCACCGGCCCTTTCGTTATCTTCTCTTTTTCGCGCACTTCTGATCTGGACGTGGTTGTTCTCGACCACTTGACGAGTAGCCTCTACCTGGAGCGGAAAGAAGACCTCCGGGCCTACACCGAGGCCTTCAACACCCTTCAGATCCACGCCCTTTCGCCCGAGGACTCGTTGGATTACATCGCCGGGATAGGTGACGGCGCGTAAGGAGGCACCATGTCTGCACTGCCTCGGAACGTACCTACCAGTACCGATCTGCACGACGTGCACTGGCTGCGCAGCAGCTACAGCACGGGAGCGAACAACTGTGTGGAGACCGCCCGGCCCGGGCCCGGCCCGCAGGCCGGACTCGTCGCCGTACGCGATTCGAAGGACCCGTCCGGACCCGCGCTGCTCTTCTCCCCCGAGAGCTGGGCGGGCTTCACGGCCGCGTTCTGATCAGTTCTGTCCGCACACGGCCGTGTCACGCCGACTCATGGTCGTGTCTCACCGATCACATGTACAGCGCGTTCGATCTGCGCCTCGGAGAGGTCCGCGCGGGCGGTCAACCGCAGCCGTGAGATGCCGTCGGGCACGGAAGGAGGACGGAAACAGCCCACGGACAGGCCTGCCGTACGGCAGTCGGCCGCCCACTGCACGGCCTCCTCCGGGGACGGCGCGCGCACGGAGACCACCGCGGCGTCCGGACGTACCGCCTCGTGCCCCGCGGCGGTCAGCCGTGCGTGCAGTTCGGCGGCCACCTCACGCGCCCGGGCCGCCCGCTCCGGCTCGCGGCGCAGCAGGCGCAGCGCCGACAGGGCGGCTCCGGCCGCCGCGGGGGCGAGGCCCGTGTCGAAGATGAACGTGCGTGCCGCGTTGACCAGGTGGTCGATCACCCGGGCCGGGCCGAGGACGGCGCCGCCCTGGCTGCCCAGCGACTTGGACAGCGTGACCGTCACGACGACGTCGTCGGCGCCCGCGAGCCCCGCCGCGTGCGGGGCGCCCCGGCCGCCGTCGCCGAGCACGCCCAGGCCGTGGGCGTCGTCGACCACCAGACCCGCGCCGTGCTCCCGGCACGCCTCGGCGAGCACGGCCAGCGGAGCGGCGTCGCCGTCGACGGAGAACACCGTGTCGGAGACGACGACGGCCGGCCCGTCATACGTCTGGAGCGCCTTGCGCACGGAGTCCGGATCGGCGTGCCCGACCACCTGGGTGGTGCCGCGGGCCAGCCGGCAGCCGTCGATCAGGGACGCGTGGTTCCCGGCGTCGGAGACGATCAGCGAGCCGTGCGGGGCGAGTGCGGTGACCGCGGCGAGATTGGCCGCGTAACCGGAGGAGAAGACGAGAGCCGCTTCAGAACCGCTGAATTCGGCCAGCTCGCGTTCGAGCTCGGTGTGCAGCTCGGTCGTGCCGGTGACGAGCCGCGAGCCGGTGGCCCCGCCGCCCCAGGTCCGCGCGGCCCGCGCGGCGCCCTCCACCACGTCGGGATGGTGGGCCAGACCCAGGTAGTCGTTGCTCGCGAGGTCCAGGAGCGGGGAGTCGGCGGGGCGCGGGCGCAGGGTCCGTACGAGTCCGGCGCGGCGGCGCAGCCGCGCCTGCTCGTCGATCCAGCCGAACGCCATGGGTCCTCCGGGGGTTTTGTAGGCAGCGAACAGACACTAGTGGGACAAGCAGCCGCCCACTGTGTGGCAATACCCACACAGTGAATGGCCGCTGTTGTACGAACTCTCCTTGGCCGGAGACGGCTCCTTAGGACAGGATCAGCTTTCATGGACCTGCTGAACACGCTGGTGGACAAGGGGCTTCGGCGCGAGCTGCCGACCCGCGAGGAGGCGCTCGCCGTCCTCGCCACTTCCGACGACGACCTGCTCGACGTGGTGGCCGCGGCCGGAAAGGTGCGCCGGCACTGGTTCGGCCGACGGGTGAAACTGAACTACCTCGTCAACCTCAAGTCCGGCTTGTGCCCCGAGGACTGCTCCTACTGCTCGCAGCGGCTGGGCTCCGAGGCCGGGATCCTGAAGTACACCTGGCTCAAGCCCGACGAGGCCTCCAAGGCCGCCGCCGCGGGTCTCGCCGGTGGCGCGAAGCGGGTCTGCCTGGTGGCCTCCGGACGCGGTCCGACGGACCGGGACGTGGACCGGGTCGCGGGCACCATCAAGGCGATCAAGGACCGGCACGAGAACGTCGAGGTCTGCGCCTGTCTGGGGCTGCTCTCCGACGGCCAGGCCGAGCGGCTGCGCGAGGCGGGCGCGGACGCCTACAACCACAACCTCAACACGTCCGAGGCGACGTACGGGGACATCACGACGACGCACACCTACGCCGACCGCGTCGACACCGTGCAGAAGGCGCACGCGGCGGGTCTGTCGGCCTGCTCGGGTCTGATCGCGGGCATGGGCGAGTCGGACGAGGACCTGATCGACGTCGTCTTCTCGCTGCGCGAGCTGGACCCGGACTCGGTTCCGGTCAACTTCCTGATCCCCTTCGAGGGCACCCCGCTGGCCAAGGAGTGGAACCTCACCCCGCAGCGCTGTCTGCGCATCCTGGCGATGGTCCGGTTCGTCTGCCCCGACGTCGAGGTGCGTATCGCGGGCGGCCGTGAGGTCCATCTGCGCACGATGCAGCCGCTCGCCCTGAACCTCGCCAACTCGATCTTCCTCGGCGACTACCTGACCTCCGAGGGCCAGGCGGGCAAGGCCGACCTCGACATGATCGCGGACGCCGGCTTCGAGGTGGAGGGCGCGGGCGAGGTCACGCTGCCGCAGCACCGGGCGGACGTGGCCGCCGCGGCTGCCGGCGGCGGGTGCGGGTCGCACGAGAGCGCCGGCGGGTGCGGGTCGCACGAGGGCACCGGGTGCGGGACCGGCTGTGGTTCCGTGTGCGGTTCCCATGAGGCCGCCGCCGCGCCCGAGGCCAACGAGCCGCGCACCGACCTGGTCGCCGTACGCCGTCGTGGGGCCGGAACGGATCTCGCGCCCAATGCCTGACCTGCCCGTGTCCGAGCTGCTGGAGCTCGACCGGCGGCATGTGTGGCATCCGTACGGCCCGATGCCCGGCCGGGTGGACCCGCTCGTCGTGGAGTCGGCGAGCGGGGTGCGCCTGCGCACGTCCGCCGGGGAACTGGTCGACGGCATGTCGTCCTGGTGGTCGGCCATCCACGGCTACAACCACCCGGTCCTCAACGAGGCCGCCACCACACAGCTCGGCCGGATGAGCCATGTGATGTTCGGCGGGCTCACGCACGAGCCCGCCGTCCGCCTCGCGAAGCACCTTGTCGACATGTCGCCCGAGGGTCTGGAACATGTCTTCCTGGCCGACTCCGGGTCGGTGTCGGTCGAGGTCTCGGCGAAGATGTGTCTTCAGTACTGGCGTTCGCTGGGCCGCCCGGGCAAGCAGCGGCTGCTGACCTGGCGGGGCGGCTACCACGGGGACACCTGGCAGCCGATGTCGGTGTGCGACCCCGACGGCGGCATGCACGACCTGTGGACCGGCGTACTGCCGCGCCAGATCTTCGCGGACGCGCCGCCGACGGAGTACGAGGAGTCGTACGCCGACCAGCTGCGCGCGCTGGTCGAGCGGCACGCCGACGAACTGGCCGCGGTGATCGTGGAGCCGGTGGTGCAGGGCGCGGGCGGGATGCGGTTCCACTCCCCCGCGTATCTGCGGGTGCTGCGCGAGGCCTGCGACGCGCACGACGTGCTGCTGGTGTTCGACGAGATCGCGACCGGCTTCGGTCGCACCGGCGCCCTGTTCGCGGCGCAGCACGCGGCGGTGACGCCGGACGTGATGTGTGTGGGCAAGGCGCTGACCGGCGGCTATATGACGATGGCGGCCACCCTGTGCACGGCACGCGTGGCCGACGGGATCTCGCGGGGCGAGGTCCCGGTGCTGGCGCACGGCCCGACGTTCATGGGCAACCCGCTCGCCGCCGCCGTGGCCTGCGCCTCGATCGAGCTGCTGCTGGGCCAGGACTGGCAGGCCGAGGTGAAGCGGATCGAGGCGGGGCTGACGGAGGGGCTGGCGCCGGCGCGTGACCTGCCGGGCGTCCGGGACGTCCGCGTCCTCGGGGCGATCGGAGTGGTCCAGCTGGATCACGAGGTGGACATGAAGGCGGCCACGGAGGCGGCGGTGCGCGAGGGTGTGTGGCTGCGGCCGTTCCGCGACCTCGTCTACACGATGCCGCCGTACGTCACGGGTGACACGGACGTGGCACGGATCGCGCGTGCCGTGTGCGCGGCGGCGGGAGAGGGTTGAGATGCCTGTACTGGTGATCACGGGCACCGGCACGGAGGTCGGCAAGACGATCACGACCGCGGCGGTCGCCGCCGCCGCGGTCGCCGTGGGCCGTTCGGTGGCCGTGCTCAAGGCGGCCCAGACGGGCGTACGGCCGGACGAGCCGGGCGACGCCCAGGAGGTCGCGCGCCTCGCGGGTCCGGTCACGACGGCCGAACTCGCCCGCTACCCCGAGCCGTTGGCCCCGGCGACGGCAGCGCGCCGGGCGGGCCGCGCCCCGGTTCGCCCGCCGGAGATCGCCGAGATGGCGGCCAAGCTGGCCACCGAGCACGACCTGGTGCTGGTCGAGGGTGCGGGTGGGCTGCTCGTGCGGTTCGACGAGGCGGGCGGGACGCTGGCCGACGCGGCGCGGCTCCTCGGCGCGCCGGTTCTGGTCGTGGCCACGGCCGGCCTCGGCACGCTGAACACCACGGAACTGACGGCCCGTGAACTGCGCTTCAGGGAGCTGGAGTTGGCAGGCGTCGTCATCGGCGGCTGGCCCGACTCCCCCGATCTGGCGATGCGGTGCAACGTGGCCGACCTGCCGGAGGTCGCCGGAGCGCCGCTGCTGGGGGCGCTGCCGATGGGCGCGGGCGCCTTGGCACCCGCCGACTTCCGTGCGGGGGCGCCGAGTTGGCTGGCGCCGCGGCTGGACGGGGTGTGGGACGCGGAGGCGTTCCGGGGCCGGGAAGCCGCCTGACTCAGATGCGGTCCGCGTCGATGTAGTGGCTGATCAGGCCGGGGGCCCTGCGTCATCGCATCTCCGCCCCTTCCCCTTCAGCCAGCAGCCGCACCAGTTCGATCCGCGAGCGGATCCCCAACCGGGTGAAGACGCCCCGCAGATGGTGGTCGATCGTGCGGGGGCTGAGGGCCAGCCTGGTGGCGATCTCCCGGTTGGTGGCGCCGTCGGCGGCCATGCGGGCGACCATGAGCTGCTGGGCGGTGAGCCGGGTGGTCAGGTCGTCCGGGGCCGTTGCGGCGGGAGTTGCCGGGGTGCCCAGGGCGCGGAGTTCCGCCCGGGCCTGGGCGGCGCCGTGCGGGGCGCCGAAGTGTTCGAAGGCCTCCAGGGCGCTGTGGAGACGGTCGCGGGCCTCGGTGCGGTGCCGCAGCCGGCGCAGCGCGCTGCCGAACAGCAGCTCGGTGCGGGCCCGTTCGAAGTCGCGGGTGCCTCGGGCATGCAGGTCGAGTGCGGTGCGGTAGTGGTCGACCGCTTCGGCGCCGGGGGCCAGCAGGGCCCGGCAACGGGCGCTCAGCGCCAGGTCGTCGGGGCTGCGGACGGCGCTCGCCCAGCGGTGGTAGTCGGCGTGCGCGACCCGGGCGACCCGGGTGTCGTCGGTGCGGACGGCCGCCTCCACGTAGTGCGGGGTGGCCAGGTGCCGGATGGCCCGGTGACCGTGGCCGGGGCCGAAGCCGGCGAGGGCGCGCAGCCGGGCCGCCGCCGCGGCGAACCGGCCGCTGCTCAGGTCGAGATAGGCGAGCGCCCACTGGGCGAGCGCGGCGGGCAGACCGAGGCCGCGGGCGAGGGCGTACGAGCGGGCCGTCGCCGCGCGTTCGCGGCACACGTCTGCGTCGCCCGTGAGCGCCGCGAACATGGCCAGGGCCGCCTGGAGATGGCAGGCACCGTTGTCCTGGCCGGTGGCGTACGCCTGCCAGAGGGCGTCGGCCGCGGCGGCCTCCCCGGCGCGCGGGCGCCCGGTCCAGAAGTCGGCGTAGGCCCGGAACTCCATCGCCTGCGCCGCGGCGACCGTCACGCCGCGCACCCGGGCGGAGGCGGCCGCGCGGACGGTCGCCGCGGTGGCCCTGGTGTGGTCGCCGAGCATGAGGGCGGCGATGCCGGCGTGGATCAGCAGGGTCGGGTCCCCGCCGGGGCCGCAGCGCCCGGCCGTCGCGCCAAGCAGGTCACGCGCGTCCTCGTACCGTCCCTCGAAGGCCGCCGCGAGCCCGCCGAGCGTCCCGGGCGGCTCGATGCCGAGCCTGCGGGCCACCCGGTCGGCCTCCCGACATCGCCGCAGGTCACCGGTGTAGATGGCGGCTTCGGTGGCACGGGCGAGGAGATGGAGGGCGGGGTCGGGGACGTCGAGGGTGGTGAGCGTGGGGCGCGATGTGTCCAGGGTTGCGGAAACGTTCCGGCCGTCGAACGCGGAGGCCGCTTCCGGAGTCGCGCCATCGACCTCGGACGGCGCGTCGCCCTCCTCCCCCGGTTCCCGCACCACAGCGGTCAGCAGGGCGTCGAACGCCTCCGCCGCGTTGCCGGCGCGCAGGGCGAGTACGCCGGTCAGCGCGTCGTCCTCGGTGCGGGCGGTCAGGGTGCGGGCGCGGTCGCCCGCACCCGACTGCCAGGCGTACACGGCGGCACGTGTCAACAGCAGGGTCTGCCCGGCCCGGTCGGGACAGAGCGCCGCCGCGCGTTCGGCGAGGGCGCGGGCCAGCGGGAGGCGGCCCTCGTCGCGGGCCTTGGCGGCGGCCGTGGCGAGTTCCCCGGCCAGTCGGGAGCTGGGGCCGAGGGCGCCCGCGCCACGGTGCCAGGAACGCAGCGGGGTCTCGCCCTCCGCGCGCAGCACGCGGGCCAGCAGCCGGTGGACGTCGCGCCGGTCCGCCGGGGAGCCGGTCTCGTACGCGGCGATCCTCGTCCAGGCGTCACGGAAGACGACCCCGTCGGCGCTCGCGTGGGCGAGCCCGGCGGTCTCGGCGGCTTCCAGGGGGCGGGTGTCGAGGCGGGCGGCGGCGACCGCGCGCAGGAAGGCGTGGGTGGCGACCGGGTACTGGTCGGCCGCGGCCAGGAGCAGCAGGAGGCGGGTGTCGTCGGGCAGGGCGCGGATCTGCGCGCGGTGGGCGCGCAGCAGCGACGGGGCCAGTGCGGCGGGTTCGGCGGGAAGGGGGTCGAGACCGGTCGAGCGGCGGTCGCCGAGCAGCCGTACGGCCTCGGCCGCCGCCCGCGGATCGCCGTGCACGGCGTGCAGGAGCCGTACGCGGACGCCCTCGGGCAGGGCGGAGACCAGGCCCTGCCACGCGTCCGTGGGGGGCGGTGGCGAAGTGGGGGCAAGGGGCGGGGGGTTCACCGGAGTCACCACGCCATCGACGTTACTGGCGAGTTAATTGACACGTAAAGACCGGCGATTTCACCGATGCGGCGCGCGTAGACCCGGCCGCACCCTCCTGACAACCCCACCCGTATCAGGAGGCACCATGCAACCCCGCATGCGCCGCATGTCAGCGGCCGTCTCGGCCGTCGTCACCTCGCTCCTTCTGTCGCTCTCCCTGTCCGCGGCCCCCGCTCAGGCCGCGACCCACGATCCGATCGTCTTCGTCCATGGTTTGAGCAGTGACGCGAGCAGCTGGGACGACTGGATCGCCGACTTCAAGGCCGACGGCTACACGTCCTCGCAGCTGTACGCGTTCTCGTACGACTGGTCCAAGTCGAACGTCACCACCGCGAGCCAGCTCTCCAGTTACGTGAAGACCGTGCTGTCGCAGACCGGCGCCTCGAAGGTGGATCTGGTCGTGCACTCCATGGGCGCCCTGAACTCCCGCTACTACCTGAAGAACCTGAGCGGCACGTCGTACGTGGACGACTTCGTCTCGGTGGCCGGGGTCAACCACGGCACGACGACCGCCTCCTGGTGCTCCTGGCTGTACACGTCGTGTGCCGAGATGTACACGGGCAGTTCGTTCCTGACCTCGCTCAACTCCGGCGACGAGACCCCGGGCAGCGTCTCGTACGCCAGCTACTGGTCCAACTGCGACGACGCGCTCACCCCGGACACCACCGCGATCCTCAGTGGCGCCACCAATGTCGAGGTCGGCTGCATCTCCCACACCGACATGAACAACGACTACGGCGTCTACCAGCAGGTGCGCGACTTCGTGGCGTAGGGCGCGGGCGGGAGGTGCACGGATCGCGCACCGGGGGACAATCACGGTAGGGCCCGTCCTTTCGGGAGGTCGCCATGCCGCTACGGTCCGCCGGCTCGGGCAGGTTGCCGAGTGATCCCGTGCACCACCCGCTGTTCGCCCGTTACTACGCCCGCGCGAGCGTCACCGCCGAGACCCGCTGGGGCATGGCCGGGGTACGTGACCGGCTGCTGTCCGGGCTGTCCGGGCGGGTGATCGAGATCGGCGCGGGCAACGGACTGAACTTCGGCCACTATCCGCGTACGGTCGCGGAGGTGGTGGCGATCGAACCGGAGCGCGCGCTTCGGCAGTTGGCGGTCGAGTCCGCCCTGCGTTCGGAGGTGCCCGTCGACGTGGTGCCGGGTGCCGCGGAGGCGCTGCCGGTCAAGAGCGAGGCCTTCGACGCGGCCGTGGTCTCGCTGGTGCTGTGCAGCGTGCGCGACGTGCCGCGGGCTCTCGCGGAGATACGGCGGGTGCTGCGGCCCGGTGGCATGCTGCGGTTCTTCGAGCACGGCCGGGGCGGCGGGCAGGCGATGCGGTTCGCCCAGCGGGCGCTGGACCGGACGGTGTGGCCCCCACTGGCCGGGGGCTGCCATCTGTCCCGCGAGCCGGTCGCCGCGCTGCGGGAGGCGGGGTTCGAACTCGGCCCCTACCGGCGGGTGTTCATGCCGGAGAAGGGGCCCAGGACGCCGGCGTCGTTCTGTGTGCTGGGCACCGCCTGGCGTCCGGCCGAGTGAACAGCCGGGCGTTCACCGGCTCCACTGCCGTAGTTCCGCCGCGATGTCGTGCACCGAGGCGTCCCCGTTCTTCACCAGCCGGGCCAGGTCACGGACCTGCTCGGGCGAGGTGACGACCTTGAGGCCGCTCGCGACGAGGTAGGCGTAGGCGACGGAGGACGCGTACAGGGCGTTGGAGCGCTCCAACGCCGGTACATGGATCAGGAGTTGGAGCAGGGCGGCGGCGCGGGCATGCGCGCTGTCGTAGACGGGCACGTCGAATATCTCGGCCTCGTGCCGCGCGACGGCCGCGACGAGGGCGCCCCAGTCGACGACCTGCGGGTCACCCGGGGTCTTCTGTTCGGCGAGCATGAGGAGCCAGGCGAGGTCGATTCTCAGGTGGTCGCTCAAGGGGTCAGCGACGTCCCTCGCGCTCGGCGCCGAACTCCTCGGCGAACACGTTCTCGTACTGCTTCATGAAGTCGGCGGCAGCCTCGACGAAGGTCTGCCCGGCCTCCCCGGCATCCTGCTTGACCAGCTCTTCGATGTAGCGGTTGACGCTCATGCCGCGGGCCAGGGCGCGTTCGCGAGCCGCGCGGGCGGTGCCCTCGTCCACCCGTACGTTCAGCTGGGTCTTCGCCATACCTTGACGCTAGCGCCGGACCGCTAGCACCGGCAAGAGGGTCCGCCCTCGGGTGGAGATTGCCCCTTACACCGGTATCAGGGGCCCGACCTGGGGTGGAGACGGCCCTGCACTCCAGGGGGATACCGGGTGTGGGCGGGGTCACACTACGCTCGGCCGGGAGTCCGTACGTCCGAGCGATCCGTAGGTCCCGAGCGATCCGTAGGTCCCGAACAATCCGTACGTCCGAGCGAGGAGGCAGTCTTGTCCACATCTGCTGCGGAGCACGCCCCCGGCCATGCGTCGGCCGACGGGGTCGCGGCCCGCGCCCGCGGACTGACCAAGGCGTACGGCTCGGGCGAGACCACGGTGCTGGCCCTCGACTCGGTGGACGTGGAGATCGCGCGCGGTCGCTTCACCGCGGTCATGGGGCCGTCCGGCTCCGGGAAGTCGACGCTGATGCACTGCCTGGCCGGGCTCGACAACGTGTCCGCCGGTCAGGTCTGGCTCGGCGACACCGAGATCACGGGTCTGAAGGAGCGCGAGCTGACGCGGCTGCGGCGGGACCGGATCGGGTTCATGTTCCAGTCGTTCAACCTGATCCCGACGCTGAACGCGGCCGAGAACATCACCCTGCCCATGGACATCGCGGGCAAGAAGCCCGACGAGAAGTGGCTGGACCAGGTCATCGACACGCTCGGGCTGCGGGACCGGCTCAAGCACCGGCCCGCCCAGCTGTCCGGCGGTCAGCAACAGCGAGTGGCGTGCGCGCGGGCGCTGGCCTCCCGACCCGAGCTGATCTTCGCGGACGAGCCGACCGGCAACCTCGACTCGCGAGCCGGTCTGGAGGTGCTCGGCTTTCTGCGCGACGCGGTGGACGACCTCGGGCAGACCGTCGTCATGGTCACCCACGACCCGGGCGCCGCCGCCCACTCCGACCTGGTGCTCTTCCTCGGGGACGGACGGATCGTCGACCGGATGGAGCGGCCGACGGCGGAGGCGGTGCTGGAGCGGATGAAGCGGTTCGACGTGATCCGCGGCCAGGCCGACAGCGGCACTCCCGCCGGCGACGCCTCCTCGGACGCCTCCCCCGACGCCTCCCCCGACGTCTCCCTCGACAAGGACTGAACCGGTGCTGAAGGCGACGCTCCGCAGCTTCCTCGCGCACAAGGGACGGCTGTTGCTGTCCGCGCTGGCCATCGTCCTGTCCGTGGCGTTCGTCGCGGGCAGCCTGATCTTCTCCGACACGGTGACCCGCACCTTCGACCGCCTCTTCGCCTCGACGTCCGCCGATGTGACGGTGGAGCCGAAGGACGACCTCGACTCCCAGGTGCCGACCGGCGAGGCCCGCACCCTGCCCGCCTCCCTTGCGGCCCAGGTCGCGAAGGTCGACGGCGTCGCCTCGACCCATCCGGACGTGAGCGTCGAGAACATCACGGTCGTCGACAGTGACAACGAGTCGGTCGGCCCGACCACCGGCGCCCCCACCATCGCCTCCGACTGGTACGTCACCGACCGCAGCCCCTTGAAGCTCACCTCCGGCCATGCCCCGCGCGGCGCCGCCGAGGCCCTTCTCGACGCGGACACCGCCGACAAGAAGCACGTGAAGATCGGTGACACCCTGACCGTGCTGGCCCAGCCGGGCACGTTCAAGGTCCGGGTCGTCGGCATCGCCACCTTCACCACCACCAACCCGGGCGCGGCCCTCCTCTTCCTCGACCCGGCCACCGCCCCGGACCAGCTGCTCGGCTCGCCCGACAAGGCGACGAGCGTCTCGGTGGACGCGGCCCCCGGGGTGAACGACGCCCGGCTCAAGACGCGGATCGCCGCGGTGCTGGACACGGGCGCCTATGACGTGAAGACCGCCGACGAGCAGGCCAAGTCCGCCTCGGAGGACCTCGGCGGGTTCCTGGACGTCATCAAGTACGTGATGCTCGGCTTCGCCGGGATCGCGGTGCTGGTCGGCGTGTTCCTGATCGTCAACACGTTCTCCATGCTGATCGCCCAGCGCACCCGGGAGTTGGGCCTGCTGCGGGCGCTCGGCGCGGACCGCAGGCAGGTGCGCCGGTCGGTGCTGACCGAGGCGATCCTGCTCGGCCTGGTCGGCTCGACGCTGGGCCTGGCGGCGGGCATCGGCCTCGCGGCGGGCCTCATCAAACTGATGGGTGTCTTCGGGATGAACCTCAAGGCCACCGAGATGGTGGTCGGTTGGGGAACTCCCGTGGCGGCGTACGTCGTCGGGGTCGGCGTCACCTTCGTGGCGGCGTATCTGCCGGCGCGGCGGGCGGCGGGCGTCTCGCCCATGGCCGCGCTCGCGGACGCCGAGATCGCGGGCATCGGCAAGCCGCTCAGGACGCGGGCGGTCGTGGGCTCGATCGTCGGAGCGCTCGGCGCGGCGGCACTGGTGGGCTGCGCGACGGCGACCAAGACGTCCTCGTCGGCCTCCCTGCTGGGCCTCGGTGTCGTCCTCACGCTCATCGCGACGGTGATCGCGGGTCCGCTGCTGGTCCGCCCGGTGATCCGGGTCCTGGGCGCCGCCTTCCCGGCCCTCTTCGGCTCGATCGGCCGGATGAGCCAGCGCAACGCCCTGCGCAATCCGCGCCGTACGGGCGCCACCGCGGCGGCCCTGATGGTGGGTCTCGCGCTGGTCGGCGGCATGTCGGTGGCGAGCGCGTCGATGTCGAAGTCCTTCGACCAGCAGATCGACACGACGTTGGGCGCCGACTTCGTCGTCCAGAACAGCAACTTCGTGCCGTTCTCGCAGACCGTCACGGACGCCGTGCGCGACACCGAGGGCGTCGGACTCGTCGTACGGCAGCGGTTCGCGCCGCTCGCGGTGCGGCTGCCGGACGGCAAGCGCGTCGAGACGACCGCCGCGGGCTACGACGACAAGGTGGACGACGTCGCCCATGTCACGTACGCGGAAGGGGACTCGGCGGCGGCGCTGGCGCCCGGCAGTCTGGGCATGGACGTGGACTTCGCCAAGGACCACGACGTACGGATCGGCGACACGATCCCCGTGGAGTTCCCGGGCGGGCAGCGCACGCGGATGAAGGTCGCCGCCCTCACCGACCAGGACGGCTCCGACGGTTTCGGCATGCAGGGCGGGCTGTTCTTCGGCATCGCCACGGCGGAGAAGTACGTGCCGGGAGGCCAGGACTCCGCGCTCTACGTCAACGCCGCCTCCGGCACGGACGCCGACCTGCTGCGGGCCCGGCTGGACAAGTCCCTCGACCCCTATCCGCAGGTCCAGGTCCGTGACCTGGCCGACTACAAGAAGCTGGTCCACGACCAGATCGCCGTCCTGCTCTACCTGGTGTACGCGCTGCTCGGCCTCGCGATCGTCATCGCCGTGCTCGGTGTCGTCAACACCCTTGCCCTGTCGGTGGTGGAGCGCACCCGGGAGATCGGCCTGCTGCGCGCGATCGGGCTCGCCCGCCGCCAGCTGCGCCGGATGATCCGCCTGGAGTCGGTGGTGATCGCCGTCTTCGGCGCGGTCCTGGGGCTGGCACTCGGGCTGGTGTGGGGGGTGTGCGTCCAGCAGGTGCTGGAGTTGCAGGGCATGAACGCGCTCGCGATCCCGTGGACGACGATCGTCGCGGTGGTGATCGGCTCGGCGGTCGTCGGCATCGTGGCGGCGCTGCTGCCCGCGTTGCGCGCATCGCGCATGAATGTGCTGGCGGCCATCGCGCACGAGTGAGGCAATCGGTGTGACCTCAAGTCACAGGCGCCGAACAGGTGGTAGACGTTCCCTCAAGTCGTACGCGTTCGAGGAGAGTTCATGCCGCGCCCGTTCCGCTTCGGGGTCAGCCTGATCGACCCCGCGCCCGCCGGGACGTGGCGGGCGAAGTGCCGCCGGGCCGAGGAGATCGGGTACGACGTGCTCCTCGTCCCGGATCATCTGGGCATGCCCGCGCCGTTCCCGGCGCTGGTGGCGGCGGGCGCGGCGACGGAGCGGCCACGGCTGGGCACGTTCGTGCTCAACGCGGGTTTCTGGAACCCGGCGTTGCTCGCCCGCGAGGTGGCGACGACGGACGCGCTGACGGAGGGACGCCTCGAACTCGGTCTGGGCACCGGGTACGTACGGGCGGAGCACGACCGGGCGGGACTGCCCTTCGGGTCGCCACGCGCGCGCGTGGACCATCTCCGGCACACGGTCGAGGAGTTGGGGCGGCTCCTCGACGTGCGGGTGCCGCTGCTGCTCGGCGGCAACGGTGAGCGGATGCTGCGGCTGACCGCCGAGCGCGCGGACATCGCCGCGTTCACGGGCGCGTATCTGGTCCCGGGGAGCACGGAGGGCAAGCTGGTGCCGACGCCCCTCGCGGAGTTCGACGCGCGGTTCGCCCGGTACCGGGAGCTGGCGGCCGGGCGCGCGGAACCGGCGGAACTGAACCTGCTCATCCAGATGGTGGTCGTCACGGACGATCCCGAGGCCGCCGTACGGCCCCTCGTCGACCGGGTTGCGGGCCTCACCGTGGAGCAGGCGCTGGAGCTGCCCATCCTGCTGGTCGGCAGTCGGGCGGAGGTCACCGCGAAGGTGCTCGCGCTGCGCGAGACGTACGGCTTCAGCTATCTGACCGTGCTGGAGCCGCACATGGAGGCGTTCGCGCCGGTCGTCGCTGAGCTGGGCGGCACGTGACCTCCGCCGCTGTCCGGATGCTGGAATTCCGGGTCTCGTCGTGGGGTGCGTGATGGGATCGGCGTATGACTGATCTGCACATCAGGGCCGCCGAGCCCGAGGACCTCGACCGTGTGCTGGCCTTCTGGAGGACGGCCGCCGAGGGCACGAGCATCAGCGACGACCGGGACGGCGTCGAGCGGCTCGTCGCCCGCGATCCCGAGGCGCTGATCCTGGCCGAGCGGAGCGGCGAGCTGGTCGGCACGGTGATCGCGGGCTTCGACGGCTGGCGCTGCCATCTGTACCGGCTGGCGGTGCATCCGGAGCGCCGCCGCCAGGGCATCGGCTCGGCGTTGCTGGCCGCCGCGGAGGAGCGGTTCGTGGAGCTCGGCGGGCGTCGCGGGGACGCGATGGTGCTGGTGCGCAACGAGACGGGGCAGGCGGCGTGGCGGGCGGCCGGGTACGAGCCCGAGGAGAAGTGGCGGCGCTGGGTGAAGCACCTCACGGTTTAGGCGGTTCTGCTTTTCCTTTGCCAGGGGTAGGTCACCCGTCCTCCCGGTGAAAGGTGTGGGCTGCGACGCCCTGTCCGATCATGGGACGGAGGTGACCCGATGACCGAAGTGCTCCTGCTGCTCGTGGCGATCCTGCTCTCCGTGGCCTGCGGTGCCTTCGTGGCCGCGGAGTTCTCGCTGACCACGGTCGATCGCGGCGCCCTGGAACGGGCCGTGGAGCGCGGCGAGCGGGGTGCGTCGGGCGCCCTGAAGGCCGTACGGAACCTGACCTTCCAGCTCTCCGGGGCGCAGCTCGGCATCACCGTGACCAACCTGGTCGTCGGCATGCTCGCCGAGCCGTCGATCGCCAAGCTCATCGCCGGCCCCCTGGAGTCGCTCGGGGTCTCCCCCTCGACGGCCTCCTCGCTCGCCCTGGTGCTGGGCACGGCGCTGTCGACGGTGTTCCTGATGGTCGTCGGCGAGCTGGTACCGAAGAACTGGGCGATCTCCTCGCCGCTGGCCGTGGCCAGACGGGTGGGCAACGCGCAGCGCTGGTTCAGCGCCGCGTTCCGGCCCTTCATCACGCATCTCAACAACACCGCGAACCGTGTCGTACGCCGTCTCGGCGTGGAGCCCACCGAGGAGCTGGCCGCCGCGCGCGGACCGCAGGAGCTGGCGGCGCTGGCCCGGTACTCCGCCAAGGAGGGCGCGCTGGAGGCCGACACCGCGGAACTCTTCGTCCGGACCCTGAATCTCGCGGACCTCACCGCGGAGAACGTCATGACACCGCGGGTGCAGGTCATCGCGCTTGACGCGCAGGCGACCTGCGAGGACGTCGCGAACGCCACGCGCGCGACCGGCCTGTCCCGTTTCCCGGTCTACCGCGGCAGCCTCGACTCGGTCGTGGGCACCGCGCACATCAAGGACGTCCTGACGGTCCCGGCCGAGCGCCGGCCCCGGGTGCCCGTCTCCGAACTGATGCGCGAGCCGCTGCTCGTACCGGAGTCGCTCACCGTGGACCGGCTCCTTGACCGGCTGTCCGGGAAGCGCACGATGGCCGTGGTCATCGACGAGTACGGCGGCACGGCCGGGGTGGCGACGCTGGAGGACATCGTCGAGGAGGTCGTGGGCGAGGTCCGCGACGAGCACGACCCGCACGAGACGCCCGACCTGGCCCCGGCCGGGAGCGACGACGAGGGCCGCACGCTCTACTCGGCCGACGGCTCGGCCCGCGTCGACCAGCTCGCGCGCGTGGGGCTGCGGACACCCGAGGGACCGTACGAGACGCTGGCGGGGCTCGTGGCGACCGAGCTCGGCCGGATCCCCCTCGTCGGCGACACCGTCGAGGTCACCGGCTGGCGGCTGGACGTCGTGGACGCCTCGGGGCGCCGGGCCGCGCGGGTCCTGCTGCACGCACCGCTCGACGTGTCCGACGAGGGGGCCGAGGCATGACCGCCGTCCAGCTGCTGATCGGCTTCGCGACCCTCGTGGTCAACGCCTTCTTCGTGGGCGCCGAGTTCGCGCTGATCTCCGTGCGCCGCAGCCAGATCGAGCCGTATGCCGAGGACGGCGATCGGCGCGCCAGGAGCGTGCTGTGGGGCCTGCGGCACGTGTCGGCGCTGATGGCCGCGGCCCAGCTCGGCATCACCCTGTGCACCCTGGTCCTCGGTGTCGTCGCCGAGCCGGCGATCGCGCACCTGCTGGAGCCGGTGTTCCACGCGCTGGGCGTGCCGAAAGGTGCGGGACACGCGGTCTCCTTCGTGATCGCGCTGACCGCGGCGACCTATCTGCACATGCTGCTCGGCGAGATGGTGCCGAAGAACATCGCACTGGCGGAACCGGTGCGCAGCGCGCTCGTGCTCGGCCCGCCCCTCGTCGCCCTGTCCCGCGGGCTGCGCCCGGTGATCTTCACCGTCAACGCCTTCGCGAACGGCCTGCTGCGGCTCCTGCGGGTGGAGACCAAGGACGAGGTCACGGCGACCTTCTCGGACGCGGAGCTGGCCCGCCTGGTGAAGGACTCCGACGAGGCGGGACTCATCGACGACCGCACCCGGGAGCGGCTGCACGACGCGCTGGAACTGGGCCGCCGTCCGGTGGGCGAGGTCGTGCTCCCGCTCGAACGCGTCGTCTACGCGCGCGTGGGCGTCACCCCGGAGGAGCTGGAGCGACTGTCGGCCGAGTCCGGGTTCTCGCGGTTCCCGGTGGTCGACGAGACCCGCAGGATCGTCGGCTATCTCCACGTCAAGGACGCCCTGGACGCCTCGCCGCGGGACGTGCCGTTCCCGGTGCGCGACATGCGGCCCATCGCGCGCGTGCGGGAGGGCACACCGCTGGACGACGTGCTGACGGCCATGCGGCGCGGCCGTACGCATCTGGCGGCGGCGGTCGGGGACGACGGGCGGCTGGCGGGGCTGGTGACGATGGAGGACGTGCTGCGGCGGCTGTTCGGGCAGCGGGCCTGAGTGCTTCAGCCGCCTACAGGGCGACCGACCGTCGGGTATGTGCACGGGATACCATTTCCTCCGCCATGCAGAAGAACCCCACACACACCAGCCTGGTCGCGGTCGGCGACTCCTTCACCGAGGGCATGTCGGACCTGCTGCCGGACGGCTCCTACCGCGGCTGGGCCGATGTCCTGGCCGGCCGGATGGCCGCCCACACTCCCGGTTTCCGCTACGCGAACCTCGCGGTGCGCGGCAAGCTGATCAAGCAGATCGTCGACGAGCAGGTCGACGTGGCGGCGGCCATGCAGCCGGACGTGATCACGCTGGTCGGCGGGCTCAACGACACTCTGCGCCCCAAGTGCGACATGGTCCGGGTGCGGGATCTGCTCACGGAGGCCGTGGAACGGCTCGCCCCGTCCTGCAAGCAGCTGGTCCTGATGCGCAGCCCCGGCCGCCAGGGTCCGGTCCTGGAGCGGTTCCGGCCGCGCATGGAGGAGCTGTTCGGCTGCGTCGACGAGCTGGCCGAGCGGCACGGCGCCCTGGTCGTCGACCTGTACGGGGCAGCGTCGCTGAGCGACCCGCGGATGTGGGACGTGGACCGGCTGCACCTGACGCCCGAGGGGCATCGCCGGGTGGCGGAGGCGGTGTGGCAGACACTCGGCTACGACCCCGAGGACACCGAGTGGCGTACCCCGCTGCCGGCGACGCTGCCGCCCGGGTGGGCCGCCCGCCGGGTCGCCGACGCCCGCTTCGCCAGGCAGCACCTGATGCCCTGGATCGGGCGGCGCCTCACCGGCCGGTCGTCCGGGGACGGGCTGCCGCCGAAGCGGCCCGATCTGCTGCCGTACGACGGGCCCGGGGCGTAGTCGCAGGTCGCCGGGACGGCCGGTCGTGACGTGGGTCTCGTAGTTTCCGACGAACGGACCCATGGCGCTGGCCTGCACAAACCGCCAGTAGAATCTGGACACGTGACTTCCGCTCCCGCCAAGCCCCGCATCCCGAACGTCCTCGCCGGACGCTACGCCTCCGCCGAGCTCGCCACGCTCTGGTCGCCCGAGCAGAAGGTGAAGCTCGAGCGGCAGCTCTGGCTCGCCGTGCTGCGGGCCCAGAAGGACCTCGGCATCGAGGTCCCGGAGGCGGCGATCGCCGACTACGAGCGTGTCCTCGACACCGTGGACCTGGCCTCCATCGCCGAGCGCGAGAAGGTCACCCGGCACGACGTGAAGGCGCGGATCGAGGAGTTCAACGACCTCGCCGGGCATGAGCACGTCCACAAGGGCATGACCTCGCGCGACCTCACCGAGAACGTCGAGCAGCTCCAGATCCGGCTCTCCCTGGAGCTGGTGCGCGACCGTACGGTGGCCGTGCTGGCGCGGCTCGGCAAGCTGTCCGGCGAGTACGCCGAGCTGGTCATGGCCGGCCGCTCCCACAACGTGGCCGCGCAGGCCACGACGCTGGGCAAGCGGTTCGCGACCGCCGCCGACGAGCTGCTCGTGGCGTACGGCCGGGTCGAGGAGCTGCTGGGCCGCTACCCGCTGCGCGGCATCAAGGGCCCGGTCGGCACCGCGCAGGACATGCTCGACCTGCTCGGCGGCGACGCGGCCAAGCTGGCCGACCTGGAGAACCGGATCGCCCGGCACCTGGGCTTCTCCGAGGCCTTCACCTCGGTCGGCCAGGTCTACCCGCGCTCGCTGGACTACGAGGTCGTCACCGCGCTGGTACAGCTGGCGGCGGCGCCGTCCTCCCTCGCCAAGACGATCCGTCTGATGGCCGGGCACGAGCTGGTGACCGAGGGCTTCAAGCCGGGCCAGGTGGGCTCCTCGGCGATGCCGCACAAGATGAACACCCGGTCCTGCGAGCGCGTCAACGGCCTGATGGTCATCCTGCGCGGCTACGCGTCGATGACCGGCGAGCTGGCGGGCGACCAGTGGAACGAGGGCGACGTGTCCTGCTCGGTGGTGCGCCGGGTCGCGCTGCCGGACGCGTTCTTCGCGCTGGACGGTCTGCTGGAGACGTTCCTGACCGTGCTCGACGAGTTCGGTGCCTTCCCGGCGGTCGTGGCCCGTGAGCTGGACCGCTACCTGCCCTTCCTCGCCACCACCAAGGTGCTGATGGGCGCGGTGCGCGCGGGCGTGGGCCGTGAGGTCGCGCACGAGGCCATCAAGGAGAACGCCGTGGCCTCCGCGCTCGCGATGCGTGAGCAGGGTGCCGAGCGCAACGAGCTGCTCGACAAGCTGGCCGCCGACGAGCGCATCCCGCTCGACCGGGCCCAGCTGGACGCGCTGATGGCCGACAAGCTGTCCTTCACGGGCGCCGCGGCCGACCAGGTCGGTGTGGTCGTCGGCCGGATCGAGGAGATCGTGAAGCAGCACCCGGACGCCGCCGGTTACACCCCCGGAGCCATCCTCTGACGCGCTTCACCGCCGCCGAGTTGGAGGCCGCCCGCGACCGTCCGGTACCGGATGTCGTCGCGGACGGTCTCCGCGTGCTGTTCTGCGGGATCAACCCCGGTCTGATGACCGCCGCGACGGGCCATCACTTCGCCCGTCCGGGCAACCGGTTCTGGCCGGTGCTGCATCTGTCGGGCTTCACGCCTCGTCTGCTGAAGCCGGCGGAGCAGCAGGAGTTGCTGGGCTACGGGCTCGGCATCACCAATGTCGTCGCGCGGGCGACCGCGCGGGCGGACGAGCTGAGCGCGGAGGAGTACCGCGAGGGCGGGCGACAACTGGCCCTGAAGGTGGCGCGGTTGCGGCCACGATGGCTGGCAGTGGTCGGGATCACCGCGTATCGGGCGGCGTTCGACGACAAGAAGGCGCAGGTGGGTCCGCAGGAGCGGTTGATCGGGGACACGCGCGTGTGGGTGCTGCCGAATCCGAGCGGGCTGAACGCGCACTGGACGGCGGCGACGATGGCGGAGGAGTTCGCGCGGCTGCGGCTGGCGGCCGAGGAGAGCTGACGGGTCACGGCGGTGCGGTCTCCGTGACGCCGGCCCAGAGCCGCGGCTGATTCACCTCGTCCCGGTCGGCCACCGCCACGGTGAGCCGACGGCCGGTGCCGGGCACGACCCACGTCCGCACGTCGATGGCCAGGGCGGTGAGCATCGCCCAGGGCTCGGGTATGACCTCACCCCGGGCGATGCGCTCCACCAACGTCACGGTGCCCCAGCGGTCCGACGCCCCCCATCGCTGCGTCAGCCGCTCGACGAGCGCCGCTTCGTAGGCGTAGCAGTCGCGCGCGTCCGGCCAGTCCCCCGGCCCTAACCACGCGGCGTGGTAGGGAGCGTGCGCCGCGCGGAAGTCCCGGGCGCACAACTGGTCGATCAGGGCGAGGTCCTTCGCGATGTCCATGTGATCCAGTAAACCGGGTACCACTGACAACTGGCGTGCCGTCAGGCGTCCCTGCGCCGCACGCTCCAGGCACCCGCGGCAACGGCCGCGGCGGTCCACAGCGCCGTCACCGCGAGGCCGGACCACGGTCCGAGCGGTCCGTCGTGCGTCTCGTACAGGACGAGCTGTCCAGCCCGGTCGGGCAGGTAGTCGGTGAGGCCACCGGATACGTCCCCGATCACGAACGACACGACCAGGATGAACGGGATCAGCAGGGACAGGGCGCCCATCCCGCTGCGCAGCAGCGCCGCGAGACCCGCCGCGAAGAGCGCCATCAGCATGAGGTAGATCCCGCAGCCCACGACGCCGCGCACCTGCTCCCCCGCGCTGAGCCCGCGCGCCGCGTCCCCGAGACCCGCGCGGGCGACGGCGAGAGCCGCGAAGGCGGTGACCAGTCCCACCACCAGGGTCGGTACGGCGATGGCGGTGAGCTTCGCCGCGAACCACCGCCCGCGCCGCGGCACCGCGGCGAGCGAGAGCCGCAGTCCACCGCCGTGGAACTCCGAGGACACGGCCATCGCGCCGAAGGAGATGGCCGCGATCTGACCGGGCATCACGCCGGACATCGCCATGAACAACGGGTCGAACTCGGGGTCGGAGGTCTCGGAGGCCCCGGCGATCGCGGAGAACGCCGTGGTCGCGGCGAACAGCGCCAGCAGCGCCCCCAGCAGCGAACGCAGGGTGCGGATCTTCAGCCACTCGGCGTGCAGGACGGGTGCGAACGGCATCTCAGGCCTCCTGCGGCTGTGCGGTGAACTCGGTCTCGGCGGCGGTGAGGTCCAGATACGCCTGTTCCAAGGTGGCCTCCTCCGCGGCCAGTTCGAGCAGGGGCACGCCCGCCGCGGAGACCAGGCGCCCTATGTCGTCCACGCGCGCGTGCCGCACGCTCCAGTGACCGTCGTGGTGTTCGGCTGCGTCGTGCCCGTGCTCGGCGAGGACCGTCCTGAGAGCGGCGGGGTCCGTGGTGCGGATCCGTACGCTCGGCTGCACGCGTGCGTGGATGAACTCCCGCATCGGGGTGTCCGCGAGGAGCCTTCCGCGGCCCAGCACCACGAGGTGGTCGGCGAAGGACGCGGTCTCGTTCATGAGGTGGCTGGAGACCAGGACCGTGCGCCCCTCCCCCGCGAGCCGGCGCAGCAACGCGCGGATCCAGATGATGCCTTCGGGGTCGAGGCCGTTGGAGGGCTCGTCGAGCATGACCACCTCGGGATCACCGAGCAGGGCGGCCGCGATACCGAGCCGCTGACGCATGCCCAGGGAGTACGTCCGCACCCGGCGCCGGGCCACCGCGGCGAGCCCGGTCTCCTCCAGCACCTCGTCCACGCGCCGGTCCGCGACGCGGTTGCTCGCGGCCAGGGTGCGCAGATGGTCGCGTCCGGTGCGTGAGCCGTGGGCGGCCTGCGCGTCGAGCAGGGCACCCACGTGCCGCAGGGGCTCCTGGAGCGTGGCGTAGGCACGGCCGCCGACCGTGGCGGTGCCGGAGGTGGGCCGGTCGAGGCCCAGTACCAGCCGCATGGTGGTGGACTTTCCGGCGCCGTTGGGGCCCAGGAAGCCGGTGACACGGCCGGGGAGGACGGTGAAGGTGAGGTCGTCCACGGCTCGCCGGGTGCCGTACTCCTTGGTGAGGGCCTGGACTTCGATGCTGGTCATGGCGTCAGCCTCGCCGCCGGAGCCGGTCCTGGGCCTCCCCCGCGGGTGGAGATCGTCTCCCCCGAGCGGGGGAGGCCTGTTGTCAGTGGGGGCTGGCACGATGACCGAATGGCTGGCTTGCTGCGCCCGTTCGGACGGGCGGTGACATACACACGGCTGCTGCATCTGTACATCGCGGTCGTGTGGCCCGCCATGTGGCTGTTCATCGAGGAGGCGTGGTGGACCTGGGTGGTGGCCGGCGCGGTGCTCGTGCCCGTCGGCCTGGTCCCCGCGATGCGCACCGTGGAGGGTTTGCAGGCAAGGCTGTTGCTGACCGGTCACCGGCCCGACAGCGCGAGCGACGACATCGTGGTCGCGCCGTCCGCGTCCTGGAGTGACCGGGGGCGGGTGGTGCTCTGGCTGGAGGCGCGGCTGCTGCTCGGCTGTACGACCTCGATCTTCACCGTCCGGCTGCTTCTGGCGTCCGTGGACTTGGCACTGTCCCCGTTCGGCACCGACGCCGATGACGGCGTGCCGTTCCTGCTCGACGGCCACCACTGGTGGCACGCCCTGCTGGTGCCGCCCGCGCTGGCCGTCCTGGCCGCCACGGTGGTCGGCTCCGGGCACCTCGTCACCGCACTCGCCCACCGCCTCCTCGGGCCTTCCCCGGCCGACCGGCTCGCCGCCATGGAGGAGCGCACCGAACAGCTCCTGGAGCGCACCCGTATCGCCCGTGAACTGCACGACTCCATCGGTCACGCCCTGACCGTCGCCGTCGTCCAGGCGGGCGCCGCGCGCGCGGCGGGCGATCCCGCGTTCACGGACCGCGCCCTGGACGCCATCGAGGAAACCGGCCGGGCCGCCCTGGAGGACCTGGAGCGCGTCCTCGGCATCCTGCGCGAGTCGGACCGCCCGGTCAGCTCCCGGCCCACGCTCACCGACGCCGACCGGCTCCTGGAGTCCGCGCGGGCGTCCGGCGCGAAGGTCGACGTCGACATGACCGGCCCCCTCGACACCGTCCCCGGGCCGGTCTCCCGTGAGGGCTACCGCATCCTCCAGGAGGCGCTGACCAATGTGCTGCGGCACGCCGGAGCCGTGCCCGTCCGGGTCCGGGTCGCGGTGCACGACGGTGTGCTCGCCCTGGAGGTCCGCAACCCGCTCACCGCCGACATAGCAGGGCCCGGCCGGGGCAGCGGGCTGCGGGGCATACGCGAGCGCGCGGCGCTGCTGGGCGGCCGGGCGCACACCGGCCCCGACCGAGGTGACTGGCAGGTGCACGCAGAGCTGCCGCTGCGCTGATCTACGCTGGCCGGATGCCGGTCACCGTTCTCCTCGTCGACGACGAACCCCTCGTACGCGCGGGTCTGCGGGCCGTCCTGGAGGCGCAGCCCGACATCGAGGTGGTCGGGGAGGCCGCGGACGGGGCGGCCGTGATTCCGCTGGTCCGGCAGCTGCGGCCGGACGTGGTGGCCATGGACGTGCGGATGCCGCTGCTGGACGGTATCGAGGCCACGCGCGCGGTGCTGCGGACGGTGGCCGAGCCGCCGAAGATCCTCGTGGTGACGACGTTCGAGAACGACGAGTACGTGTACGAGGCACTGCGGGCCGGAGCCGACGGGTTCCTGCTGAAGCGGGCCCGGCCGGCCGAGATCGTGCACGCGGTACGGCTGGTGGCCGAGGGCGAGTCGCTGCTGTTCCCGGCGTCGGTGCGGCAGCTCGCGGCCGAGTACGGCGAGGACGGCGGCAATCGTGCGGCCCGGGCGGCGATGGAGCGGGCTCAGCTGACCGAGCGGGAGGCCGAGGTGCTCCGGCTGATGGCGCGAGGGCTGTCGAACGCGGAGATCGCCGCCCGGCTGGTCGTCGGCACCGAGACGGTGAAGTCGCACGTCAGCGCCGTACTGGCGAAACTGGGCGCGCGGGATCGCACGCAGGCGGTGATCGCGGCGTACGAGTCGGGGTTCGTGGCACCGGGCTGATCGGGGCAGGCAAGCGATCTCTGTGATCCCGGCACTCGCCGGGCTCCGCCCTGACGAGTACGATCCGGCCAACATGCGCACGAGCTGGGAGGACGGACCGTGGGGCGGCTGACCGGCGGGGATCCCTCGCTGTTGCGACGGATCAACTCCGCGGTGGTGCTGCACGCGCTGCGTGCCACGGACTGCGCGACCCTCACCGAGATCACCCGGGTGACGGGCCTGTCCCGGCCGACGGTCGAAGGCGTGGTCGAGGGGCTGATCGAGGCGGGGTACGTCGTCGAGAAGGCGGCGGACGAGAGCGTCGTACGGCGGCAGGGGCGGCCCGCGCGAAGGTTCCGGTTCCGGGCCGAGGCCGGTCATCTGCTCGGCCTCGACATCGGGCCGCACCGGGTCGCCGCGCTCCTGTCCGACCTGGACGGCCGGGTGCTCGGCGCCGTCGCGAAGGACGTGACCGAGACGGCCTCCGCCGACGAGCGGCTGGAGCGGCTGCGTACGGCGGTCGCGGAGCTGCTGCGCCGGGCGGGGGTGTCCCGGGACTCGCTGCGCGCGGTGGGTGTGGCCTCGCCGGGGATCGTGGAGGCGGACGGCACGGTGCGGTTGTGCGCCGCGCTGCCCGAGTGGACGGGGCTGCGGCTCGGCGAGCGGCTGAGCCGGTCCTTCAAGTGCCCGGTGCTGGTGGAGAACGACGCCAACGCGGCGGCGGTCGCCGAGCACTGGAAGGGCGCGGCCACCGAGTCCGACGACATGGTGTTCGTGCTGGCCGGGCTGAGCCCCGGCGCCGGATCGCTGATCGGCGGGCGGCTGCACCGGGGGTTCGGCGGGGCGGCCGGAGAGATCGGGGCGCTGCACCTGCTGGGCCGCGGGGTGACGCCGGAGGCGCTGCTGTCCACCACGGACGAGCCGCTGCACCCGCTCGACGAGCAGGCCGTCGCCGAGGTCTTCGCACAGGCCCGCGAGGGCGACCAGCGGGCCCGCGCGGCCGTCGAACGCTTCATCCAGCGGCTCGTCCACGACGTGGCGGCCCTCGCCCTGGCCCTGGACCCCGAGCTGGTCGTGATCGGCGGCTGGGCGGCCGGCCTCGACGGTGTACTGGAGCCGCTGCGAAGGGAGTTGGCGCGTTACTGCCTTCGTCCGCCGAAGGTCACCCTGTCCCTGCTCGGCGAGGCGGCGGTGGCGACGGGCGCGCTGCGGCTGGCCCTGGACCATGTGGAGGAGCAGCTCTTCGCGGTGGAGGGCACGGTGACGGCGCGGCGCTGAGGGCCCTGACATGGCTCGGGCCCCGGAGCTGCACCGGGGCCCGAGCCATGTGATGGCGCGGCGGTCAGGACGCCCGGCGCTCCGGGTCCTGGTGGATCTCCACGCCGCCGGAGTCGCCGAACGTCAGCCGGCAGGTGTCGGCGCGGTAGGTGGCGACGGAGAGCGCGGCGGTGCGGCCACCGGCGAAGAAGCGGGTGGTGACGACCAGGACGGGGGCGCCCGGCAGGCGGTCCAGCTGCTTGGCGTCGTCCGCGCGGGCCGAGCCGAGTTCGACGGCGCTGTCCTGCCCCTCCAGTTCCAGGCGCTGCAACTCACGCAGTACGGCACGCGCGCGTGCCGCCCCCGGCGGGGTGTCTATGGCGGACAGCTCGGGCACCGACGACTGCGGGACGTAGAGCAGCTCCGCGGCGACGGGCTGACCGTGCGTCATCCGGGAGCGGCGCACGATGTGCACGCTGTCGTCACGGCCGGATTCCAGCACGGCGGCGACGGCGGCCGGCGGGACGTCCAGGGTGCTGTCGGCCGGCTGCCAGGCATCGGTGGCCGTGCCCGGCCAGGCCTGCTGCTCGGTGCCGACCGCGACCCCCACGCGCGGCGGCGCGACCGTCGTACCGACTCCTCGGCGGCGCTGGAGGCGGCCTTCCAGTTCGAGCTGTTCCAGGGCCTGGCGGAGCGTGGCACGGGCGACGCCGAACCGGGCGGCGAGGTCTCGCTCGTTGGGCAGGATCTCGCCCACGGAGAACTCGGAGTCCAGTGCCTCACTGAGCACGGTCTTGAGATGCCAGTACTTCGGTTCCGGCACCGATTCCAGCTGCGTGGTCCCCACCCTGTCCTCCGCAATCGCCGTAATCCGGCGGCGTTTTAGCGCCCTTGTTTATTAAAGGTTGTTGCACTTCTCTGCGACCATAGGGCGGCCCCCACCCTTGGTCAATACCAATCCTCGATCCCTGGCGGCACTCACAGGGACCGGGCCGCGGAGCGTTCACGAGGCGTTCGTACGGGGTGGTGGTTCGTGACATGACGGCAAAGCCCCCGTCGCGCAGGACGGGGGCTTCGAACCGTGCGCCGCTAGGCGGAAAGCGATTGCAGCTTGTCGGGGTTGCTCAGCAGGTAGACCGACTGGATCCGGCCGTCCGCGACGTCCACCTGGAAGACCGTGACGACCTCGTCGCCGGACAGGACCACGACCGCCGGACCGCCGTTGAGCTCCAGGGCACGGTAGGACATGTCCGGAACGCCCTTGCGCGCGGCGCCGATGAGGAACCGGCCGACCTTGTCCGCGGTCTCGATGATCCGCACCGGCGCCTTCGACTTGCCGCCACTGTCGCCGACGAGACGGACGTCGGGGGCCAGCAGCGACATGAGCGCGTCCAGGTCGCCGTCCGCGGCGGCGGCGAGGAAGCGCTCGGTGAAGTCACGGCGCTGGGCGGGGTCGACCTCGTAGCGGGGCCGTCGCTCCTCGACATGCCTGCGCGCCCGCCCGGCGAGCTGACGCACCGCCGGTTCCTCGCGGTCGAGGAGAGCGGCGATGTCCGCGTACGGGTATCCGAAGGCCTCCCTGAGCACGAACACCGCGCGCTCCAGGGGCGAGAGGGACTCCATGACGACGAGGACGGCGAGCGAGACGGAGTCGGCGAGCACGGCCCGCTCCGCGGTGTCCGGGACGACGTCCCCGAAGTCGGTGACGTAGGGCTCCGGCAGCCACGGCCCGACGTAGGCCTCGTTGCGCGCCTTGATCTGGCGGAGCCGGTCGATGGCCAGGCGGGTCGTGATCCGCACGAGGTAGCCGCGCGGTTCGCGCACGTCCCCGCGGTCGGCGCCGGACCAGCGCAGCCAGGCCTCCTGGACCACGTCCTCCGCGTCGGCCACCCGCCCGAGCATGCGGTAGGCGACTCCCAGCAGTACGGGGCGGTGCTCTTCGAAGACGTCGGTCACGGTGTCGATGGTCACGGCTCCATCCCAGCCGACCCGCCGCGCGCTGTCCAGGCGGATTCGGCAGTCCGACCCCGGAAGGGCTACCCGCCGGTAGCAATTGCTGACAAGCTGTCTACGCAGCGTCCGCCAGCGAGTTCGACACCCCCACGAGTCCCAGACGAGGAGCACATCCCATGGCCGGCACCGTCTCGTTCAAGGTCCCTTCCCCGCACGGCCCGCGATCGGTGACGGTCGACTACGCGCGCGTGGGCAGCGGCGAACCGCTGCTGCTGCTGCACGGCATAGGCCACCACCGGCAGGCCTGGGACCCGGTCGTGGACATCCTGGCGACCGAACGCGACGTCATCGCCGTGGACCTGCCCGGCTTCGGCGCGTCCCCGGGGCTGCCCGACGGACTCTCGTACGACCTGGCCACCACGACCGCCGTGTTCGGCGCGTTCTGCGAGGCGCTGGAACTGGACCGGCCGCATGTGGCGGGCAACTCGCTCGGTGGCCTGCTCGCCCTGGAACTCGGCCGGGAGAAGCTCGTACGGTCCGTCACCGCGCTGTCTCCCGCGGGCTTCTGGTCCGAGGCCGAGCGGCGGTACGCCTTCACCGTGCTGCTGGCGATGCGGGGGATCGCCCAGCGGATGCCGTTGCCCGTCGTGGAGCGGCTGTCGCGGTCGGCTGCCGGACGGACCGCGCTGACGAGCACCATCTACGCCCGCCCGGGCCGGCGTTCACCGGAGGCCGTCGTCGCCGAGACGCTCGCGCTGGTGAACGCGGAGGGCTTCGCCGACACCCTCCGTGCGGGCGGCTCCGTCCAGTTCGTGGAGGACGTCCCCGGCATCCCGGTCACCGTGGCCTGGGGCAGCAAGGACCGGCTCCTGCTGCGCCGCCAAGGGGGCCGCGCCAAGCAGATCATTCCCAAGGCCCGCCTCGTGCGGCTGCCCGGTTGCGGGCACTGCCCGATGAACGACGACCCGGCGCTCGTGGCGCGGGTGATCCTCGACGGCAGCCGCTGAGGCCTCCCGGACAGCAGGCGCCGAGGCCCTCCGGTTCCTGCGGAACGCGCCCGAGCCGAGGGCGACTCCGGCGCCCACGAGGCCGCTGCCGACGGCCTGGGCGGTGCCGTAGGCCCCTGTGCCGACGAGTGGGGCGGTGCAGGCGGCGGCGACCGGGATGAGGCCGGAGAACAACGTGGCACGCTCCGCGCCGATCCGCTGCACCCCCATGTACCAGCACACGAAGCCGACGACGGTGACGACCGCCGCCTGCCACAGCAGCGCGGCGGCCTCGGCGCCGTCCGGTCGGCGCCACCACGCCGTGCCGTCCAGGAGTAGCCCCGCCGCCAGGGACTCGGCCGCGGCGACCCCGCACACCGTCGCGGACAGCAGCCGTGGGCCCAGCGGGCGCAGTACGGGTACGGCGAGGACCGCGAAGCCGACCTCACCGGCGAGCGCGCCCACGGAGAAGGCGAGACCCGTGGCGTCCGTACGTCCCCAGCCCTGGACGGTGAAGGCCCCCAGGGCGACGAGCAACGCCCCGTAGAGCACGACGCGTTGGGGCCGACGTCCGTCGAGCGCCGGGACGACGACGGCCACCACGACGGGGGCGCAGCCGACGAAGACGCCCGGAACGGCGGGCTCGGCGGTGCGTTCGGCGGCGATGACGGCCATGTTGAAGCCGACCATGCCGACGGCGGCGAGCAGCGCGAGACGGCCCCACGCGCGGGGCCCGAGCGCCCTCAGCCGGGCCGGGGCGCCGCGCCCGGCGAGGGGCAGGAGCAGCAGACAGGCCAGTCCGTAGCGGAGGAACTGACCGCCCGCGTACGGGTAGTCGCCGAGTTTGCTGTTGGCGGTGAAGGACGCGCCGACGAGGACACAGGCGAATCCTGCGAGCAGCGTTCCGCGGGTGGTGGCGTTCATGGAAGTGACGCTAGGCAGTGGGGCGGTCCGGCTCGAGGTCCATTTCCGTGGCACGATCGGGGACCAATCGGGGACCGATCGGCAGTGGCGGGAAGGGTGGGGCGTGGGCGGGAGGGAGGACGCTGCGGGGTCGGCACCAGAAGGACGACCCGGGTTGCCGTCGGCTTCGGGCGGCGGTGCCGGGTCGGTCGCCTGGGAGCTGCTGCTTCCGGCTGTTTCCGCGCCCGCCCGTGCGCGTGGGCGGGCCTTGCAGTCGGCGCTGCGGGAGGCGGTGCGGTCGGGGCGGCTGGTGCCCGGCACGCGGTTGCCGTCGAGCCGGGATCTGGCGGCGGACCTCGGGGTGTCCCGGGGGCTGGTCACCGAGGCGTACGAGCAGTTGACGGCCGAGGGCTATCTGCGCAGCGGCCGGGGCGCGGGGACCTGGGTGGGCGGTGCCGTACGGGCGGCCCGGCCACGCGCGCGTGACCTCGCGCCCCGGCCGCCCGGTGCCCGGGCCGACTTCGTGCCCGGCACCCCGGACCTGTCCCTGTTCCCGCGGCCGGCCTGGGCGGCGGCGCAGCGTGGGGTGCTGGCGGAGCTGCCGCACCACGAACTCGGCTATCCCGACCCGCGCGGGCTGCCCCGGCTGCGTACCGCGCTCGCCGAACTCCTCGCGCGCCGCCGGGGTGTGGTCGCCGATCCGGAGCGGATCGTGGTGGTCTCCGGCGTGGCCCAGGCGACGACGCTGCTCGGCTTCGCGCTCCACGCGCGCGGGTTGCGCTCGGTCGGGGTCGAGGATCCCGGCAGCCCCCAGCACGACGGCCTCTACGCTGCGGCCGGTGTCACCCCGGTGCCGGTCCCGCTGGACGACGAAGGGCTCGCCCTCGGACCACTGCGGGCGTCGGGCGTCCGCGCGGTCGTCACGACGCCCGCCCACCAGTACCCCACCGGCATCGCCTGCTCCGCGCGGCGCCGGGCCGAACTCCTCGACTGGACACGCTCGGTGGACGGGTTCCTCCTGGAGGACGACTACGACGGCGACTTCCGCTACGACCGCGCCCCCGTCGGCGCGCTCCAGGGCCTCGACCCGGAACGCGTCGCGTACGCGGGCTCGGTCAGCAAGTCCCTCGCCCCGGGGCTGCGGCTCGGCTGGCTGCTCGTGCCGGAGGCCCTCGCCGACGAGGTGATCGAGCGCAAGCGGACCATGGACCTCGGCCATCCCACCCTCGACCAGGCGGCCTTCACCCGCTTCGTGGAGCGCGGCGACTACGACCGTCAGCTGCGCCGCTGCCAGCACGCCTACCGCGAGCGACGCGACGCCCTCGTGGCCGCGCTGGAGGAGCACTTCCCCGGCTCGGAGGTGTCCGGGATCGCCGCCGGGCTGCATGTCATCGCCACGCTGCCAGAGCGGTACGGGCCCGAGGAGCGCTTCCTCGCGCGCGTGACGGCGGCCGGGGTGGCCGTACGTCCGCTGTCGGCCTGCACGCACGCGCGTACCGGCGTCGATGACGGAGCCCGCGGTGGCGAGCGGGTTCCGGCGCACGCACGTACCGGCGACTCGGCGGAGGTGCGGCTGGTGCTCGGGTACGCGCACCTCTCCCCCGCGCGCGTCCGTGAAGGGATACGCCTGATGGCAGAGGCGATCTCCCGCTGATCGGCGCCCGCCCACGCGCGTGCTCTGTCTCGAACGCCGGTTCCCGTGCGAATGCGGTCAGTTGTTCACTTGCGGTTTCCGTGTGCGCTGCGGCGCACCAGTAGTCATGGCATCGCACACTGGCCGGATCCCGTCCCTGGAGGCGCATCCATGTCCCACCGTCCGTTTCCCGGCCGCCGCAGCGTGCTGCGCGGCTCCCTGGTCGCGTCGGCGGCCCTGACCCTGCCCGCCGCGGCCGGCGCCGCGGCACCGGCGTTCGCGCTCTCCGGGCGTCCCGAGGCGGGGTGGGGTGTGCAGACGGGAGACGTGACCGCGCACTCCGGGCTGGTGTGGGTACGTTCCGACCGTCCCGCGCGGATGATCGTCGAGACGTCCGCCACCGAGTCGTTCCGCAACGCGCGCCGCTGGCAGGGCCCCCTGCTCGGCGCGGGTACCGACTTCACCGGCACCACCCGCCTGCACGGCCTCCCGGCCGGCGAGCAGATCCACTACCGCGTACTGCTCGCCGACCCGGACGACCCGCGCCGCACCGGCGAGGCGGTCACCGGCACCTTCCGTACGGCGTCGGCCGGGCGCCGCGACGGCGTCCGCTTCCTGTGGTCCGGCGACCTGGCGGGCCAGGGCTGGGGCATCAACCCGGACTTCGGCGGCTACACGATCTACCAGGCCATGGCCGCGCTCGACCCGGACTTCTTCCTGTGCAGCGGCGACAACATCTACGCCGACGGCCCCATCCCGGCGACGGCCACGCTGCCCGACGGCAGTGTCTGGCGGAACGTCACCACCGAGGAGAAGGCGAAGGTCGCCGAGACGCTGGCGGAGTTCCGCGGGAACTTCCGCTACAACCTGCTCGACGACAACCTGCGGCGGTTCAACGCCCAGGTACCGTCGATCATCCAGTGGGACGACCACGAGGTGCGCAACAACTGGTACCCGGGCGAGGTGATCGCGTCCACCGACACCCGCTACACCGAGAAGAGCGTCGACGTGCTCGCGGCGCGGGCCCGGCGGGCGTTCGGCGAGTACTTCCCGATCTCCACGCTCCCGACGGGGCAGCGGGACGGCCGGGTGTACCGGGTGCTGCGGCAGGGTCCGCTGCTGGACGTGTTCGTGCTGGACATGCGGACGTACCGCAACGCCAACTCGGCCGACGACCAGACCGTGGACCCGCAGGGCATCCTCGGGCGTGAGCAGCTGGAGTGGCTCAAGCGGGAGTTGGCGCGCTCACGGGCGGTGTGGAAGGTGATCGCCTCCGACATGCCGCTCGGGCTCGTCGTGCCGGACACCACCGAGGGCAGGGCCAACATCGAGGCGGTGGCGCAGGGCGATCCGGGCGCGCCGCTCGGGCGTGAGCTCCAGATCGCCGAGCTGCTGCGGTACATCAAGCACCGTCGGATCACCGGCACGGTGTGGCTGACGGCCGACGTGCACCACACGTCGGCGCAGCACTACCAGCCGTCGCGGGCCGCGTTCACGGACTTCGAGCCGTTCTGGGAGTTCGTCTCGGGCCCGCTGAACGCCGGCGCCTTCCCGGCGAGCGCGCTCGACAACACCTTCGGCCCGGAGCGGGTGTTCGTGAAGGCCCCGACCGCCTCGAACGTCTCCCCCGCCGGCGGCTACCAGTTCTTCGGCGAGGTCGACATCGACGGCGACAGCGGCGAACTGACGGTCCGGCTGCGTGAGCAGGACGGCACCGTGCTGTTCACGCGGGTGCTCCAGCCGGGCCGCGTGGGTCAGTAACCCTCATCGGCTCCCGTACCCTCGAAGGCGGGCCGCGTACCGGCGTCATCCCCCGGTGCGCGGCTTGTGAACTCCCCCTTCGAAAGGGCGTTTTCGCAGGTCGAAGCCGATTGTCAGTGGTCGCCTCTACGGTTTTTCCATGACGCGATCCTTGCAGGCCGTGGCCTATCACCGACCCTCCGTGCTGGAGTCCGCGACGGGTGCGCAGCGCCTGGGACTGGAGACCTCACGGGGTGCGACGCCCTCGGGTCCGACGGACCATCCGCGGTTCTTCACCGGCTTCCTGACGTCTCCTCAGGTGACCTCCGCAGGCCTGCTCGCGGTGGCCGACGTGGCGGCGGCACGCTACTACCAGCGGCAGCTGCGCGCCTCGCTCGACCCGGTGGTGACGGGCAACGGCGACCGGCTGCGCTTCGAGTCCTTCTCGGGCTGCGGCGGGGTGTACGCCCGCCTGGACATCCTGGAGGCAGGCCTCGACGGCGGCGAGGTGGGGCACGGCACGACGAACGTCGATGTGAACAACCCCCTGCGCGAGGCCCTGTCGCGGATCGGCGCGGACGATCCGCTCCATCTGCGGGTCGGCCCCGAGGAGTTGGCCGTGACCACGCTGGACGGTCCGGTCGTGGAGAAGAAGGTACCGCTCCCGGACCGCTGGCTGCGGGGGTTCGCGGAGGCCCAGGTGATCGCGGCGGGCTTCGATCTGCGAGCCGAGCTGTCCGCCGCCGAGGCCGTGCGGTTCCTGCGCTCGCTGCCGCGCGGCGCATCACGGGGCGGCCCGCGCTGGGTGGCGCCGGCGGGCGGCGCGCTGCGTCCGACGACGCGCGCGGTACCGGGCGCGGTGTGTCTGCCCGGCCCGGAGCGGTTGATCGCTCTCCAGCGGGTGCTCCGGCACGCGACCGCGCTGCGGGTGTACGGCCCCACGGTGGCGGCCGGCGCCGACGCGACGGCCAGTGCCTGGGAGGCCGTCCTACCGGGCATGCGGCTCACCCTGACGCTGTCGCCCGACGCCTCACGCGGCTTCTCCGGTGAGGGCGGCGTTCTGGACGCGCTCGCCACCGACGAGGCCGCCGAGGACGCGGAGCTGATCGCGGTGCTCCTGGCCTGGGAGCCCCGCGTCGAGGTGGCCGACCTCGCCGCGGCGGCGGGCCTCACGCCCGAGCGGGTCCGGGCGGCCTTGGTGCGCCTCGGCACCTCGGGCCGCGTCGGGTACGACACGGCGGAGGCGGCCTACTTCCACCGAGAGCTGCCGTACGACGCCGAGCGCGTCGAGCGGCACAACCCGCGCCTGCGTTCGGCGCGGTCGCTGGTGGCGGCGGGGGCGATCGCCCTGGACGGCGCGGGGGGCACGGTGACGGCGGAAGACGGCCATGTGCACCGGGTGCGGGACACAGCGGGGGTGCTCACGTGCAGTTGTCTGTGGTGGGCGAAGTACCGGGGCGGACGCGGGCCGTGCAAGCACGCGCTGGCGGTGCAGATGGTGCGGCGGGGTGCCGCGGTCGAGGCGGTGGCCACGGTGGACGGGACTGCCGCGGTGGCGCGGGAGACGGTGCGAGTCGACGGGGGTGCGCGATGAACGCGCTGATGGACGCGGTGCGGGCCGGGCGGACGAGCGAGCTGACAGGCCTGCTGGACGGGATGACGGACGCCGAACGACGGGCGGTCTTCCCCGAGTTGAAGGAGCTCCGCAAGGAGTTGAGGGCGGATCGGTGGGGTGTGCAGGCCCGGCGCGCCCATCCTGCCCTCCAGGTGGCCGGAGCGGCCTGCCAGACCGGCGCCGCCGCCGTCGCGAACTGGCTGGCCGCCGCCGACATGCGGTGGTGGCAGGCGCCCCCGGCGGTGCTGATCGACGTCCTGGCCGATCGCGAGACCGACTGGCTCGCCGACGTGGTGCACCGGCTCGCCCAGCGCCCGCCGAGTGCGCGGGTGCCGTACGAGCTGATGGCGGGCCTGGTCCGGCTCTCCGCCTGCCAGGTCCCGACGACGCAGGCCTATGTGGAGGGCTGGACGCGCCACATCGGCAGCGTCTGGCAGCGCGGCGACACGGTGCTCGCCCGGCTCCGCAAGGACCCGCATCTCCCTCAGCTCGTGGCCGCGCTCTTCGAGACGGACGACATCGGTGGCACCCTTCAGTGGCCTGCCGAGGACGGGCCCAACAGCTGGACCGGCGCATTGGCGCAGCTCACCGCCGAGGGCGCCCTGGAGCGCGGGGCAACGGTCCACGCGTGCGTGTCCCGGCTTCTGCGGGGCGGGACAGTCGCCGACCACCGAGGGTTTCTGCGGCTCCTCAAGGCCCTCGACCTCACCCGCGAGGAAGAACGGGGACGCACAGCGGAGTGGCTGGCCCTGGCCTCGGACGCCCCCTCGGTGGTGGCCTCGCACGCGCAGTCGGTGCTGGGCGGCCTCGCCCTGGACGGCGAGTTGTCCGCGCGTCAGCTGGCCGAGATGTCGGGCGGGGTGCTGTTCCGCACCGAGAAGAAGCTCGTCCGGGCCCAACTCGTCCTGCTGGGCAAGGTGATGGCGCGCGACGCCGCTACGGCCGACGAACTGCTGCCCGCCGCCGCGCAGGCCTTCGGGCACGAGGACTCGGACGTCCAGGAGCGGGCGTTGAAGCTGGTGGAACGGCACATCGGGAAGGCCGGCGCCGAGACGCGGGCGGAACTGGCCGAGACAGCAGGGCAGTTGATGCCAGCGCTCCGCACGCGGGCGGTCGCATCGCTGGGCATGGCTGCGGCGGACATGGAGCCGGTGGTGCACGAGGAGGTGCTGCCGCCGGCGCCGGAGCCGGTGCGACTGAGGCCCGCTCCCGAGTCGGTGGCCGAACTCGCCGAGGAGGTCGGCGCGTTGCTGGCCTCCGGAGGTGATGTGGCGTCGTTCGAGCGCACCCTGGACGGGCTGGTACGCCACGCGCACACGAGCCGGGCCGCCCTGGTCGAGGCACTCGACCCCGTCGTGGCGCGACTGTGGTGGGCCACCGCCGAGACCGAACACATCCGGGGCGACACGTCCCTCACCAACTACCCGCACCTCCAGCTCGTCCTCGCGGCGGTGCTCGGCAAGGTCCGGACGGAGACGCTCCACGCCGCGGTCCAGCGCGGGACGACCGGGCAGACCTGTGTGCACAGCGCCCTCGACCGTGCCTACCAGGCGCGGATCTCCGAGGTGGCGTACCGGATGCGGACCGATCCGTTGCCGTTCCTGCTGTCCACCCCGACCTGGAGCACGGGCCTGCTGGAGCCCGACGAACTGGTGGAGCGCCTCGTCGGCTACCGGCGGCTGGGCGCCCGGCCCTCGGACGCGGACTTCGCGCAGGCACTGCTGCGCGTGCGGCGCGGGGACCGGGCCGCGGCGGCATCGGCGGCGGAGCGCGCGGCTGCCCTCGGCACCGAGCAGGGCAGACGGCTGGCCCGCTGGCTTACCGCCGGCGGCCCGCAGCTCCCGGTGGACCGGCGTCGTACGACCCACTCGCGCGTCCTGGTCGAGTGCGGGGCGCTTGAGGAAGTGCAGGACGAATTCCCGCGCGAGTTCCGGCCCCTCGGTCAGCCGGTGAGCGTCTACCGGGAACGCTGGCACTGCTACCACTGGGACGACTCGATACGTCCGCACTGGCTCGCCCTGCTCCCCGAGCGACGTGAGCTCGTCGCGGCCCGGATGCTCCGTGATCTCTCCACGGTCGCCGTGGACGACCTCCGCGGCCCTGCGGCCGTACTGCCCCTGCTCGCCGAGTCCGGCGGCGAGGCGGGCGACGCCGTCCATCTGTGCGTGGCGTACGGGCTCGGCGCGCGCCACGAGGAGGACCGGCTCGCCGCAGTGGACGCCCTGCTGGTGCTCGCCGCACGGGGCCAGCTCGATGCGGCGCTGCTGGGCTCGGACCTCGGGCAGTTGGCGCGGGACGGGGCGGTGAAGCCGTTGCGGCTGGCCGACTCGCTGCGCACGGCGGCCGCGACGGGGGCGAACGCGACGATCTGGGGGATGCTGCGCCACACCCTGCCGCTGCTGCTCGGCGACCTCGCGACCGGTGGGCCGGACGGACAGGCCGCCAGGAGCCGAGGGCTCGGGGAGCTGCTGGCGGTGGCCGCGGAGTGCGCCGAGCGGTCCGGGGCGCGGGGTGAACTGCCGCACCTGGCCACGGCCGCGGCCCGGCGCGGGTCGTCGCGGCTGGTGACGCAGGCCCGACGGTTGCAGGGGGCGTTGGTCGAGGAGGTCGCGGCGTGACACGAAGGTCGTGACAGGAAGGTCGTGACAGGAAGGTCGTGACAGGACCGCAAGGAAACAGACAAAAACCCCAGATTTAGTCTTTACCGGCCGGTCACAAACCGTTCGTGATCACGCAACACCGTTCCTTCACAGTGGCTGCATGAGTCGAGAAATGTCTGATGTGACGCGTGCGAAGCACGGACGTCCGGTCCACCACTGGCGCCGGGACGTCATCGAACTGGCCGCGCTGTTCACGGCGGTCGCGGTGGCGGACGCCGTCGCGAATCTGATCGGGCACGGGCCCGACGGTCCGCAACTGCTGCTGGTGTCGGCGGTCGTACTGGTCGCCACGGCTGGGTTCCACACCTGGTGGGCACGCCGCCACGGTCACGCGCCGCCGGTGAGCGATACCGATGCCCGGCCGCCCTCCTCGGAGACTCAGGCCGGGCCGTCCGCCGACACCGGGGAGAGCGTGCTGTGGCGGATGCGGACGACGGTGCAGGACGAACCGGGGTCACTGGCCGCGCTGTGCACGGCCCTCGCCGGCCACCGGGTCGACATCCTCAGCCTCCAGACGCACCCGCTGGCCGAGGGCACGGTGGACGAGTTCCTGCTGCGGGCGCCCGGTGAGCTGTCGGCGACCGAGATCACCCGGGCCGTCGCGCTGGCCGGCGGCGCCGGTACGTGGATCGAGCGGGCCGACGCCCACGACCTGGTCGACGCGCCGACCCGGGTACTCGGCCTCGCCACCCGTACCGCGCTCGACGCGGCGGAACTCCCCCTGGCGTTGCGCCAGTTGCTGGGCCGGTGCACGATCAGGTCCCTGCCCGGCACACCGGCCGGAGGGGGCCGCGGCCCGGAGAGCGTGCCCGTGGAGGGGGTACTGGAGGACACCGTGATGCGGCTGCGGGCACCGGAAGGCGGAGTGATCACCGTGGAGCGGCCGTACCTGCCGTTCACCCCGACCGAGTTCGCGCGGGCGCGGGCGCTGGTGGAGCTGGACACGGTCCTCGGACCGCGTGTGCCGCACAGCGAGGACGTGCTGACGCTGCCCGAGGGCAACGACATCACCGTGCGCCGGGCGGACATCGGGGATCTGGAGGCCGCGAAGGCGATGCACGAGCGATGCAGCCCGCGGACGCTCGGTCTGCGCTACCACGGGCCGGTCGGTGACGCGGACCGGTACTTGAACCACCTGCTCAGCCCGCGGTTCGGGCGGACACTGGCGGTCCAGACGGCGTCGGGGCGGCTGGTCGGGCTGGGGCATCTGCTGTGGGACGGGGACGAGACCGAGGTGGCGCTGCTCGTCGAGGACGAGTGGCAGCGGCGTGGGATCGGGGGCGAGTTGCTGCGCAGGCTGGTGGGGATGGCCGGTGAGGCCGGGTGCGAGAGTGTGTACGCGGTGACGCAGTCGTCCAACACGGGGATGGTTGCGGCGATGCGGGATCTGGGCCTCCCCCTCGACTACCAGATCGAGGAGGGGACCCTGGTGATCACTGCGCGGTTGGATGCGCGAGGAGTCGCCGAAGAGGTGGGCTCGGGGATCGCTGAGCGCCGTAGGGGTTAATGGCTGATGGCGGGTGCGGGTGTGCTGTGGCTGGTCGCGCAGTTCCCCGCGCCCCTCAGCGGCATCAGGCCCAAGGCGCCGTTCAGATCCGTCCAGAGATCTTCCACGTCCTCCAGGCCCACCGACATGCGCAGCAAGCCGTCGCTCACGCCGGCGTCCTGGCGGTCGTCCTCGGCCACTATGCGGTGGCTGATGGACGCCGGGTGCTGGATCAGGGTGTCGACGCTGCCGAGGCTCACCGCCGGGGTGATCAGGCGGACGTTCGCGATCACCTCGTGCGGGTCGCCGTGGACCTCGAAGGCGATCATCGCGCCGCCGATGCGCGGGTAGTGGACGCGGGCGACGCGCGGGTCGGCGGCGAGGCGGCGGGCCAGTTCGGCGGCGGTCGCGGAGGCCGCGTGGACGCGGACCGGCAGCGTCGACAGGCCGCGCAGGAGGAGATAGCCGGCCAGGGGGTGCAGGACGCCTCCGGTGGCGAAGCGGACCTGGCGGAGCCGGCCGGCGAACTCCTCGTCACAGGCCACCACACCCGCCATGACGTCACCGTGGCCGCCGAGGTACTTGGTGGCGCTGTGCAGCACCAGCCGTGCGCCCTGCTCGGCCGGGCGCTGGAGCACGGGCGTGGCGAAGGTGTTGTCGGCGAGCAGCGGGACCGTGCCGCAGGCGTGGGCCACCGCGCGCAGGTCCACCTCGGCGAGCGTCGGGTTCGCCGGGGACTCGACCATGACCAGGCCCGTGTCGGGGCGCAGCGCGTCGGTGATGCCGGCCGGGTCCGTCCACGTCACCTCGGAACCGAGCAGCCCGGCGGTCAGGAGGTGGTCGCTGCAGCCGTACAGGGGGCGGACGGCGACCACATGGCGCAGGCCCATCGAGCCCCGCACCAACAGGACCGCGCTCAGCGCGGCCATGCCGCTGGCGAAGGCGACCGCGGCCTCGGTGCCCTCCAGGCGGGCCAGGGCCGTCTCGAAGCGGGCGACGGTCGGGTTGCCGAGGCGGCCGTAGACGGGCGGGCCGTCGGGGTCGGCGCCGGTGGCGGCGAAGGCGTCGATACGGGCGGCCTCACCGCGGCTGTCGTACGAGGGGTAGGTGGTCGACAGGTCGATGGGCGGGGCGTGCAGTCCCTGCCGGGCGAGGTCGTCGCGGCCGGCGTGGACGGCCTCGGTGGCCAGGGCTCTGGTGGGCACAGGCGTCGTCTCCATGCGGGACAGGGTGAACACCGACCGGGTCGCAGGGGGAGAACACCGTGTTACGTTCGGCCCATGGCCGAATCTGTCGTACTGGATCCGGTGGACCTTCATCTTCTGCGGCTGTTGCAGAACGACGCCCGGACCACCTATCGCGATCTCGCCGCCCAGGTGGGGGTCGCGGCGTCGACCTGTCTGGACCGGGTGACCCGGCTGCGCCGGGCCGGCGTGATCCTCGGCCATCAGTTGCGACTGGATCCGGCGAAGCTGGGGCGGGGGCTGGAAGCGCTGCTGTCCGTGCAGGTGCGGCCACATCGGCGGGAGTTGGTGGGGCCCTTCGTGGAGCGGATCAGGGCGCTGCCGGAGTCACGGACCGTCTTCCATCTGACCGGGCCCGACGACTATCTCGTCCATGTCGCGGTCGCGGACATGACGGATCTGCAGCGGCTGGTGCTCGACGAGTTCACGGCCCATCGCGAAGTGGCCCGGGTGGAGACCCGGTTGATCTTCCAGCAGTGGGACTGCGGGCCGCTGCTCCCGCCTACGCCCTCGGCTCAATCCGGGTGACGTGCGGCGTCCCCTCGTACGAGGATGGACCGCATGTCACAGACCAACAGCCTGCCCCGTGAGGTGGCCGACGCGTACGTCGACGCCCTCATCGCCCTCGACCCGGTCACCGGCACCTATCTCGGCGTGAAGGAGAGTTCGAACCGTCTGCCCGACACCTCACCGGCGGGCCAGGACAAGCTCGCCCGGCTCCAGCGGGACACGCTCGCCCGGCTCGACGAGGCGGAGCGGCAGCCCGGCGCGGACAGTGACATCGAGCGGCGCTGCGCCCGGCTGCTGCGCGAGCGGCTCACCGCGGAACTCGCCGTGCACGACGCCGACGAGGGACTGCGCTCGGTCGGCAACATGGCGACGGCCGCTCATTCGGTGCGTGAGGTGTTCACGGTGACGCCGAACCAGACCGACGAGGACTGGGCGGCGATCGCCGAGCGGCTGCGGGCCGTGCCGGCCGCGTTCGCCGGGTACCGCGAGTCCCTCGCACTCGGCCTGGAGCGCAAGTTGTACGCCTCGCCGCGCCCGACCGCCACCTTCGTCGAGCAGCTCACCGAGTGGGCGGACACCGGGGAGGGACGCGGCTGGTTCGAGGACTTCGCGGCGGACGGCCCCGAGGCACTGCGCGCCGGGCTGGACGAGGCCGCGCGCGGCGCGACCGCGGCCGTCGTGGAGCTGCGGGACTGGATGCGGGACGTGTACGCGCCGACGATCGAGGGCGCCCCGAACACGGTCGGCCGGGAGCGGTACGCGCGCTGGGCCCGCTACTTCAACGGCACGGACCTGGATCTGGACGAGGCGTACGCGTACGGCTGGTCCGAGTTCCACCGACTGCTCGGCGAGATGAAGCAGGAGGCGGAGAAGATCCTGCCGGGCGCCGAGACACCGTGGGTGGCGCTCAAGCACCTCGACGAGCACGGCACCCGCATCGAGGGCGTCGAGGAGGTCCGGGAGTGGCTGCAGGGCCTGATGGACCAGGCGATCGAGTCGCTGGACGGTACTCACTTCGAACTGGCCGAGCGGGTCCGGCGGGTGGAGGCGCACATCGCCCCGCCCGGCGGTGCCGCGGCGCCGTACTACACGGCCCCGTCGGAGGACTTCTCCCGGCCGGGCCGTACCTGGCTGCCGACGATGGGCCAGACCAGCTTCCCGGCCTACGACCTGGTCTCCACGTGGTACCACGAGGGTGTCCCGGGCCATCACCTCCAGCTGGCGCAGTGGGCGCACATCGCGGACAGCCTCTCCCGCTACCAGGCCACGGTCGGCATCGTCAGCGCCAATGCAGAGGGCTGGGCGCTGTACGCGGAGCGGCTGATGGACGAGCTGGGCTTCCTCAGGGACGCGGAGCAGCGGCTCGGTTACCTGGACGCGCAGATGATGCGGGCGGCTCGGGTGATCGTGGACATCGGTATGCACCTGGAGCTGGAGATCCCGGCCGACTCGCCGTTCCACCCGGGCGAGGTCTGGACGCCGGAGCTGGCGCAGGAGTTCTTCGGAGCGCACAGCAGCCGTCCGGCGGACTTCGTGGAGAGCGAGCTGACCCGCTATCTGACGATCCCTGGCCAGGCGATCGGCTACAAGCTGGGCGAGCGGGCGTGGCTGCTGGGCCGGGAAAAGGCCCGGCAGCGGCACGGCGACGCGTTCGACCTGAAGGCCTGGCACATGGCGGCGCTGTCGCAGGGCTCGCTGGGCCTCGACGACCTGGTCGACGAGCTGGCGCAGCTGTAACAGCCACATCTGCTCGGTGGTCCAGCCCGCCTCGTCCGTCGCGGGTCGCGCGACGAGGCGGGCGCCATCGGCCCCGGACCGCTATCCGTGTGCCAACGGCCTCAGTTGTACGAGTCCCAGCCACGTCTCCGGCCCGGACCGGACGTGTGCGGCGCGCACCGCGTAGCGGCCGGGGTCGAGCGCGATCCAGACGTGGTCGGTGCGCAGGGAGTCGGTGCCCGGCCAGGCGGCGTCGAACAGCAGCACCGGGCCCGGCACGTTCCAGGCGACCTCCGGTCCCCACACGGCGGCGTCGAGCGCGGCCGGCACCTCCGCGAGCAGCTGCTCCTCGGACTCGGCCGCCGACCACCGTACGAAGAGGCCGCGGTCCGGCAGATAGGTGGTGGAGGCGGGCTCGTCGCCGAACACCAGCGCCGCGCTGTCACCCACCGGCAGTAGGCCGACGTGTCCGTCGACCTCGCAGGCCCGGTCGTAGTCCGAGGCGGTCTCGTCCCCGTCGGCGCCCGCCCAGAACGGGAGCACGGTCTCCGGGACCGCTATGAGCGGCCCGCCGCCCGACTCCACCCACTCCGCCACGCCCGGCTCCGCGTATCGCACCATGGCGCGGAATCTACCTGGTACATGACAGTGCGTGGCGCCCGTTCACAGGAAGACCGGAATCTGCGATTCATCGACGTCCGGTGACCCGGCTCAGCAGCCGCAGTTCTCCGCGTCCACCGGCGCCGTCAGCGGGTCCGCGTCACGGCGCTCCTTGCCCTCCCAGGTCTCGAACTCGAAGCCCTCGCGCGCCCAGTACTCGAAGCCGCCGAGCATCTCCTTGACCTGGTAGCCGAGTTCGGCGAGGGCGAGGGCCGAGCGGGTGGCGCCGTTGCAGCCGGGGCCCCAGCAGTACGTCACGACCGGCACGGACTTGTCGAGGAGTCGCTCGGCCTGCTCGGGGACGAGGGCGGTCGGCAGGTGGACCGCGCCGGGGATGTGGCCCTGGTCCCAGGCTTCGGTGGAGCGGGAGTCCAGGACGACGAAACCGGGGTCGCCCCCGGCCGAGAGCGCGGCGGCGACGTCGGAGACGTCGGCGTGGAAGACGAGGCTCGCACGGAAGTAGGCGGCAGCCTCGGCCGGGGCCGCCGGGGCGACGCGCAGGACGGGGTTGACGGTGTTCGTGCTGACGCTGCTCATGCGATGGCCTTTCCCTGACACGGCTCGCGGGGCTTCTCGTCGGGCCTCGTCGCCCTCCCCACATCCAGAAATCTACGTCGGTCGATCACGTCATTGAAGTGGTGATCCCCGGCGTTCCGCTTGATCCGCCGGTGATTCCCCTGGTATCTCTCCGGCATGACCGAGTTTTCCCCGGACGCCACCGACTGGCGCATCCTCGATGTCCTCCAGCGGGAGGGCCGGGCCAGCTTCGCCGAGCTCGCCCGTGCCGTCTCCATGTCCCCGAGCGCGGTCACGGAACGGGTGCGCCGGCTGGAGGAGGCGGGCGTGATCCAGGGATACGCGGCGGTCGTCGACCCGGACCGGCTGGGGCTGCCGATCCTGGCGTTCGTGCGGCTGCGCTATCCGAACGGCAACTACAAGCCGTTCCACGACCTGCTGGAGGCAACGCCCGAGATCCTGGAGGCGCACCATGTCACGGGCGACGACTGCTTCGTCATCAAGGTCGCCGCACGGTCGATGCGGCACCTGGAGGAGGTGTCGGGCAAGATCGGCGCACTGGGCGCGGTGACGACGAGCGTCGTCTACTCCTCACCCCTGCCGCGCCGACCGCTGGGCCGCTGACCTCACCTTCAGCGTCGATCCGGCTCTGCCCTTCACCACCTCCAACTGGGCGTGGATACGCCGCCGCAGGTCGGCCACATGGCTCACGATGCCGACACTGCGGTCCCGCTCGCGCAGTGAGTCGAGCACGTCGAGGACCTCGTCGAGGGTCTGGTCGTCGAGGCTGCCGAAGCCCTCGTCGATGAAGAGCGTGTCGAGCCGCACCCCGCCCGCCTCGTCGGTGACGACGTCCGCGAGGCCGAGGGCGAGGGCCAGCGAGGCGAAGAACGTCTCACCGCCCGACAGCGTGGCCGTGTCCCGCTCCCGGCCGGTCCAGGCGTCGACGACATGCAGCCCGAGCCCGCTGCGGCCACGTCCGGCCCGGTCGTCGGAGTGGACGAGGGTGTACCGCCCGGAGGACATCCGCAGCAGTCGCACGGTCGCGGCGGCGGCCACCTGTTCCAGGCGCGCGGCCAGCACGTAGGACTCCAGGCGCATCTTGCGTTCGTTGTCCGCCGAGGTGCCCGCGGTCAGGGAGGCGAGGCGGGCCACCCGGTCGTACTCCTCGCGCAGCGGGGCGAGACGGCGCACGGACACGGTCGCGCGCGCGGAGAGCCGGTCGAGGTCGGCGCAGCGCCGGGCGGCGGCGTCGCGCGCGGAGGCCGCGTCGCGCACCCGCTGGGCGGCGAGAGCGGCGGCCCGCTCGGCGGCGGCGAGGTCCGCGGGCGGCTGCTGGGCGGCGGCCGCGGTGTCGGGTTCGGCGAGGACGGCCCGTACGGCGGCCTCCTGCGACTGCCAGTCGTCGAGCCGCCGTTGCAGGTCGCGATGGGCCGCGTCGTCGAGGAGCGCCTGCGCCGCGGCCTGCGGGGTGTCGAAGCCGGCCCGGAACGCGGCGTCGGCCAGCCGGGCGTCGGCGTCCTTGAGCCGCTGGGCGGTGTCCTCGGCGACGCGGGCCGCGTCGGCGGCGTCGGTGAGCCGCCTGACCTGCCGCTCCAGTTGGTCGGCGCGGGCGGCGACGCTGTCGAGGGTGCCGCGCGCCTGCGTCAACTCCTCCTCCAGCACACCCCGTTCGCGGTCCAGGCGGTCCCGGTGCCCGACTCGGGACGCGGCCCGTACCGCGGCCTCCTGGCGCACCGCGGTGCGCCGCTCGTGCTCCTGCTCGGCCCGGCGCAGCTCCTCGTGCGCGGGGTGCAGGTCCGAGGCGGCGTGCCGAGCCTGGGCGTAGAGACGCTCCAACTCCTCGGCGGCTGAGGCGAGTTGCTCGGTGGAGGCGTCACCGGCCTCCGCCGTGGCGGCGGCGAGTGCCTCGCGTACGACGCCCAGGCGCTGTTCCTGCTCGCTGTGCCGTTCCTCCGCCTGCTGGTAGGCGGCCAGCGCCCGCTCCTCCGCCTCCCGGCCGACGTGCCCGGCGTCCTTGCGGGCGGGGGCCGGGTGCTCGGTCGCCCCGCAGACCGCGCAGGGTGCGCCGTCCGTCAGCTGGGCGGCGAGTTCGGCGGCGATGCCGTTGAGCCGCCGCTCCTTGACCTCCAGCCAGCGGGCCTTGAGCGTCAGCGCGTCCACCTGCGCGAGCCGGACCTGTTCGGCGGCCGTGTCGGTGTCACCGGCCAGCTGGTCCCGCAGCCGCGCCGCGCCCAGCCGCCGCTGCGCGGGCTCGCGCTGCACCCCGAGCTGCTCGGCCCGGGTCGCCGCCTCCTGGGCGGAGTCGATACGGGCCTGGAGCCCGCCGCGGGTCGCCTCCCACCCGGCGAGCCAGTCGTCCGCCTCACGCAGGACGTCGTCGTCGGCACGCTCCTGCCGGTCGAGGCCGGCCCGCTCCGCGACCAGTTCGGCCAGCCGCTGCTCGGCCCGCCGGGCCGACTCCAGCCCGCCCAGCTCCTCGGCGGCCCGGCGGGCGGCGGACGCGAGCCCGGCCGCGCCGGCGTCGGCGAAGGTGTCCGGCAGCAGCGCACGCGTGCGTTCCTGCGCTGCGGCCGCCCGGCCGTGCTCGGCGTCGGCGGCCTCCCGGAGCTCCAGCGCCGGCGCCACGGCCTCGGCCTTGCGGGCGCGCTCCATGCGCGCCAGTGCCTGCCGGTAGCCGTCGGACCGCTCCTCCATCAGCGCGGCCCGCTGCCGCGCCTCGCCGAACCGCTGTTGCAGCCGGGCCACTTCGCGTACGTCTCCCAGCGTGCGCTCGGCGGCCGCCTGCGCGGACTCGGCGGACGTGAGGCGGCTGTGGGCGATGGTGAGCTGCTCGCGGGCGGTGCTGCGGGCGACGGCGGCGGCGCTCATGACGGCGTCGGCGAGGCCCGGGTCCCCCGGTGCGGCGTCCGGCAGTGCCATCGCGTCGCCCGCCGCCTGCTGCATGCGGTGCGCGTCGGCCAGCAGCTCGGTGTCCCCGTCGCGGACCTGTGCCTCGGTGGCGCGGCGGCGATCGGCCAGACGCTTCTCGACCTCGGCGAAGCGGTGGGTGTCGAAGAGGCGCCCCAGCAGCCGGCCGCGCGCCTCGGCGTCCGCGCGCAGGAAGCGGGCGAAGTCGCCCTGCGGCAACAGGACGACCTGGCAGAACTGCTCGCGGCTCATGCCGAGGAGTTGGGTGATCTCCTCGCCGATCTCCTGGTGGGAACGGCTGAGGTCCTTCCAGGCGCCGGTCCGGGCGTCGTACTCGCGCAGCCAGCTCTGGGCCTTGTCGAGGGTGCTGCCCGAGCCGCGTTTCTTCGGGCGCTCCCAGGGCGGCTGGCGGGTGATCTCCAACCGGCGTCCGGCGACGGTCAGTTCGAGGCGGACCTCCGTGCGTGTGCCGGGCGCGGCGTGGTCGCTGCGCAGGGTGAGGCCCTGGCCGGTCTGGCGGGCGCCAGGGACGGAGCCGTACAGCGCGTAGCAGACGGCGTCCAGGACGGAGGTCTTGCCCGCGCCGGTCGGTCCGTGGAGCAGGAAGAGCCCGGCGACGGACAGCTCGTCGAAGTCGACGCTCTGAGCGCCCCCGAACGGTCCGAACGCGGTGATGTCGAGCCGGTGCAGCCTCACCGCGCCACCTCCCGCACGGTCTCGTCCGTCCGTACCGCGTCGAACGCCTCCCGCAGTACTCCCTGTTCGTCCTCGTCGGGTCCCGCGCCCCGCACATGGGAGACGAAGTCCTCGGCGATCTCCTGGTCGCTGCGCCCCGCGAGCCGCCTGGCGTAGGACACCTCGGGGTCGTCGGGGGCGCGCTCGGGGTCGAAGACGAGGCTGAGGGTGTGCGGGAAGCGCTCGGTGAGGCGGGCCATGGGGTCGGCGGGGCGGACGGTGTCGGTGAGGGTCGCCTCGACCCACGCCTCCTCGTGCCGCGTGAGGTCCGGGTCGGCGAGCAGCTCCTCCAGCGTCCCCCGCACGCGGGCCAGCGCGCGCGGCACCGGGCAGTCGACGCGCTCGGCGGTCACCGCCCCCTCGGCGTCGAGGTCGACGAGCCACATGCTCTTGCGGTGGTCAGCCTCGGAGAAGGAGTAGGGCAGCGGCGAGCCGGAGTAACGGACGCGGTCGGTGAGGGTCTGGCAGCCGTGCAGATGACCCAGCGCCGCGTAGTCGACGCCGTCGAAGACGGCGGCCGGTACGGCGGCGACCCCGCCGACGGTGATGTCCCGTTCGCTGTCGCTGGCCTCGCCGCCGGTGACGAAGGCGTGGGCGAGGACGACCGAGCGGGTGCCGCGCGCGCGGGTGGCGAGGTCGGCGCGGACGCGGTCCATGGCGGCGGCCAGCACCGCCTCGTGGCCGGGCTTCTCGACCCCGAACTCGTCCTTCACCAGGGCGGGTTCGAGGTAGGGCAGGCCGTAGAAGGCCACGGCACCGAACGCGTCCTCGAGGACCACCGGGGTGCCGCACGCCGACGGCTCGGTCCGCAGATGGATGCCCGCGCGGTCGATGAGCCCCGCGCCCACCCCGAGCCGGCGCGCCGAGTCGTGGTTCCCGGAGATCATCACCGTCGGCACACCGAGGTCGGCCAGCCGGTGCAGCGCGTCGTCGAACAGCTCGACCGCGGCCAGCGGCGGCACCGCGCGGTCGTACACGTCTCCCGACACGGTCACGGCGTCCACGCCGCGCTCACGCACGGTGGCGACCAGGTGACAGATGAACTCGGCCTGCGCGCCGAGCATGTTGACCCGGTGGAACGCCCGGCCGAGATGCCAGTCGGAAGTGTGCAGCAGTCTCATGATCCCCGAGACTAACGGCCGGGTCTGACAACACGGGCGGTCACCTGCATTTCAGGCATCTCCGTATGCCTCTCCACCCAGTTCGAACCCTGCCGTCCCGGCGGTCGCGTCCGCGAGCCACGCCGCGAAGGCGGGGACGTCCGCGTCCGGGAGGCCGATCTCGATGGTGACCGCCTCGCCGTAGCGGACTGCACGGACCTCGCGGCCGGTGGCGCGGAGGTCGTTCTGGACCTTGCCCGCGCGCTGGTGGTCGACCGTGACGGTGGCGAGGCGGAAGCGGCGGCGGGTGATCGTGCCGAGGGTGTCCAGAGCCTCGCCGACCGCGCCTCCGTAGGCGCGGATGAGACCGCCGGCGCCGAGCTTGACGCCGCCGTAGTACCGGGTGACGACGGCGACGACGTAGCGCATGTCGCGGCGCAGCAGCATCTGGAGCATGGGGACGCCGGCGGTGCCGCCCGGTTCGCCGTCGTCGCTCGCCTTCTGGATCGCGCCGTCGGCGCCGATGACGTAGGCGAAGCAGTTGTGGGTGGCGTCGGCGTGCTCCTTGCGGACGGCCGCGACGAAGTCCTGGGCCTCCTGCTCGGTGGCCGCGGGGGCGAGGGCGCACAGGAAGCGGGAGCGGTTGACCTCGGTCTCGTGCACGCCCGCGTGGGCGACTGTGCGGTACTCGTCCTGCATCGGGCCAGCCTATGCGCATCGGCTCGGGTCGCCCGCACGGGTGATGTGGCTCACCGATCGTGCCGCCTGCTCACCGTGCCTTCTTCCCCCGCGGCACCGTCACCGCCGTCAGCAGCGCCGTTCCCGGGGCCAGGCCCTCCCAGGCCGCCCCGCGCCAGGCCAGGACCGCGATCGCCGACGTCGGGAACTTCACCCGGACCGTGTCGAGGGTGTCGTCGAGGCCGTCGCCCGCGAGCTGGAGGACGAGGTCCTCCAGACCCGGGTTGTGGCCGATCAGCAGCAGCGTCTCGACCTCGGCGGACACCTCGCGCACGACCTCCAGGAGTTCGGGCACGTCGGCGCCGTAGAGCCGGGCGTCATGGCGGACCGGGGGCGGGGTGCCCCACTGGGCGGCGGCCAGCTCCCAGGTCTGACGGGCGCGTACGGCGGTGGAGCACAGGGCGAGATCGGGCAGGCAGTCGGCCTCGGCGAGCGCGCGGCCCGCGGCCGGGGCGTCCCGGCGGCCCCGCGGGGCGAGCGGCCGCCGATGGTCCGGCACACCCTCGGGCCAGGCCGACTTCGCGTGCCGCAGCACGACCAGACGGCGCAGCGGGCCCGCTCCGGCGCGCGCGATCATGCGGGCGCTCCCAGGTCGCGGGTGAGTTCGAGACCGAGGAGCCGGTCCGCGTAGGCGTACGTCTCGAAGCGGGCACCGGACGGGAGGCCCGAGGTCTCGACCGACCTCAGGACCCGGAGGACGCCGGGTACGTCGAGGTCGTCCTCCCAGGCCGTGCGCAGTTCCGCGCGCACCTCGTCGGGGACCGGCCGGGACGGCTCGCGCGCCCACGCGGCGACGGCGCGGCGCCACCGTACGAGGGTGGCGCGGGCGTCCTGGAGGGCGGTCACGTCGAGCCGTGCGGTCAGGTCCCGGCGCGTCGACAGCAGGGCGAGCCGCAGTACGTCGGGGTCGACGCCCTCCGCCGGCCCGTCGACGGCGGCGACGGCGACCCGGATCCCCTCCGTGTCCGGAGCGGTGCCGTCCTCCGCCACCACATGGACGGCCTGCGCCCCGCCGAGCCCTCTGCCCGCCTCCCGGCCGTCCTCGAAGGGCCGGACGCCGAGCGCCGCGGCGGCCGCCCGTACCTCGGGCCGCTGCTCCGCGCTGTCGAGCAGCGCCCACACCGGCGTGCCGCCGAGTTCGAGGGCGCGTACGAGGGTGTCGGCGACGAGCAGCACCCGCGGGGCGGTGTCGTCGAGGCCCGGCACATGCGCCTCGACACGGGTCAGGCCACGGCGGGCGGGGGCGGCCTCGACCGGGTCGCCGGTTCGGGCGTCGATGATGCGCAGCACGGGGTGAGCGTAGGCGGGACGGCGGCCGTCCGCAGGCAGGTGGCGCGGATTCCGGACAGGGTGGCGGGTGCGGCGAGGTGCGCGGGCCGGTGGGTCAGGGGTGCGCGCGGGACGTCGTACCGGGGAATCCGCGGGAGTGGTGCGCTGTTGTGCGGGACGCCACAGCAACGGAGACCCTCCAGGAGACCCACGGTGTACGGAGACGAAGCGACGGTCCGCAAGATGCTCACCGAGAGCGGCGACACCTGGGCGGTGGTCGGCCTGTCCTCGAACCGGCGGCGCGCGGCGTACGGCGTGGCCGAGGTGCTCCAGCGCTACGGCAAGCGGATCGTGCCCGTGCATCCGAAGGCGGAGACCGTGCACGGCGAACAGGGCTACGCCTCGCTCGCCGACATCCCCTTCGACGTGGACGTGGTCGATGTCTTCGTCAACAGCGATCTCGCCGGCCCGGTCGTCGACGAGGCGATCGCCAAGGGCGCCAAGGCGGTCTGGTTCCAGCTCGACGTGATCGACGAGGCGGCGTACGACCGTGCGCGTGCGGCGGGACTCGACATGGTGATGGACCGCTGCCCCGCGATCGAGATCCCCCGACTGCGGGACTGAGGCGCGGCGGGCGGCCGCGCCGGTCGACGGCCCGCACCTCAGCCCTGCCCCTCGCACGCGTTGATGTAGTACAGCTCTATCTCCACCCGGTCCGCCGATCCCCCGGACCAGAACGGGCGCGTGCCGACGTTTCCGCCGCAGAAGGCCTGGGGGCGGCGGGACTTGAGGGTGGCGTTGACGTCCTCCGCGAGGTCGGTCGCCGCGCCGAGCATCGACTGCGGGGCGACGCCGAAGGTGATGACCATGCCGATCCGGCGCCCGTCCCCGCTCGCGCGCATCTCCTTGTCTAGGGCCGCGACGATCTTCTTGCGGTCTGCGGCGTTGAGGTTGTTTCCCTTGCCGGAGGCGCGTCCCGTCGCGCCCGAGGACAGGGACACGGCGATGGTGTGCCCTTTCGGGTCGAGGCCTGTCGGTCCCTTCGCCGTGCGCGAGGGGGACGGCGAGGCGGAGGGCGACGGCGAGGACGAGGGCTTCGGGGACTTCTTGGCCCCCGCCGCACCGGTGCCGTCCGAGGCGACCATGCCGAGTACGACCAGGAACAGCACCAGGAACAGGTCCGCGAAGAGCCAGCCCGCGAGATGGCGCGGGGCGATACCGGCGCCCTGGGGGCGTCGCCTCACCGCTGTTCCCCGTTGTACCAGTCGTCACCGGGCCGGCGGGGCGGCGGCGTCGCGGCTCCGGTGTCGGGGCCCGTGGTGTCAAGACCGTCGGTGCGGGGGCGGGGTGGCGCGGGCGGCGGAGGCGGCGCCGCGACGGCAGGCCCGCGGGAGCCGCCGCCGGGATGCCCGTTGCCGTTGTAGGGGCCGTTGGAGGGGCCGCCGTGCGGGCCCGTGGACGGGCCGCCGGAGTTCGACATCGGGCCGGGGCCGGAGCCGTACCCGCCGGCCCCGCCCCCGTTCTGCAACAGCGCGAGCACCCGCTCCAGGGCGTCCATGTAGGCGTACATCCGCTCGCTGTTGTCGTTGAGGACGCCCATGGCCTCACCGACCCTGCGGGTGGTCTCGGTGACCTCGTCGGCGACGGTGGCGTGCACCCGGTTGGCCTCCTGGGAGCTGCCGGCCGCGCGGCGCAGTTCGGCGAGGAGACGGGTGAGGGACTCCCGGGTTGCCTGTTCGTCGCCGCGCAGGTCGTCGCGCATCTTGGCGAAGTCGCGCAGGAGTTGGTGCGGCACGGTCAGGGAGCGACCCATCTCGCCCAACTCGCCCGCGGAACGCGTCCATTGGTCGAGGGCGGTGACGAAGGTGCCCTCCGGTCCTGGCGCGAAGATCCGCTCCATGCGGTCGGCGCTGTCGGAGAGGGTGCGGGAGAGTTCGGCCGTGCTGCGGGTGATGTCCCGTGCGATGCCGACGAGTTGGCCGGCCGGCACGACCTGGGCCTCCAGGACCGCGTGTTTGGAGAGCTCCATGGTGAGGAGGGTCAGCTCGCCGCCGACCAGGGTGCGCAGCCGGGTGCGGGACGCCTCGTGCTCGGCGGCCCACTCCAGGCGTTGCAGCCACATCGTGGCGAGGACCACGCCGCCGATGAGCAGCACCACGAGCAGGACCGCGGTGCCGCCGAAGCCGGAGGCCCACAGCTTCAGGAAGTTGGTGCCCTTCGCCGAGTCCTGGAAGTCCTGGAAGGCGAACCACAGGGAGAGCCATGTCAGCACGATCGGCAGGAACACGGACACGTCCCGCGCGGTGGACACGACGGCGATCAGCCCGCTGTTGCGCGGCTCCTCGTCCGGCACCAGCACCTCGGGCGGATAGGCGTGCAGCAGGTTGACGCCGGACAGGGCCCGGCCGCCGGCCCGGGCGTCGTCGGCGATCCAGGTCAGGACGGAGCGCCCGGTGCTCTCCTCGGGGCACTCGCCGGCCAGCTCGGTCAGCCGGTCGGCGGCGGCCCGCAGCGCCACGGAGGGTTCGGGCGCCGGGGGCGCGGGCTGGTGGGTGTCGGGTTTCCTGCTGGACAAGACCTCTCCCTCAGTACCGGGGACCACGGCGGTCGGAGCCGTGATCCCCGTCGTGCGGCCGGCCGGGCAGATGCTGTTGGAAGTACTGCTGGACGACGACGCCCTGGACGGTGTCCTGCGCCTTCCCGCGCCGACAGCTGTCGAGCAGCGCCTGGAGCAGAGCGGGCGACGGGTTGCGCCCCGCCGCGTCCAGCACCTCCAGTACGTCCCGCTGCCCCAGTTGCGCCCCCAGGGTGCAGAGCAGCAGCAGCCGGTACAGATGCACCGCCTGCCACGGGTTCTGCGGCGCCATCCGGTCCACGGCCTCGGCGTGGAACTGGGTGCGGCGCAGGGCGTCGAAGGGGTTGAGGCGCTCCTTGCCGCCGCGGTGCCCGGTGCAGCTCTCCAGCAGGACGCGGGCCTGGGCCGGGGCGATCCGGCTGATCCGGTCGACCTCGCCCAGCAGGAACGTCATGCTGAAGCGGGCCACGAGCACGCGGACCATGTCGTTCAGCACGCTGTCGGCGACGCCGATGCGCAGGGCGATCCGCAGCAGGGGCAGCACGTCGAAGCTCGCGTGTCTGCGCGCGGCGCTCTCCAGCCGCTCCTCCATCACGCGGAACACCACCCGCCCGCCCGGCGGCGCCACGGTGAGCTCGCGCAGCAGGTCCGGGCCGCCGCCGTCGAAGCAGCGGTGCAGGGCCCAGGTGTGGATCTCGTCCCGCAGATGCCGGTAGGGCTGGAGTTCGAGCGTGTCGGGGCGCCACAGGGCCATGAGCCGGGCCAGCTGGCCCTCGGTGGCGCGGTCGAGTTCCAGCTGTATCCGGGGGATCGCGGTGGCGCTGCGCAGGTAGGCGTCCTCGCGGTCCGACAGGTCACCGCTCGGTGCCGCCTCCAGCAGGCTCATCACATCGGTCATGAGTCCGGGCGCCACCTGGTGTCCGGACGCCCACTCACGGATCTTCGAGGCGCTGGCCATCGGCTGGTCCGGGAGCAGCCGGGTGAGGGCGTCGGCACCGCGGCGCCGCTGGAAGGCGACGAGGCGTGCGGCCTGGTCGCGCAGGGGGCCGGGCGGGCCGGGGTCGGCCTTGACGTCGATGCGGCGCCGGGCCGAGTGCCGGGTCCCGGTGCCGTCGCCGCGTACGAAGACGAACTGGGGCAGGTCCTTCGCCCCGTCGTTCTCCTCCCGGGTGGCGAAGCCCCAGCTGCCCAGCACCACCCGGCCCAGCAGGCCGGCCAGGGCGTGCACGACGACCTCGCCGTCGACCGGTGAACCGACCACCGTGAGCGGCGCCCCGGGTTCGTCCATGACCGCTTCGACGAGTCGCACCAGCAGGTCGTCGGGCACCTCATCGGCCGCCGTGTCGAGGACGCCGAGGAGGTGTTGCTCGTCGATCAGCAACTGCCGTACGAGGTCCAGCGGGACCCGTTCCAGCCGCTCGGCGCCGCTCCCCCGGGCGGCCTGGCCGTCGAGCAGGGCGCTCTGCCGGACGGGCGGCGGCAGCCAGTCGTCCCAGTCGCTGCGGCAGGCGGCGAGCGCGAGGTGCAGGTCGATGCCGGCGGCCGGGCCGGTCAGGACGTAGGTGAGGGTGGACCCGGCCCGGCCGTGCGGGTCGCGGACCGGGAGTTTGCGCAGGACTGCGGCCTCGTGGTCGTGGCGCAGGTAGACGAAGCCCGGTGCGGTGTCACCGGGGTGCTCCTGGGTGGCCCACACCATGTGCTCGATCCGGCTGTTCCAGCGCAGCAGGGCCTCGCGGTCGAGGGAGGTGGCGACCGGGCCGACGTCGCCGCGGCCGGTGAGGGAGCGCTCGGACCACTGGTAGACGGTGATGTCGGCGCGGGGGCCGCCCCGCGCGGGCAGGCTCATGTGCCGGGCCCCCGTCCGAGCAACAGGGCGTCGGCGGCCGGCCCCGTCATGACGCCCTTCATGGCGAGCAGCGCCAACAGGGGTCGCAGTACCCGGTGTTGTCGGAACAGCGCCTCGTCGAAGCGGCGGGCGGCGGCCTGGTCGGCCTGGGCGCGGGGGCCGGTCCCGGTCGCGGAGGCGAGGTGCAGGGTGGAGCCCTGGCATTCGCCCGCGAGTTGCAGCCAGTCGCCGCCGCCGCGGGCGCCGAGGAAGGCGTACACGTCCTCGCTCTCCCGCTCCACGCTGCTCAGGTCGCCTTCGGCGTCCGGCTTCTCGTGCAGCCAGCCGTCGATCTCGCGGTAGCCGCGGAAGCGCAGCAGGTCGCTCTTGGTGACGACGAGGGCGCAGGGGACCGGCAGGAACGGCAGGGCGGGGTTGGCCTGTTGCTGGCGCAGCCGCTGGCGGACGTGCTCGAACGCCGGGTCGCGTCCGGTCGTACCGCCCTGGGAGGTCAGGCCGTACACGCGGGTCGGGTCGACGACGCAGAGCAGGGCGCTGAGCCGGTTGAGGAAGTCGGACTCGCGGCCGGGGCGTTCGAGCCGGCCGCCGGCCACGTCGAAGAAGACGACGCTGTGCGAGCGGCCGGAGTGCTCGTCGGTGACGACCAGGCCGGTGGAGTAGCGCAGTTCGGGGCGGTCGGCGGTGGCGACGAGTTCCTCGCGGCCGTCGATGAAGGGGGCGACGACCTCGTTGAGGTAGAGGTGGTAGCGCTGGGGGTCCAGGGCCTCCACGCGCAGGCCGTAGCGGGCCATGACGGTGGACTTGCGGGCCTGGTCGATCATCGCGGCCAGCAGATGGGACTTGCCGGTGCTGGAGGCGCCGACGAGTCCGATGCGGACCGGTTCGGTGCCGAACAACGGGTAGCGGTAGGGGAGTTCGTGCTGGGGCACGTCGTCGTTGCCGGGGCAGACCACATAGGTGCGGGCGAGCTGGGCGTCCCGCTCGGCGGCGGAGTGGGTGGGCAGGTCGGCCTCGGGCAGCATGCCGCCGGAGGCGTCGAGGACGACCCGCTCGGCCGTGTCCCAGTTCAGGGCCCGCAGGCACATGGGGCACTCGACGGGGCCGAGGGTGGGCAGCGGCCGGTCGGCGACGATCCGCAGCCGTCGCGCCAGCCGTCGCCACCGGCCCGGGGCGCGGGCGGCGGGCGGGGCGTAGCCGTTGGCCCGCAGACGGCCGGCGCCGGTGCGCTGGCGGGCGCGCAGGGCGCGGAACTCCTCGCGGGCGAGGGTCTCGCGGCGTCTGGCCTGTTCCGCGAGGGGCCGCTCGAACAGGCCGCTCGGCGGGACGCCGTCGACGAGGCGGCGGGCCAGTTCACGGGCGGGCGGGGAGACGGCGGAGCCCAACGGGAAGGCGGCGCGCAGGAGTTCCTGGAGCCATTCCTCGTGGCCCTGGTCGAGGGCGGCGTGGATGTGTTCGCGGGAGGAGCCGCGCGGCAGGGTCTCGCCGGTGGCCATCCAGAACGCGACGAGGGCGGCGCTGAGCACGTCCTGGTCGGCGGAGGCGGGGAGGCCGGGCCGGAATCCGGGCGCGTCCCACGCGGTCGCCGGGCGGTCGGGCAGCGGCTCGGTGGCGTACACGGCTCCGTCGAGACCGCCGAGCTGGAGTCCGTCGGCCGGGTCCCACCACAGGTGCTCGGGGCTGATCCGGCCGTGCACCAGGCGGGGTTCGTGCAGCCCGGCGACGGCTTCGAAGAGGTCCCGCACCACACTGCGCAGCCCTGGTCCGTGCAGCACGTCAGGGGTCTCGAAACCGGACAGGGGGACGCCGCGGCCGTCCAGGAGCAGCCGGTGCGGGCGGGTGGAGTCGTCGTAGGCGAGGACATGGGTGAGCTGGCGCGGCAGCTGCGCGCCGTGGAAGTCCGCGAGGCTGCCGAAGAGTTCGAAGTGCCGTCGCATGCGCCCCTCGGCCTCGGGCCCGACGGCCTCCTGCATCATCACCGGATGCCGGCCGGGCAGCCGGCGATACCGCCGCGTCCGGAAGGGCGGCTGCTCCAGGCGCCCCCGCTCCCCGGTGTCCTCCTCAAGACTGAAGACCGCCTCCACCCCGTCCCCCGACCCGGGCCTTCGGCCCCGGAACTCCGCCACCCCCGTGTCTCCTCCCCGTAGCCCTCCCGGACACCAACTATCACAGAACGCTGCCCACGCGAGCGGTGCTTCAGGCAGAGCACCGAAATGAGTGCACTCGGCGTTCACCAGTTCCTGACGGATGATCAACTCCTGTTGGTGAAAGGCCAGTCGGGGGTACGAGCCGGCCCGGTACAGTCGAATCACCTGAGGCTGGGGGGAGCACGCATGGGGGCACTGACGGCGGGGCGGCTGCAGCGGGACGGGGTGCTGCGCGTACTGGCGGAGCTGTACGCCGATCCGCTCACCGCGGAGCTGCTGCTGCGGGGGCTGGGTGCCGATCTGACCCGACTGCCGCCCTTCGGGGGCTCCCAGGCGCCGCTCGGTCACTGGTTCCGGATCTGTCTGACGATCGAGCACGGGGCGTTCGGCTTCACGCTGGAGGACCTCGTCCGGGCGGCGCACCAGGACTTCCCGACGAACGAGGTGCTGAGCCGGTCGGTTGACCCTCGGACGCCGGGCGGATCGCCGGACGACCGGCTGACCGTGCTGTGTCTGCTGGCGGGCCCCCGGGAGGCGTCCAGGCTCCAGCTGCGGCACGAGTACCGCACCATCGAGGAAGCCGCCCGCCGGGGACGTCGCCGCGTCCTCGACATCAGGCTGTCGGCGGCGACCCGGCGCCGCGATCTGATTCCCGCGCTCACCGAACACAGGCCGGACGTCCTGCACTTCGGCGGGCACGGCTCCGCCGACGGCGATCTGCTGCTGGAGGAGGAGGACGGCTCGGTCGCCCCGGTGAGCGCGAAGGCGCTCGCCGCGGTCCTCGACGCGGTGGGCGGAGTCACGGTCGCCGTCCTCAACGCCTGTCACCTGGGCCGGTATCTGGACGTCGTCAGACCTTTCGTGGGGGAGGTCGTCGGCGCCCCGGCGAAGCTGAACGACGAGGACGCGCTGGCGTTCTGCCGGGACTACTACGCGGCGCTGGCCCTCGGCGAGTCCTGGGAGAAGGCCTTCCAGCTGGGCCGGGCGGGTGTGGGGCTGGGTGTCCGCGGGCTACCGGACCTGCGGCGCGCGGTGCGGGTGCGGGAGAGCGACGCCGTATGACGCGCCGGCGAGCGCGGGGGCCGCACCGGGCGGCCGGACGGCGTGACCCCGGGCGACACGCGACGAACAAGCTGCGGAACCTGGAGCTGCGCCCGAAGAACGATCAACCCGCCCAGCGCCTGCACACGACCTCCGATCAGCGGGCCGTCACACGCCGGACGGCCGGGCGGCACGGTCAGAAGGGCGGCGGCCGATGAGCGAGCAGCGGCCCCGCACCGTGAGTGTGCATGTGCCCGCCGGGGTGAACGTGGCCGAGCGGCGGCGGCGCAGTCAGGCGCGGGAGCAGGCGGAGGCGGAGGCGCGGGAGGCGGCCGGGGGCGGACCCAGCCCGGCGGCGTACGACTTCCTGCTGGGGCAGGCGGGCGGGCGCCGCGAGGCGGTGGACGTGCCCCAGCCGGACGGCGAGCCCGGCGAGGAGGTCACCGTCGTCACCTCGCAGCTGCTGCGCAAGCTGGGCTCGGCCGGGACCACCTGCCCGGTCTGCCATCACTCCTTCCGGCTGGGCGAACAGATCTCCATCGAGCGCGCGGAGACCGGGCCCGGCGTCGTTCTCAAGCACCGCAGTCGACGCCTCGACTGTCTGAACCCCGCGGCGGGCGGCCACTCCTCCGCCGCGGCCGAACTGTTCCACCGAGGCGTGGACGAGGCGAATCCGCCCCCGCCGGAGCTGAACACCGTGCGGCTGCACCGGGACCACCCGCTGCTGCGGCTCCACCCGGGGCCGGGCGACGGGGCCCCGACCCGGCACCGCTGCTGGGTGTGCGGGCACACCTTCCGGCCGGACGAGGTGGTCATCCACTGCACCTGCGCGCCGGACGCGCCGAACTGCGCGAGCGCCGTCCACCGCGACCCGGACCACGGCCTGGTCTGCTACGACGACTGGAAGGCCCAGCATCCCGGGGTGCCGTGTCTGATGCTCAACTCCCTGCGGGACCCCAGGTGACCGGCGACCGGTTCGCGCGGCACGCGCTGATCCCGGGCTGGGACCAGCGGAGGCTCGCCGAGGCGACGGTCGTCCTCGCGGGCGCCGGCGCGCTCGGCAACACGGTGGCCCAGACGCTGGCCCTCGCGGGTCTGGGCCGCCTTGTGGTGTGCGATCCGGACACGGTCGCGGTGAGCAACCTCAGCCGCTGCCCGCTGTTCCGGGCGGGGGACGTGGGCCGGCCCAAGGCGCGGGTGCTGGCCCAGGCGCTGGCGGACCTCGCGCCCGGCACGGTCGTGGACGCCCGTGAGGCGCCGCATGTCTCCGGGGCCGGACTGGCCGAACTCCGGGAGGCGGACCTGGTGGTGAGCGCGCTGGACAGCCGGGCCGCCCGGATCTCCCTGGCCGGGCGGTGCACGCTCGCCGGGACCGGCATGCTCGACGGCGGCACGCACGCGTGGGGCGGCGAGGTCGCCTGGTACCCGCCGGGCGGGCGCTGCCGGGCCTGTGGTCTCGGTCCGGCCGAGCGTGCGGTGCGGGACGACCCTTGGTCGTGCGCCGCGCCCGATCCGGCCGCCGAGGTGGGCGCCTCCGCTCCGGTGTCCGCGCTGGTCGGCGCGTGGCTCGCCGACTTCGCCGTACGACTGCTGCTGGGGCTGTCGGTGCCGGACGCGCCGTTGCGGGTCGACGCCGCCGGGCTCGCCGGGCCCCTGTCCGGCACCCCGCCGCGCGGGCGGCCCGACCCGGAGTGCCCGTTGCACGAGCGGCTGCCCGGGGCGGTCCCGGTGCTGCCGCTGGACCACGAGGCCACGGTGGCCGACCTGTTGGACCACATCGACGTGCACGAAGAGCCGCTCACCTGGGCAGGCTTCAGCAGGCCGGTTCGGCGGCGGGCGGCGGTGCGCGCCGTCACCTCCCGGCTGCGGTCCGCGCCCGCCTCGGCGCGGCTGAGCGCACTGGGGGTGGCGCCACGTGAAGTACTGCCCGTGGTCCGACGCGACGGATCGGGGCTGCGGTACGTCGAGTTGGCTGCCGTCGGCAGGAAACGGCTCAGCACACAGGGCGACTTGAACGAGGCACAGTGCGCGACGACGGAGGGTGTCCTGTGAGGGACGAGCTGTACAACGAGCTGGAGCGGGTGATCAACCCCCAGGAGGGCGAGATCGTCCTGCGGTCGATCGGTTTCCGCGAGGCCCGCCTGCCGTCCACGGAACTGGCCCCCCGGTTCTACTGGTCGGAGGTGCGCCGTCTGATCGACGCGGGCGTGCTGGTGGACGGCGAGGCGTTGCTGGCCCGTGCGGCGCACAACGAGTACCCGGGCAACGCGGTGTTCCGGGCCTCCGTGGAGGCGCTGGAGCCGGTCACCGAGCCGCCGCAGCCGCCCCGCGCCGAGCGGCACAGCCCGCCGCCCTCCGGTCCGACGCCGGCGCCCGCGCCGCCGACGGAGCCGGAGACCTACCCGACCCTGGTCTTCGTGTGCAGCACGCACCACGCGGCGTTCATCGAGGAGGTGCGCCGCCTCGACACCCGCGCCGAGCTGTTCTTCGTCAGCCAGGGCGAAGAGGCCCAGGTGGGGCAGATCGCGATGTCCCTGACACGGGAACTGACGTTAGGTCAGATCGAGGACGTGCGCGGCGGGCTGATCGCGGCGGGCGCCCCGGCGGACCTGGAGATCCTCCAGGAGGTGTACGACCACCGCCCCTATCTGCTGGAGGCGCTCCGGGTCAACGGACCCGACCAGCAGCCCTACGACCTGGCGGGCGTGCCGTCGATCACCCCGGTGCGGGACATCGCCGCCGCCGTGCTGGCGCACTACGAGGGCCGGATGGGGCGGCGTCCGCGGACCGTCGTCGACCATCAGCAACCGGACGGCAGTTTCCGCCGCCTGGACCCCGCGCAGTCCCTGCACGACGCGGGCGTGCGCGAGGGCGACACGCTCAACGTGTATCCCGAAGCGACCGCCGGGCACGCCGAGTTGCGGATGCAGGCGATCATCCGGGTGCGCGAGGAGATGCATCGGTACGCGGACCAGCACGAGGACTTCGAGATCGTCGACACCGACGACCCGGAGTTCCCCACCGACTACGAGATCCGCTTCAAAGGGCCGGGCTTACGCCTCCCGGACCAGCGGAGCGCGAGCGCGCTGCCGCGTCCGGAGGCGCAGGACAAGCACAATCTGCTGATCCTGCTGGGCCCGGACTTCCCGCTGGTCGCCCCGGCCGTCTTCTGGCTGAGCCCGATCTTCCACCCCAACATCAAGGGACCCGATCCGCAGTACCCCGAGGCCGAGGGGGCGGTGTGTCTGGGGGTGCTGGCGCACTCCTGGCGCCCCGCGCTGGACTTCGGCCAACTGTGCCAGATGCTCGTGGACATGGCTGGGTATCGTAATTACGAGATCTCGGACAGTTTCAACCCAATCGCGGCATATTGGGCTCAGACGGAGGACGGTGCGGCCATGATCGAGGCCATCGGGGGCAAGCCGCCGGTGCCCGCCCCACCCCCCGACGACGGCGCGCTGCGCGTCGGCGCGCTGCGGATACGGCGGACGGACGGGGTGGCCGATGGCACTTGACATCGAGCTCTTCCAGGGCGAAGCGCGCCAACTGGTGCGCACCGAACCGCTGATCGCACTGCTGAAACCGGCGTTCGCGGCGGAGACGGCCCCCTTCAAGGGCCGCCCCCGTTTCGTGCTGATGCTGCGCAACGACCCCGGACCCGACACCTACGAGCCCGAGACGCCCGCGACCTCCGCACCCTCCGAGACCGACACCCATGAGGGGGATCTCCACCTCACCAATCTCCGCGCCGACTTCGGGTACATCCATGTCGCGATCCATATGGAGGGACGCGTGGTCTACCAGAAGCCCTACTCCGTCAACTCTCTCGTCGGCCCCGTACTCGCCCGGCTCGCGCGGGAGATCGCACCCGAGGAGCCTCGGTGGGCGTTCCGGATCGCCGGGCTGCCCTCGCCCGAGGACGGGGAGTCGGCGCAGCGGCTGCCCCCGGTGGTGGACGGCACGGACGACATCGACGTCTCGCGCTCCACCCGGCTGCCGTTCGGCATCCGCCCGGCCGCCGAGCCCGAGATCCCGCTGCTCGACCTGACCGAGTACGGCGTGACGCTCAGCGACACCGGGGCGCCGGTGACCGTGCTGCTCGGCACCGGGGTGCAGCGCAGCCTGATGGAGATGGAGCTGTCGACCGAGATCGAGGAGGGCGGCTTCCTGGTCGGCCGGGCCTTCCGCCGGGCCGACGACCCCGCCCTGCACGCGGTGATCGTCGACGAGGTGCTGCCCGCCGAGCACTCGGGGGCCTCTCTGATGCACTTCACGTTCACCGGCGACTCGTTCCGCGCGATGAGCCGCACACTCGGCGACCGTCAGCTCGTCGGCTGGTACCACACCCATCTGTTCCAGACCGAGCGCACCATCGGTCTGTCCCGCACCGACATCGACCTGCACCGGGACACCTTCCGGCGCCCCTGGCAGGTGGCCGCCCTGATCAACCTGACCTCGCGGCGGCGGGTGCTGACCTGTTACGCCTCCTCCGACGACTGGATGGCGCCCTGTCCGATCCGGAACCTCGATGACGACTCTGACAGCCACCGTAGTACGCATCCTTCACTGGGCCATCACTGAACCGGCGCCCGACGGCACCCCGTTGCCGCCTCCGACGACCTCCGCCGCGCCGCCCGAGAGCGACGACGACCCGGTCGTCCTCCTCGAACGGCTGGCCCGCGTCACCGCGGCCAGGCTGCGGCTGTCCGACCCACCCCTCGGGGACCGTGGGCCGACGGGCCTGGAGCCGCTGATGGTCGCGGCGGCACTGGCCCTGCGGGACGACCCGCCGACGGCACGTCTGATGGCGGAGGGCGTGGGCGGTTCGGGCACCGTCCGTGATCTGATGGCCCGTCACGGTCTGATCGGGCGCGCCCTGTCGGCGACGCCGGTCGACGACGAGCTGCGCACGGCACTGCTGCGCGCCTCCCCGCTCACCGCCCTCTTCGACGCTCCGCCACCGGGCACGGAGGAGCGCTGCGGGCAGCTTCTCGACCGGTTCCTCGACCACACCGAGGGCAGACGAGCGGCGGTGGCGGGCCTCGCCGCACCACCGTCCTCGCCCGCCACCGCCCGTCACCGCGCGGCACTGCTGCGCCGGTTCCGCTTCAGCCCGGGGGAGAGAACAGTCGTGTACGAGGTGTACGAGACAGCGCTGCTGCACTACGGCGGCCACTACCGCGGACTCACCGACGACGTCCGGAAGTTGGCGCGGGAGAACCCGGCCCGGCTGCTCGACGACGACGGGCCCGGCCAGTGGGCGCGGGCCACCCTCGACTGGTGGCAGCCCCTGTCCGTGCTGACCCGCCGCCATCCCGAGGAGCTGCGCCGCCGTCCGCTGCTCAGCGGCTACCGCAGGGGCACGGAACTGCACCGAATCTACGGCCGGGTCCGGGAGTTCGAGGCGTTGCGCGAGGTGCTGGACCGATGACGAGAGCGCTGCGCCTGGCCACCGCGGACCACGGCGACCGGATGGACCTGCTCGGCACGGCGGGCGACCGCCCGCTGCGGGAGGTGCTGGCCTCCTGCGAGGTGTGGCTGCTGGACCCGTTGGACGAGGAGTTGCTGGAGCGGCCCTGGTCGGACTTCGCCGCCGACATCCGCCTGCGGTCCGAGATCCACCCCGGTACGCCGCTGTTCGCGCCGCCCGGGATCACGGCCCCGCCGGCCGCGACCTCACTGACCAAGCCCCCCGCCGAGAACACCGGCGGTGTGGAGGCCGCGTCGGAACCCGAATCCGCCGACCACCCGGACCGCATCACCGACGCCCAGGCCGTCCGGCTCGCCTACTACCCGCACATCGAACGCGTCGCCTCCCTGCTGCGCAGCCGACTGCCCGTCCTCGTCATCAGCGAGAAGCTGATCGTCACCCATCTGTGGGAGGAGATGGTCACGCTCGCCGAGTGCCGCGGCATCCGGCTCGACGACGACTCGACGGACGACGAAGGCGGCGGTGGCCGTGGGTCCGGCGACCCCGTCGCCGACATGAACGGCGCGCAGCTGAGCACCCGTCAGCGCCGTCTCGCCCGACTCCGCGCCCAGCTGGAGGAGTTGAAGGAGGGCGATGTCATCGTCCTCACCCATCTCGACCTGCTGGCCGGCAGCGCCGACATCGGCCGGCACGCCGAAGCGCGCGAACTGGTCGAGCTGCTCTACGCCTTCCCCGACCAGCTGGTCCTCGCCTTCGCCGACCCCACCCTGCCGCTGCCGGACGTGCTGGCCGAGCGGTTCAGCGCCCGGGTCACCCTCAGCGGTCTGCCGCCGAAGGTGAGGACTCCGGAGACCGAGGAGACGCTCCTGGGGGCCGCGCTGGTGACGCGGGAGGAGGCCGAGACCTTCGAGGGGTTCCAGCCGCGCGAGTTCTACAAGCACGTCGCCGGCATGAACCCCGTACGCCTGCGCCAGGCCATGCGGTACGCCCACGAGAAGCACCGGACGCAGCCGAAGCGGGCCACTCAACAGGACCTGCGCGAGACGCTGTTGACGTTCAAGGCGCAGCAGTCCTCGCACTTCGAGGTGCCCAACGTCACGCTGGGCGACATCGGCGGCTACGACGAGGTCAAGGACGAGATCCGGCAGACGCTCGCCATCATCAGCGGCGCGCAGAGCCTGCCCGACGACATGGAGGAGGTGCGCTCCGAACTCGTCCCGCGCGGCATCATCTTCTACGGCCCGCCCGGCACCGGTAAGACCCTGTTCGCGAAGGCCATCGCCAACGGCATGAACGCCACCATCCAGGTGGTGTCGGGGCCGGAGGTCACCGACATGTACGTCGGTGAGAGCGAGCGCAAGGTGCGGGAGATCTTCGCGTCCGCGCGGCGCAGCGCGCCCTCCGTCATCGTCTTCGACGAGATCGACGCGATCACGATGGAGCGCAGCAACCGTCCCGACGGCGGCAGTCGGGCCGGCAACAGCGTGGTCGCGCAGATCCTCACCGAGATGGACGGTTTCCGGCCCGAGGTGCCGATGCTGGTGATCGGCACGACCAACCGCATCGACATCATCGACAAGGCGCTGCTGCGGCCGAGCCGGTTCCGCTCCATCGCCATCTCGCTGCCCGACGTCACCGCTCGCCGGGCCATTTTGCGCCACCACGCGGGCCGCTATCACATCTCCCTGGACGACGAGGTCCTCGAACTGATCGCCGAGGCCACCGCGGGCCGCAACGGCGACGAGCTGCGCTCCCTGATGCGGGACGCGTTCGTCGGCAGACACATGCACGGCATCGAACCCGACGCACGTCGGCTGGGCTGGCTGGTGGGGCGCCTCCAGCAGGGCCGCCTGGAAATGATCTCGGAGCGCCGATGAGCACCGCGACGGCCACCTGGAGTGGCGACGACCTCAACGCCGTACGACGTCTCAAGGCGCTCGGCCGCAGCATCGACCAGCACTTCGTGGGGCGGCGGCTCGCCCTGGACCTCCTTGAGGTCGCGGTGCTGGCGCACGAGCACGTGCTGCTGCTCGGGCCGCCGGGCACCGGCAAGACGGACCTCGTCAGCCGGTTCGCGGCCGGGCTCGGCAGCCGTCCCTTCGTACGGCTGCTGACCCGGTTCACCGAACCGGCCGAGCTGTTCGGGCCGGTGGACGTGCCCGCCTTCCAGAGCGGCCACGAGTACCGGTTCCGCACCGACGGCATGCTGCCCCAGGCGCATGTCGCGTTCCTCGACGAGATCTTCCAGAGCGGCAGTCCGATCCTCAACACCCTGCTGACGGTGATGAACGAGCGTGTCTTCCACAACGGCCAGGGCGTCGAGGCCGTCCCGCTCATCACCCTCGTCGGCGCCGCCAACTCCCTGCCGCAGGACCCTTCGCTGCTCGCCTTCGCCGACCGGTTCCTGCTGCGCCTGACGATCCCGCCGGTGGCCGGCAACCGGCTGGACGAGCTCCTGGCGAAGGGGTCCGCGCCCGGCCGCGCCACGTCCGCCGGTGACGAGCACGCCTGGATCGACGCGGCCACCCTGGACCGGCTGCACCGGCAGCTGGCACACGCCGATCTGAGCGCGGTGACCCCGGAGTACGCGGAGCTGATCCGTGAACTGCTCGGTCAGGGCGTGGCCTTGTCGGACCGGCGGATCATCCGCGGGCTCCGGCTGGTGGCCGCGGCGGCGCTCCGGCAGGAGCGCGTGCGGGCCGAGGCCGCCGATCTGTGGCCGCTGGAACACTTCTGGTCCGACCCGGCGCACGCGCCGGTGGTACAGGAGGCGGTACGCCGACGCACCGGCGGTCTCGCCGAGGACCCCGACGAACCCGCCCGGACCGTACAACGCCTGGTCTCCGACGCGCGGGTCCTCGGCCGTCAGGTCGGGGCCGGGTCGCCGCCCGCGTCCGTGGAGCGCGTCCTGCGTCAACTCAATGCGCTGAGGCTTGAGTTGAGGCGTGCTGTTCCGGGCAACAGGGAGGGCGAGAGGGAGCTCGCGAGTATCATCGACCACACTCTGGCCTTGCTGGACCAGGGCTGACGCACGGCTACGGGCGCCCGCGCCCGGCTGCGGAATCAGGGGGAAACCAGCTCTATGTGCAATCCGCGCAGGGTCCGTGTCGAGGCCACCAGAGAAGTCGTCGAGGCATGGGAACTCGCCCTGGAGCGTCATGCCAGCGCCAGCGACTCCGTGGTCAGTGAGCTGGAGGTGCGCCATCCCTTCGGCGGCACCCTGGGGCAGGCCACCCGGCAGGTCTTCGAGCGGACGCTCGCCACGGCCGACGGCTGGCGTGCCGAAGCCGGGGGCCACGTACTGACCTTGACGGACGGTCAGGTTTGCTATGACCCCACCACCGGCGAACTCGTGGTGACCGCCCGTCTGGAGGACCAGGTCACCGTCGAGGGCCACGCCGCCGAGACCGTGCGCGGCGCGGTCCGCGAGCAGGCCACCGGCAGCGGTGAAGGGCGTTACTACGCCGACGGGTTCGCCGGGCGCACCCGTGAAGTGGCCGAGCGCGAGGCGCAGGTGGTCGCCGAGGCCGACGCCGTGCGCCGGGCGCGCGAGCTGGCGGGACGGCTGCGGGCGCAGGCGGACCGGGAGTCGACCACCGCGGCCGCCGCGGCCGAGGCCCGGCTCCAGCGGGCGGCGGACGACGACGCGCGGGCCCGGCTGGCCGAGGAGCGCGAGCGGGTCCGCGCCGACCTGGAGGCCCGCAACCGCGAACGCATCACCCGGCTCGGGCAGGACGGACTGCGGGCCGTGAACGGCGTGCTGGCCACGGCCTATCAGCGGGCGCTGCTCGACTTCGCCCGACAGCACGGCGCCACCGGCATCCGGGAGCAGGAGTCCGACGGCGGCATCGACATCGAGTTCGAGATCGACTTCGACCGGATGGAGAACTGACTTCGAGGCCCGCTCGGGGTGGGGCCTCGACGGTGTGCGGAACTGATCCGGGAGGGAGAACTGATCGATGCGGGTGCGGGTGCGGTTCCGGTTCAACACGGACACCGGAGAGGTCGAACTGTTCCAGGTGGACGACATCGGCGCCGGTTCCGGCCCCGAACACGACGCCGAGCACGACCGGATCAGCGCCGAGCTGGGGCAGGTCCTGGCGCGCCGGCCGGACGTCGAGGAGATCTCTCCGTTCGAGGAGCGGCCCCTGCAACGGCACGATCCGACACCACAGACCCCGAGGCGGACACAGGAGGAGGACGTCGAGGGTCCGGAGCCGGGTGCGCGGGAGACCTCATGAGCCGGCGCACCCGGCTGCTGCTCAGGGCCGCGCGCTGCTACTCCGAGGCCCAGGCGCACGCCGAGGCCGCCCGCTGCTACGACCTCCTCGGCTGGCAGTGGTCGGCGGCCGACGCCTACCAACGGGCCGGCGACCTGGAGCACGCGGCGCGCACCTACCGGCAGGCGGGCCACCCGGAACAGGCGGCCCGCTGCTACCGGCTCCTCGGCCGCCCCGAACTCGCCGCCCGCTGCTGGCAGGAGCGGGGCCGCAGACCGGAGGCGGCCTGGGAGCTGCTCCTGGCAGGTGACATCACCTCCGCCCGCCGCCTCCTGGCCGCCGCCGACACCGTCGGCAACGGACCCCAGCAGCTCCGCCTCGAACTCGCCCGCGCCCTCGCCGACCGTCTCGGCGGCGGCCCGGCCGGCCCGCTCCTCACCCTCCTCCCGCGGATCGAGGCCCGTCTGCCGTCACTGGCCGCGCGCACCGAGCGTCGGCTGACGCTGGACTGGGGCGTCGAGGCAGCGGACCGGATCGAGCGCTTCGACTGGGGGGCACGGCTGTTCCGGGCGGCCTACGACGCCCAGGGCGGCGCAGACGTACTGGACCGCTGGCGGGAGTGGGCCGGCGAGCGGCTCGGCTCCACCGCCTGGCTGCCGTCCGGGCCGCCCGTCGAGGCGGACGTCGGGACGGGCGCCTGGACCGGCGTCGGAGCCCCCTTCGGAACCGGCACCGAGACGGGCGGCGGGACCGGCGTCGGCGCGGACATCGGCGCGGACGTCGGCGCGGACGTCGGCCGGGCGGAGGGGCGCTGATCCATGGAACGCGGCGAAAGCCCTCTGCGGCGTCTCCTGAACCGCATCACGCCGGAGACGCCCCCTTCCGCCGGCACCCCGCCGACCCCCATCGTGGCGCGCCCGGCGCCACGCGGGGCTCCGCCGCCGACCCCGCAGCCCCCTGCGGTCCAGCCCCCGCCACGGCCGCCCCGCCAGGCGAGCGGCTCCCACGACCACGGCGTCCGCTTCAGCGTGCGCCCCGCCCGCCCGCCGGAGGAGGGCCCTCCGACACCGGTGCCGCCGGTCACGTACACCTCCTCCCCCACCGTGGACTGGCGCGTCGCCGCCCGTTTCGCCTCCCCGCACCGGGTTCTCGGCGCGCTGGAGGCGCTGCACCGGGCGGGGGCGGCGCAGTGGAGCTGCCACGGGGAGCCGGGCGGCGGGGCGGTCTGGCTGCTCAGCGTGATCGGCCCGACGGTCGGCACCGAGCTGCTGACCCTGCACGGCGGCGCGCCTCGGCCGGTCCTCGGACACGGAGCGCTCGCGGGCCAACCCGGCGGCGGGCCGGAACAGTTGAGCGAGGTGCTGTCCTGGCCCGCGCTCGACCTGGTGGACCTGGTCTCCCGTCTCCCCCTGACCCCGCCCGCCCGGGCCGACCACCGCACCCTGCTGGTCCTGACGGCACCGCAACTGCTGTCGTCCGTCGTCCGGCAGGCGCTGGCCTTCGGCGTCGAGGTGTCGTCGCTCGCGGCACGGGCACGCCCCTGCGACAGCCCTGACGCCCCCCAACGCGAACTGACGGCCTTCGCGTTGACGTCACCGGACGCGATACCGAACGCCCTGCTCGTGGCCCTGTCGGCGCTGCCCCGGACGGCGGTGTGCCGTCCGGTGACCGGCTGCGAACGGCTGCTGCTGGACGTACGCCTGTGCCCTCCCCTCGACGACGCCCTGCTCTGCTCCCCGGTGCCCGAGGGGGAGTTGTGGCTGGTCGGCGACCGCGAGGAGTGGCCTCCGCTGCGCCTTGAGCCACTGGGAACGCCCGCTCCGGTGCCGACCGAGCTGGTCGGGGTGACGGCCGAACCCCCGCCCAGCGCCTACGCGTTGCCGGATGCCGCGCGGGTGCCGTCGACACAGGTGCGGGTGGTGTCCGACGCCCACGCGGACACCGCGGTCGACGCGGTTCTGCTGCACGACGACGAACTCCCCCTCCTGCGCCGGTACTTGCCGGGCCGTCCGCTCGGCGAGGCGGGATTCCTGCTGCCGGGACCCGGTCACCATCTGCTCCTCGAACCGGCGGGCCTGGCCCGCGACCTCCCCTTCGGCGTTCCCCTGCACCGCGTCGGTCCCGGCAGCCTGTTCCTGGAGTCCGGGCACACGCTCACGCCCCCGCTGCCGCCCGCGGCCCGCGCTCACCTCTTCGGCCTCGACGGCACCTCGGCGGTGGTCTGCTGGCACGGCGGCCGGCACCGCTTCCCGCTCGCCCCGATGGTGCCCCTGTGGACCCTGTGGGCACCATCGGAGCCGGTCGAGGTCTCCACCGGCCTGTCCAAGGCGGGCCACGAACTCCTCGACGCCCTGGACGCGCTGGCCACGGCGAGCGGCACCCCGCAGGGGCCCGCCGCGACACCCCACCACGACCCCGGCGAGGCGCTCGAACGTGCCGCACGCCTGCGCGCCACGGGCGACCACGAGGGCGCCGCCGAGGCCTTCCGTTCCGCGGGCGACCCCCTGGAGGCGGGCCGGCTGTTCGAACGGGCGGCGCTGGAGGGGACGGAGGAACGGTGACGGCGAGCGGCACAGCGGCGGGAGGCACCATGCCCGCGAGCGGCGGCACGCCCGTGACCGTCGACTCACCCGCGACCGTCGGCTCGCCCGCGACCGTCGGCGCGGGTACGGCCGGCTCGCCGGGACGCCCATGACGACCCGCCCCGAGACCGCCGCCCCTCCCGGCCCCCGGCGGCTGCTCGCGCTCACCGGTACCGACCCGTGTACCGGTCTCTCCCGGGACGGCACCGCGTTCGTGCATCTCACCGAGCGTGCCCTGAGCTGTCGTGACGACACCGGGCGGGTGCTGTGGTCGGCGGCCGGGGAGGGGCGGCCGTCGGCCGTGGCCTGGGGGCCCGACGGCGGTGAGGTGTTCGTGCTGCGGGCCGGGCGGGTCGAGGTGTACGACGGGGACAGCGGGGCGCCGGCCGACGACGGGTTCCCGGTGCCGGCCGGCGCGGACACGCTCACCGTGTCGCCCGACGGACTGTGGGTGGCCTGTGCCGGGGACGGCGTGCTGGTCCATCATCGCGGCACCCTCGTGTCGTCCCCGCTGCCGACGGTGGACCCGGTGGTCGCCCTGGCCTGGGATCCTCAGGGCCGCCAGCTCTGCCTGGCCACCGCCACCGCGCTCCAGCTGTGGAGCGTCGCCCCGGTCCGCATGGACTTCGCCCCGTGCACGGGCCGCACCGGCATCACCGCCCTCGCCTGGTCACCGGACCGCGACGCGCTCGCCTTCGCCGACGCGGCGGGGCTGCACCTGGTCGACCGCGCCACCGGCCGGCCCCTCGCCGACGCGCCGCTTCCCGGTGCCGTCGTCGGACTGGGCTTCAGCCGGACCGGACGATTCCTCGTGGCCGCAACCGGCCAGGAGGCCCTGCTCGTCCTCGACCGTGCGCTGGAGCGGATCGCGCGACTGCCCGCCCGGATCACGGCACCGCGGGACCTGAGCGTGTCGGCGACCGGGCGGGTGCTGTTCACCGCCGGGGCGGGCCCGGAGCTGTGGGAGCTGCCGGACGCGGCACCGTACCGCGCGGAGCGCCGGGTGGGTGTACTGCTGCGCAGCTGGGCGGCGGCGATGTGCCGCTCGGTGGGACGGACGCTGCCGGCCCTGCGGGACCGGGCGCCGCGGATCACCGGACAGACGCTGCTGCACGACGCGGGCGACGCCCTGTGGGCTCCGGCGATCTCCCCCTCGCGGGACGGCCGTTGGGTCCTGGAGACCGCGCCGGGTTCGCTCACCCGACTGACGGCGTCCGGTCCGGACGACGGACGCCGGAGTGTGGCCGTGGCCACGGGGCCCGGCGGCGCCCATGACCTGGAACTCTCGCCGGGAGGCGGGGAGTTGCTGGCCTGCGCGTCCCGCGAGGGCCAGGCGGGGCTGACCGTTGTCGACCTGGGCAGCGGGGAGGTCCGGGCGGTACTGGAGGGCGGCCAGGGTCCCGCGTGGTGCCCGGCGCCCGCCGAGGGGACGGCGACACTGGCCGTGCCCGAGCCGGGGCCCGCGCCCACGCACCTGTTCGTGCACGCCCTGGATGCCCGCGGCGCCCCGGCACAGCAGCGCGCGAGTCTGCATCTCCCGCAGGGCACGGGCCGCCCCACCTGGTCACCGGACGGGGCGGTCCTCGCGGCCGGGACCCTGGGCGCGGTCATGCTCTGGCACATGCCGCGCAGGGAGCGGGCCCGGCGACTGCCCCTGCCCTCCGGCGCGTTCGCCACCCGCGTCGCCTGGTCGCCGGACGGGAGCCGACTGGCCGCGACGCCCCCCGCCGGGCAGGGGCCGTTGGTGGTGTGGTCGACGCTGACCTGGCGGGTGCAGCGCGAGTTCGGGGCGCCGGGCGGGCGGGGCTGGGCACCGGCGCTGGCCTGGTCACCGGACGGCTCGCTGCTGGCCGTGCCGGGCCCCGGCGCGGACACCACGGTGGTCGAGGTGTGGGACGTGACCCGGGGCACGGTGGCGATGACCCTGGACGAGGGCCCCGAGCGAGGCCCGGTGTGGTCGGTGCGCTGGTCCTCCGACGGCCGCCGGCTGGCCGTCACGTACAGCGGCGGCCGCACCCTCCTGTGGGAGGTGCGGACCGCGCCGGAGGCGACGGAGCCCGGCCCGCCGTTGCCCGAATCACCCGCGTACCTGGCCGAGTTGGGCACGATGGCCGCCGCGGTCGACGCGACCGTCCCCCTGGACGCGCTCGCGGACATCGCGGGGCTGCTGCGTCCAACGCCGCCCCCGGGACGGCGGCTCGTCCATCGGAGCCCGGCCGCCCGCGCCCTGCGGAACCTGGGCTGGCCGCGCTCCGCGCATCCGGCGCTCGGCGCGCTGGTGGCGTCGCGGCTGCCGGGGGACGCGCGCTACGTCCCACCACCGGGCGTCTCCCTCCAGGAGCTGCGCACCACGCTGGAGTGGGGTCTGCGCGGCAGCGGCGAGCAGCCGGAGCGCCCCTCGGTCTCGGCCTCCGAACTGACCGCCGCCCTGGACCGGGTCGAGCGCGAACTCCTGCCGCTGCTGGCCCTGTTGGGTCCGGACGCGGTCCGGGAGGACCCGGCGCTGCCGTTGCGGCTCGCGCGGGGGCCGTGGGCGTCGGCCGCGGAGGCCGCCGCCCGGATCCCCGACCTGCCCTCGCGTCTGCCCGTCCTCCTCGGTGACGACGTACCCGGCCCCACCACGGCGGGCGCCCCCGCGCAGTGGGCCCGGCACGGGCCGCCCGACCGGCTGGTGCCGAGCCAAATGGCGCTGCCCGCGCCCCTGTTGAACGCCCTGTGGGCGCAGGACGCGCTGCTGTACCGCACCCGGCGCGGGCGGCTGCCGTGGACCGAGCGGGACGCGGTACTCGTCCTGGACACGGGAGCCGCGGCGCAGGGGCAGGTGGGCAGCTGTCTGCGTCTGTGCGCGCATCTGCTGGCGGCGGCGCTGCTGGCGGCCGACCGTGCGGTGGCGCTGGTGCACCTCGACGGCCGCGCGGCGCCCGCGCGGCTGACGGCCGCGTCGGACCTGCGCCGTCTGTGGATGCCGGTCCTGCCGGAGCCCGCCGACCCGGCCCGTGCGGCGGCGCTGGCCCGCGAGGCGGCGCGCGGGCTGGCCGCGGTCGACTCGGGCGAGCCCCGCACCCTGCTGTTCACGCACGTCCACGAGCCGGCGCTGCCCGTGCCGGGCGCGCTCACCCTCCGGGTCCACTACCCGCGGCACCCGGTCCCGCCGGACGGGCCGGACACCTGGGTGCTGGCACCGGAACCGGACGGGGACGACCTGCGGCGGGTGCTCGTGCAGATCCTCGGGCGGCTCTGAGTCAGCCGCAGAGCATCTGCTCCACCGCGTCGGGCCCCATCTTCTCCAGCAACGCCTCCAGCATGTCCGGCCGGAAGGCGTCGCCGAGCACCTCGACCCCCGTCTCGTCCCAGCTGATGCGCAGCCGTACGAGCCGTCCGTCGGGATGGTCGTCGTACTCCGACGCGTCGATCAGGTCCGGCAGGTCCTCCACGAAGCGGTACTCGGCACTCATGCCCCAACCCTCTCGTCCATGGTCCAGATCCCGGCGATCCGCTCCCCGCAGGCCGGGCAACTCCCGTCGCGCAAAAGACTCTCCGTCTGCCCCCATACCCCCCGGGTCACCACGTCGACCCCGCATCCCGGGCATCGGGTGGCCCGGCCCTCGGCGCCGAGGGCCCGCTCGACGTACACGTACCGCAGTCCGGCCGCCCGCCCGATGCGCGCCGCGTCCGCGAGGCGCTCCGGCGAGGTGGGGCGGTGGTCGCGCATCCGGTACGTGGGGGTGAAGCGCAGCAGGTGCCAGGGCGTGTCCTGGCCGAGCGAGGCGACGAACTCAGCGATGCGCACGAGCTGTTCGTCCTCGGCGCTGGTTCCGGGGATGAGCGGCGTGCTCGCCTCGACCCATACCCCGGCGGCCTTCAGCAGCCGCAGCGTCTCCAGGACCGGCGCGAGCGGCGCTCCGGTGAGCCGGCGGTGCGCCTCCTCGTCGGCGGCCTTGACGTCGATGTTGACGGCGGCGAGGACCGGGGCGACGCGCTCCACCGCTTCCGGCGTGAGGAAGCCGTTGCTCTTCCACACCAGCGGCACGCCCGACGGGCGGGCCCGGGCGCCGAGTTCGAGGGTGAGCTCGGCGGCGAGGGAGGGTTCGGAGTAGGAGAGGGCGAGGCCGCCGCCCCGCTCGGCGGCGGCCGTGACCAGCTTCTCGACGTCGGCGTCCTGCGCGGAGACCTGGCTGCCGGGGTCCCTGCCGTACTGGGAGACACGGTGGTTGACGCAGTAGTCGCAGCGGAACGAGCAGCCGGGCGGGGCCAGGGTCAGCAGCGGCAGACCGGGCCGGAAGTGGTAGAAGGGCTTGCGCTCCACCGAGGACCAGTGCTCGACGGTGGTGCCCCACGTGGCCGTCAGAACCCGGTCGCCGTCCCGCCGGCGCACTTTGCAGGCTCCCGTGTCACCGTCGCGCAGTCGGCAGCGGAACGGGCACAGGGTGCACTGGAGGCCGCCGTCGACCGCCCGGTAGAAGTCCGCCGGTACCCACGCGACCACCCCGCCACCTCACCCCGTCACCCGGATTTCCACGGTACTCGGTTCCCCGGCGCCGCAGGGCGCGGACATAATGCTCGGATGACCGAGGCCTCCCCCCTCCCCAGCGGTGCGCTCCCGCTCCACAAGCCGGTCGTCGTCATCGGCGCCGGGCCGGCCGGACTCACCGTCGGCAACATCCTGCGGGCCGTCGGCGTCGACTGCGTGGTCCTGGAGACGGAGACCCGCGCGTTCATCGAACAGCGGCCCCGTGCCGGGGTGTTGGAGGAGTGGGCGGTACGAGGCCTCGAACAGCGGGGTCTCGCGGCGAACCTGCTGGAGCGGGCGCAGCGGCACACGGAGTGCGAGTTCCGGCTCGGCGGCGAGCGGTACCGGTTCGGGTACACGGGACTGACGGGTCATCACCACTGGGTGTATCCGCAGCCGTTGCTGGTGACGGACCTGGTGCGCGAGTACGCGGACGTGCGCGGCGGCGACATTCGGTTCGCGGTGCGGGACGTACGGCTGCACGCCCTGGACTCGGACCGTCCCGTGGTGGAGTACGTCGACGAGTTCGGCGAAGACCGGCTGATCCCCTGCGACTTCGTGGTGGGCGCCGACGGGGCGCGCGGTGTGACCCGCTCCCTGCTCACCCCGGACCGCGCGCTGGTCTCCCGGCACGACTACGGCGTCGGCTGGCTGGCGCTGCTCGCGGAAGCGCCGCCGTCCAACGACTGCGTGGTCTTCGGCATCCACCCCAACGGCTTCGCGGGTCACATGGCGCGCAGCCCCGAGGTGACCCGCTACTACCTGGAGTGCCCGCCGGGCGACGATCCGGACAACTGGTCGCACGACCGGGTGTGGTCGGAACTCCGGCTGCGCCTCGGCGCGAACGGCGCCCCGCCGCTCACCGAGGGCCGCCTCATCGAGAAGCGTGTCCTCGACATGCACAACCACGTGGTCGAACCGATGGTGTTCGGCCGCCTCTTCCTCGCCGGCGACTCCGCCCATCTCACCGCGCCCATCGCCGCGAAGGGCATGAACCTCGCCCTGCACGACGCCTTCCTGCTCGGCGACGCGCTCGTGGCCCGGCTCACCAAGGGCGACTCCACCGGTCTGACCGGCTACTCGGCCGCCTGTCTGGGCCGCGTCTGGGACTACCAGGAGTTCTCCCAGTGGCTGTCGGAGGTCTACCACGGCACGTCGTCCGGCGACCCGTACCTCGCGGGCACCACCCAGGCCCGCCTGCGCCGCCTGTTCTCCTCCCCCGCGGCGGCACTCGCGTTCGCCGAGCAGTACCTGGGCAAGGACCCGGAGTACTGAGCGACCGACGCTAGTCGTGCACGGGCCGGTCGCTGAGCCGGTGGTCCGCCACGTTGAGCGCCTCGTCGACGAGTCGCCGCAGATGCCCGTCGCGGAGGGCGTAGATCACCCGTCGGCCTTCCTTCCGCGTGGTCACCAGTCCCGCCAGCCGCAGCCGGGCCAGATGCTGGCTGACCGCCGGCCGGGCCGCCCCGCACGCCTCGGTGAGGGTCGTGACGTCCGCCTCCCCGCCGGTCAGGGCGTGCAGCAGGGTGAGGCGGGTGCGGTCACCGAGGAGGGCGAGGAGTTCGGCGGCGAGGGCGAACTGTTCGTCGCCCGGGGCCTGCGGGTGCGCATGATGCGCAGGTGATAGGTGCATGCGTGCGCTCATACGCACATAATGGCGGTGTGGGCGGCGCACGTCCACCGCACGCACCGGAAGGGGCCTCACGTGAGCGACCGGCACCACCACGGACACGGGCATGAGCACACCCGTCACCATCCGCGGAAGCACCCCCTCGGCCACCGTCTCAAGCACCTCCTCACCCCCCACTCCCACGAGACCGCCGACAAGCTCGACCCGGCGCTGGAGTCCTCGGCACGCGGTATGCGCGCCCTGTGGGTGTCGCTGGTGATCCTCGGGCTGACGGCGCTGGCGCAGGCCGTCGTGGTGGTGCTGTCCGGGTCGGTCGCGCTGCTCGGCGACACCGTGCACAACACGGCGGACGCGCTGACCGCCGTACCGCTCGGGATCGCGTTCGTGCTGGGCAGGCGCGCGGCGACCCGTCGGTTCACCTACGGGTACGGGCGGGCCGAGGATCTCGCGGGCATCGCGATCGTGCTGACGATCGCCGCGTCGGCGGCCTTCGCGGGGTGGACCGCCGTCGAGCGGCTCCTCGACCCGCGGCCCGTGCAGCATGTCCCGGCGGTCGCGGTCGCCGCGCTCGTGGGCTTCGCGGGCAACGAGTGGGTGGCCCGCTATCGCATCAGGGTGGGCCGGGACATCGGCTCGGCCGCGCTGGTCGCGGACGGACTGCACGCCCGCACGGACGGATTCACCTCGCTCGCGGTGCTGCTGGGCGCCGGGGGCTCGGCGCTGGGCTGGCAACTCGCCGACCCGCTCGTGGGGTTGGCGATCACGGCGGCCATCGCCCTGGTCCTGCGGGACGCGGCGCGCGAGGTGTTCCGGCGGGTGATGGACGCCGTGGACCCGGCCCTCGTGGACCGCGCCGAGCGGGCGTTGCTGGAGGTCGAGGGGGTGCGCGGGGTGGGCGAGTTGCGGCTGCGCTGGATCGGCCACAGGCTGCGCGGCGAGGTCGCGGTGGTGGTGGACGGGGACGCGACGGTACGGCAGGCGCACGCCATCGCCGTGGACGCGGAACACGCGCTGCTGCACGCCGTACCGCGCCTGACCGCCGCCCTGGTGCACGCCGACCCGGCACCGCTCCCGGGCGAGACCGACCCGCATCTCACCCTCGCCCACCACACGGCGGCCTGAGTTCAGACGCCCAGCCCGTCCAGCACCACGGCACCGGGCAGCTCGGCGAACGCCTTGCCCGGCACGAGCAGTTTGCCGCGCCTGCGCCCGCTGCCGACCAGGACGTAGGGCAGGTCGACGACGGCCGAGTCCACCAACAGCGGCCAGTCGGCGGGGAGTCCGACGGGGTGATGCCGCCGTACTCCATGCCGGTCTCCCCCGTCGCCGTGTCCATGGAGGCGAACGAGGCCTTGCGGGACCCGAGTTGGCGGCGTACGACACCGTTGACGTCGACCCGGGTGGTGGACAGCACGACACACGCGGCGAGCGTGGACTCACCGCCGCGCTTGCCCGCCACCACGACACAGTTCGCGGACCGCTCCAGCAGCTCCTGCCCGTAGTGCTCCACGAAGACGGCGGTGTCGGCCCACTCCGGGTCGGTGTCGACGTAGACGATCTGCTCGGCGGGGACGCTGCCGCTCCAGCGGCGTACCGCGTCCGCGACGGGGGCGGTCAGTTCGTCGAGGCAGTCGGGGGCGGGCGTGGCGTGCTCGAAGTGTCCGATGGGTGCGTCCATGACCGCACGCTAACAGCCCTGCGGCGGCGGCCCGCCGGGGGTCTCAGGTCGCGGGCGGGACCGAGATGGCCAGCACGAACACCGTCGGTTCGGTGCCCTGATTGCCGTAGGTGTGGGCGGCGTTGGCGTCGAAGGTGACGCTGGAGCCGGCCGGGACGCGGTGCTCGGCGCCGTCGACCGTGAGGCTCAGCTCCCCGGCGGTGACATGGCCGATCTCGACGGTGCCGACCGGGTGCGGGTCGGAGGAGCTGCTCTCACCGGGCATCAGCCTCCACTCCCACATCTCCAGCGGGCCGGGCGCCTCCGTGCCCGCCAGCAGCCGGCTGTAGCTGCCCGCGTCGGTGTGCCAGAGCCGTACGACCTGCTCGGGTGGGACGATCCGCACCTTGGGGCCCTGTTCGTAGTCGAGCAGGGTGGTGACACTGACGCCGAGCGCGTCGCCGATCTTCACCACCGTGCCGATGCTCGGGTTGGTGCGGGCCTGCTCGATCTGGATGAGCATGCCGCGACTGACCCCGGCCCGCGCGGCGAGCACGTCCAGGGTGAAGCCGCGCTCGGTCCGCCAGCGTTTGACGTTGCGCGCCAGGGACTGGGTCAGCAGGTCGAGGTCCGACACATCACGTCCAATATTTTGTATGACAGTGTGCAAGTTGATGAACTACGGTGGGGTGCACCGAATCGTTCATCGAACTGTACTGCGAGGCGCTCCGTGACAGCACTCTTCGCCCTGGCCACGAGCCTGTTGTGGGGCCTGGCCGACTTCGGCGGCGGACTGCTGACCCGGCGGACCCCGGCACTGACGGTGGTCGTCGTCTCGCAGGGCATCGCGACCGCCGTGCTGGGCGCGATCGTGGTCGTCCTGGGCGGCTGGAGCGAGGCGGGACCCCGTCTGTGGTTCGCGTTCGCCGCCGGTCTCGTCGGGCCGGTCGCGATGATCTGCTTCTACAGGGCGCTCGCGCTCGGCCCGATGGGCGTCGTCTCACCGCTCGCCACCCTCAGCGTCGCGGTTCCCGTCGGGGTCGGCCTCTTTCTCGGCGAGCGCCCCGGCCCGACCCAGTTCGCGGGGATCGCGGTCGCGGTCCTCGGCGTCGTCCTCGCGGGCGGCCCGCAATTGCGAGGCGCACCCGTCCAGCGCGAGGCGATCGTCCTCACCCTGATCTCCGCGCTCGGCTTCGGCATGGTGTTCGCGCTGATCGCGGAGGCGTCGACGACCGTCACCGGTCTGTTCCTCGCGCTCTTCGTCCAGCGGGTGACGAACGTCGCGGTGGGCGGCGCCGCCCTGTACGCCTCCGTACGCAGGGGCAACCCGGCCCTGCCCCCGACCGGCTTCGACTGGTCCACACTCCCGGCACTGGCCTTCGTCGGCCTCGCGGATGTCGCGGCGAACGGCACGTACGCGATGGCCGCCCGGATCGGCCCGGTCACGGTCGCCGCCGTACTCGCCTCGCTCTACCCGGTCGTGACCGCTCTGGCCGCCCGCGGCTTCCTCAGCGAACGCCTGAGGGCGATCCAGGCGGCGGGCGCGGGCCTGGCCCTGGTCGGCACGCTGCTCCTGGCGACCGGCTGAACCGCCCCGCTCAGTCCAGCTCCGCCAGCTTCGCCACGGTCTCCTCGTCCAGCTCCGCGAGCGCGTTCAGCTGCTCCGGGGTGATCCCCTCGGGTATCGGCACCGGCGCCGGAGTCCTGAGCGGCGGCTGCCACCCCTCCTCGGGAGTCCATCGCCGTACGACCCGCGCGGGCGCCCCCGCCACCACGGCATGGTCGGGCACGACGCCCCGGACCACCGCACCGGCGGCCACGACCACGTTCCGCCCGATCCGCGCCCCCGGCAGGATCACGGCACCGGTCCCGATCCAGCATCCGGGGCCGATCTCCACGGCTTCCATGCGCGGCCACTGCTTGCCGATGGGCTCGTGCGGATCGTCATAGGAATGGTTCGTCGACGTCACATAGACATACGGCCCGAAGTAGCAGTCGCTGCCGATGGTGACGGTCGTGTCGGCGATGACATGGCTGCCCCGGCCCAGCACCACCCCGTCCCCGATGCGCAGGATCGGCTCGGGGCCGAGGTCCAGGTCGGGCATGAGTCCGGCCGTCAGGGTGACCTGCTCGCCGACGATGCAGTGGGACCCGAGGTGGATCCAGGGCTCGCCGAAGACCGTGCCGAGCGGGAAGGCGAGCCTGGTACTCGTTCCCATCGCGCCGAAGCGGAAGCGACCCGGCCGCTCGGCGGTCACGGAGCCCGTGCGCTGCACCCAGGCCCAGCCGGCATGGACGGCGCGCTGCGCCACACGGCGCCGCCAGGATGAGAACGTGTTCTTGCGCTTCAGCACCCGCTCACGGTACTGAGCGGACGGCCCCCGTATGAGGTCGGGGGCTTGTGATCTTCGCCCTACCGGGTGGCGTACGGTGCGGAGGAACCGAGGACGGCCAGGAGGAGCGAGGCGATGACGCACAAGGCGTTGATCACGGGTATCGGCGGCAGGGAACCGAAGATCGACGGGGAGGCCTTCGTGGCCCCCAACGCGACGGTGATCGGCGACGTGACGCTCTCGGCGGGGGCGAGCGTCTGGTACGGCGCGGTCGTCCGCGGCGACGTCGAGGCCATCTCCGTGGGTGCCCACAGCAACATCCAGGACAACTGCACCCTCCACGCCGACCCCGGCTTCCCGGTGACCATCGGCGAGCGTGTGTCGGTGGGCCACAACGCGGTGGTGCACGGGGCGACGGTCGGCGACGACTGCCTGATCGGCATGGGCGCGACGGTCCTCAACGGCGCGGTGATCGGCGAGGGCTCGCTCGTCGCGGCCCAGGCGCTGGTGCCGCAGGGGATGCGGGTGCCGCCGGGTTCACTGGTGGCGGGAGTCCCGGCGAAGGTGCGGCGCGAACTGACGGAGGAGGAACGTCAGGGAGTCACACTGAACGGCACGCTGTACGCGGACCTCGCCAAGGCTCACGGCGAGGTGCACGAGACGCCGTGAACCTCAGTCGGCGGCCGGGACGACCTCGGGCTCGGCCGCCTGCTTCTCGGCCGTCGCCTTCCTGGCTTTCCTCTTCAGCACCAGCATCGAGGTCAGCCCGATGAGAACGGCAAGCACCAGCCCCAGCCAGGAGAACCGCTTCAGCCAGTCCTCCGCGACGACACCCACGTAGTAGATGACGGCCGTCGTACCCCCGGCCCAGACGATCCCGCCCAGCACATTGGCGATCAAAAACTTCCAGTACGGCATGTGCAGCACACCCGCGAGCGGCCCCGCGAAGATCCGCAGCAGCGCGACGAAGCGGCCGAAGAAGACGGCCCACATGCCCCACTTCTCGAAGGACCGCTCGGCCGTCGCGATGTGCCCCTCGCTGAAGTGCCGGGGGAACTTCTTCCCCAGCCAGGCCAGCAGGGGCCGACCGCCCTTGCGCCCGATGGCGTAGCCGATCGAGTCACCGATGACGGCACCCGCGCTGGCGCAGGCACCGAGGACGAAGGGGTTGATGTCACCGTGCTGCGAGGCGAGCAGCGCGGCGGAGACGAGGATGATCTCGCCCGGCAGCGGGATACCCAGGCTCTCCAGGCCGATGACCAGGCCCACCAGCAGATAGATGCTGACCGCGGGTACGGTCTCGAGCCATTCCTGGACGTGCACCGCCGGTTCCTCCCGTGTCCTGTGATCCCGTGTGATCCCGGCGCACGCCCGCGTGGGCGTGCGCCGGAAGCCTACCCGTTAGGAGACGGCGGCCGAGTCCCAGAGGTTGCATCGGTGCGCGCTGTGGACGGTCGTGCTCACGGCGTTACCGCCCGCGGAGGCGGTCCGCAGCGAGAGCACCTCCCCGGTGCCGGACGGCATGGCCGGCTGCCCGTCGGCATGTGGCGCTCCACCCCGCACGAAGGACCCCCAGTACTGGACCATCTGCCGGGACAGCGCCCGCTGCTCCGCGTCGAGCGGGGACTCCAGACCGAAGTGCTTGAAGAGGTACTGCACCTCGTTGACATGGGTCGCCCCGAAGTCGAAGTCCGTCCCGAGGTTGCGCAGCGAGGCGAAGGGCGGGCCCGTGCGGTCGGCGAACTCGTACGCGTAGACCGGTCCGCGTCCGGCGAGCACCTCGTCGAGACGGAGCGCCGGGCAGGCGAAGAGCATGTCGCCGAAGGCCGTGGCGTAGGCGATGGTGGGGGACGGCTGGGCGGCGAGCGGATAGTCCCGGAGGGCCTCCTCGCCGAATTCCTGCCGCATGACCGTCGAGTACTGCTCGGCCGTGAGTGGACGGCCGCCGAGGTCGAAGCGGGCGAAGGCGAACAGCCGGCCCTCGTCCTGGTTCGCGCCGTTCATCACCGGCACCCCGGCCGCGGCTCCCCGGGCCAGCGCGGCGGACGGCTGCCGCGGCAGGAAGCGTCCGCCGGTGACCGGCCCCCAGTCGAAGTCGCCCTGGGCGGCGAGGATGTCGGCGGCGGACTTGCCGCGCAGACAGGCGACGCTGTCACAGCCGAGCTTGCGCGCGAAGTCGGCGCCCTCGGTCACGGCCGTCCGGTGCGGGCGGGCGGCGCAGTCGTCGTACGCGCCGCTCTCGATGATGCCCGCCCGGAACAGGCCCTTGCTCATGGGTGAGGCAAGCTGGGTGCAGACCGAGCGGCCGCCCGCCGACTCACCGGCGATGGTCACCCGGCCGGGGTCGCCGCCGAAGCGGCCGGCGTTGGCGCGCACCCAGCGCAGCGCGGCCTGCTGGTCGAGCATGCCGAAGTTGCCGGAGACACCGTCGGACGCCTCGTCGTCCAGGCCGGCGGTGGCGAGGAACCCCAGCGCCCCCAGGCGGTAGTTGACGGTCACGACGACGGTGCCGGTCTGTCGCGCGAACGTATCGGGCACGATGTCCTGGCCGGCTCCGGCGGTGAGGCCGCCGCCGTGGAACCAGACCAGGACCGCGTTGCGGTGGGCGCCCTCGGGGACGTAGACGTTGAGGTCGAGGCAGTTCTCGGTGTACGAGGGCTGCTCGTATCCCGGGTCCCAACTCGCGCCCTGGACACACTTGTCGCCGAAGTCCTGCGCCCCGCGCACCCCTTGCCAGGGCCGGACCGTCCGTGGCGCGGTCCAGCGGAGCTTCCCGACCGGCGGCTCGGCGTACGGGATGCCGAGGAACTGCCTGCCCTCGGTGGTGACTTCACCCCGGACCAGGCCCGCCTCGGTGCGCACCACGGGGTCGTCCGACGCGGCCTGGGCCGTCGTGGGAAGCACGAGGGTGGCCGCAAGTGCCGTCAGTGCGACGGCGATCCGGCGCATCACCGCGCCACCCCCGCCCGTGTCCGCAGCCGCAGATCCCCGGCCGACGCCCCGACCCACACGTCCCGGCGCCCGGTCCCGAGCACCCAGTCATGGCGTTTCGGATCCCAGGAGGACAGCGTGCGCGCGGCGACCCGCACGGTGACCCGCCTGCGCTCCCCCGCCCGCAGGGTGAGCCGGCGGTAGCCGCCCAACACCCTTACCGGCTGGTCGAGTCGGAGGTGCGGCGAGGGTCCCACGTACACCTGCGGCACGGCGATGCCCGCCCGGCGTCCGGTGTTGCGGACGGTGAAGGTCACCGAGAGACCGTGGCCATGGGGCTCGGCGGACAGGTCCTCGTAGGCGAAGGCCGTGTACGACAGGCCGTGGCCGAAGGGGAACAGCGGTCGTACGCCCTCGGCGGCGTACCAGCGGTAGCCGATGTGGACGCCCTCCGAGTACTCCTCGACGCCGTCCACGCCCGGGTAGCGGCGTGGGTCCCCGGCGACCGGGTGGTGGTCGTCGTCGGCGGGGAAGGACTGGGTGAGCCGGCCGCCGGGGTCGGTGTCGCCGAACAGGACGGCGGCGGTGGCGGCCGCGCCCTCCTGGCCGGGGTAGTACATCTGGAGCACGGCTCCGGTGCGCTCCAGCCACGGCATCGACGTGGCGGACGAGGTGTTGAGGACGACGGTCGTGCGCGGGTTGGCCGCCGTGACGGCCTCGATGAGCCGTTCCTGGTGGCCGGGGAGCGCGATCGTGGTGCGGTCCTGGCCCTCGGTGGCGTCCTCGTAGGCGAACAGGACGACCTGACGGGCGGCCTTCGCCGCCGCCACCGCCTCGGCGACGTCCGCGGCCCGGGTCGCCGCGGTGATGCGGCGCAGCCGGAAGGTCTGTCCGGTGTCGCCGCCCTGCGCGGTGATCTTCAGGGTGTGCGCACCCTTGGTCAGTGGGAGCGTCCTGCGGCGCACGAGCAGTCCGTCCGGCGCGGCGGAGACGAGGCCGCCCGCGAAGTACTCGCCGTAGCCGGGCAGCACCGGGAAGAGGTCCTCGCCGTCGAGGAGCACCTTGGGCCGGGAGGCGGGCGCGCCGGTGAAGTGGAGGACGAAGGTCCACTCGTCGGTGTCGGGGACGGTGAGCGTCCCGTCGTACGTCCATGTCGCACCTGCCTCGACCTGCCGGCCCTCGCTGTCCAGGGCGGGGCTGAAGGCGGACGCGGGGATCGCCTTGCCGTAGAGGTCCTCGCCGAGGGCGTAGGTCACGTGCGCCGCGCGTGCCTTGATGGCGTCGAGGGGGCTGTCGGCGCGGTCGGGGACGACGTGGGCGCTGCCGCCGCCGCTGACGAAGGGCAGGGCGCCGGTCGGGCCGATGACGGCGATGGCGCCGTCGGTCAGGGGCAGGGTGGAGTGCTCGTTGCGGAGCAGGGTCGCGCCCGCCTCGGCGACCTCCAGCGCGACGGCCGCGCCCGCTTTCGCGTCCCGTTCCGGGCGGGCCGGGGCCGTGCCGTCGAGGAGGCCGAAGCGGTCCATGACGGTGAGAACGCGGCGCACGGACCGGTCGACGTGGTGCTCGGGCACGCTGCGGTTCTCGACGGCCTTCTTCAGCGCCGTACCGAAGTACGTGCCGTCCGGCATCTCCATGTCGAGGCCCGCGGCGAGGGCCTCTCGGGTGCTGTGGGCGGCGAACCAGTCGGTCATCACCCAGCCGTCGAAGCCCCAGCGTTCGCGCAGGACGTCGGTGAGCAGCGTCCGGTTCTCGCAGGAGTAGGTGCCGTTGACCTTGTTGTACGCGCCCATCACGGCGCCGGTGCCGATGCCGACGGCCGCCTCGAAGCCGCGCAGTTCGACCTCGTGCAGGGTCTGTTCGTCGACCCGCACGTCGACGGTCATGCGGTCCTTCTCCTGGTTGTTCATCGCGAAGTGCTTGACGGTGGCGACGAGGCCCTCGGCCTGGATGCCCTCGATCTCGGCGGCGACCAGGTCGGCGGAGAGCAGCGGATCCTCGCTGAAGGTCTCGAAGTTGCGGCCCGCGTACGGGGTGCGGATCAGGTTGACCATCGGGGAGAGCAGGACGTCCTGGCCGAGGGCGCGGCCCTCGTGGCCGATGACGCGGCCGTAGCGGCGGGCCAGTTCCGGGTCGAAGGCGGAGGCCAGCATCACGGGGGCGGGCAGGGCCGTGGCGTGCCGGGTCACGCGGACGCCGGCGGGGCCGTCGGCGAGGCGCAGCGGGGGGATGCCGAGGCGTTCGACGCCCGGGACGTAGCCCGCCTGGCCGAGGGAGGCGGGGTCGGTGGCGCCGTGCAGGAGGGAGATCTTCTCGTCGAGGGTGAGGCGGGCGAGGAGGCCCTCGACGCGGGGTCCCGCGCCGTGGCCGGGTCTCCCCAGGGCATGGGCGGGGGCGGCGGAGCCGCTGGTGGCCGCCGCGGCGACGGCGATCGCCCCGCCCAGCAGACGCAGGGCGGATCGCCGGGGGACGGAGACGCTGTCGGTCATGAGCCGTCACTCCTTCGGTATCTGAACGCACTGTGCGACAAAACGGACTTGACGCGGGGTCAGAAACGCCTGGGATGCGGCGGGAAAACTATGACGGCAGGTGACTCGTGTCAATGAATTGAACAAGGGCCGCCCTCGTTGGGGCGGCCCTCATGCTCAGCGAAGAACGGATCCGAGGGACGTGACGACGGCCGCCGCCTTCTCGGACACCGCGGCCGGGACCTCCACCGGCACCTGGGGGATCACCTCGGCCTCCGGTTCCTCCCGGTGATCGACCTGCGCCATGCGCGTCTCGTAGGGATCGGGATCGCCGCCGGGCGGCGGGGCCGTGCTCGGGGGCTCGACGGGGAGGCGTGGTGAAGGGACGGCAGGGAGGGATCCCTCGCCCTTCTTCTCCTCCTCCGGTTCGCCCTTCTCTTCCGGCCCGCCCTTCTTCCGCGGCTCCCCCGTGGCCGCGGAGCCGCCCGTTTCGAGCACCCATCGCTGGTCCTCGGCGCCGTCCCGGTCGGCGACCACGACGTCCCGGCCCTCGCCGGGCGCGAGGGCGAGCCCGCGGTGCCAGCGGAGCAGGATCTCGCCGCCGACCGTGAGGTCGTACTGCACCTCTCCGGCGTGGACCAGGCAGCCGGCCAGGACCACCGCGTGCTTGTCGGGGTCGGAGGCGAGGCAGAGCCCGGGGTCGACGAGGCTGCGCAGCAGGCCGTCGCCCTCGTACGACCACTGCTGCGACCGGGCCGTCGAGCAGGCGGCGAGGACCGCGGCGACACCGTCGGCGGCCGTGCCCCCGTGCAGGTCGAGGCAGAGGTCCTCGGCGGCGCTGCGGAGTCTGCCCTGTCCGACCTCCACCGGGTCGGTCGCGGAGGCGGCCGACGGGGAACCGACGGGGGTCGGCCGCACCGAGGGGGTGGTGCGGTTGCCGCTGGGGGCACCCCAGGTGGCGCCCGGGTCGGGGAGACCGTTGTCACCGGACCAGCCACGGGCGACGAGCACGGTCGCGAGCAGGGCCAGGGACGTCAGGCCGACCACGGCGACGGCCTTCGCGTTCCGCCGTGGCGCGGCGAGGCGACGGGCCGGAGCGGGGCGGTGCCGGCCGCCGCGCGGACGGGCGTCCGGTGTCTGCCGGGTGCCACCGCGGCCGGGGCGGGAGTCGAGATAGCGCCGGGCACCCCAACCGAGCACGGTCTCGGCGAGCAGGACGTCCAGGCCGCCCTCGAAATGGCTGAGCTGCTCGGCGGCGTGCCGGCAGAAACGGCACTCCGTCAGATGCCGCTGGACGTCCGGCAGCAGGGGGCCGCCGCGACGGATGGGGACATCGAGGAGGCGGTTGTAGAAGCCGCATTCCTTGGAGGGTGCGAGTTCCCGGTGAGCACGGACACAGCCCTGCCGGAATTGCTCACGGGCCTGTTGCAGGGCGTCCGCCGCGCGGCCCACGTCCACGCCCAGCAGACCGGCCGGTACGGATATGGGTTCGGCCTCGACCTCCATGTGCCACAACAGGCATTGGGAGGCCCCGGGAAGGGCCAGGAAAGCGCGCTCGGCGAGCTGCCGCCTTTCGGGTGTGACACCGCGCGCCGCACGCAGTCCACGCCCTCCGGTCGGTTTGCCCAGTTCCGGCAGCGCGGCGGAAATACGGTCCTCGGCGGCCCACTCCTTCACCGTCTCCCTTACGGCGGCCAGGAGTTGGGGACGTACGGCACCGCCGTTCGCGCGGCCGAACACCCGATGGAACGCGGCGGCGGCCACCAGCTCGGCCGAACCGGACGAGGAGGCCAGACAGATGACCGCGTAGTCATGAGTCGCCCGCCAGTGTCGGGCCAGCAGCAGGGCGGTCGCACGGGAACCGCCCTCGGCGCCGCCCAGTTGGGCGACGAGTTGACGGTCGGACTCCCCGGGGCTCGCTCCCGGACGTGGTGGGTAGGGGGGTCGTGGGGGGTACGGGGATTGCACTGAACCATTTCCTTCCGAGCCGCGGACGCGCGGGGAAAACGCATACGTCGGAAAAGCAGGTGCGTGATTGGTGCATACCTATGCCGCGTCAGCTACTGAGCGGTCACCAGGGGGCGCTCACTTTCGCACATACGAATCACAAGAAACAAGAAGTTCGAGTGACCGAAGTTCAAAACGCTGTGAATTCAGATAAGTTACCGACGGTATCCGCACCCGCATTCGAAATCGCGACCGGCCGGACGTCAAGTTGTGTGCGGGCAAAGACGGTTGGCACACGAAATCTCCAACCTCGGCACGGTCCGCGCCAGACGTACACGCGACCCCGCCCGGACCCACAGGCCGCTCCCAGGCTTCTCCCGGGGTGCTCTCATTCCAGTCGGCCAGCATGAGCCGCATGATCGCCCCCCACTCCCCCGCCCCCGCCGCCCGCACCGTGCACAAGGCGGTCGTGCCGGCCGCCGGGCTCGGCACCCGGTTCCTGCCCGCCACCAAGGCGACGCCGAAGGAGATGCTGCCGGTCGTCGACAAGCCGGCCATCCAGTACGTCGTCGAGGAGGCGGCCGCCGCCGGTCTCGACGACGTACTGATGATCACCGGCCGCCACAAGCGGGCCATCGAGGACCACTTCGACCACGCCTTCGAGCTGGAGCAGGCGCTCACCGCCAAGGGCGACACGGTCCGTCTGGACGCCGTGCGCGACCCCGCGCGCCTCGCGAACATCCATCACATCCGGCAGGGCGAGCCTCTCGGCCTCGGCCACGCGGTGCTGTGCGCCCGCCGGCACGTCGGCGACCAGCCCTTCGCCGTACTCCTCGGCGACGACCTCATCGACCCGCGCGAGACCCTGCTCAGCCGGATGCTCGACGTCCGGGACCGCCACGACGGCACGGTCGTCGCCCTGATGGAGGTTCCTCCGGAGCAGATCCACCTCTACGGCTGCGCGGCCGTCGAACCCACCGACGAGGACGGCGTCGTCCGGGTCACCGGCCTGATGGAGAAGCCCTCACGGCAGGACGCGCCGAGCACCTACGCGGTCATCGGGCGCTATGTCCTCGATCCGGCGGTCTTCGACACCCTGGAGCGCACCCCGCCCGGCCGCGGCGGCGAGATCCAGCTGACCGACGCCCTCCAGGAACTCGCCGCGGACGGCACGGTGCACGGGGTCGTCTTCGACGGACTGCGCTACGACACCGGCGACAAGGCCGACTACCTGCGCACGGTGGTCCGGCTGGCGTGCGACCGCCCCGACCTGGGCCCCGAATTCCTGGCCTGGCTCAGGGAGTTCGTGGCGACGGCCGAGGCGAACGGGGCGGTCGGTCGGCGCCGTCCCGCGGCGTGACCGACCCCTTGCTCAGCTGTTGGGACGCAGCGTCCACAGGACGGTCATCTCACCGGTCACCGCTCCGTCGCCGCGGCGGATCTCGATCGACACGGGGAATTCGGGCCGCTTGCCCGCGTCCAGCTCGGCGACGACGTCGGCGGCGGGACGCCCGAGGGTCGCGGTGGCCGTCACGGCACCCATCGCCAGCTTCTTGTAGGCGATCTCGGCGCTGACGGCGAGCGGCACGGCGCGCGCGAGCTGGTCTCCGAACGCGGCGAGCACGATGGCGCCGCTGGCGGACTCGCCGAGCGTGAACATCGCCCCGGCGTGCGGCCCGCCCACGTGGTTGTGGAACTCACCCTGGTCCGGCAGGCCGACCACGGCCTTCTCCGGCGAGGTCTCCTGGAACTCGAGGTTCAGCGTCCGGGCCATGGGCACGGTGGCGGCAAGCATCTCGCCGATGGACATCTGGTCTGCGCTCATGCCAGGCATGTTACCCACGAGTAGCGTTTGCTGACCAGAGCGGTGTGATGATCGTCGTATCCTTGCGCCCCATGTGGCCAGGAGAGAGCTCGCCGGGGGACGGCACGGATCCGCAGCAGCACGCGAACCCCTATCGGCAGCCCGGATACCAGCAGCCCAACCCGTACACGGCCGCCACGCAGCCGCCCCCGCAGAGCGGCCGGGACCGTCGTACGAGAACCGTCGCAATCGGCATGGCCGCGGCCGTCGTGGTCGCCGCGACGGTGACCGGGGCCGTGCTCCTCGGCGGCGGCAGCGACGACGGGGCGGCACCGGACCCGACGCCCACCTCGACCTCGGCCACTGCCTCCCCTTCGTCGTCCGCCGACCCGCGGGGCACGGACGGACAGCAGCCGACGGTGGCCGGCTGGAAGGTCGTGGTCAATCCGGGGCTGGGGGTCGCGTTCGACGTACCGGCCAACTGGGCGCTGGAGTCCCCCGACTGGGTGTCGTACGTCGCGGAGGACGACGATCCCGAGGACACGCCGCTCGTCGCCATGAAGGCGCCCGCCGTGCTGAAGAAGCAGTGGTGCACGTCGGACGACGACAAGGACGGTCGTACGGAGGACACCGCGCTGGCCAGCGCGGGCTCGCGCGGGAACAACGGGGCGAAGAGCACCGAGGAGATCGCCCGCGCGGACTCGGCGGCCTGGGTCTACGGCCTGTACACCCAGCCGGACAGGAAGAAGGTCACCACCGGCCCGGTCACCTCCTTCACCACCGCGTCGGGTCTGACCGGCAGCGTGGCCACCTCGCGGTCCTCCGGAGCGGTACGGCAGGGCAAGTGCGACTCCGACGGCAAGGCGACGACCTTCGCGTTCACGAACTCCGCGGGCGACTTCGCCTCCTGGTCGTTCGTCGGCGCCCAGGGCGTGGAGGGCGAGGTTCCGCAGACCACGGTCGAGAAGGTGCTGAGCACGGTGCGCGTGTTCGCGCCGACGGAATCCTGAGAGGTCCCGTTCCACTTGCTACGTCCCTGACAAGGGGCGGTGACCGAACCGATGCACGGACGCCACTAAGGTGGCCTCCCATGTGGCCAGGACAGCAGCCGCCCGGGGGCGAGCAGAACCCGCAGGACCCGAACAACCCGTACCAGCAGCCGGGGTACCAGCAACCCAATCCGTACCAGCAGCCGGGCTACCAGCAGACCGGCCCGCAACAGGGCGGGTACCCGCAGCCGAACCCCTATGCCCAGCAGCAGCCGCCCACGCAGTGGGACGCGCCCGGGGTGCCGCAGCCGGCCCAGGGCGGGGGCAACGGCGGGGGCAACCGGACGAAGGTGACCGCGATCGTGGCGGCCCTCGCGGTCGTCGTGGCCGCCGGTGTCACCGGTTTCCTGGTTCTCGGCGGCGACAAGGACGACGAGGCCGACGGCGGCTCGGGCAAGGACAAGGGCGGTACGTCGGCCCCTTCGAAGTCCACGGACACCGACCCCAGCGCCTCCGCCTCCGGCTCGGACGACAATCCGCGCGGCGGCGAGGCGGAGAAGGCGACGATCCCCGGCTGGAAGGTCGTGATCAACCCCAAGTGGGGCACCGCCTTCGACGTACCGGCCGACTGGAAGGTCGAGACGCCGGGCATGCTCATCGGCTTCGAGAAGGACGACGCCAAGGCCGGCGACAAGCCCATCATCACGATGTCCGCCCCGGCCTACCTCAAGGAGTCGTGGTGCACGTCCGACGACGACAAGAACGGTGACACCGAGGACACCGCCCTGGCCACCGCGGGCACCAAGGGCGCGAACGGCGCCAAGGACACCGACGAGGTCGCGGTCAACCAGGTCCCGTGGTGGGTGTACGGCGGCTACACGCAGCCGGACAAGAAGAGCATCACCTTCGACGAGAAGGCGGAGAAGTTCACGACGACCTCGGGCGTCGAGGGCAGCGTCGCCTGGGCCCGGTCCAAGAACACGCCCCGCAAGGGCAAGTGCGCGACCGACGGCAAGGCGGTCACGTTCGGGTTCAAGAACTCCGCGGGCGACTATGTGGCGTTCAGTCTGTACGGCGCCACGGGCGTCAAGGACGAGCTCCCGGACTCCACCATCATGAAGATCCTCGGCACGGTCCGCCTGCACGGCGAGCCCACCGGCTGACGCCGTGGCGTGACCAGTTCTTTCGCCGCGGACCCGACGGGGCCGGGCGCACCTGCACGCCGGCCACCTCCGCCGCGTTCGTCACCCGCCTCGGCAGCCAGGGCCCGCTGATCGGCGACGCGGTGGCGGACGGGCCGCCGAGGCACCGGCACAGTCCGTCGGGACGGACTCAGCCGATACCGAACGCCCCGTCCGGGGGCTCGGGTGACGGGACCGCGTCCTCGTCCCGCACCGGCCGCGCAGCGCCCGTGAACGTGCGCAGGGCGTCCCCGTGCTCGACCCGGGCCGGAAAGGCGTCCGCGGCCATGAGCCGGGCCAGTGCGGCGGTGTCGAGGGGACGCCGGGCGGCGACGACCACGGCGTTCCCGAACCGCCGCCCCCGCAGCACACCCGGCTCGGCGATCAGCGCGAGCTCCGTGAACACGGTCCCCAGCGTGGCCAGTTGGGACCGCAGAAACGCGAACGGCGCGGCATCGGCGAGGTTGGCCAGATAGACGCCCCCGTCCCGCAGCACCCGCCCCGCCTCGCGCACATACCCCGCGGACGTCAGATGCGCCGGCACCCGCGAGCCCCCGAAGACATCGGCCACGAGCACGTCCGCGGAGTCGGCGGGCGCCCCCTCCAGCCACGTACGCGCATCGGCGGCGTGCAGCGACATGCCGGCGCCGTCGGGTAGCGGCAGCTGCTCCACGACCAGCTCCAGCAGGCCCCGGTCGGCCTCGACGACGTCCTGCCGGGAGCCCGGCCGGGTGGCGGCGACGTACCGGGGCAGGGTCAGCGCACCTCCACCGAGATGCAGCACGTCCAGCGGCTGTCCGGGCTCGGCCAGGATGTCCAGGACATGGCCGAGCCGACGCGCGTACTCGAACTCGAGGTGCGTCGGCTCGTCCAGATCGACGTACGACTGAGGTGCCCCGTCGACGGTGAGCAGCCAGGCCCGTTCGCGGTCGACGTCAGGCATGAGCTTGGCGAACCCGTGATCGACGACACGGGCGACGGGGATGGCTTCGGTCACCTGTCCATTGTGCCTGGGCCTTCTTGGCCTGGGGGCGCGGGGAACTGCGCGACCAGCCACATACGGCCCGCAGTCCCCCACACACCTCAGCCACCCTCACACAACGGCTGTCACCGTCCCCGCACCAACAGTCCGACCACCCTCACGAATGGCGAACCCGAGCCCGGGCTCCAGAGGTACATCCCTCCCGAGCTCAACAGTCATGGTGACCGTCTCCCCGGGCCGAGCGACCGCCACCTCACCAAGGTCGACGTCCCCCACCACATCCGCGGTCCGGATGTAGAACTGCGGCCGATACCCCGTCGCGACCGGCGTCGTACGCCCGCCCTCACGCGAGGACAGCACATACACCTGGGCCGTGAACCGCCGTCGCGGCTCGACGGAGCCCGGCGCCGCGACCACATGCCCCCGCCGCACCGCGTCCCGCGGGACGCCCCGCAGCAGCAGCGCCACGTTGTCCCCGGCCTGCGCCTCCTCCATGGGCTTGCCGAAGGTCTCCAGGCCGGTGACCACGGTGTCCACGGAGGCTCCCAGCACTTCGACCCGGTCACCCACCTTCACCGTCCCCCGCTCGACCGCACCGGTGACCACCGTCCCCCGGCCGGTGATGGTGAGCACGTTCTCCACGGGCAGCAGGAACGGCGCGTCCACGTACCGCTCCGGCATGGGCACATACGTGTCCACCGCGTCGAGCAGCGCCTCGACGGACGCCGTCCACCGCGGGTCGCCCTCCAGCGCCCTGAGCCCGGAGACCCGTACGACCGGGACCGCGTCCCCGCCGTAGCCCTGCGAGGTGAGCAGGTCGCGGACCTCCAGCTCGACGAGGTCGATGAGCTCCTCGTCGCCCGCGTCGGCCTTGTTGAGGGCGACGACGATGTGGTCGACGCCCACCTGCCGGGCGAGCAGCACGTGTTCGGCGGTCTGCGGCATGATCCCGTCGAGCGCGGAGACGACGAGGATCGCCCCGTCGAGCTGCGCGGCACCGGTGACCATGTTCTTGACGTAGTCGGCGTGGCCCGGCATGTCCACGTGCGCGTAGTGCCGGGTGTCGGTCTCGTACTCGACGTGCGCGATGTTGATGGTGATGCCGCGCGCCGCCTCCTCCGGGGCCCGGTCGATGCGGTCGAACGGGACGAAGGTGCCGGCGCCGCGGTCGGCGAGGACCTTGGTGATGGCGGCGGTCAGGGTGGTCTTGCCGTGGTCGACATGGCCCATGGTGCCGATGTTCAGATGCGGTTTGGTGCGCACGTATGCCGTCTTGGGCATGGCTGTACCTCGAAGCCTCGTAAGTGGCGATGGGGACCCCAAGGACTCGCCGACCCTCCCCCTGCGGGGTCCGCCGGACGATCCGGGGAGGGTCAGCTTCGGGCGCCGTCGACGGCCGTCAGGAAGACGGGCACGGCAGCCTTCGGTGCATCCGCGACCGCGGATGCTGCGAGGACGAAGGCGTGCCGGAACATGGTGTCGATCATTGCCGACGGTTTGCCCGACGTCGAACGATTTTTCAGGGCAGGGGGTTCACGTTTTCGGGGCGGGGAGGTTCACGCCCCGATGTTCTTCAGTGCCTCCCGCACCGACAGCGGCGCGAAGCGGCCCTCCTCGCGCGCGAGGAAGCTCCGTACGGCCTCCGGGTCGGTCTTGGCGTACTCGCGCAGTGCCCAGCCGATCGCCTTGCGGATGAAGAAGTCGGGGTGTCCGGACTGGTGCAGGCAGTAGGTGAAGAGGCGTGCGGTGTCGGTGCGTTCCTTGTGGCGGAGCTGGTGGAGCAGCGCGGTGCGGGCGATCCACAGGTCGTCGTCCACGATCCAGGCGTCCATGTCCGCCTTGAGCGCCGGGTCGGCCGCGACGAGGGTGCCGACGACGTGCGCGGCCAGCAGGTCCACGGTGTCCCACCAGGGCACGGTGGAGACCAGGTGCCGGGCCACCGGCAGGAAGCCGGACGAGAGGACGCGCGCGTGGCGGCGCAGACAGTCGACGGCGAAGTACTGGTACTCGCGCTCGGGCAGCCGCCAGCAGCGCAGCGCGATGGCCGTGCAGTCGGCCTCGTCGGGGCGCGGCACGCCCTCCATGACGGTGCGGGACAGGGCCCGGCGGACGGGGGTGGCAAGGCCGAGGAAAGGGGCGACGTCCTTCATGTACGCGCGCATGGGCTCGGCCCGCGCGGGGTCGGCCGCGGCGCCGTACGTGGCCGTGAGCCGCTCCAGCACGGTGTCGGCGAGGGCACTGCGCGGCAGTGAGGGAGATCCCACACCTGTGACGCTCATGAGACGAACCATACGGCGATCACACACATCGGTCGGTTAGTGTCACCGGATGCTCGATGCCACCACCCGCTCTGGGGGCACCGCCACGGCCCGTCCCCCGGCCGCCGCCACGGAGCTCGCGCTCACCGCACCCCTGCCGGTCGGTCTCGCCGCCCGCTGCTCCAGAGTGCTGCTCTCGCCCTGGTCACGGCTGTCCCTGCTCGTGGCCCTGCTCGTGGGCGCGGGTGCGACCGTGCTCCTCTTCGAGCCACAGCGGCTGCTGGCGGACGGCTGGCCACCGCAGCTCGGCGGAGCCGCGGCGGCCCTGGTCTTCGCGGCGGCGTACGGCCTGTGCACGGTGGCCTTCGTACCGCGCCCCCTGCTCAACCTGGCAGCGGGCGCCCTCTTCGGCACCCAGCTGGGGCTGGGTGCCGCCCTCGGGGGCACGGTGCTCGGGGCCGGCATCTCCTTCGCCCTCGGCCGGATCCTCGGCCAGGACGCCCTGCGTCCGCTGCTGCGGGGCCGCTGGCTGAAGGCCGCCGACGGTCAGCTGAGCCGGCACGGCTTCCGCTCGATGCTGGCGGTGCGCCTGTTCCCCGGGGTGCCCTTCGCCGCCGCGAACTACTGCGCCGCCGTCTCGCGCATGGGCTACGTCCCCTTCCTGCTGGCGACGGCACTCGGCTCGATCCCGAACACGGCGGCGTACGTGGTGGCAGGCGCGCGTGCGTCGACGCCGACGTCCCCGGCCTTCCTGATCGCGATGGCGGCGATCGCCGTACCGGCATTGGTCGGGGCAGTGGTGGCCTGGCGCAAGCGCCACCATCTCCGGGCACGCTGAGCAACCTGAGGGGCGCGGGGCTGTATCAATGTGCGGCTCCGCCGCGTGGGCGCGACCAGCCCCCACCCGCCCGCAGCCGCTCAAACAGCCTCAAGCACCATGGCGTTGGCGAGTCCCCCCGCCTCGCACATGGTCTGCAACGCATAGCGAGCGCCCCGCTCCCGCATCGCATGGACCAGCGTCGTCGTCAGCCGCGTACCGCTCGCCCCCAACGGATGCCCGATCGCGATGGCACCCCCATGCACGTTGACCTTGGCCAAGTCCGCCCCCGTCTCCTGCTGCCAGGCCAGCACCACACTGGAGAACGCCTCGTTGACCTCGAACAGGTCGATGTCGGCGAGCGACAGTGAGGCCCTGCGCAGCACCTTCTCCGTGGCCGGGATGACCCCCGTCAGCATCAGCAGCGGATCCGACCCGGTCACGGCGAAACTGTGCAGCCGCGCCAACGGCCGCAGCCCCAGACGGGCAGCCGTCTCACTGGACGTGATCAGCACGGCCGACGCCCCGTCGTTGATCGGGCTCGCGTTGCCCGCCGTGACGTTCCAGTCGATCTGCGGGAAGCGCTCGGCGAAGTCGGGGTCGTAGTACGCGGGCCTGAGTCCGCCGAGGATCTCAGCGGTACTGGACGGCCGCACGCACTCGTCCCGCCCCACCCCGTCCAGCGGAGCCACCTCCGCGTCGAAGAGACCCGCGGTCCACGCCTCGGCCGCCTTGTGGTGCGAGGACACCGCGAAGGCGTCCATCCGGTCCCGGGTGATCGACCACTTGGCCGCGATGAGCTCGGCGCTGATGCCCTGCGGGACCAGCCCCTCGGGGTAGCGCTCGGCGACACCCGGGCCGAACGGGTCCTTGCCGGGCGGAACGTTGGACCACATCGGCACCCGGCTCATCGACTCCACACCACAGGCCACGACGAGGTCGTACGCGCCCGCGATGACGCCCTGCGCCGCGAAGTGCACGGCCTGCTGGGAGGAGCCGCACTGGCGGTCCACGGTGGTCGCCGGCACCGTCTCCGGGAAGCCCGCCGACAAGGCGGCGTAGCGGGTGGTGTTCATGGCCTGCTCGCCGACCTGGTCGACGGTGCCGCCGATGACGTCGTCGATCAGTGCCGGATCGACGCCGGAGCGCTCGACGAGGGTGCGCAGGGTGTGGGCGAGGAGCTCCACGGGATGGACGTGCGCGAGGGAGCCGTTCGGCTTGCCCTTGCCTATGGGGGTGCGTACGGCTTCGACGATCACTGCGTCACGCATGGATGGGGCCTCCAGCCTGGAACACGGGCATTACCGGTCAGTAGGAAATCCGAACTCACCATAGCCCTGTGAGTTGGAAAATCAAACCCACTCCTGGAAGCCCCCTAGAATCGGCCCCATGGCCGCCCCCAAACACCCGCGCCCCTGTTCCATCGCCGACACCCTGGCGCTCGTCGGCGAGAAGTACTCCCTGCTCGTCCTGCGCGAGGTCTGCCTCGGCAACGGCCGCTTCGACCAGCTGGTGCGCAACATCGGCGCCCCGCGCGACATCCTCGCCACGCGGCTGCGCCGGCTCGTCGAGGCCGGGATCCTGACGAAGCGCGCCTACAGCGAGCGTCCGCAGCGCTTCGAGTACCGGCCGACACGGGCGGGCCTGGAGCTGGAGCCGGTCCTCATGACCCTCATGGCCTGGGGCGACCGGCATCTGCACCAGGACGACGACCGGCCCATGGTCGTCGAGCACTCCTGCGGCAACGAGCTGCTCCCCGTCGTCACCTGCCGGGCCTGCGGCGCGGACGTGCGCCACGAGGACCTGAGCGCCCACCCGCAGGTCCCCGGGTGGACCGTGACGGGGCCGACGGCGGCGTAGCGACGCCCCGGCTCAGCGGTGTGCCCGGCAGAACGCGCGGACGGCCTGGTTGAAGCGCTCCGGCGCCTCCAGGTTGCTGACATGTCCGGCGCCGGGAAGCAGCACCAGCTCGGCGTCCGGAATCGCCTCCTCGAAGGCGCGGGCGACGTCCAGCGGTGACCGTGCGTCCAGCTCGCCCCACACCAGCAGGGTCGGCACGGCGATCCGGGGCAACACGTCACGCTCGTCCGCCTCGGCCATCATGAGCAGCTGCGCCCCCAGGGTCTCCGGGCGCACGTCCCGCGCCATCGCGTCGAGCAGCGGCACGAACTCGGCGGGCGGCTCCCCGGCGAACAGACCCGGCAGCGTCGGATCGAACTCCTCGCGCGGCGCCGCGAGCATCCGCCGCGCGCCCTCGGCCCGGGCCGCCACCTCCTCGGGCGGCAGGGAACCCTTCCACCCGGCGTAGGTGTCGACCAGCAGCAGGGCCGAGACCAGCTCGGGATGGTGGCGGTACAGCTCCAGCGCGACCGTCCCGCCCCAGGAGAGGCCGACGACACGGGCCGGACCGAGCCCCACGTCCTCGATGACGGCGGCGAGGCAGTGGGCGTAGTCCGCGAGGGTGAAGCCGGGCGGCAGGTCGGAGGAGCGCCCGGCACCCGGCTCGTCCCACGCCACGACCGTGAACTCGTCGGCCAGCGTGAAGAGCTGCGGCCGCCACATCCGGGCGTTGTATCCCGCGCCGTGGACAAGGACCAGCGGTGGTCCCTGGCCGACGCGGTCGTAGGCGACCTCGACGCCACCCACCTGCACCGTGGCCATGCCTCCAGGCTAGGCGAGGGGGCCGCCGGTGTCGCGACGGCCCGGAGCCCGGCTCGGCCGTTCTCGAAGACGGCCCGCGGCCCGGGTCAGTCGCCCTGGTAGACGTCCAGTCGCCCGCACATCCCGAACTTCCCGTGCTCCAACGGCTGTTCCGCCCGCACGACCGCGTCGGCGAGATGGGAGAGGTCGCCCCGTTCGAGACGGTCCAGCTGCTCCCCCGTGGCCGCGGCGGCAGCGGCCGCACCGTTCTTCCAGCGTTCCCGCCACTCGGCGAGCCGGGGCCGGACGAGTGCGGCGGCGGCCCGATGGAAGTCGGCCAGCCCTTGGGGAGCCTCCCGCAGCAGCCGGTATCCCTCCAGGGCGAGGTCGCGCCGGGCCCGGGCGATCCGCTCCCGTTCCGCCTCGGGCGCGTCCGCCGGGATCGTGGTCGCGGCGGCGTACGTCTCCGGGTCGGTCAGATACTCCGGCGGCAGGGTCAGCACCGCGTCCCCCGCCTCCGGCAGTCCGCTGTTCTGCATGAGGACGGTGATCCGCAGCCCGCCCTCGTTGACCAGCCGATGGACGGTGCCCGGCGTGAACCGGGCGACCGTGCCGGGTACGAGGGGCGTGACCTCGTACCCGGCCGTCGTGAGCGTCTGCACGGCACCCCGGCCGCCGGTGACGACGTACGCCTCCGAACAGGTCAGGTGCATATGGGGAGTTCCGCCGTGCAGACCGTCGGCGGCGGGCCAGTCGTACACGCACAGGTGCGAGACGGCGACCCCGCCGGGGAGCCCCGCGTACGGGGTCACCACGGGTGGGTGTCCAGGTACTTGGCGATCTCCTCCCGCTGCCAGGCGCCGTCGGCGACGACGACGCGGTAGCGGCGGGTGAGGGTGGCGCCCGGGGCGAGTTCGAGCTCGTCGTAGAAGGCCCAGGAGGGAGCGACGCCCGCGAACGGGTCGTTGCGCACGAACCAGTGGGCCGGGTGGGCGCCCCGGGTGCCGAGGTGGTCGTTCTCCGGGGCGTGCTCGAAGACGAGGGTGGCGTGGCCGTCCGTGCCGTCGTGCTCGCCGGAGAAGGCCAGCCAGGGCGCCTGGGCGCCGAGCAGGTCCGGGCCCTCGGCGTCCGGGGCGGTGATCCGGCCGTCGCGGAAGGCGCGCGGGCCGCGCCAGAACAGGCCGGTGTACCCGGCGAGTTCGCGTCCGGCGGTGGTCGGGCTGCCGAGGCGCAGCGGCTCGTCGCGCCGGTTGGTGATGGCGCTCGTCCAGGTCAGCGCCCAGGAGCGGGACTCCTGGTCGACGTCGTGGATCTCGATCCGGCGATCCTCGTCGGCCCACAGCTCGCCGCTGTACGGGTGCCAGGTGAGGCGCTCGGCGATGACGGCCCGGTCGTCGTGCGCGGCGACCTCGTCGAAGGCGACGTGGGCCATGGAGCCGACGCGCTCGGGGAGTTCGAGGTATCCCTCGCCGTGCACATAGGAGTTGCCGCCCCACAGGTTGGCACCCGACACGTGCGAGGCGGTCAGGGACAGGCCCTTGTGCCAGCGGTGGTCGTTGGGCCGGTAGTCGGTGACGACGTCGCCGGCCAGGGTCCGCAGCGGGTGGATGTACGGCTTGGGGGCCTCCCACGCCGCCTCCGGCCGGTACACGTACGCGAGCAGCTCGACGCCGGTGACCGGGTCGGTCACGGTGACGCGGTCGCCGTGCGCGTGGGCGATGCGCAGTGCGCTCATGCGGGTACCTCCTCACCGGACGCGACGTTTTCGGAGGATACGGCGGATACGGCCGCCTCCGCGGCCGGTGCCCAGCCGGGGGCGTCGCCGTGCATGGCCGTGTGGAACGGGTCGCCCGGGCCGATCTCGCCCGCCTTCACGGTGACGTCCGTGAACGCCGACTTGTAGAGCGCGGCGACCAGTTCGAGGCTGGTGCGCCCGTCGGCGCCGCTGCCGCGCGGACGTTCGCCGGCCCGCATGCTCGCGACGAGCTCGCGCAGCTGCTCCAGGTGCGAGCTGGGCACGTCCGCGCCGAAGTCCCGCCAGGCGTCGGCCTCGTCGCCGGACACGTCGGCGGCCGGGGTGATGTGCCAGTTCGCGTTGGAGTGGCCGTACAGATGGGTGAGTTCGACGGTCGCGCGCTCGCAGTCGATACGGATGCGGCTGACCTCGTCGGGGCTCAGGACGCTGTTCACGATCGTCGCCATGGCGCCGCTCTCGAAGCGGACCAGGGCGGTGGAGACGTCCTCGGTCTCCACGTCGTGCACCAGCCGCCCGGCCATGGCGCGGACCTCGCTCCACGGGCCCAGCAGGTCCAGCATGAGGTCCATCTGGTGGATGCCGTGCCCCATGGCGGGACCACCGCCCTCGGTCGCCCAGCGGCCCCGCCAGGGCACTGAGTAGTAGGCGGTGTCGCGGTACCAGGTGGTCTGGCAGTGGACGACCAGCGGCCGGCCGAGGGCCCCCTCGGCGAGCAGCCGGCGCACATGCCGGCTGCCCGAACCGAAACGGTGCTGGAAGACGATGGAGGAGTAGGGGCCGCTCTCGGCGCCCTCCTCCGCCTCGACCGCGGCGTAGTCGGCCAGCGTCGGCACCGGCGGCTTCTCGCACCAGACCCAGGCCCCGGCGCGCAGCGCTGCGATGCTCTGGTCGCGGTGGAGGGTGGGCGGCGTGCAGATGGTGACCAGGTCGGGCCGCTGTTCGCGCAGCATGCGGTCGAGGTCGGTGTAGGCGTGCGGGACCCCGCCCGTCGCGCAGAACTCCTCGACGGCGGCGGCGTCGATGTCCACCGCGGCGACCACCTCGGTCTGGCCCTCGTCGGCGAGCGCGGCCAGCGCGGGCAGATGGGAGCCGCGCGCGATGGCGCCGGTGCCGATGACGGCCGCGCGGATACGGCGACCGTCCAAGGGAGTGAGGGGGGACATGGGCGTGATCAGCACTCCTCGAACGAACGGCAGACAGCGCCGACGCCTGCCACCCGGCCAGCAAGCGCTTTCTCTCCGCAGCAACCTAAGCGGCGACACTATGACCGGTCAACAGGTCGTAGCCCAGCTCGCGAGGTCTTCTCACACCCTGGTCACCAGTACCCCACGAAGCCCCTGTGCCGGGCCCGTCACCACCGGACGCTAGGCTTCCCTCCGCACCCGCGATCACCGTGACCCGACGGCTCGGTGTGCCCGTCGCTCCTCCCACGATCAGCGCTTGGACTCCGTACCTCCATGTCTTGGTTTGAATCGCTCGTCCTCGGACTCGTCCAGGGGCTCACCGAGTTCCTGCCCGTCTCCTCCAGCGCGCATCTGCGACTGACCGCGGCCTTCGCGGAGTGGGAGGACCCGGGAGCGGCCTTCACGGCGATCACCCAGATCGGCACCGAGGCCGCCGTGCTGATCTACTTCCGCAAGGACATCGGCCGGATCATCTCGGCCTGGTTCCGGTCACTGACCAACAAGGCGCTGCGCAGCGACCACGACGCCCAGATGGGCTGGCTGGTGATCGTCGGCTCGATCCCGATCGGCCTGCTCGGCATCACGCTCAAGGACCAGATCGAGGGCCCCTTCCGCGATCTGCGGATCACCGCGACCATGCTCATCGTCGTCGGCATCGTCATAGGCGTCGCCGACCGCATGGCCGCCCGCGACGAGAGCGGCGGCAAGCACCGGGCGCCGACGCAGCGCAAGTCCCTGGAGGACCTGGGCGTGCGGGACGGCCTGATCTTCGGTCTCTGCCAGGCCTGCGCCCTCATCCCGGGCGTCTCCCGTTCCGGCGCCACCATCAGCGGCGGCCTCTTCATGGGGTACAAGCGCGAGGCCGCGGCCCGTTACTCCTTCCTCCTGGCCATCCCCGCGGTGCTGGCGTCCGGCCTCTTCGAGACCAAGGACGCGCTGGAGGGCGGCCATGTGGAGTGGGGGCCGACGATCTTCGCGACGATCATCGCGTTCATGGTCGGTTACGCGGTCATCGCGTGGTTCATGAAGTTCATCTCCACCAAGAGCTTCATGCCGTTCGTCTGGTACCGCATCGCGCTCGGCATCGTGATCATCGTGCTCGTGTCGATGGGCGCGCTGAGCCCGCACGCGGCGGAGTCGGCGGGCTGACGGAGAGCCGGGACACGTCGTCCCGGGGCGGAAACCAACATGTTCGCCCAGTGAACTCCGTGACCAATCACATACGTTGTGCGTAGCCGTTCGGTAGCGCAGTGTCAGTGCTTGCCCCTAGGCTTGTCGGCATGTCCCCCGATTCCATGGCCTCTGGTTCCGTGCGGTCTGCTGCCGAAGTGAACGAGCAGATCCGCGCGTTGTGGCTGCGGGCGGGCGGCTCGCTGTCATCCCAGGAGCGCGAGGAGTACGAGCTGCTGGTTGTCGAGTGGGCGGCCGCGATCCGCGGCAGTGTGATCGAGGCGGCCTGACCGGGGCGTCGGCGCTCAGTCGTTGACGGCTCCGTAGTGCAGGACGCCGTCGCGGGGCAGCAGGTAACCCATGCCCCGCTTCTCCGGCAGCCCACCGCTCAGCATCGAGGCTTCGGCCAGGCCGGAGACGTTCCAACCGACCAGCCCCAGGCTGAACGGCGCCTCGCGAAACGCGATCGTCGCGAGGGCGGCCAGCCAGTCATCCGCGGCGGCGGACCGCTCGAAGGACCCCTCCTCGAAGGCGACGCCGGCCTGCCGCAAGGCTGACAGCGGCACACCGAAGTCCAGCCAGTCACTGCTGTCGTCGCCGCCCCGGACCGCCGTGACCCCGAACGCCACCCGTTCTCCGGTGGGCAGCCGGACCCGCCCCAGAAGCCACCCGAACTCCGCCAGCGCGGCGACCGTGCACGGCACGGCCTCCTGCTCCTCCGGCTCCCGGTCCCCGTGCCCGTAACACCCCTCCACCTGAGCCGCGGTCCACATCGCGTCCAGGACGGCTTGAAGCGCGGCGGCGTCCGTCGAACCGACCTCGATGGCCAACTCGTAGAAACCCTCGGCCCAGAACTGGTGGCGGAAGGAGGCTGCGTACGTCATCGCACGATGATCGCGCACCCGTGCCTCTCCCGAGATCCGCTCCCCCCTAGGATCCGCCCATGGACCACCTCGACAGCGTCCCTCCGCGCCAGGGCCTCGTGATCTTCCTGCGCGGCACGTCGAGTTCGGGCAAGTCGAGCATCGCGGCGGAACTGCTGCGGATGCTCGACGAGCCGTACTTCCATCTGCCGGTGGACGCGTTCCACGCGATGCGGTCGGGCGCGCCCGTGCCGCCGGACCAGCTGGGAACCGTCCTGCACCGCACCTGGCAGGGCTACCACCGAGCGGTCGCCGGCATGGCCGCGGCCGGCAACAACATCGTGGTCGACCACGTGCTGAGCGCCCGTTGGCGACTCGACGACTGTCTGTCGCTGTTCGCCGCCGAGGACGTCGTGCTCGTCGGGGTGCACTGCCCGCCCGAGGAGCTGGAGCGCCGCGAGCGCGAACGCGGCGACCGGCCGGCCGGGCTCGCGGCGCGCCAGCTGAAACAGGTCCACGCCCACGGGATCTACGACCTCGAATGCGACACCAGCCTCGCCACCCCGCGCGAATGCGCCCTGCGTATCAAGGAGTTCCTGCCCGACCGCCCGACACCGACGGCGTTCGAGCGACTGCGCGCGGGCCGCTGACGACGCGGATCAGCGGATCAGCCGCCCACCGTGCCCGAAACTCCTCGCACCGCACCGAAGCCGTCCTCGCTACCGTCGTGCCATGCGAGCGATCGTCATAGGCGCGGGCATCGGCGGGCTGGCCGCGGCGCTGGCACTGCGCCGGGGCGGGGTCGAGGTGACGCTCGTCGAGCAGGCCCCGCGGTACACCGAGGCCGGTGCCGGGATCCAGCTCGCTCCCAACGCCACGCGGGTACTGCGCCGGCTGGGGCGACTCGACGCGGTCGCCGCGCTGTCCGCGCCGCCCGGGCAGCTCAGCTTCCGTACCTGGTCCGACGGGAGCGAGATCTGCCGCTACGCCCTGGGGCGCGAGGTCGAGGAAGCGTTCGGGGCGCCGTATCTCCAGGTCCACCGGGCCGATCTCCAGCAGGCGCTGGCCGCCGCGGTGCCGTCGCGGTCCGTGCGGCTGGGCACCCGGATCGTGGGCGTCGACCAGGACGACAGGTCGGCCACGGTGACGACCGCGGACGGCGAACGCCTCGCCGCGGACCTGGTGGTCGCCGCCGACGGCATCCGGTCCGCCGCCCGGCAGTGGCTCTTCGGCGCGGACGCGGCGGTGTTCTCCGCGACGGCCGCCTACCGGGCACTGCTTCCGGCCACCGAGGTCGCCGATCTGGACCTCCCCGACACCGGGATCTGGCTCGGACCGGGCCGGCACTTCGTCCACTACCGGCTGCGCCGGGGCGAACTCCTCAACGTCGTGGCCGTGTTCGGGACCAAGGCCGCGCAGGAGTCGTGGACCGCGCGGGCGGAACCCGGGGAACCCCTGCGGGCGTTCGAGGGGTGGGAGGACCGCGTCGTCCAAGTCCTCGCCCGCGCGGGGCGGATGTACCGCTGGGGCATCTACACCCGCACCCCGCTGGCCCGTTGGCACCTCGGCCGGGTGACCCTGCTGGGCGACAGCGCCCATGCCATGGTGCCCTTCCAGGCGCAGGGCGCGGCCCAGGCGATCCTCGACGCGGCCGTGCTCGGCGACTGCCTCACCGACGCGGCACCGGACGACGTACCCGAAGCGCTGGACCGGTATGTGCGGCGGCGTCTGGCGGACGCCACCGGGATGCAGGCCCGGTCCGCGAGCGCGGGCGAGGAGTTCCATCTGCCGGACGGTCCGCAGGCCCGGGCGCGTAATGCCCGGATGGCGGCCCACGCGGCGGAGCACCGGTTCTGGTCGGCGTCGAGCGCCTGGGGCGCCGACGTCCTCGAAGATCCGGCTCCGTGAGGAGCGCCGCGCGCCCAACTGGCGCTCCGCGCCGCCCGATTGTCCGCGCACACCCCTTGGCCCGGCCCGCCCCATGCCCAACACTCGGCCCATGACGCAGCGTGTGGAGCTCGCCACCGTGATGGACCGGTTGGCCGTCGACGAACTGATCACCGACTACGCGGTATCCGTGGACGACGGGGACTGGGCGGCGTACCGGCGGCTGTTCGCCCCCGGCGGCCGTGCGGACTACCGGTCGGCCGGCGGGGTCGAGGGAGACGCCGGGCAGGTCGCCGCCTGGCTCGCGGAGAGCCTGAACCTCTTCTCCATGCGGCAGCATCTGATCGTCAACCGGCGCGTCAGCTTCGGTGTGCTGGACCACGACACGGGCGACACGGCCCGGGTCCAGGCGGACTACGTCAATCCGATGCGCCTGGCGCAGGACGGTGACGGCTCCTCGGCGCCCGACTTCGTGTGCGGCGGACGCTACGCCTTCGGGCTGCTGCGCACGGACGACGGCTGGCGGCTGCGCGAGGTGGTGGTCCACGAGAAGTGGCGGCGCCTTCCCGGCCCGCGGCCCGCCCCCGTGATCAACTGAGCCGATGCCCTCTGTCCCCGGGGCCTTCGCACCAAGCACACTGGAGGGACGCACGGGGTAGGGAGGCGCCGTATGAAGACGCTCGGCCACTGGCTCACCACCCCCTGGCGGAGATCCGCGGTCGCCGCCCTGGCCGGTGCCCTGCCCGTGCTCGCCTTCCCGGCCCCGTCGCTGTGGTGGTTCGCCTACGTCGCCCTGGTCCCCTGGATGCTGCTGGCCCGCTCCGCGCCGACCGGGAAGCGGGCGGCGTACGACGGCTGGGCGGGCGGGTTCGGCTTCATGCTGGCGATGCACCACTGGCTGCTGCCGAGCCTCCATGTCTTCACGCTCCTCATCGCCGCCCTGCTCGGCGGGCTGTGGGCGCCCTGGGGGTGGCTGGTCCGGCACTTCCTCGGCGGCCCCGGCCGGCGGATCGTCGGCGCCTTCCTCGTGCTGCCGTCCGGGTGGCTGCTGGTGGAGCTCGTCCGGTCCTGGCAGGGGCTCGGCGGGCCGTGGGGGGTGCTCGGTTCCAGTCAGTGGCAGGTGGAGCCGGCGCTGCGGCTGGCCTCGGTGGGCGGGGTGTGGCTGATCAGCTTGCTGATCGTGGCGGTGAACGTCGCGTTCGCCGTCCTGGTCGTCGTCCCCCGTTCCCGTGTGCCCGCCGTCGCGGCTCTCGTCGCCACGGCCGCCGTCACCTCCGCGGCCTGGATGTGGTCACCGCGCCCCGACGCCGCCGGACACGTCCGGATCGCGGTCGTACAGCCGGGCGTGATCGACGGTCTTCGCAGCGGTGACAAGCGCTTCGCGCGCGAGGAGCGGCTCACCCGGGAACTCGCCGGTCAGGACGTCGACCTGGTCGTGTGGGGCGAGAGCAGCGTCGGCTTCGACCTCGGTGACCGGCCCGACCTGGCCGGACGGCTCGCGGCGCTCTCCGCGGAGACCGGCGCCGACATCCTGGTCAACGTGGACGCCCGCCGCTCCGACAAGCCGGGCATCTACAAGAGTTCGGTGCTGGTCGGCCCGGACGGGCTCACCGGCGACCGCTACGACAAGATGCGGCTGGTGCCGTTCGGCGAGTACATCCCGGCCCGCTCCCTGCTCGGCTGGGCGACCTCCGTCGGCAAGGCCGCGGGCGAGGACCGGCGGCGCGGCAGCGAGCAGGTCGTCATGGACGTCGGGCACGGGCTGAAGGTCGGCCCGATGATCTGCTTCGAGTCCGCGTTCCCCGACATGAGCCGCCATCTCGTCGAGTCCGGCGCCGAGGTGCTGATCGCCCAGTCGTCGACCTCGTCGTTCCAGGACAGCTGGGCGCCGGAGCAGCACGCCTCGCTGGCCGCCCTGCGCGCCGCCGAGACGGGCCGCCCGATGGTGCACGCGACGCTGACCGGGGTGTCGGCGGTGTACGGCCCGGAGGGGCAGCGGGTCGGCTCCTGGCTGCCCACCGACGCGAGCACCGCCGCGGTCTACGACGTCCCGCTGGCCACCGGCGTCACCCCGTACGTCCGCTTCGGCGACTGGCCGACGCACGCGGCGCTGCTGATCCTGGCCGTCTGGTGCGTCGCCCACGGGCTGCGGGCCGTACGGCTCAGGCGGGTCGCTCCCGCACCGCGCGTACCACCCGCTCGCACAGCTCATGGGTCGCCAGCGCGTCCCGGGCGCTGAGCACCTTGCCCGCGCGCACGGCGTCGAGGAAGGCGAGGACCGCCTGTTCGATGCCGCGCTGCCGGGCCACCGGCACCCAGTCGCCGCGTCGGCGCACGGTCGGCTGGCCCTTGTGGTCGACGATCTCGGCGAGGTTGACGACCTGCCGCTTGGTGTCCTGCCCGGAGACCTCCAGGATCTCCTCGGCCGAGCCGCTGAGCCGGTTCATCACGCCGAGCGCGGTGTAGCCGTCCCCGGAGAGCTGGAGCACGACGTGGTGCAGCAGCCCGTCCCGGACGCGGGCGCGCACGGTGACGTCGTCGATCGGGCCGGGGGCGAGGAAGCGCAGGGTGTCGACGACGTGGATGAAGTCGTCGAGGATCATCGACCGCGGTTCCTCGGGCAGCCCGATCCGGTTCTTCTGCATGAGGATCAGCTCGCGCGGATGGTCGGCGCACTGTGTGTACCCGGGCGCGAAACGCCGGTTGAAGCCGACGGCCAGCGACACCCCGCGCTCCTCCGCGAGCGCCACCAGCCGCTCGGAGTCGGCGAGTTCGTACGCCAGCGGCTTGTCGACGTACGTCGGTACGCCCGCCTCCAGCAACCGCGTCACGATCTCGGGGTGCACGCCGGTGGGCGCGTGCACGAACGCCGCGTCCAGTCCCGCGGCGAGCAGCGCGTCGAGGTCCCGGTGCCGCTGTGTCTCGGGGAGGCGCAGGCCGTCGGCGACCCGGGCGAGGGTGGCGGGCGTCCGGGTCTGGAGGTGGAGTTCGACGCCGGGCAGGCCGCCGAGCACCGGCAGGTAGGCCTTCTGGGCGATGTCGCCGAGTCCGATGCAGCCGACCTTCACTGGCTCTCCCTGTCGCTTGCCCGCGCCTGACACGACGGAAGCATACGGCGGCCGCGGAGGCCGCCAGTCGGCGATGCTGTGTCGGGGCGGGCGATGCGGACGGCCTGGCGGCGATGGACGTCGTAGGCAGTCGGGCGGCGGTGTGCGCGGCGCGGTCGTCGGCATGGTGGGCCAGGACCACCGTGTCCTCGACCACCTGGTCGCCGCCCTGGCCGAGAGTCGGGGCATGGCATGGGCGGCGTCGCCGAGGCGGGCGTGCCGGCCGTGGTCGAAGGCGGGCCGCTGGTCGACGCGGTGGTCGTCCTCGGGGCGGGCGATGCGGACGGCCTGGCGGCGATGGACGTCGTACGGGGCAGTCCGGCGGCGGTGTACGCGGCGCGGCCGTCGGCATGGTGGGCCAGGACCACCGTGTCCTCGACCACCTGCTCGCCGCCCTGACCGAGAGTCGGGGGCATGGCATGGGCGGCGTCGCCGAGGCGGGCGTGCCGGCCGTGGTCGAAGGCGGCCCGCTGGTCGGCGAGCTGGTCGTCCTCGGGGTGGGCGGGCGTGGCCGGGGCGTTCGGGTCGCGGATGCCGGGCCTGGACGAAGTGCGAGCAGGGCTGCGGGAGTTGCTCGACGGCACGTTGGGTGCGTGAAGCCGGCCGAGGGAATCCTGGGTGCGCGCGCCGGGCCGTTCGGGCGACGATGCCCGCATGACGACGACGCGACGCAGTGAACCGTCCGAGACCGCCGACGAACGCACCATGCTGGAGGGCTGGCTCGACTACCACCGCGAGACCCTGGCCCTGAAGTGCGAGGGGCTGACCGACGCCCAGCTCAGAACCGCCTCGGTGGAGCCGTCCACGCTGTCCCTCATGGGGCTGGTGCGGCACCTGGCGGAGTGCGAGCGGGGCTGGTTCCGCAAGGTGCTGATGGCCGACGACCCGGGGCCGATCTACTACAGCGACGAGGACCCGGACGGCGAGTTCCGGCTCAGCGAGGCCGACACCTGGGAGGAGGCCCACACCACCTGGCGGGCAGAGATCGAGATCGCCCGGCGCAATGCCGCCGCCTTCGGCCTCGACGACCTCTCCAAGGGGCGCAGCAGGTTCAGCGGCAAGCAGTTCAACCTGCGCTGGATCTACACCCACATGATCGAGGAGTACGCCCGGCACAACGGCCACGCCGACCTGATCCGCGAGCGCATCGACGGCGCGACCGGCGACTGAGGGTCGGTCGGCCCCCTCGTCAGCCATGGCGGGGTCGCACCCTCCGTACGGGGCCGGAGATCACCCGTGCGGGGCAACCTCCGCTTGTCCGCCGCCCCAAACCCGGCGTGAACCAGCAGAGTTGCGCAGGTGCATCGAACGACGACCACCGCAACGCTCCTGGTGACCGTGGCTGTCTCGGCCCTCTCCGGCTGTGTGACGGTCCAGCGTCCAGTCGCCCCCGGCCCACCGGCGGCGCCGTCCCTTCCGGCGGCGCCCCGTGCGGACGGCGAGGCGGAGCCGCAGATCGTGCAGGCACCGGCGCGGGAGGCCCTGGAGCTCATCGGCCCGTCCCGCGAGGCGAAACCCGACGCGCCCGCCGCGCACCGGGCGGCCCCGCCGTCCGCCGCCCGGCAGCCGGTGCCGGCGCAGCAGGCCCCGCGCACGCACCCCGAGCACCCGGCCCATCCCGAGGCCCGGCACCCGCAGCACCCGCAGCACCCGCGCGTCGAGATCCCCGACGTGGCGACGGCCGTGCCGAAGAACCCGGACGTGTGCGGCCTCGGCAAGCAGTACGGCGGCTGGCGCAAGGACAGCCCGGAGGCGCGGATCTGCGAGCAGACGTACGGCCGTTAGCCCTGCTGGCGCCCGGGTCCCCGGGCGTGGCTCACGGGCGCTGTCTCGGCGGTGCCCATCCGCCCCCGCCGGACGGACCGCCCTCCCCCAGCCGCAGCTCCAGCCGGCTGATCGCGGCCCGCACGCCGTCCCCGTAACTGTCGTGGGCCAGGGCGTCCGCCGCCCCGCGGGCCCGGTGGAGGTGGGTGCGGGCGGCGTCGGAGCGGTCGAGTTTCACATAGTCGGCGGCCAGATTGAGATGCAGCGAGGGGTACAGGGCACGGACGGCGAGGGTGCTCTCGTGCTCGGCGAGGCGGTCGTCGGTGAGTTCCTCGGCCGCGGTCAACGCCCTCAGATCCCAGGCCAGTTCGTCGGAGGGGTCGTCCTGGGCGTCGGCCATGTAGTGGGCGAGGGTGCAGCGGTGCAACGGGTCGCCGTCCTCGCCGATCTCCGCCCACAGGTCCAGGAAGCGGTGCCGGGCCTCCTCGCGGTCCCCCGCGTGATGCAACATGACGACCTGCCCGATCCGTGTCATCACGGCATCCGGCGCCGCCTGCTCCTGTCGCTCCGCCACCGCGTCCTCCACACCGTCAGGCCGTCCTGGTCGCACCTGACGCTAATCGGAGACACTGACAATCACGGCGAGGCGGGGCCGACCCGGCGGATCGGCCCCGGGACGGCTCAGGCCAGGTTCGGGATCGTCCAGTCGATCGGCTCATGGCCCTGGAGCGCGACCGCCTCGTTGATCTGCGTGAACGGGCGGGAGCCGAAGAACTTCTTCGCGGACAGGGGCGAGGGGTGGGCGCCCTTGACCACGACATGCCGGGTCTCGTCGATCAGCGGGAGCTTCTTCTGGGCGTAGTTGCCCCAGAGCACGAAGACCGCCGGGTCGGGCCGGTCGGCCACCGCGCGGATGACCGCGTCGGTGAACTTCTCCCAGCCCTTGCCCTTGTGCGAGTTGGCCTCGCCGGAGCGGACGGTGAGTACCGCGTTGAGCAGCAGGACGCCCTGCTGGGCCCACGGCAGCAGATAGCCGTTGTCCGGAACGGGCGTGCCCAGCTCCTCCTTCATCTCCTTGTAGATGTTCCGCAGGGAGGGCGGGGTCTTCACACCGGGACGGACCGAGAAGCACAGGCCATGGCCCTGGCCCTCGCCGTGGTACGGGTCCTGACCGAGGATCAGGACCTTCACCCGGTCGTAGGGCGTCGCGTCGAGGGCGGCGAAGACCTCCTCGCGCGGCGGAAAGACGGGACCCTTCGCCCGCTCCTCCTCGACGAACTCGGTCAGCTCCTTGAAATAGGGCTGCTGGAGCTCGTCGCCCAGGACCCCGCGCCAGGACTCGGGCAGCATGGCGATGTCGGTCACGTCAACGTCCTTATGTCGTGCGGTCACTTCAGTGCTCAGAACCTACAGGCGACCACTGACAACCGACCGCACACCCCGAAAGCCCTCACTCACCAGCTCGTCTTGCGGTAGAGCTCGCCCATCATCATGATCGTCGACGGGTCCAGGGCCGTCTCGCCGCCGGAGATGTCGTCGTTCGCGGCGACGTACTGCCGGCCCTGCCACAGCGGCAGCAGCCGGGCGTCGTCGGTGATGATCTGCTGGGCCTCCTCGAAGTCCTTGACCACGTTGGCGCGGTCGCTCTGGCGGCGCGAGCGCGGCAGCAGGGTGCCGGTGATCTCGGGCTGCGGGTAGGGCGTGCCGAGGGCGTTCTGGTTGCCGACGAAGGGAGAGATGAAGTTGTCGGCGTCCGGGAAGTCGGGGAACCAGCCGCGCCCGAACACCGGGTACTCACCGTTCTGGTAGCCGGTGACATAGGTCTTCCAGGGCCGGCTCTTGAGCGTGATCTCGAACAGGCCGGAGTCCTCCAGCTGGGCCTTCAGCTCCTCGAACTCGGCCTTGGTCGCGGAGCCGTAGCGGTCCGTGGTGTACCAGAGGGTGAGCGGGACGGTCTGGGTGATCCCGGCGTCCTGGAGGATCTTCTTGGCCTTGGCGACGCTGGGGTTTCCGTAGTCGTCGAAGAAGCCCGTGGTGTGGCCGGTGAGGCCCTTGGGGACCATGGAGTACAGCGGCTCGACGGTGTCCTTGTAGACCTTGTGCGCGATCGCCCCGCGGTCGACGATCTGGGCGATGGCCTTGCGGACGGCGAGTTTGCCCGCCCAGGGGTCCTTGGGGTTGAACACCAGATAGCTGATCTCGGTGCCGGAGCCGTCGAAGAGCTGGTAGTCGGAGTCGTTCTGCTCCTTGTCCAGGGTCACGATGTCGTCGGCGCCCAGTCCGCGGAAGGCGACGTCGAGGGAGCCGTCCTTCAGTCCCTGCACCATGGGCGCGGACTCCTTGAAGTAACGGATGGTCACCGCGTCGTTCTTGCGCTTGGCGTAGCCGTCGTAGTCGCCGTATCTGACGAGTTCGGCCTTGTCGTCGCTGTACGCCTTGAGGGTGTACGGGCCCGAGCCGACGATGGTGTCGCCCTTGCGCAGCGAGCCGGCCGGGTACTCGTCGGGGTCGACGATCGACATGGCGGGGGTGGCGAGGACGAACGGGAAGGTGGCGTCGGGCTTGTTGAGGTGGAAGACGATCTCGCGGTCGCCGAGCGCCTGGACCCGGTCGAGGCTGCCGAGCAGACCGGCGGGGCCACCGTTGACGTTGATCTTGCCGATCCGGTCGATGGAGTGCTTGACGGCCTTGGCGTCGAGCGTGTCACCGTTGGAGAACTTCAGTCCCGCGCGCAGCGTGCAGCTGTAGGTGCGGTTCGACGAGTCGGTGAACTTGCAGCTCTCGGCGGCGTCCGGCTGCGGCGTGGTGGCGCCGGAGGGATAGCTGAGGAGCGTCTGGTAGATGTTGCGGAACAGCTCCCAGGAGCTGTCCCAGGACGCTGCGGGGTCCAGGGTGCTGGGGGCACTGGTGGTACCGACGACGATCGGACCCTGCTCGTCGGAGGAGTCCGACGACAGGACGCCACACCCGGCCACCAGCGACGATATGGAGGCGAAGGCCGCCATCCGCCGTATGCCTCGGTTCCGGTTGAACACGCGCACGCTCCTCGATCTGCCATGCCAAGGGTTGGCAGACCATACCGCAGCCCCGGGCGACCCGAACCGGGTCCTCCGGCTGGTTCTCGAGCGTTGAGACCGCGGCGGCGCTGTCAGGAGTCTGTGCGGTTGTTGTACGTCCCCGTGTGCGGTGTTTGTACGTCGACACGGACGGCCGGTCTGTACGTCGACCCGGGCGCCGCTTCTGTCGAGCGGCGCCCGGGTCGGTCGTACGAGAGGGTCAGCCGACGCCGGCGTTGAGGAAGATGCCGCCGTCGACGACGAGCGTCTGGCCGGTGACCCAGGCGGACTGCTCGGAGGTGAGGAACTCCGCGGCGCCGCCGATGTCGGAGGGCACACCGAGCCGGGCCAGCGGGTAGGAGGCCGCGGCCTCCTCCTCCCGGCCCTCGTACAGGGCCTGGGCGAACTTGGTCTTCACGACCGCCGGGGCGATCGCGTTGACCCGCACCTTGGGCGCGAACTCGTGGGCGAGCTGCTGGGTCAGGTTGATCATCGCGGCCTTGCTGACGCCGTAGGCGGCGATGAAGGGCGAGGGCGCGATGCCCGCGACGGAGGCGATGTTGACGATCGCGCCGCCGTTCTCCTTCTGCCAGGCGTGCCAGGTCTTCTGCGCGAAGCCGAGCGCAGAGATCACGTTGGTCTCGAACACCTTGCGAGCCACGTTCAGGTCGAGGTCGGCGATCGGGCCGAACACCGGGTTGGTACCGGCGTTGTTGACCAGGAAGTCGACGCGGCCGAAGGCCTCCATGGCGCGCTCGACGGCGACGGCCTGATGTGCCTCGTCGTGGGCTTTGCCGGCGACGCCGATGACCCGGTCGGCACCGAGCTGCTCGACGGCCTCCTTGAGGGCGTCCTCGTTGCGGCCGGTGATGACGACCCGGTCGCCGCGGGCGACGAGCGCCTCGGCGACGCCGTAGCCGATGCCGCGGCTGGCGCCCGTGACGAGGGCGACCTTGCCGGAGAGTTCGGGGAGTTCCACCGAAGTCATGTTCCTGTTCCCCTAGTCGAGCGGTCCGCCGGCCACGTACAGCACCTGGCCGGAGACGAAGCCGGCGGCTTCGTTCGTGAAGAAGGCGATGGCGTTGGCGATGTCCTCGGGCTCGCCGACCCGGGCCACCGGGATCTGGGTGGCGGCGGCGGCCTTGAACTCCTCGAAGCCCATGCCGACGCGGGCGGCGGTGGCCGCGGTCATGTCGGTGGCGATGAAGCCGGGGGCGACGGCGTTGGCGGTGATGCCGAACTTGCCGAGCTCGATGGCGAGGGTCTTGGTGAAGCCCTGGAGACCGGCCTTGGCGGCGGAGTAGTTGGCCTGGCCGCGGTTGCCGAGCGCGGAGGACGAGGACAGGTTGACCACGCGGCCGAAGCCGGCGTCGACCATGTGCTTCTGGACGTACTTCGTCATCAGGAAGGAGCCGCGCAGGTGCACGTTCAGGACGGTGTCCCAGTCCGAGGCGCTCATCTTGAACAGCAGGTTGTCGCGGAGCACGCCCGCGTTGTTGACGAGGATCGTCGGGGCGCCGAGCTCCGCGACGACGCGCGCGACGGCCGCCTCGACCTGGGCCTCGTCGGAGACGTCCGCGCCGACCGCGATCGCCTTGCCGCCGGCCGCGGTGATCTTCTCGACGGTGTCCTTGCAGGCGGCCTCGTCGAGGTCGATCACGGCGACCGCGCGGCCCTCGGCGGCCAGTCGTACGGCGGTGGCCGCGCCGATGCCGCGCGCGGCACCGGTGACGATCGCTACCCGCTGCTCAGTGGTGGACATTGCTGCTTCTCCTCGCCCTTGAAGAATGTGCGGCCCGATCGGTGAGCGACCGCTTAGTACCTTCAGCAGACGTGACGCTAGAAGCCCTGGCACCCGGTGTCAACGCCGCACGCCCCGGGTGTGATCCATTACCTGACCAGGAGATCCAGCAGACGCTCGGTCTCGGCCGCCGGATCCAGGGTGAGCCCGGTGTGCACGGGGCCCGGCTGGACGACGGTGGAGCGGGGCGCGATCAGCCAGCGGAAGCGTCGCCCGGCGTCGTCGGTACCGGCCTGACCGGCCGCGTCACCACCCCCGCAGACCCGTTCCACGGCGGTCAGCGCCGCCCTGACCCCGGCCACGTCGGCCTCCGGGTCCAGGGCCCGCAGCCGCGCCTCGTCGAGGTGGGTGCGGGCACCGACGTACCCCTTCGCCCGGCAGTACACGAGCACCCCGGCGTTGATGCACTCGCCGCGCTCCACGCGCGGCACGACGCGCAGCAGGGCGTACTCGTAGACGTCCCGGTCGTTGCCCTCGCCGCCCTTGATGATGTGGCGTTCGACGACGCTGCCGGCCATGTGGACGTGGCGCTCGCTCATGCGATCCCCTGGATGCGGTCGTGGATGACGGCGGCCCGGGCCAGCAGAGGCCGGGTGTAGGCCCGGCGCAGCTCGTCCGGGGTGTCGAAGCCGGGTTCGTCGGCCAGCCAGGCGTCCGGGATCTCGGCGGTGACCTCGGCGAGGAGCTCCTCGGTGACCCGTGGGGCCAGCTCCGCGGCGGCGGTCGCGAGGTCGGGGGCGAAGCGGGCGAGGGCGTGGTCGCCGGCGTCGTAGGGGCGGGCCGCGGAGGCGTCGGCGGCGGGCCAGTTGTGGTGCCAGATCATGGTGGCGCCGTGGTCGATCAGCCACAGCTCGCCGTGCCACATCAGCAGGTTGGGGTTGCGCCAGGAGCGGTCGACGTTGTTGATCAGCGCGTCGAACCAGACGATCCGCCCGGACTCGGCCGCGTCCACCTCGAAGGCGAGCGGGTCGAAGCCGAGCGCGCCGGAGAGGAAGTCCATCCCGAGGTTGGTGCCGCCGCTGGCCCGCAGCAGGTCCTGCACCTGCTGCTCGGGCTCGCCGAGTCCGAGCACCGGGTCCAGGTCGAGCGTCACGAGTCGCGGCACCCGGAACCCGAGCCGGCGGGCGAGCTCGCCGCACAGGACCTCGGCGACCAGCGTCTTGCGGCCCTGTCCCGCGCCGGTGAACTTCATGACGTACGTCCCGAGGTCGTCGGCCTCGACGAGTCCCGGCAGCGAGCCGCCCTCACGCAGGGGCGTGATGAAGCGGGTCGCGATGGCTTCCTTGAGCATCGCCCCAGGTTACTGGGGCTCCGCTGAACAACCCGCACTCCGGGCCCGTACCTCAGGGCAGTTCACGAGGTATCCGCGGAAGGGACGTCAGCATGGCCAGCGAATCGCTTCATCCCGCTTCGGCACCGAGCCGCCGTACGGTCGTGGCGGCGGTGGGGGCGGCAGGGCTCGCCATCACGCTGAACGCGTGCGGCTCGGACGACGAGGGGTCGACCGCCGCGGCCGGGACCGCGCTCGGGAAGACCGCGGACATCCCGGAGGGCGGCGGCAAGATCTTCGCGGACGCGGGGGTGGTGGTGACCCAGCCGACGGCGGGCACGTACAAGGCGTTCTCGTCCAAGTGCACGCATCAGGGCTGTGCGGTGACGGGGATCGCCGACGGGGTGATCACCTGCCCGTGCCACAAGAGCGAGTTCTCGGTGACCGACGGCAGCGTGAAGAAGGGTCCCGCCACCCAGCCGCTGCCGGAGGAGAAGATCACCGTGAGCGGGGACTCGATCACCCTCGCGTGAGGATCAGGCCCGCTTTCGCCGGCCGAGACAGGCCAGCAGGTCGGCCGTCGTGGTGAGCGTGGCGACCAGCGCGAGGGTGTTGCGGATCATCGCGGGGGTGTAGTCGGAGGGCACCCCCGCGATGGCGTCCGTGGGCACCACGGCCGTGTAGCCGCGGTTGACCGCGTCGAACACGGCGTTGGGGATCGCGATGTTGGCGGAGACGCCGGTGACGACGAGGGTGCGGCAGCCCAGGTTGCGCAGCAGCGGGTCGACGTCGGTGCCCTGGATCGGCGACAACCCGTGCAGCCGTCGTACGACGAAGTCCTCCTCGGAGACTTCGATCGGGGCCGCGACCCGGACCGCGCTGGTGCCGGACAGCTGCTGGACGGGGAGCCGTTCGGCGGCGCGGAAGAGGCGCGCGTTGCGGTTGGCGCCGCGGCCGTCGGGGCGGCGTTCGGCGATGGCGTGGACGACCTGGACGCCGCTGTCGTGGGCGGCCGCGACCAGCCGGGCCACGCTGGCGAGGACGCCCGACGACCGCGCCTCCTTGGCGAGTTCGGGGAGTGCGCTGTCCGGGCCGACGACACCTTGCTGACACTCGACGGTGAGCAGCACGGTGGTCGCCGGGTCGAGGAGTTCGCTCAACTGCTCGTGCGACGGCACGTTTTCCCCCTTGTCGCCGACGGTACGGAGCGGGCGAGCGTAGCCACCATTGCGTGTTGATGGAAGAGACCGCATTGTCTTCTGACAGAAGTCTTCTGACGGACTGTCAGAAACTGAGCCAGGAGAGAGAGGGGGGCGCATGACCGTCACTCAGCGCCGGGGCCGGAAGATCATGATGACGCCGGGCGAGCTGGACGAGTTCCTCGCCGGCCAGCGCACCTGCCGGGTCGCCACCGTGTCGAAGGACGGCGCTCCGCATGTGAGCACGCTGTGGTTCGCCTGGGACGGCACCTCGTTGTGGCTGTACTCGGTGGTGAAGAGCAAGCGCTGGACCGATCTGCGCCGCGATCCACGGGTCGCGATCGTGGTCGACACCGGTGAGGAGTACGACGAGCTGCGCGGCGTCGAGCTGTCGGGTGCCGTGGAGTTCGTCGGCGAGGCACCCCGGGTCGGGGATCTCTACGCCGAACTCGACGTGCCCGAAACGCTGTTCGCGCGCAAGAACTTCGGCCTCGACGAGATGCCGCACGACGGCCGACACGCGTGGATGCGGCTGACCCCGGACAAGATCGTGTCGTGGGACTTCCGCAAGCTGCCCTCCCTGTAGGGCGGTTCAGCCGAGGTCGGCCGCCGCCGCCCTGAGCGCCTCGACCGCCGCCCTGATCGACGGGCGGCGGTCGGCGTCCGCGCGCCAGACGACGTACACATGGCGCCGGACCCGCTGCTTGAGCGGGACGGTCACGACCCCTTCGGGCATCGGGTGGCGGCCCAGCAGCGGGGCGATGCAGACACCCAACCCAGCGGCCACCAGGCCGAGTTGGGTGTGGGTCTCGGCTGCGCGGTGGCCGACGATGGGCTCGATGCCCTTGGCGCGCAGGGTGAACATCAGCCACTCGTGACAGAACTCGCCCTGCCCCCAGGTGATCCACTCGTCCCCCGCGAACTCGGCGAGGTCCACCTCCTCGCGGTCGGCGAGCCGGTGCCCGACCGGCATCGCCACGTCCGCCGGGTCGTCCAGGACGGAGGCCTTGACCAGGCCGTCGGGAAGCGGCATCGGCTTGTTGTACCAGTCGAGGACCACGGCGAGGTCCAGGTCGCCGCGGACCACGCCGGCGATGCCGAGTTCCGGTTCCAACTCGCACGAGCGGACCCGCAGCGCGGGGTGGGCGGCGACGAGCGCGGAGAGGGCGGCCGGGAACAGTCCGCGCGCGGCGGTGGGGAACGCGGAGAGTCGCAACTCGCCGACGACCTGCCCGCGTTGGGCCTCCAGGTCGGACTGGGCGAGTTCGACCTGCGAGAGGATACGGGCCGCGTGCTCGGCGAGCAGCCGGCCGGCGTCCGTGAGCCGCACCCCTCTGCCGTTCTTGGCGAGGAGCCGCTGGCCGACCTCGCGCTCCAGCTTGGACATCTGCTGGGAGACCGCGGACGTCGTGATGTGCAGTCCCTCGGCGGCGCCGCTCACCGAGCCGTGCCGGGCGAGGGCGTCGAGGGTGCGCAAGCGCTCCAGGTTCAACATGTAAGCGATGCTACGAGATATCGCGTCGAACATCTCGCTTGTGCTACGAGGTCTTCGACCGTCATGGTTGCTCTCATGACCACCGCCGCCCGCACCCGGACCCGAACGCTCGACTGGCGCCTGCGCTTCGCCACCCTCGCCCTGATCTGGGGTTTCAGCTTCCTGCTGATCAAGGTGGGCACGGACGGGTACGCCCCCTTCCAGGTCACCTTCGGCCGGTTGCTGTTCGGGACGCTGGTGCTGGCGGCGGCGATGGCGGTGAAGCGGGAGCGGCTGCCGCGTGGCGCCCGCACCTGGGGCCATTTGACGATGGCCGCCCTCCTCCTGAACGCCCTGCCGTTCTCGCTCTTCGCGTACGCGGAGCTGACGATCCCGTCCACGCTCGCGGGGATCTGCAACGCGACCTCACCGCTGTGGGGCATGGCGCTGTCCGTGGTCGCGCTGTCCGAGGACCGGCCGACGCGGGTCCGGGTCGCCGGGCTCGGGATCGGGTTCCTCGGGGTCCTGACGGTGCTGGGCGCCTGGCAGGGCTTCCACGGCCTGGACGCCAAGGGCACGGTGATGGCACTACTCGCCTCCCTGAGCTACCCGATCGGCTGGATCTACGTCCGCCGCACCCTCGCCGGTACGGGACACTCCCACCTCTCCATGACCGGGGCCCAACTGCTGTTGGCGACGCTGCAACTGGCAGCCGTCACCCCTCTGTTCACCTCGTTCCCGACGCGCTTCACGGCCGTGCCCCTGCTGGCGGTCGCCACGCTGGGCGCGCTGGGCACCGGGCTGGCCGTGCTCATCCAGTACGGCCTGGTGGCCGAGGTCGGGCCCACGACCGCCCAGATGGTCACGTACTTCATCCCCGTCATCGCCACCGCGGCGGGCGTCACGATCCTCGGGGAACCCCTGAGCTGGTCGACCCCGGTGGGAGCGGCGATCGTCCTGACGGGAGCAGCACTGACCCAGGCCCGAAAGACCCCGCCGCGCAACGCCCCGAACCAGGCCAACCACACGGCCCACACCCCCACCACCCCTGCGACCCCCACCTCGGCCCCGACGAACCACACCAGCCCGACCGCGGGCCCAACCACCTGACGCAGGACCAGAAGGCCCAACCGCCGAACCACACCACCCCCGCCCCGAACCAAGCCGGCCACACGACCCACACCCCGGACCGACCACCCCTGCGACCCCCACCCCAGCCCCGGCCAACCACACGGCCCACACCCCGGCCCCAGCCCCGGCCAACCACACTGCCCGCACCCCAGCCCCGGCCAACCACACCACCCCGACCCCGAGCCCAACCAACTAACGCAGGACCAGAAGGCCCAACCACCGAACCACACCACCCCCGGCCCCGAACCAAGCCGGCCACACGACCCACACCCCAGGCCGACCAACCGAACCGACCCCACCCCCGGCCCGACCAACCACCCTGCCCGTACCTTCGACCCCACCGACCAGGCAGGCCGCACCCCCACCCCGGTCGACGGCGCGAGGGACACCGCCGCGCCCGGTCGGCCCACGGCGAACACTCGCGCCCCGGCCGGCGACGCCACCTACACCCCGCCCCGGCCGATCCGCCCCGCGTGCCCCCGCCCCGGCCGATCCGCTCCGCGTGCCCTCACCTCGGCCGGTCCCGCCCCGCACATCCTCGTCCCGGCCGGCGGCGACACCCCACCTCAGCCAACGTCGTCACACATAACCCCGCCCCGGCCCAGGCCCCACCGCCGCCGCGATCGCCTCGGCCAGGGGTGCCGTCTCCGGCTCGGTCAGCGTGGCGATCGTGACGCGGATGCCGGGGGCGGCGTCCAGGCGGAAGCGGGCGCCCGGTGCCACCGCCCAGCCGGCGTGGAGGAGGCGGGCCACCGCGCCCGTCTCGTCGGGGACGGGGATCCAGACGTTGAGGCCGCTGCGGCCGTGCGCGGGGACGCCGCGCCGGGCCAGTTCGGCGATCAGGGCGTCCCGGCGGGCCGCGTAGGCCGCCGCCACCGTCTTCGGGTCGACCGCACCCTCGGCCCACAGCCGGGCCACCGCCCGCTGCGTGATCCTGCTGACCCAGCCCGGGCCGAGACTCTGCCGGCCGCGTACCCGGTCGACCGTGACGGGGTCACCCGTGAAGACGGCGAGCCGCAGGTCGGGGCCGTAGGCCTTGGCGGCCGAGCGGACGAAGGCCCAGCTGCGGGTGGCGCCGGCCAGCGCGTGCAGGGGCAGGTCGACGATGCCGTGGCCGTGGTCGTCCTCGATGAGCAGGGTCTCCGGGTGTTCCCTCAGCACGGCACGCAGGGCACGCGCGCGTGCGGCCGTCACGGCGGCGCCGGTCGGGTTCTGCGCCCGGTCGGTGACGATCAGGGCGCGCGCCCCCGACCGCAGGGCCGCGCGGACGCCGTCCGGGAGCGGCCCCTCGTCGTCCACACCGACAGGGGCCGTACGCAGTCCGACGGCCGGGATCAGATCCAGCAGGCTGCCCCACCCGGGGTCCTCGACGGCGACCGTGTCACCCGCTTTCAGGTGAGCCGCCAGGACACGCTCGATCACGTCGAGCGAGCCCGAGGCGACCTCCAGGGGCCCGCCGGGCACACCGTCGGCGTCCAGCGCGGCCCGCGCGCGGCGTGCCAACTCCGGCTCCACCGCCGCCTCCCCGTACATCACCGGCTCCCGGTCGTTCCGCTCGGCCGCCGCCGCGAACACGCCCGCCAGGCTCGGCAGCAGCTCCCGGTCCGGGTTGCCGCTCGCCACGTCCCGGACGCCGGCCGGCACCTCCACCCGGATCGACTCGCGCCCGGTCGTGGCCGGCTTGGGCCGCACCCGGCTGCCCCGGCGCCCCGAGGTCTCGATCACCCCACGCTCGCGCAGGATGCGGTACGCCGCCGCGACCGTGTTCGGGTTCACGCCCAGTTCGCCCGCCAACTCCCGCATGGGCGGCAGAAGTTGGCCCGGCTCCAGCTCACCGGCACCCACCGCGCGCTCGACGCTCGCCGCGATCTCGGCTGCGCCACGTCCTTCGATCCGGTATTCTCCTAGCACAAAGCAGATTATGCACTAGTGCAAACAGTCTCGCAACTCGCCGCACCTTTCATTACGGAGACCGCCATGCAGGGGACCACGCAGCCGACGACACCACCGACCGCCGCCTACCCGGCGACCGACCGCACGGTGCCCACCCGCTCCGCGGACCGTGCCGCGTACGACAAGGAGGTCGTGCACGCGATACTCGACGAGGCCTACGTCTGCCACCTCGGCTTCGTCCGCGACGGCGCGCCGGTCGTGCTGCCGACGCTGTACGCCCGGGTCGGCGAGCGCCTCTATGTGCACGGCTCCACCGGCTCCCGCCCGCTGCGGATGACCGGCCAGGCCGACCCCGGTCTGCCGGTGTGCCTGACGGTCACCCACGTCGACGCGCTGATCCTGGCCCGCTCGGCCTTCCACCACTCCATCAACTACCGGTCCGTGGTGGTGCACGGCACGGCGTACGACGTGACGGACCCGGAGGAGAAGCGCCTCGCCCTGGACGCGCTCGTCGACCACGTCGTGGCGGGCCGTTCCAAGGACTCGCGGCCCGCCAACAAGAAGGAACTGGCCGCCACCGCCGTCATCCGCCTCGACCTCGACGAGGTCTCGGCCAAGCTGCGCACCGGCGGCGTCAACGACGAGCCCGAGGACCTCGCCCTCCCCCACTGGGCCGGAGTCGTCCCGCTGCGCAAGGGCTACGACACCCCGATCGGCGACCCCGACCTGGCCCCCGACACCGTCCTGCCCGACTACCTGACGACCCTGTGATGCTGATCCACCCGTGGGACGCACCCCGCGCGGATGCCGAGTGGCACCAGTGGCTCGCCGTCCATGACTTCGGCACGCTGGTGGTCAACGGACTGGACGGCGAGCCGCCGTACGCCCAACCGCTGCACTTCACCTACGACGCCGACCGCGGCGAGGTGCTCACGCACCTGGCCCGCCCCCACCCGATGTGGGCGGCGTTGCTGTCGAACCCCGACGTCGTACTGAGCGTGGTCGACGACTATGTGTACGTGCCCGGCCCCTGGCAGGCCGGTGTGGACATCCCGTCCGAGCACGGCACGCCGACCAGCTTCTACGCGGCCGTCCAACTCCGTTGCCGGGCCCATGTGGTGGACGACCCGGCCGAGAAGGCAGCGCTGCTCAACCGCCAGGTCGGGCACTTCCAGCCGAAGGGCGGTACCGCGGAAGTCGCCGTCGGCGAGGCGCCGTTCGACCGGCTGCTGTCCGGCCTGCGCGGTGTCCGGCTCGACGTCACGGGCGTACGCGCGAAGTTCAAGTTCGGCGGCAGACGGACCGAGGAGGTCCAGGACTCGATCGCCGAACATCTGGCCGAGCGCTCCGGACCGCGGGACGCGGCGGCGCGTGAGCACATCCGGCGCCGCCGCGTCAGCTGACGCTCCTACACCGGTACGGGCTCGCCGCGCCGCCCCGCACGGGTCTCCGCCATCGCGAGACCCGTGACCGACCCCAGCATCAGCAGGGTGCCGAGGAGGGTCGGCGCCGTCAGCCGCTCGCCGAACAGGACCACGGCCAGCACGGCCGCGCCGACCGGCTCCAGGAGCATGATCACGGACACGGTCGCCGACCGTACGGCCGCGGCACCCGCGAAGTAGAGGGTGTAGGCGAGGGCCGTCGGCACGGTGGCGAGGTAGGCCAGCAGCCAGAGCAGCAGGCCGGGGCGGGCGGTGTGCGGGACCAGGCCCTCGGCCAGCGCGAACGGCAGCAGCAGCGCGCTGGTGACGGCGAACACCCCGACGGACGTACCGGCCGCGTCCGCTCCGCCGTCCCGGCCCCAGCGCCGGGTGAGCAGGGTCATCGCGCAGCCCCCGGCCGCCGACCCCAGCCCGAGCAGCACGCCCCAGGGGCGTACCGCGGAACCGTCGTCCCAGAGCGTCAGCACCCCGAGCCCGGCGAGTGCCCCGGCGACGGCCGTCACGCCACCGCGCCCGAGCCGCTCCCCCAGGGTCAGCCGGGCGCCGACGGCGACGAAGACAGGCCCCGCGCCGAGCGAGACCACCGTGGCCACGGCGAGCCCGGTGATCTGGACGGCGGCGAAGTAGCCGGTCTGGAACACGGCGAGCCCGAGGCCGGTGGCCGCCGCCCGCAGCGCCTTGCGGCCGAGCGGTTCGCGCGGTGCGGTGCGGGCCTGGGGACGCAGCAGCCGTACGGCGGCCAGCAGGACGAGCCCGGACGCGCAGCGCCAGAAGGACAGGGCGACGGGCCCCAGATCGCTGACCCCGTAGGCCAGTGTGGCGACCGCGCCCGCGGTGCCCCAGGCGGCACCGGCGACGATCAGACAGAGCAGGCCTCGCCCGACGGGCAGGCCGGAAACAGCATTCGACACGTGTCGTCTCCGCAGACTTGGAGAAGTGCGGACCCCGACCGAGCGGGATCCATGGACTTCGTCCGCGGGCAGCACCGTTCCACCCGGCACGGGGCCGGGCGTGGCTTCGGCAGGGCCCGCCTCAGACGGCGGGCGGCGCGATGACGCGGTGCGTATGCATGATCGGCAGACTAGGCAGCGGCCGAGCGATCCGACAACTCCCTTTCCGGGCCGCCGCTCGCCACCGGTTCCGGGGAGCCCTTCGCGGGGGCCGAGGACTGGGCGATGAAGGCGCCGGCCAGGACGACCGCGCCGCCGATGATCTGCGGGGCGGAGAGGTGCTCGCCGAGCAGGATCCAGGCGAGGACGGTCGCGATGACCGCTTCCAGGCAGGCGACGACTCCGGCGACCTGGGGCGAGAGGCGTCGTACGGAGACCACGCCGGTGATGTACGCGAGCACGGTCGCGATCAGGACGATCCAGGACAGCAGCAGGGCGGCGGCGACCGAGGTGCCGTTCATGTCGGCGGTGCCACCGAGCACGGACCAGTCCATGGTCCAGGGGCGGGCCACGGCGGTGAGCACGAGGGCGCCGACGAGGAGGCCGTACGCGATGACCCCCAGCGGGTCGGGGGCGTCGGCGCCGGAGTCGCTGCCCTGGTCGGACAGGACGAAGTAGCCGACCTGGCAGCAGGCCGCGCCGAGCGCGAGGAGCAGGCCCACCGCGTCGAAGCTCAGCCCCGACCAGACCTCGACCACGCACGCCAGCCCGCCGACCGCGAGGACCACACCGAGCGCGGCGGCCCGGGTGACCGGCCGGCGCTGCACGAACCGCACCCAGCCGAGGACGAGGGCGGGTGCGAGGTACTCGACGAGCAGCGCGACACCGACCGGGATCCGGGAGATGGAGGCGAAGTAGAAGGCCTGGACCCCGGCCACGCCGAGCAGTCCGAACCCGGCGAGCAGCGCGGGGCGACGGCGCAGCAGGGCCCGGTGGCGCACGGCGAGCGGCAGCATCACAAGGGCCGCGCCGGCCACTCGCAGCCACACCACGTGAAGCGGGTCGAGCCCCGCCTCGATCAGCGGCTTGGCCGCGACACCGGAACCTCCGAAGGCGACCGCCGACGCGAGGGCGAGGCCGAGCCCGACACCCCGTCCGCGGTTGCCGCCACTGCTGTCAATCGTCTGCACCGGCACATGATGACAGGCCATGACATGAGCGTCACCCCCGATGACACCTGTCTCAGCGGCTGGACGCCGTACGGCTGTCCGGCAGGCCGCCGTCCCAAGGCCGGCTGTCGATCCGGGCCAGCAACGCGCCCGCGTCGATCCCGGCGCGGGTCAGCACCTCGACGGCGCGCGCCTCGGGGTCGGCGACGACGGCCGCGAGCAGGTCGATGCCGCCCGCCCGGTCGGCGCCGCGGTCGGCGGCGCGCTCCTCGGCGAACTCCATCGCGCCCGCGGCCAGCGGCGAGAAGCCCTCCGCCTGGGTCACCACGGGCACCGCGCCGGAGTCCTCGACGCTGCCCTGCCAGCGCAGCCCGTAGCCGATACTGCGCTGCACGAGATAGGCGAGCAGCCGGGCGAGCCGCGGTCCGCCCTCGAAGACGGCCCGCACCTCGGCGTCGTACTCCAGGAGGGAGTGCAGCAGATGGGCCGTGTCGATCTGCCGGTCCCCGTCGCGGAGCGCCCGTCGGCGCGCGCCGGAGACCACCGCTGCCAGCTCCTCGCCGAGCCGGGCATCGTGGTCCGCGCGATGGCCTCCCGGCTCGCTCACCGACTGCCGGGGAATACGGGGTTGCACATCCCCTACCCCATCAGTCCCGCCGGACCGGGGCATCCCCGGCGGGAACCATCTTCGCGTCCGGCGGAGAGTGGACCCGCACGGCCGAAATCTCGTCCTTACGGATGAGATCTGGCCGATTCCTCACGACGGGCGCGCGCCGCCTTGATTCACGCCCGTACGCAACCACCCGTACCGGCTCGCTCGTCTCACAGGTACATGGAGAGCAGCTGCTGGCTGGTGGCTCTGCCGGCCGTCGACGGGATGCAGTACGTGTACCGGGTGTACGCCCCGGAGGACGCGCTGCTCGCCGACCTGTTCTGGGACGCCTGGCACTGCCACGACGAGAGCACGTTCCCGCGGGCGTGGGACGTGTTCGACGCGGCGGTGATACGCCTGGTGGCCTGACCGGCCGCCGGCTCGGCCCGTCTCCATATTTCCTGACGGTTCATCAGCATTGAATGTTCGCGGCCCTGCGGCTACGTTCCGCGACACCGTAGCCGGAGACGAAGGGGTGGTCGCATGGCCGAAGTCAGCGCGGAGGCACGGATCGAGGCGCCGGCCGAGAAGGTGTGGAGCCGGCTCACGGACTGGTCGTCGTACGGCGAGTGGAACGCCACCCACACCAGCTTCCCCGAGGGCGGCCCGAAGAGCCTCGAAGTGGGCGGGACCTACCAGGAGAACATGAAGCTGATGGGTTTCCCGGCCGAGGTCGAGTGGACCATCGACGAGCTGGAGCCGGCCCGGGTGTTCGCCACCAAGGGCAAGGGCCCGATGGCGGTGAGCCTGGTCAACCGCTACACGCTCGTCCCCGACGGCGACGCGACCACGGTCCGCATCGACAGCGAGTTCACGGGCGCGGCGGTGTCCCTGATGGCGGGCAAGCTGAAGGACTCGGCGACGGCCGCGCTGAACGAGTCACTGCGGAAGCTGGCGGGTCTGGTCGCCTGACCGGGAGCGGACGCACACCGAGGCGCCCCGCGGATGTTCCGCGGGGCGCCTCGGTGTGGCCGTACGGCCGTCAGTCCTCTTCGGCGAGGATCAGGTACAGCTTCTTGCGGGCGTCGTTGATGACGCCGACCGCCTTCTCGCGCTGCTCCTTGCTGCCGGTCTTCCAGACCTGCCCGAAGGCCTCCATCAGACCGAAGCCGGCCTGGCGGATCTCACCCAGCGCTTCGAAGTCCACACCACGGGAGGCTTCCTCCCAGGGCGCGTCGGGGCCCTCCTCGGCCGCGGTGCGGCCCGCCTCGGTGAGCGAGAACAGCTTCTTGCCGCCCTCGCTCTCGCTGGCGATCAGGCCCTCGTCCTCCAGCAGCTGAAGGGTGGGGTACACCGAGCCGGGGCTGGGCTTCCACGCCCCGCCGCTGCGCTCGGCGATCTCCTGGATCATCTCGTACCCGTGCATCGGCCGGTCCCTGAGCAGGGCGAGGATCGACGCGCGTACGTCGCCGCGCCGCGCCCTCCCCCTCGGTCCGCCGCGCCCTCGTGGCCCCCAGGGGCCCGGACCGAAGCCCGGTCCACCGAAGCCGGGGCCGCCGGGGCCACCCGGCCCGAAGGGCCCGAAGGCACCACGCCGACCGTCGAAACCGCCTCGGCCGCCTCGGGGGCCGGGTCCACCGTGTCCACGTTCGAATCCATGGGAACGCATCGCCATCACTCCATCCATCGTTGATCTGTCGCGATGCGTCAACGATATATCGGAACTGTTCGCATGGCAAGGCCCATGGAGCCGACCCGAGCCGAACCCCGCGCGCCGTGCTCCCGCTCAGTGCCCCCGGAACGCCTCCTCCAGCCACCAGGCCCCGTGCTCCTTCGTGACCTTGGCGTCCACCAGCAGCGGTGCCAGGCGGGGCCCCGCCACCCAGTCCTCCACCGCCTTGAGGTCGGCGCGGCCTCGTACGGTCACCGCCTCGAAGCCATGACCGCGGGCGACGGCGGCGAGGTCGGTGGGCGGGAAGGTGACCGTGTCGAGGGGGAAGCCGTCGGGGCCGAAGTGGTGGACCTCGGCGCCATAGGCCTCGTCGTCGTAGACGATCACGACCATGGGCAGCCCGAGCCGGCGTACGGTGTCCAGCTCGGCCACTCCCATCAGCGCCCCGCCGTCCCCGAGCGCCGCCACCGGCAACCGGTCCGGCCGGGCCAGGGCCGCGCCGATCGTCGTCGCGAGGCCCAGGCCGATCGACTGGAAGGCCTGGGTGAAGCAGAAGCCCTCCTCGTCGGGCACCGAGAGATGGGCGCTCGGATAGCCCATGAAGTTGCCGGAGTCGACGCCCACGACCCGCTCGGCCGGGAGGATGGCGTCGAGGGCGGCGCTCAGGGTGCGCGGGTCGATACGGTCCCGGGTGCTCTCGTCGTCGTAGGGGATGTCCCGCCACCGGCCGCGGGCGCGGAGGGCATGCGCGACGTCCTCGGTGCGCCGGCCCTCGCGTCGTTCGCCGCCCGCGGCCAGCGCCTGTCGTGCCGTGCGGGCGACGTCACCCGTGACGCCCAGGTGGATCTCACGGTGCGCGCCGAGCGCGGAGGCGTCGTCGTCGACCTGGACGACGGTGGTGTCGGGCCCGATCATTCGGCCGTGCCGCGTGGTCCACATGGTGAGGGCACAGCCCCAGGCCACGATCAGGTCGGCGTCCTGGATCAGCTCGGCGGCCAGGGGCGTGGCGAAGCCTCCGGAGATGCCGAGCGACCAGGGATCGCCGTGGAACAGGCCGTGGGCGACGGCGGAGGTGGCGAGCAGGGCACCGTGGTGGTCGGCGAGCGCGGTCAGGGCCTCGCCGGCCGCCCTGGCACCGCGGCCCGCCACGAACACGGGGCGGCGGGACCGGGCGAGGGCCGCGACCAGCGCCGCCACCTCGGCCGCGGCCGGTTCCACGGGGGTCCGCGCCGGGGGCGGTACGACGGCGAGGGCGGCCATGTCGGGGACGTCCAGGTCCTGCACGTCCAGGGGAAGGTTGAGGACGACGGTACGGCGCTCGTGCAGGGCGCGTCGTACGGCGCCGCAGGCCTGTTCGACCGCCGACGCCGGGGACGTCACGCGTTCCGTGACCGCGCCCACCGCCCGCGCCAACGCCTCCTGGTCGACGTGGAAGTTGGAGGTCGGCCGGGTGGCCTCGGCGGCCAGGACGAGCAGCGGGGTGCGGCTCTTCGCGGCCTCGGCGACACCCGTCAGGGCGTTGGTCAGGCCGGGCCCCTGATGGACGCTGAGGGCGGCGACCGTGCCGCTGACCCGGGCGTAGGCGTCGGCCATGGTGGCCGCTCCGCCCTCGTGGCGGGCGGCGACGAAGCGGGCACCGGCCGCGGTCATCGCGTTGGTGACATGGAAGTTGCCGGAGCCGACCACGCCGAACACCTGCCGCACACCGGCCCCGGTCAGGGCCCGGCCGACCGCCTCGGCGACCTTCATGAGCGCTCCACCAGGGCGATGACCCGGGCCGGCGAGCCCGAACCCCGGACGATCGGCAGCGGGCCCGCGACGACCACGGCGCCGGTGGCGGGCAGCCCACCGAGGTTCTGGAGCTGCGTCAGCCCGTACTTGTCGTTGCCCATGAGGTACGAGTGGCAGGGGAAGACGGGGTCGAAGGAGTGTGCCGCGCCGGCGTCGGTGCCCACCGTCTCGGTGCCGAGGCCGATCACCGGGGACTCCTCGGCAACCCAGCGGGCGCACTCGGGCGACAGGCCCGGGGTGTGAGGGCCGTTCTCGTCGGCGTTCAGGAAGTCCCGCTGGGACTGGGACCTGGCGTCCCAGCCGGTGCGCAGCAGCAGCCAGCCGCCGTCGGGCAGCGGACCGTTCGCGGCCTCCCACGCCTTGATGTGGTCCACCTCGACCAGGAAGTCGGGATCCCCTGCCGCCTCGGCGGAGAAGTCCAGCACGGCCGCGGGCGCGATCAGCCGGCTCACCGGCACCGAGGCCACGTCGGTGAGGTCCTTGCCGGTGACCCAGTGGTTGGGGGCGTCGAAGTGGGTGCCGGTGTGCTCGCCCGTGCGGAAGTTGTTCCAGTACCAGGCCGGGCCGCGGTCGTCGTACCGGCTGATCTCCTCCAGCTCGAACACCTGCGTCTGCCCGAACGGCTCGGGCAGCTGGATCACCGGGGTGTCCGAGGACAGCGGCGACGTGAGATCGACGACCTCGATCGCACCGCCCCGCAGCCCGGCCAGCAGGGCTTGGAGAACGGACGGCTGGGACATGGCGGCCTCCTGGACTGTCGCGGATAGGTGACGCGTTGACGACGGTCGCACCGCCGCGGCGACGCGTCCAGACAGCGCTCCGGGAGGGAGACCGGGAGGAAAGCCGGGAGGGAAATGGGTCCAGTGGCCCCGAATTGGCCTTGGCCCGGTGGGCCACTCGCGCTTAGCGTCGGGCGCATGCGTATCCGAATCGTCGACGCCTTCACCGACCGCCCCTTCGCCGGCAACCCCGCCGGCGTGCTGCTCCTCGACTCCTTCCCGGACGACGAGCGGCTCCAGAACGTGGCCGTCGAGGTCAACCACGCCGAAACGGCCTTCGCCCACCCCCTTCCCGAGGGCGGCGACGCCGACTGGGCGCTGCGCTGGTTCACTCCGGCCGCCGAGGTCAACATGTGCGGCCATGCCACGCTGGCCACGGCGCACGTGCTGCGCACGACCGGCGCGCACGAGGGCCCGGTGCGGTTCGCCACCCGCAGCGGCGTGCTCATCGCGACACCGGGCGAGGACGGTTCGATCACCCTGGACTTCCCCACCGCGCCGCTCACCCGGACCGAGGTCCCGGACGGAGTCGCGGCGGCGCTGGGCACCGAGCCGCTCTCCGCGTTCGACACCGGTCCGAACGTCGGCGACCTGGTCCTCGAACTCGCCGACGAGAAGACCGTCCACGCCCTCGACCCCGACCACAAGGCCCTCGGCGCCTTCTCCGAGCGAGGCATCATCGCGACCGCCCGCGCCGAGGACCCGGCCCGGGGCTACGACTTCGTCTCCCGCTGCTTCTTCCCGAACTACGGCATCGACGAGGACCCGGTCACCGGCAGCGCCCACACCGCGCTGGCCCCCTTCTGGGCCGGACGTCTGGGCCGCACCGAACTGACCGGCCTCCAGGCCTCCCCGCGCTCGGGCCGGGTCCGCACCGAACTCCGCGGTGACCGCACCCTCCTCACGGGCCGCGCGGTCACCACGATCGAGGGTGAGCTGCTCGTCTGACGCCCCCGGCAGGGCCGGCGCCGGCTCACGCGGTCGGCAGCCAGCCCACCTTGCCGGCCAGCAGTGCGTACCCGACGAACGCCCCGATGTCGAGCAGCGAATGCGCCACCACCAGGGGCCCCACGCGGCCCCATCGGCGGTAGAGGTAGACGAACACCACGCCCATCGCCATGTTGCCGATGAACCCGCCGATGCCCTGGTAGAGGTGGTACGACCCGCGCAGTACGGAACTGGCCACCAGCGCGGTCCCCGGCGTCCAGCCCAACTGGCCGAGCCGGCGCAGCAGATAGCCGACGACGATGACCTCTTCGAGGATCGCGTTCTGCAGCGCGGACAGCACCAGCACCGGGTACTTCCACCACACCTCGGGCAGCGCCTCGGGCACGACGGTGAGATTGAAGCCCAGGCCGCGTGCGGCCAGGTAGAAGGCGATTCCGGTACTGCCGATCACCGCGGCGATCCCCGCGCCCCGCGCCAGGTCGAACCAGGGCTTGGTGCGGTCGAAGCCGAGGACGCGCAGGCTGCTCCCCTCCCGCAGCAGCAGATGCGCGACCAGGGCGACGGGCACGAGTGACGAGGCGATCCCGAAGAGCTGCCAGGCGAGATCGAGCCAGGGACGGCCGGGTGCGGCCGAGGCGTTGAGGGTGGCCGCCTGGTCCTTGAGGCCGCCAGGTTTCGTGACCGATCCGACAAAGCTGATCAGGGCGGACACACCGCTCGCACCGAGCGAAAGCCCCAGAACGAGCAGGGTCTCGTCCCGGAGGATCCGTCGTGAGGACCGCTCCGGCGGAAAAGAATCAGCCACCGCACCCGCCTCTGCCTGCACACCTGACTCCAATTCAGTAATCCCGTCTCATCCCCTTCGTGGCCCCGCTAGGGTCCTCGAAAGAACTTACGAAGATCGTGAGAACTTACGACGATCGTGCGCGACAGGCCGTTGGGGGACGGACACCGTACGGGGCGTTCCTCCCCCTTCGACCGCCATACCGGCCGGCGACCGGCAGCAGGTCCGACAGGGAGGGGCACCACCGTCATGGGACGTCACAGCTTGCCCGATCAGTATGGGGCGGGCGGCAGCGACCCCCGTCCACGCGCCCGGCGCCGCTCGGTGGCCATCGCGACCGTACTCGTCCTGACCATCGCCGGCGGCGCGGCGGCGGCCGTCCGCAGCGGACTGCTCTCCTTCGGCTCCTCCTGCCAGGACAACGCGGTACGGCTGAAGGTCGCCGCCTCTCCCGACGTGGTCCCGGCCCTGCGCGCGGCGGCGGAGCGGGCCCGTGACCACAGCCTCACCTCCGACGGCCGCTGCGTGGACGTCACCGTCAGCGCCCAGGACTCCCACACGGTCGCGGACACACTGCTCAGGGGCCGGAAGACCGATGTGCAGATATGGGTGCCGGACTCGGAGGTCTGGGTCGAGCGGGTCGGGGCGGACAGGGCGGCGACGGAGGTGACGCCGGTCGGCAACTTCGCGTCCTCGCCCGTGGGGGTGGCAATGGTGCCGCGGGCCGCGAAGTCGCTGGGGTGGCCGAAGAAGACGTACAGCTGGATCGAACTCGCCGGTGCCACCATGCGGGACGACGGCCTCAGGCTCGGCGCGGCCGACCCCGCGCGCAGCGCGACCGGCCTGCTCGCGCTGACCCGGCTGAGCGCCGCCGCGGGGGCGATCGAGGGCGGCGACACCCAGGCGGCGGCCATGATGAAGACCCTGTCACAGCGCACGTCCGACAGCGACACCCAGGTCCTGGACACCCTCCCGCGCGACGCCTCCGGCACCGAACAGGGCAACCCGAAGCGCAACCAGGCGCTGGTCCTCAGCGAGCAGGCCGCGTTCGCGTACAACGCCTCCGCCGGGGGCGAGGGGCTCGACCTCTTCTATCCGAAGGACGGCTCACCGCGGCTCGACTTCCCCTACACCCTGGTCGACCAGGCGGTGCTGAGCACGGACGAGAGCCGGGCGGCGCTGCGGTTCGTGAACTATCTGCGCAAGCCCGAGCAGCAGAAGCTGTTCCACAAGTACGGCTTCCGCACCTCCGACGACGAGGTGGCGCAGTCGGTCGTCACGCGGGCGGGCGGCAGCAAGCCGCAGCCCTACGCTAAGCCCGCCGTACGGCCGGCCTCCAAGGCGGCGCTCGAGGAGGCGCTCGGCACCTGGACCATCACGGTGCAGAGCGCTCGGATCACCACGGTCGTGGACGCGTCCTCCTCGATGTCCGAGCCGGTCGCGGGCACGGCCCAGTCCCGCATGGACGTCACCAAGGCGTCCCTCCTCCAGGCCCTCGCCACGTTCACGCCGGACGACGAGATCGGCCTGTGGGACTTCTCCACCAAGCTCGACGGCGACAAGGACTACCGCGTCCTGGTGCCGACCGAGCGTCTCGGCTCGACCCAGGGCAACGGCACCCAGCGCGACCGCCTGACAGCGGCGTTCAGCGGCCTCGCCCCCGTCCCGAACGGCGCGACCGGCCTCTACGACACCACCCTCGCCGCCTACAAAGCGGCCGTCTCCTCCTACGCCAAGGGCAAGTTCAACGCGTTGGTCGTCCTGACCGACGGGGTCAACCAGGACCCCGGCAGCATCTCCCGCGGCGCCCTCGTCAACCGCCTCCGCCAACTCACCGAGCCCGACCGCCCCGTCCCCCTCATCATGATCGCCGTAGGCCCCGACGCGGACCGCACGGAAGCCACCCAGATAGCCACCGCGACAGGCGGCTCCGCCCAGGAGGTCTCCGACCCGTCCCAGATCCATGAGGTGATCCTCAAGGCGATCGTGGCGGCGGGGGCGGAGGAGGGCGTCGGGGGTTGAACGCGGAGGAGAGCAGCGGGGGGGGAGGAACGGAAAGGAGAGCAGCGGGGGGGATGAACGAGGAGGAGAGCAGCGGGGGGATGAGTGCGGCGGGCAGCGGCGGGGGCCGACTCGCACGATAGCGAGCGCGGACTGAACGCGAAGGACAGCGGCGAGGGGGTGAGCGCAGAGACAGCAGCGGGAGCCGACTCGCACGACAACGGGCGCGGGCTGAACGCGGCGTTCAGCGGCGAGAGGGTTGAGTTCGGAGGACAGCAGCGGCAGCCGACTCGCACGACAGCCGGCGCGGACTGAACGCGGCGTTCAGCGGCGCGCGCTGAACGCAGAAGACAGCGGCGCGCGCTGAACACAACGGACAGCCCGCGCGGGCAGAGCGCGGAAGGCAGCGACGGGGCTGAACCCGGCTGGCGGCTGGCGGCTGGCGGCTGGCGGCTGGCGGCTGGCGGCTGGCGGCTGGCGCAGTCTGAGCGCGGACTGGCAGTCGACGCAGGCACATCTACGCCTGCCACCCCACACCTCGCCTCCCGCCTATGCCGCCCTCCCGCCTATCCCTCCCGCACCTCCCGCCTATCCCTCCCGCGCCCTCCCGCCTATAGCGCCCCCGTACCCGCCCGCCCCTCTTCATGCCGGTTATCTCCGCCCGCCGCAACGGCGCTCAGCCACCCCGGCCCCGCCCGGCGGTGCCCACCGGGCCCACGTCCTCCGTCCTCTCCCCTCCGCGCCCTCACCCCAGCGGCACCGGCTCCGGCAACCCCACCGGCCACATGTGCACCGGGTCGCCGACGTGCATCAGCTCGCAGTACCTCCGCGTCAGCGCGGCGAACGCGGCGTCGCGGCTCAGCCCCTTCTCCAGCGCCCGGTGGAAGGTCGCGGACTGCCAGGTCGCCCCGTTGGCACGGCGTCGGCAGCGTTCGTCGATGACACCGAGGTAGAAGTCCCGGTCGGCGGGTTCCACGCCCCACCCGTCGAGCCCGGCCTCGGCCAACGGCAGCAGCTCGTCGCGTACGAGAGTGACGGCGTCGACCTGGGTCAGCCCGCCAAGGCGTCCGCGCCGCGGCCATTCGAAGCGGGCGTCGATCCCGTACTTGCAGGCCGCGTCGAAGTTGGCGGCGGCCGACTCGAAGGGCAACCGGGTCCACACGGGCCGCGACTCCTCGGCGAGGGCGCGGACGACACCGTAGTAGAACGCGGCGTTGGCGATGACGTCGGTGACGGTGGGCCCGGCCGGGAGCACGCGGTTCTCCACGCGCAGATGCGGGACGCCGTCGGCGATGCCGTACACCGGCCGGTTCCAGCGATACACCGTGCCGTTGTGCAGGACGAGTTCGGCGAGACTCGGCACCCCGCCCTCGTCCAGCACCCGCAGCGGGTCCTCGTCGTCGCAGATCGGCAGCAGCGCCGGGTAGTAGCGCAGGTTCTCCTCGAAGAGGTCGTACGCCGAGGAGATCCACCGCTCCCCGAACCAGGTGCGCGGCCGCACCCCCTGCGCCTGGAGTTCGGGCGGGCGGGTGTCGGTGGACTGCTGGAACAGCGGGGGCCGGGACTCGCTCCACAGCTCCTTCCCGAACAGGAACGGCGAGTTGGCGCCGACGGCGATCTGCGCGGCGGTGACGGCCTGCGCGGCGTTCCACACGTCGGCGAAACGCCCCGGGGTGACCTGGAGGTGCAGTTGCACGGAGGTGCAGGCAGCCTCCGGCGCTATCGACTTCGAGGTACAGCTCAGGCGTTCCACCCCGTCGATGTCCAGGGTGAAGTCCTCGCCGCGGGCGGCCACGATCTGGTCGTTGAGCAGGGTGTAGCGGTCGACGTCGGAGAGGTTGGACGAGACCAGGTCGTCCCGGTCGAGCGTCGGCAGAATGCCGATCATCACGATCCCCGCGTCGAGCTCTCCCGCCTTTCGGTCCGCATAGGCCAGCGAGGTGCGTATTTCCTCGGCGAGCCGGTCGAATACACGCCCTCCCAACTGATGTGGAGCTATGTTGACTTCCAGGTTGAACATGGCGAGTTCTGTTTGGAAATCGCGGCTCGCGATGCGTTCGAGTACCTGCGCATTCAGCATTTTCGGCATGCCGTCGGCGCCGGTGAGATTCAGTTCGATCTCCAGCCCCATGAGGTTCTTCGGCCGGTCGAACCGCTTCTCCTCCAGCAGCCGCTCCAAGCCCGCCAGACACTGCCGGAGCTTGCCGCGGTAGTGCTGGCGATCGGACAGATCGAACCGACCTGCCACGACCTTCTCCCCCATCGAAGCATCCCTCCTCGGATGGGCGTGCCGTACATCGGCCGCCGGGCGTCCCGGGTCAGGTGGGATGATGCCCAGTGGAGCCGATCGATAACGTCCCGCGCGGACCCGGCAACCGCTACTCTGGCGCAAGTGACCGGCGGCACATTCACCGGGCATGCGGCACTGTGCAGTTTCGAGTGCCCTGAACATCTCGTGAAAAACGCCGACGACAATTGGCCGTCCAGTTCTCCGGCATTCTTCGAGGTCATCGCCGTACGGCGGATCCAGAATCGGGATGATTCCCACGTATCGCCGACCGAATGGACCCTTGCCGAACCTCCCGGAAACGGCTAGACGAAACATCGTCTGAACACGTGTCGTATAAACTCCGCGAGCGAGGCAGAAGGCGGGCGCCCCGGTCGAACGATCCTGCCGTCAAGGTCCCGTACGGCAGGCCTTACCCCCCTCAAGCGTATGCACGACCCGGCCCCCGCCTCTCTGACCCCGCGAGCTGACAGCGCCGTCCGCCCACGCCCTCGCGCCACTGTGCCTGTCGAATGAGAGGCGACCCACCATGCCGCTGCATGTACCCCCGGCCCCCGCGCCCGCACTTCGCTCCGTCCTCACCGCGCTCGGTTCGCCCACCGCTGTCCGCGAGGCCCGAACACCGTCCCTGCGTAACGCCCAGGGGCCCGCCACGCCCGAACTCCCGCTGCCCGTCCACGTACTCGACGAGATCACCGCCGAGGGCGCCGCCGCCACCCGGCTGGCCGGGTGGCGCTTCCTGATCCGGTGCGGCGACCGCGCCGTGGCCGCGGCCGAGACCCGGCTGACCCCCGACGGCTGGGCCTTCTCACACTTCTTCGAAGGCCCCTACATCACCTCCACCGAGCGCGCGCTGCGCCAGGCCGAGACCATGCAACAGCCCTACCAGCCACGCCTGTTGTCGGTCCCCGGCCTGTACATGCTCACGCTCTGGCTGCACGGCGACTGCACCGCCGACGGCGCCGGCGGCCACCCCGCCGCCACCGATCTGCTCGTCCCGCTCGCGCCCGCGCCACCCGGTATCGCCGCCCACCGGCCGAACCGCGTCGCCGAACTCCTCCCGATGCTGACCCACCGGGTGACACCGGCACCGGCACCCCTGCTGAGCCAGCCCGCCTGACGCCCACGACATCGGGGACACCGAAGACATCGGCTCGTACGAGCGAATCACAGCTCGTACGAGCCTTTTTCCTGCCCGCACCCGTCCGGACTAGCCCCATCCGGCCATCGCGAACCACCCGAAGGGACAGTGCAGTTGGGATGAACCGTCCGCCCGGGTGACGCGTCCTGAACCTGTGAGTAGCGGTGCTGCCAAATCCCTGCGGATTGACGCCCGTGGGGCAACACTGGTTCCGACCGACTTATCACAACGGGGGCAACGATGAAAACCACGACAAAGCGAAAGATCCCACCCATGTGCCAGCACCAGCCGCCGTGTCCGACCGCCGACTCCGCCGACCGGGAATCCGCCCGCCTCGCGGCGCACCACCCGGAGCAGGGCTGGAGCCTGCTGTGCAACGGGGTTCTGCTCTTCGAGGACACCGGCGAGCTCCTGCCCGACGGCCAGATCATCGCCCCGCACCGCCCGCTGGGCACCGACAAGGTGATGACCGCCGCCTGACGTACCGCCCGGGCGGCCGGCGCACGCCCGGAGAACAGTGGGGCCGGCCCGCAGACACACGCTGCGAACCGGCCCCGACGCATGTCCGGAGGCGCTCACTCCCCGTAGCCCCGCATGCGGAATGCGCTCATCCTGACGATCGGCCCCCTGCACCCCTTCCCATCCGTGCCCGTTTTCCGGAAGACTCCTGGAAGTTTCGATCCGTCAGTGGATCCGTCCACGGAGGTGGGGAGTTGGCAACACACGAGGTCGGCACCGAGGGGCCGGCCGAGCCCGGGAGCCGGATCACGATCACCGAGATCGCCCGACAGGCGGGTGTCTCGGTGCCGACGGTGTCCCGGGTCGTGAACGGACGTTCCGACGTGTCGCCCAAGACCCGGGCGCGGGTCGAGCAACTGCTCCAGCAGTACGGCTACCGCAAGCGCCCCACGGCCTCGGGCACCGGCGCCGCCCTGCTCGACCTGGTCTTCAACGACCTCGACAGCCCCTGGGCGGTGGAGATCATCCGCGGGGTCGAGGAGGTGGCGCACGCGGCCGGCGTCGGCACCGTGGTCTCGGCGATCCACGGCCGCTCCGGCGACGCCCGCGAGTGGATGCGCAACCTGCGGGCCCGTGCCTCCGACGGCGTCATCCTCGTGACCTCGTTCCTGGAGCCCGTGCTGCACGAGGAGTTGCGCATCCTCGGCGTGCCGCTGGTGGTCGTCGACCCGGCGGGCTCCCCCGCGCTGGACGCCCCCACCATCGGCGCCGCCAACTGGTCGGGCGGCATGGCGGCCACCGAGCATCTGCTCTCGCTGGGCCACCGCAGGATCGCCCTGATCGCGGGCCCGCCCCGGCTGCTCTGCTCCCGGGCGCGGTTCGACGGCTACCGGGCCGCGCTGGAGGGTGCGGGGCTCGGCGTCGACGACTCCCTCGTCGTCCCCGGCGACTTCCACCCCGAGTCCGGCTTCGACGGCTGCAACGCCCTCCTCGACCTGCCCGAGCCGCCCACCGCGATCTTCGCGGCCAGCGACCAGATGGCGCTCGGCGCGATCGAGGCGCTGCGCCGCCGCGGGCTCAGGGTGCCGGAGGACATGAGCCTGGTCGGTTTCGACGACCTTCCGGAAGTCCGCTGGTCCGCCCCGCCCCTCACCACAATCCGTCAACCACTGGCGGACATGGGCAAGTTGGCCGTCCGCACGGTGCTCAGACTGGCCCGCGACGAACAACCGGACTCCCCCAGGGTGGAGCTGGGCACGGAGCTGGTGATCCGCGCGAGCACGGCACCTCATCCCGGCTGACGACACGACACCGGCCCGGCGGTGGGACACACCGCCGGGCCGGGCCGCACCCCGGCGGACTCCCCTCCGTGCCCAGCCGCCGGGTGTCTCGTGAGGGCGCGCGCTACTTCAGCGCGTCCCTGATCGCGAAGTACGCGGGCTTCGGCCGGAGTTGCTCGTCGTACGGCAGGGCGGCGCCCTGGCCCTCGAAGAACGCCGGGATCCAGCTGTACTTGTCGGTGTAGTCCCAGATCGTGATGCCCACGCACCGGCGCACCGCGAGGCAGGCGTCGGTCAGATCGGCGTACCACTGAGCCTGTTGGGCGAGCTTCTCCTCGGTCGCCGGCAGGATCATCCGGATGTCGACCTCGGTGAGCGCCGTGTCGAGGCCCAGCTTGGCGAACCGGCGGAGGTTGTCCTCCAGCGAGGTGGGATAGCCGTACTGGAGCGCCAGGTGGGCCTGAAGGCCGATGCCGTCGAGCGGAACGCCCTTGGCCTTCAGCTCCTTGGCGAGGTTGTAGTAGGCGTCGCTCTTCGCGCCGACCGTCTCGATGTTGTAGTCGTTGAGGTAGAGCTTGACCTTCGGGTCGGCCTGCCGGGCCCAGCGCAGGGCGTCGGCGATGTAGCCGGGGCCGAGGGTCTTGTAGAAGACCGTCTCGCGGTAGGTGCCGTCCTCGTTGAAGGCCTCGTTGACGACGTCCCAGGCGAAGACCTTGCCGCGGTAGTGCCGTACCTCGGTCTGGATGTGCTTCTTCAGCACGGCCCGCAGCTCGGTCGCCGTCCACTCCCTGGAGGTCACCCAGTCGGGCAGCTGGCTGTGCCAGACGAGGGTGTGGCCGCGCACCTTCTGGTGGTGGGCGCGGGCGAGGTTCACGATCTCGTCGCCGTTGGTCCAGTCGAAGACGCCCTGCTGGGGCTCGGTGGCGTACCACTTCATGCCGTTGCCGGGCGTGATCTGGTCGAACTCGCTGCCGAGGAGCGCCTTGTAGGGCTCGTCGACGAGTTCGGGGTTGTCGGTGGCGCTGCCGAAGTAGCGGCCGTGGCGCTGGGCCAGGTCGGCGAGCGTGGGCTGCTTGTCGTGCGCCTGGGCGGGCGCCGCCATTCCGCTGGCGACCAGGACCGCGGCCACGGCGCCGACGAGTCTGAGGCGGTTCTTGAGCATGGTGGTGCGACTCCTCACGTGCGGGGGTGGGGGCCGTACTGCCGCCGTCAGCCCTTGGTGGCTCCGGCGGTGAGGCCGCCGACGAGCTGCCGCTCGGCGACCGAGTAGAAGGCGAGGGCCGGAACCATCGCGAGGACGAGATAGGCGAAGACCCGGGCGTAGTCGGCGGAGTACTGGCCCTGGAACTGCTGGACGCCGATGGGCAGCGTCCACCAGGTGTTGTCGGTGAACACCAGCAGCGGCAGCATGAAGTTGTTCCAGCTGGTGACGACCGCGAGCACCGAGACCGTGCCGAGTGCCGGCCGGGCCATCGGCAGCAGCACCCGCCACATGAACCCGAAGGAGCTGCACCCGTCGAGGGTGGCCGCCTCCTCCAACTCCCCCGGGATCTCCCGGAAGAAGGCCCGCAGGATGATGATGGTCATCGGCAGCCCGAACGCGGCCTGCGGCAGGATCACGCCCAACGGGTTGTCCAGCAGCCCGAGATAGCGCAGCAGCAGGAAGAGCGGCAGCGCGGCCACCGCGAAGGGGAACATCAGCCCCATCGTGAAGAAGGTGAACAGCACCTCCCGCCCCCGGAACGCGAACCGCGCGAAGGAGAACGCGGCCAGCGCCGACACCGCGACGACGATCACCGTCGTGGCGATCGCGATCAGCGTGCTGTTGCCGAGCAGCTTCCAGAAGTCGCCCGAGCCCAGGATGTCGGTGTAGTTGCTCGCCAGCCAGTGCTCCGGCAGCCCGAACGGGTTGCTGGAGAGCTCGTCCGTGGATTTGAAGCCGGACAGCACGGCATACACCAGGGGTACGACCATGACGGCGCCGACGGCGAGCAGGATGACGTGCAGCGGCAGCGTGCGTGCGGTTCTGCTCCTGCGGCTCGTTCCGTCGCTCCTGCGGCCCGGTGCCTCGGTCCTGAGGCTCATGTGCCGGCCCCCCTCATCGTGGTGGTGGCCCCTTCGAGGTCGCGGCGGAGCACGAACCGCTGGTAGGCGAGGGCGAAGACGAGGCAGATGCCGAACATGACCACGCTGATCGCGCTGGCGTAGCCCACCTGGTAGCGCTTGAAGCCGTACTGGAACATGGTCACGGCCATGGTCTCGGAGTGGTGGTCCGGTCCGCCCTGCGTGATCACCCACACCAGGTCGAAGAGCTGGATCGAGCCGATCACGGCCAGGAAGACGCTGATGCGGATGGTGGGCATGAGCAGCGGCAGGGTGACGCTGCGGAAGCGCTGCCACGCGTTGGCGCCGTCGATGAGCGCCGCCTCCGTCAACTCCCTCGGCACGGACTGGAGTCCGGCCAGGTAGAGCATCATGTGGAAGCCGAAGTACTTCCAGGTCATGACGATGAACAGGGTCGCCATGACCCAGGACGGGTCGGCGAACCACTCGCCGCCGAGGCTGTCGAGGCCGATGGCGCCGAGGAGATGGTCGGCGAGACCGTCGTCCGGTGCGAACACCATGCTGAAGAGCACGCCGGTGATGGCCTCGGACAGGACGTAGGGCGCGAAGAACAGCATCCGGTAGACGGCCCGGCCGCGCAGCCGCTGGTTGAGCAGGACCGCCATCGCGAGCGCGAAGGGCAGTTGCAGCGCGAGCGTGAGCAGCACCAGGACGAGGCAGCGCCACAGGTCGCCCAGGAACACCGGGTTGTCGAAGAGGTCGGTGAAGTTGTCGACACCGATGTAGTCCTCGGGCATCCCGAAGCCGCCCCAGCGGAAGAAGGCGGCGTACAGCGCGAACAGCATCGGCAGCAGCACGAGCCCGGTGAACAGGACCAGCGCGGGCAGCTGGAAGCCCATCGCGGTGAGCCAGTTGAGCGTGCGCCGCCGGGCCCGCCCCCGGGCCCTGAGCTTGTCCGGGGGCGGGACGTCGGTGCCGGGACCGCTCCGCTTGTCTGCGAGGAACGTGGAGGTCATCGGCTGCTACTGCTCTTCCTTCGTGACCTTCGTGATCGACTGGGCGACCTGCTCGGGGGACTTGGAGCCCGCGATGAGCGCGGCCACGCTGTCGTTGACCTCCTGGCCGACGGCGGGGGCGTAGGCCTGGTCGAGGTAGAGCTGGAAGCCGGTGGCCCCGTTCAACTGGGCCTGTACGGCCTTGAGGTTGGCGTCGGAGATGGCGCTCTCCGCGCCCGGGACCACCGGGAGGGTGCCGGTCTTCTTGACCAGCTCCAGGTCGGTGGCCTCGGAGGCGAAGAACTTCAGGAAGTCGACGGCCGCCTGCGGCGCACCCCGGCGCAGCGCGTGCCCGCCGCCACCGCCGAACACCTCGGTGATGGCGCCCTTGCCGCCCTCGACCGCCGGGAACGGGAAGAAGCCGAGGTCCTTCCCGAGTCCCTTGCCCGCGTCGGCCTCGACCTGCGGCGCCCACTGGCCCATGAGCTCCATGGCCGCCTTGCCGTTGCCGACGCTGGCCGCCTGACCGGTCGGGGTGGAGTACGCGGCGTTGAGGAAGCCCTTCTGGAACGGCTGGAGGTCGACGAGGGTCTTGAGGTGGGCGCCCGCCTGGACGAACTCGGCGCCGGTGAAGTCCTTGGCGTCGTAGGCCTTCTGCAGGGCACTGGCGCCGGCGGTGCGCATCGCGAGGTACGCCCAGTAGTACATGCCCGGCCACTTCTCCTTGCCGGCGAGGGCGATGGGCGTGATGTTCTTCGACTTCAGCTTGCTGACGGCTTCGAGGAACGCTCCCCAGGTGGTGGGGGGTTCGGTGATGCCGGCCTGCTTGAAGAGCGCCTTGTTGTACCAGAAGCCGATCATGCCGATGTCGAACGGTATGCCGTAGACCTTGTCGTCGATCAGATAGGCCTCCTTGGAGACCTTCAGCAGGTCGTCGGCCCACGGCTTGGTCTTGCCGGTGAGGTCCTCGACGAGGCCCGCGTCGACCTGCTGCTTGAGGACGCCGCCGCCCCAGGTGTGGAAGATGTCGGGGAGCTTCCCGGAGGCGATCAGCGCCGTCATCTTCGACTTGTAGGCGTCGTTCTCCATCTGAACGATCTTTACCTTGACCTTGGGGTTCTGGGCCTCGAACTTCTTGGCGAGGCCCGCCCAGACGGTGTGGGCCGGTTCGGTGGTGGAGATGTTCCACCACTCGATCGTGGTCGTTCCGTCGGACGACCCACCGTCCGAGTCGCCACCGCAGCCGCTCAGTGCGGTCATGCCCAGACCGGTCGCGGCGGACGCCGCCAGGAAGCCGCGGCGGGACAGTGCCGGGTCGCCCATTTTGTACTCCTTGGGTACGGGACGGCGTGTCCACTACACCGTCCTCAGGACCGAAAGTTTCGGAGTTGATCCAGAAAGCTTCGTTGATGCCGCACCCTAGAGACAGCTCCCAAACGGTGGCAACCCCTTGTACGAGGTGAATCTGCCGTCGACTTCCGCGGCGCCCGTGGCGCCTGACGCCGACGCGCCCGGCCCGAGAGTTTCCGACGCCTTCCGGAACTACCGCGTCGGCTCGGCCGCGTACGTGAACCAGTCGAAGCCGGCGCTGCCCTCGGTGACGTACATCCCGATGACCCGGCCGGTGAATCCGCCGGCGACCTGGGTGGACAGATAGCGGCCGTCCAGCGCGGCGAGTTCCTCGCCGTCGACGGTGAAGGTGATCGCGTCGGGGCCGCCGGCCCGCAGTCCCGGCAGGTCCTCGCCCGTCGCGGTGACCAGCGGTTCCGTGCGCACGCCGACGCCGAGGGTGAGCGGTCCGGCGGCCACCGACCGCCGCGCGACGCACTGCCGCGCCGGCCCGATCCGGGCGATCACGCTCGCCTCTCCCCCGGCGATCTCCAGGTCGTAGTGATGGGCCTCGTCGATCCGCACGGACAGCCCGGCCCGCCCGTTTCCGGGCTCCAGCAAGGCCTCCACCCGGCACTCGGGGTGCTGCTGGCGGCGCCCGACGAAGGTGTGTCCGGGCCGGTCGAGGCTGCCCCCGGTGGCGTGCAGGGTGAGCGCCCCGGGCCGCTCGTCGAGCGACCACGAGCCGGCCGGCCTGCGGCGCGGGGAGATCCAGTACGGGGCGAGTTCGGCGGCGTCGAAATCGTCCCGCTCCGGCTGCGGCGGTACGGGGTGCCAGGCGGCCGGCGCCGGATGGCTCTCCCGCACCGGACCCACCGTCGGCCACCCCTCGACCCACTCCACCGGCGTCAGGAAGGTCTCCCGGCCGAGCACATGGAAGCCCGGGAAGTAGCCGCGTGGACGGGTACCCAGGAGCACCATCCACCAGGTGCCGTCGGCCGCCTCGACGAGGTCGGCGTGGCCGGTGCACTGGATCGGCGAGTCGGTGCTGCGGTGGCTCAGCACGGGGTTGTCCGGGGCGGGTTCCCAGGGTCCGCGCGGCGAGCGGGCACGGGCGATCGACACACTGTGCCCGTGGGCGGTGCCGCCCTCGGCGAGCATCAGGTACCACCAGTCGCCGATCCGGTACAGATGCGGCGCCTCCGGGGCCTCCAAGCCGGTCCCCGACCACACCGGAAGGGGCCCTTCCAGGACCTTCCCCGTCTCGGGGTCGATGCGCGCGAGGAGGCAACCGGCCACCGTGCACCAGCAGTTGCCGTCCTCGTCCCAGGCCAGGTCGGGGTCGATGCTGGGGACGTCGACCCACACCGGGTCGGACCACGGCCCTTCGGGCCGCTCACTGGTGACGATGAAGTTCCCACGGGTGCCGACGACCGTGGTGATCAGGTAGAAGCGGCCGTCGTGGTGGCGCAGGGTCGGGGCGTAGATCCCCGCGGAGGCCGGGACGTCGTCGGGGAGCTCCAGCTGCCCCGGTCGGTCGAGGACGTTGCCGATCTGCCGCCAGTGCACGAGGTCGCGGCTGTGGAAGAGCGGGACGCCGGGAAAGTACTCGAAACTGGAGCAGACCAGGTAGTAGTCGTCACCGACCCGGCACACGCTGGGGTCGGGGTGGAAGCCACCGAGGACGGGGTTGTCGTACGTCCGCATATGCGTCAGCCCTTCCGACGGGGCCGATCGAAACATTCGACCCCACTGGCGAACATTACGAAAGCGGACTGTACGAGGATGCCCGGACAGGAACAAGACAGCGCTTGCCCGCGCGCAGGCACTGCCGAGGGACGGCGGCACGCGGCCGGGGCCGGTCGGACGGCGTCTTGATGACGTCAGTCGCCCTCGACCAGCGCCTTGAGCGCGATGTTGAGCTCCAGCACGTTCACCCGGGGCTCCCCGAGGAAGCCGAGGCCGCGGCCTTCGGTGTGGGCGTCGACCAGCTTCCGCACCTCGGTGACGGAGAGGCCGTTGCGCTCGGCGACCCGGTGGACCTGGAGGTCGGCGTACTGCGGGGAGATGTCCGGGTCGAGGCCCGATCCGGAGGAGGTGACCGCGTCGGCGGGGACCTCGGAGGGCCTGACCTTGTAGCCGGCGGTGGAGTTCTCCCTGACGACCTTGGCCTTCGCCTCCTTCACCCACTTGATCAGCTCGGGGTTGTCACCGGAGCGGTTGGTGGCGCCGGACAGGAGCAGCCTGTACCGGGTGTTGACCGAGTTCTCGCCCAGACCGCGAGCCGGACGGGGCTGGAAGTAGTCCAGGCTGTAGCCCTGCTGGCCGATCAGCGCGGACCCGACGACCTTGCCGCCGGCCTTGATCTCGGAGCCGTTCGCCTTGTCGGGGAAGAGGGCCTGTGCGACGCCGGTGACGGCCAGCGGATAGACGACACCGGTGAGCAGGGTCAGCACCAGCAGCGCGCGCAGGCCCGCGCCCAGCAAACGTCCGGTGTTCGCAACTGAGTTGTTCATGGCGGTCAACCGATTCCGGGGATCAGGGAGATGAGCAGGTCGATGAGCTTGATACCGACGAACGGAGCGATCAGCCCGCCCAGCCCGTAGAGGGTGAGGTTCCGGCGCAGCAGCCGGTCCGCGCTCACCGGCCGGTACCGCACGCCCTTCAAGGACAGCGGCACCAGCGCGACGATGATCAGCGCGTTGAAGACGACGGCCGACAGGATCGCGGAGTCCGGCGAGGACAGGCCCATCACATTGAGCTTGTCCAGGCCCGGGTAGACGGCCGCGAACAGCGCCGGGATGATCGCGAAGTACTTCGCGACGTCGTTGGCGATCGAGAACGTGGTCAACGCGCCCCGGGTGATCAGCAGTTGTTTGCCGATCGCGACGATCTCGATGAGCTTGGTCGGATCGGAGTCGAGGTCGACCATGTTGCCGGCCTCCTTGGCGGCCGACGTACCGGTGTTCATGGCCACGCCGACGTCCGCCTGAGCCAGCGCGGGCGCGTCGTTCGTGCCGTCCCCCGTCATCGCGACCAGCTTGCCGCCGGACTGCTCCCGCTTGATGAGCGCCATCTTGTCCTCGGGGGTCGCCTCCGCGAGGAAGTCGTCGACGCCCGCCTCCTCGGCGATCGCCTTGGCGGTCAGCGGGTTGTCACCCGTGATCATGATGGTCTTGATGCCCATGCGACGCAGTTCCTCGAACCGCTCGCGCATCCCGCCCTTGACGACGTCCTTGAGGTGGATGACACCCAACACCCGCGCCCCGTCGGCGTCTTCGACGGCCACGAGCAGCGGGGTGCCGCCGGCCTCGGCGATCCGGTCGGTCACCTCCCGGGCATCCTCGCCCACTTCGCCGCCCTGCTCGACCACCCAGGCGACGACCGAACCGGCCGCGCCCTTGCGGATCCTGCGCCCGTCGACATCCACCCCGGACATCCGGGTCTGCGCGGTGAAGCCAATCCACTCGGCACCGTGCAGCTCACGCTCCCGTAGCCCGTACCTCTCCTTCGCCAGGACGACGACGGAGCGGCCCTCGGGCGTCTCGTCGGCCAGCGACGACAGCTGGGCGGCGTCGGCGACCTCGGCCTCGGTCGCCCCGCGCACCGGCACGAACGCGGCGGCCTGACGGTTGCCGAGGGTGATGGTGCCGGTCTTGTCGAGCAGCAGCGTGGAGACGTCCCCGGCGGCCTCGACCGCGCGGCCCGACATGGCGAGGACGTTGCGCTGCACCAGCCGGTCCATGCCCGCGATTCCGATCGCGGACAGCAGGGCGCCGATGGTCGTCGGAATGAGGCAGACCAGCAGCGCGACCAGCACGACCATGGTCAGATGGGTGCCCGCGTAGTCGGCGAGCGGCGGCAAGGTGGCCACGGCCAGCAGGAAGACGATCGTCAGTGACGCGAGCAGGATGTTGAGCGCGATCTCGTTCGGCGTCTTCTGCCGGGCCGCGCCCTCGACGAGGTTGATCATCCGGTCGATGAAGGTCTCGCCGGGCTTCGTCGTGATCTTGATGACGATGCGGTCGGAGAGGACCTTCGTGCCGCCGGTGACGGCACTGCGGTCGCCGCCCGACTCCCGGATCACCGGCGCCGACTCACCGGTGATCGCCGACTCGTCGACGGACGCGACCCCCTCGACCACGTCCCCGTCGCCGGGGATGACGTCACCGGCCTCACAGACAACCAGGTCCCCGATCCTCAACTCGGTGCCGGCGACCACGGTCCCGTCGGCCTTGCGCGCGACGGTGTCGGTCTTGGCCTTGCGCAGGGTGTCGGCCTGCGCCTTCCCGCGGCCCTCGGCGACGGCCTCCGCCAGGTTGGCGAAGATCACGGTCAGCCAGAGCCAGGCGCTGATGGTCCAGCCGAACCAGTCGCCCGGGTCCTTGAAGGAGAAGATCGTCGTCAGCACCGAGCCGACGAGGACCACGAACATCACCGGGGACTTGACCATCACCCGCGGATCGAGCTTGCGGACGGCGTCCGGCAGCGACTTCAGCAGCTGCCCCGGATCGAAGAGGCCTGCCCCGACACGCCCCTGCGGGGGCTTGTGCCCGGCGGGCGCGTCCGGGTGGGGCACCAGGGTGGGAGTGGACATCGCGTCCTGCTTCTGTAGGTCGGTGGTCATGACGCCAGCCCCTCGGCCAGCGGCCCCAGCGCGAGCGCCGGGAAGTACGTCAAGCCGGTGATGATCAGGATCGCGCCCACCAACAGGCCGGTGAACAGCGGCTTTTCCGTCCGCAGGGTGCCTGCCGTGGCCGGCACCGGCCGCTGCTCGGCGAGCGAACCGGCCAGCGCCAGCACGAACACCATCGGCAGGAAGCGGCCGAAGAGCATGCACAGGCCGAGCGTCGAGTTGAACCACTGCGTGTCCGCGTTCAGCCCGGCGAAGGCCGAGCCGTTGTTGTTGGAGGCGGACGTATAGGCGTACAGGATCTCGGAGAACCCGTGCGCCCCGCTGTTGGTCATCGAGTGGCCCGGGGTGGGCAGTGCCATCGCGAACGCGGTGAAGACGAGCACCAGCGCCGGGGTGATCAGGATGTAACAGGCGGCCAGCTTGATCTCGCGGGCGCCGATCTTCTTGCCCAGGTACTCGGGCGTACGGCCGACCATCAGACCTGCGATGAACACCGCAATGACCGCCATGATCAGCATGCCGTAGAGACCGGACCCGGTACCGCCGGGCGCGATCTCGCCCAGCATCATGCCGAGCAGGGTGATGCCGCCACCCAGTCCGGTGAAGGAGGAGTGGAAGGAGTCCACCGCGCCGGTCGAGGTGAGCGTGGTCGCCGTGGCGAAGATCGAGGAGGCGCCGACACCGAAGCGGGTCTCCTTGCCCTCCATCGCCCCGCCGGCGATCTCGAACGCCGGTCCATGGTGGGCGAATTCGGTCCACATCATCACGGCGGTGAAGCCGAGCCAGATGGTGGCCATGGTCGCGAGGATCGCGTACCCCTGCCGGACCGAGCCGACCATGAGGCCGAAGGTCCGGGTCAGCGCGAACGGGATGACCAGGATCAGGAAGACCTCGAAGAGGTTGCTGAAAGGGGTGGGATTCTCGAACGGATGGGCGGAGTTGGCGTTGAAGTAGCCGCCACCGTTGGTGCCCAGCTCCTTGACGGCCTCCTGCGAGGCGACCGCCCCACCGTTCCACTGCTGCTGCCCGCCCATGAACTGGCCGACCTCGTGGATACCGGAGAAGTTCTGGATGACACCGCAGGCGACGAGGACGATCGCGGCGATGAACGCGCCCGGCAGCAGGATGCGGACGACACCGCGGACCATGTCGGCCCAGAAGTTGCCGAGCTCACCGGTCCGGGAGCGCGCGAACCCGCGCACGAGCGCCACCGCGACGGCGATACCCACGGCCGCGGAGACGAAGTTCTGCACCGCCAGACCGGCGGTCTGCACGACGTGGCCCATGGCCTGCTCGCCGTAGTACGACTGCCAGTTGGTGTTGGTCACGAACGACACGGCGGTGTTGAACGCCTGGTCCGGGTCGATGGAAGCGAACCCGAGCGAGCCGGGCAGCACGCCCTGCATCCGCTGCAGCAGGTACAGGAACAGCACGCCGACGGCGGAGAAGGCGAGGACACCGCGCAGATACGCGGACCAGCGCATCTCGGTGTCGGGATCGGCGCCTATGCCCTTGTAGATCCACCTCTCCACACGCCAGTGCTTGTCGGAGGAGTAGACCCTGGCCATGTAGTCGCCAAGAGGGATGTAGGCGAGGGCCAGCGCGCCGATCAGGGCGAGCAGCTGGAGAACGCCTGCGAGGACGGGACCCATGTCGGCTCTCAGAACCTCTCCGGAAAGATCAGGGCGAGGACGAGATAGCCCAGCAGGGCGACGGCCACGACGAGGCCGACGATGTTCTCGGCGGTCACAGCTTCGTCACCCCCCTGGCGACAAGAGCCACCAGCGCGAAACCCGCGATCGTGGCGAGGACGAAGGCCAAGTCGGCCATCGCGAACTCCTGGAGTGAGGTTCGATGAACAGGGACGCTTCGAGGAAACCGCCGACGCGACCGGGAATCGACCACCGTTGACGGCTCCCATACGGCACTCGGCGCGCCTTTGACGGGTCCCTTACGCCGACGGCCTTCACCAAGGCCGGATCCCCACCGGGAGGACCTGCCCGAGGCCCTGATAACACTGGGTGTTCGCCCCGTCCCGGCCCACCGCCACCTCACCCGCACGGCGCAGCGCCCGGTCCCGCCCCGCAAGCACACCTCCTGACCTGCGGCCGACACTCCCAGGCTCAGTCTTAACGGACTCTTGACGCCTACGACCCCCTTGATCCATGGGCCCCTGCATCACTCTCCGCTTACGCTGATCCCGCCGTCCGTGTGATGGCCGGAACCGCACGGAACCGCATCCCGAGCCGCACATCAGGAGCCCTCGATGGCCACCACCGAACACCCCCCACCCAGCCGCCTGCGCGCCTGGATGCTGGAGGGTCTGTCCGACATGGGCAAGGGGCAGGGCCACTCCGGGCCGACGGGGCAGACCGAGGACACCGAGCAGCCCGGGTCCGAGCCGGAACACCAGGGCCAGCGCTGGTACCGCGTCATGTGCCTGACCGGCGTCGACTACTTCTCGACCCTCGGCTACCAGCCCGGCATCGCTGCCCTCGCGGCCGGCCTGCTCTCCCCCGTCGCGACGATCGTGCTGGTGATCGTCACTCTCGCGGGCGCGCTGCCCGTGTACCGGCGCGTCGCCGAGGAGAGCCCCCACGGCCAGGGTTCCATCGCGATGCTGGAACGCCTGCTCACCTTCTGGAAGGGCAAGCTCTTCGTCCTCACCCTGCTCGGCTTCGCCGCCACCGACTTCCTGATCACCATCACCCTGTCGGCAGCGGACGCCTCGACCCACCTGGTCGAGAACCCGCACCTCAACAGCGCCCTGCACGACCAGCAGATGCTGATCACCCTCGTCCTCGTGGCCCTGCTCGGCGCGGTGTTCCTCAAGGGCTTCCTGGAGGCCATCGGCGTAGCGGTCTTCCTGGTGGGCCTCTACCTGGCCCTCAACGTCGTGGTCGTGATCGTCGGCCTGTGGCATGTCGCCACCGCCGGCCATGTGGTCACCGACTGGTCCAGCGCCCTGACCGCCGAGCACGGCAACGTCTTCGTGATGATCGGCGTGGCCCTGGTCGTCTTCCCCAAGCTCGCCCTCGGCCTCTCCGGCTTCGAGACCGGCGTCGCGGTCATGCCGCACGTCAAGGGCGACCCCGGCGAGACGGAGGAGAACCCGGCGGGCCGCATCCGGGACACCAAGAAGCTCCTCACCACGGCCGCGCTCATCATGAGCTGCTTCCTCATCGCGACCAGTTTCATCACCACCCTCCTCATCCCGGAGAAGGAGTTCGAGTCGGGCGGCCAGGCCAACGGCCGCGCCCTCGCCTTCCTCGCCCACGAGTACCTGGGCGGCGCCTTCGGCACGGTGTACGACGTGTCGACCATCGCCATCCTGTGGTTCGCCGGCGCCTCCGCGATGGCGGGCCTGCTGAACCTGATGCCCCGCTATCTCCCCCGCTACGGCATGGCCCCGCACTGGGCCCGCGCCGTCCGCCCCATGGTCATCGTCTTCACCCTGATCGCCTTCGTGGTCACCTGGATCTTCGACGCCGACGTCGACGCCCAGGGCGGCGCGTACGCCACCGGTGTCCTCGTCCTGATCAGCTCGGCGGCGATCGCGGTGACGATCGCGGCGCGGAAGGCGGGTCAGCGCGGCTGGACGGTCGGTTTCGCGGTGATCTCCGCGGTGTTCCTCTACACGACGGTCGTCAACGTCATCGAGCGCCCGGACGGTGTGAAGATCGGCGCCTGCTTCATCGCGGGCATCATCCTGGTCTCGCTCCTGTCCCGACTGGCCCGCGCCTTCGAACTCCGCGTCACGAGCGTGTCCCTGGACCCCATGGCGGAACGATTCATCAGGGACATGGCCAGCCGTAAGATCCGCTTCATCGCCAACGAGCCCGACAGCCGGGACAAGGCCGAGTACCGCGACAAGATCGAGCAGATCCGCGAGGACAACGACATCCCCAGCCAGGAGGACTTCGTCTTCGTCGAGGTCACGGTCACCGACCCTTCGGAGTTCGAGGCCGGGCTCACGGTCCGCGGCGAGGTCCTGCACAACCGCTACCGGGTCCTGACCCTGGAGTCGTCCTCCATCCCCAACGCCCTGGCCGCCTTGCTCCTCCACGTCCGCGACACCACTGCCTGCACCCCCCACATCTACTTCGAGTGGACCGAGGGCAGCCCGTTCGCCAACTTCCTCCGCTTCTTCCTCTTCGGCCAGGGCGAGGTGGCCCCGGTGACCCGAGAGGTCCTACGAGAAGCAGAACCAGACCGCACCCGGCGCCCCAGAGTCCACACGGGCTGAGCCCCGACAAACCCGAAAGCCGGATGACCCCAACACACCCACACCAACACCCCCAAACCCACCCACACCCCTACCGTGGTTGCCCATGACCCTGAGCATCCGCAACCAACTCCCCGGCACAGTCACCACCATCACCACCGGCGAAGTAATGGCCACCATCGGCATCCGCCTCACCAGCGGCCAAATCCTCACCGCGGCGATCACCAAGGAATCCGTGACCGCCCTCGCCCTGGCCCCGGGCTCCGCCGTCCGCGCCCTCATCAAGTCGACGGAGGTGGCCGTAGCCACCACCCCGATGACCGGCCTCTCCATCCGCAACCAACTCCCCGGCACGGTCACCACCATCGCCATGGGCGCAGCGATGGCCTCCGTGAAGATCGCGTTCGAAGGCACCGAACTGACCGCCGCCATCACCAAGGACGCCGCAGCCGACCTCTCCCTCGCGCCCGGCACCGCGGTAGTGGCCCTGATCAAGTCGACCGAGGTCTCGTTGGCAACGGCGTGACGAAAAGGGCCCCGCCGAAGCGGGGCCCTCCTGCACAGCCAGGCTCAGTTCTCGTACGCGTCCAACGGCGGGCACGAGCACACCAGGTTCCGGTCACCGAACGCCTGGTCGATCCGCCGCACCGGCGGCCAGTACTTGTCGGCGACGACAACCCCACCCGGGAACACGGCGTCCTCACGCGAGTACGCGTGCTCCCACTCCCCGCCGAGCGCCCCGGCGGTGTGCGGAGCGTTCCGCAGCGGGTTGTCCTCCGCGGGCCACTCCCCGGCCCCGACCTTCTCGATCTCCGCGCGAATGGCGATCATCGCGTCGCAGAACCGGTCGATCTCGATGATGTCCTCGGACTCGGTCGGCTCGATCATCAGCGTCCCGGCGACTGGGAAGGACATCGTCGGCGCGTGGAACCCGTAGTCGATGAGCCGCTTGGCCACATCGTCCACACTCACACCCGTCGCCTTGGTCAGCGGCCGCAGATCGATGATGCACTCGTGCGCGACCAGCCCACCGGGTCCGGTGTAGAGCACGGGGTAGTGCGGCTCCAGCCGCTTGGCGATGTAGTTGGCGCTCAGCACGGCCACCTGCGTGGCCCGCTTCAGCCCTTCCCCGCCCATGAGCCGCACGTACGCCCAGGAGATCGGCAGGATCCCCGCGGACCCCCAGGGCGCGGCGGAGATCGGCCCGACACCCGTCTCCGGCCCGGCGGCCGGCTGCAGCGGGTGGTTCGGCAGATACGGCGCCAGATGCGCGCGCACGCCCACGGGACCCACACCCGGCCCGCCCCCGCCGTGCGGAATGCAGAACGTCTTGTGCAGGTTCAGGTGCGAGACGTCCCCGCCGAAGTGCCCCGGCTTGGCCAGCCCGACCAGCGCGTTGAGGTTGGCGCCGTCGACGTACACCTGCCCGCCCGCCTCGTGCACCTGCGCGCAGATGTCCGCGACATGCTCCTCGAACACACCGTGCGTCGAGGGGTACGTGATCATCAGCACCGCGAGCTCGTCCCGGTACTGCTCGATCTTCGCCCGCAGATCCTCGACGTCGATCTCACCGTCCTCGGCGGTCTTCACGACGACGACCTTCATGCCCGCCATCACGGCGCTGGCTGCGTTGGTCCCGTGCGCGGAGGACGGAATCAGACACACGGTCCGCTGCTCGTCACCATTGGCCCGGTGATAACCGCGTACGGCGAGCAGCCCGGCCAGCTCCCCCTGCGACCCGGCGTTGGGCTGGAGCGACACCTTGTCGTACCCGGTGACCTCGGCGAGCCGCTCCTCCAGCTCACGGATGAGCGTGAGATAGCCCTGCGCCTGCTCGGCGGGGGCGAAGGGGTGCAGCTGCCCGAACTCCGGCCAGGTGACCGGCTCCATCTCGGTGGTGGCGTTGAGCTTCATGGTGCAGGAGCCCAGCGGGATCATGCCGCGGTCGAGCGCGTAGTCCCGGTCGGCGAGCCGACGCAGATAGCGCAGCATCGCGGTCTCGGACCGGTACTGGTGGAAGACGGGGTGGGCCAGGAACTCGTCCGTACGCACCAGCGCACCCGGCAGCGCGTCCTCGGCCGCCGCGTCCAGCGCCTCGACGTCCCCTTCGACCCCGAACGCGCTCCATACGGCGTCCAGCTGGGCCCGCGTGGTGGTCTCGTCGCAGGCGACGGAGACGTGATCGGCGTCGACGAGACGCAGGTTGACCCCGTTCTCCGCGGCGGTGGCGACGACCTCGGCGGCCTTGCCGGCCACCCGCACGGTCAGCGTGTCGAAGTAGGCGCCGTGCACGACCTCGACCCCGCCCGCGGTGAGCCCCGCGGCGAGGACACGGGCGTAGCGATGCGTCCGCCGGGCGATGCCCTTCAGCCCTTCAGGCCCGTGGTAGACGGCGTACATCCCGGCCATCACGGCGAGCAGCACCTGAGCGGTACAGATGTTGCTGGTGGCCTTCTCCCGCCGGATGTGCTGCTCCCGAGTCTGCAGAGCGAGCCGGTACGCCTTGTTCCCGTCCGCGTCCACGGACACACCCACGAGCCGCCCGGGCAGGCTGCGCGCGAACTTCTCGTGCACCGCCATGTAACCGGCGTGCGGCCCGCCGAAGCCCATCGGCACACCGAACCGCTGGGTGGTCCCGACGGCGATGTCGGCCCCGAGTTCCCCGGGCGACTTCAGCAGCGTCAGCGCCAGCAGGTCGGCGGCGACGGTCACCAGGGCCCCCAGCCCGTGCGCCTGGTCGATGACCGCCTTGAGGTCGCGTACGGCACCGGAGGCGCCCGGGTACTGGATGAGCACGCCGTTGATCTCACGCGCGGCGATGTCGGCCGGGATCCCGCCGCTGAGGTCGGCGACGACGACCTCGACACCGGTCGGCTCGGCGCGGGTCTCGATGACGGCGATGGTCTGCGGCAACGTGTCCGCGTCGACCAGGAACAGCCCCTTCTTGTTCTTGCCCATGCGCCGGGACAGCGCCAGCGCCTCGGCGGCGGCCGTGCCCTCGTCGAGCAGCGAGGCGCCGGAGGTCGGCAGCCCGGTGAGCTCGGCGACCATGGTCTGGAAGTTGAGGAGGGCCTCCAGCCGGCCCTGGGAGATCTCGGGCTGGTAGGGCGTGTAGGCCGTGTACCAGGCGGGGTTCTCCATGACGTTGCGCAGGATGACGGGCGGAGTGAAGGTCCCGTAGTACCCGAGCCCGATCATGGACCCGAGAACCTGGTTGCGATCGGCGAGCGACCGAAGCTCGGCCAGCACCTCGGCCTCGGTACGCGCGCCCGGCAGATCGAGGGAGTCGGCGTTCTTGATCACATCCGGCACCGCGGCGGCGGTGAGCTCGTCCAGCGAGCCGTATCCGACCTGCGCGAGCATCTTGGCCCGGGCCTCGTGGTCGGGGCCGATGTGACGCTGCTCGAAGGGGATCCCCTGCTCGAGTTCGGTGAGCGGAGTGCGGTGGGCGGTCATTGCGGAGGCCTCCTGGTCTGACGCGACCTTCGAGGGACACCACGGCTGCGGGTCCCGGCGGCCTCCCCCTCTGTCATCTCAACCTGAGAGCTTCACCGGACAACCCGAAGGTGCCCGGCTTTCACCGTCGGTGAGAGCGGAAGCCGTCGACACCCGCTCTGCTTTCCAGAGTGGCCTCGTCAGTGCGGTACGTGGGCCTGAGAGATTCCGGGGAGGATTTGCTCCTTCGGCGCCCCCGGACGATCTCCGGAGGACTCTCCCGCACAGGGTCAACAGCCGCTTGCCAGCCTACCAGCGCGCAAAATGCGGATCCCTGGAGGAGCCCTCGAGTGGCCACCGGCCTCAATCTGCTCTTTTGTAGTGCTTACGGATGAGTTGCGAGTCGCGACCTAGTGGAGGGCCCGTGCAGACCGATATCGATCCGCGCAACCTGATCGGCCGCAAGGCGATGGACCGCAACGGCACCAAGATCGGCACGATCGACGAGGTCTACCTCGACGACGCGACCGGCGTGCCGGAGTGGGCGGCCATACGCACCGGCCTGTTCTCCAGGGACGCCTTCGTCCCCCTGGAGCCGAGCGAACTGATCGAAGGCACCTTGCGCGTCCCCTTCGACCGCTCCTTGATCAAGGACGCCCCCGACTTCGGCGTGGGCCGCCACCTCTCTCCCGACCAGGAACTCCAGCTCTACCACCACTACGGCCTGGACGTCGCCCCCGCACCCCCACTCCCGGACCGAGACTTCGGCAAGCTGGCAGGCACAGAGGAAGCAGAAGCCTGACAGCCCCACGACCCCGCACCCCGCAGCGCCCCGTAAACGGATGTGTCACGGGTGGTGCGGGTGGGAGACCAAATCCGGCCGAAGGCCGGACGCCCCACCCTCCACCGCCACCAACGGCAAAGGCTCAGCCACAGCCAACGACGCATCATCCACCCGAAACGTCCGCACCCGCCCCGGCTCGGAATCCGGCGTCTCGAACCGCACCGTCACCCGCCCCAGCCCACTCCCCTGCACCCACCCATGCCCGAACTCGGCATGCGTGACGTCATGCCCCGCAACCCACCGCCGCTCGACAGGAGCCTCGTCCTTCTCCGCGGCCACCTCCCCCGGCTCCTCCTCCGGCAGCTCCCCCAGATCCCCCGCGGCCTGCGCGAACAGATCCTCCTGCGTGTAGTCGGCCAGTCCGGAAACCCCCACCCCCAGCAGCCGCACACCCCCCGTCGTGTCCACGGACTCCAGCAACCGCGCCGCGGCCTCCCGCACGACCGCCGGATCATCGGTGGGCCCCCGCAGCGTCTCGGACCGGGTCAGCGTGGAGAAGTCGTACCGCCGCACCTTGAGCACGATCGTGCGCCCCGACAACCCGGCCCCCCGCAGCCTCCGCACACACCGGTCGGCCAGCCGCTGCACCTCCATCCCCACCCGCAGCCGATCGTGGATGTCCACGTCGTACGTGTCCTCGACCGACACCGACTTGGTCTCCCGCTCGGCCACCACCGGCCGCTCGTCATGCGCCAACGCCATGGCATACAGCCCGTGGCCGTGCGCCTTCCCCAGCAGCCGTACCAGCTCGTCCTCGCCCGCCTCCACGATCTCCTCGACCGTGTGGATACCTGCCCGCCGCAGATGGTCCCCGGTGGCCGGCCCCACCCCAGGCAGGATCCGCACGGACATCGGCCCGAGCAGCTCTCGCTCGGTCCCCGGATCGATCACCACCAGACCGTCGGGCTTGGCCTGCTCGGACGCGATCTTCGCGAGCATCTTGGACGCCGCGAGCCCCACCGACCCCGTGAGCGCGGTGACCGCCCGTATGTCGGCACGCAGCTTCTCCCCCACCAGCCGCGCCGAGCCCTCGTCCCAGGCCGCTCCCCCGGCCTCCAGATCCACGAACGCCTCATCGAGGCTCAACGGCTCCACCAGCGGCGACAGCGCCCGCAGCAGCGCCATCACCTGCTCACTGATCGACCGGTAGAACCCGAAGCGCGGCACGAGATACGCGGCATTCGGCGCCAGCCGCCGCGCCTGCGCCATCGGCATCGCCGAATGAACCCCGAAGACCCGGGCCTCGTACGACGCGGTGGCCACCACACCACGCGGCCCCAGCCCGCCCACCACCACGGCCTTCCCGCGCAGACTCGGCTTGGACGCCTGCTCCGCCGAGGCGAAGAAGGCATCCATGTCGAGATGCAGGATCGTGGGCGCGTTTCTCACATGTCCGATGCTGCCCTACGCCACTGACAATGCCCTCGGTGATGCCCCGGGCAGAGCCTCAAACGGCCCGATTGCCCCGCCGCCGCGCCAGCTCGTCGGCGGGATTGTGCCCCACGAGCGTCTCGCCGGTGTCGATCCGCTCCCCGTGCAGCTGCGACAAGGCGCTCTCCACGTCCCGCCACACCACACCCACGGCGATCCCGAAGATGCCCTGGCCGCCCTGGAGCAGCGCGTGGACCTCGTCGGGCGAGGTGCACTCGTAGACCGTGGCACCGTCGCTCATCAGTGTCATGCGCTCCAGGTCGCGGAAACCGCGCTCCCTGAGGTGCTGCACTGTGGTACGGATGTTCTGCAGCGACACACCGGTGTCGAGGAACCGCTTGACGATCTTCAGGACGACAACGTCCCGGAAGCTGTACAGCCGCTGCGTCCCCGACCCGTAGGCGGGCCGCACACTCGGCTCGACGAGACCGGTACGCGCCCAGTAGTCGAGTTGCCGATAGGTGATGCCGGCGGCCGCACAGGCCGTCGGACCGCGGTAGCCGATCTCCTCGGACGCCATGGACGTCGCCCCTCCGCCACTGCTCGGCACGGCCGCCGGTCGCTGCGGAACGTGATCGGCCGCGCTGCCGTGATGGGGGTCCCCCCAACTCGAACGCAGTTGAGAGCTTGGGGGAGGGTACGGACCGCTTGCCCCGAGACTCCGTCCGGGGGCACCCCCAGCCGTACCGTCGCCGCTGCTTCGCACGCCGACCTCCGTCCTTGACCTGCCTTCTCGACGGTAGGCAGTCACCCGGGGCGCGTCAACGATCGCCACACTCGGCACGCCGAGTGATAATCACCCTAGGAGTGGTTTCCCGTACCCCACCGCGGGGAAAGGCTAGCCGAATGCGCTTGAGGCGGGCCGTAGGACGCTCTCACACGCCGGTGGCAAATGCCAGCATTTCGGTGGTGACCGGACACAGCCGCCCCGTCACGGAGCGCGCGTCCACCGGACCGGCCCCTCTCACTGGCTGCTGGTGCCGAAGTCCTCGGGCGAGATCTGGTCGAGGAACTCGCGGAACTTCTCCACCTCGTCCTCCTGCTCGTCCGGGATCGCGATCCCCGCGTCGTCGAGCACACCGTCGCTGCCGTAGATCGGCGTTCCGGTGCGCAGCGCCAGCGCTATGGCGTCGGAGGGCCGGGCACTCACCTCGACCCCGCTGGCAAAGACGAGCTCCGCGTAGAAGACGCCCTCACGCAGGTCCGTGATGCGCACTTCGGTGAGCTCCTGGCCGACGGCCTCCAGCACGTCCTTGAACAGGTCGTGGGTCAGCGGTCGTGCGGGGGCCATGCCCTGCTGGGCGAAAGCGATCGCCGTCGCCTCCCCCGGCCCGATCCAGATGGGGAGGTAGCGGTCGCCTCCCACTTCACGCAGAAGCACGATCGGTTGGTTGGAGGGCATTTCGACCCGGACACCTACGACATCGAGCTCGTTCACACAGCAACCCTAGGCCGTGCCCGGGACGTTTGGGTAGTCGGGCCGGAAACGGGAGCCGGATCCGACGTCCGCGCCCTTCAGGGCAGCCGTACGCCGAGGGCCGTCTGCACCAGCGCCGCGTGCAGCTTCACCGTGAGCCCCGCCAGTTCCTTCGTGCGGGCCTCCGCGTGCGCCCGGGTCTGCGGGTTGCGGTGGCGCTTCAGCGGGGCCACCACCTGGTCCACAAGGCCCGCCTCACGGTCGGCGGCGGCCTTCATCGCCCGCAGATGCCGCGGCTCGATCCCGAACCGCCCCAGCTCGACGACGAGCGCCGCCACGGTGACCACCTCGGCGTCGTACGCCCCGTCGGGCAACGGAGCGATGAGCCCGTACGACTCCCACTCCTCGAGCTCCCGCTCACCGATCTCGGCGGCCGCCATCAGCTCGGCCCGGCCGATCCGCGCCGCCGTAGGGGCCTCCCAGGGGTCCGGCAGGGCTTCCCCTCCGTCCCGCTGGCGCCCCACCACCGGCAGCGCCACGGCCTCACCTCGCTCCATGGCGTCCAGGTACTCCCGGATCACCTTGAGCGGCAGATAGTGGTCCCGCTGCATCCGCAGCACATGGCCGAGGCGCTCGACGTCCTCCGCACTGAACTTGCGGTACCCCGAAGGGGTCCGTTGCGGCTCGATGAGGCCCTCGGACTCCAGGAAACGGATCTTGGAGATGGTGACTTCGGGGAACTCGTCGCGCAGCACGTTGAGCACCGTGCCGATGCTCATCAGCCCACTGTCCGCGGCGGCGGCACCGTGACCGGCACCGCCGCTCGGTGTTTGAAGCATGGACCTTCCCTGACGGGGTCAGTAGCCCCGCTGGCTCGCGTAGAAGACCAGCCGGTACTTGCCGATCTGTACCTCGTCCCCGTTGTGCAGCGGCACCGTGTCGATCCGCTCCCGGTTCACATACGTGCCGTTGAGGCTGCCGACGTCGCTCACGGTGAACGAGCCGTCCTGCTGGCGACGGAACTCCACATGGCGGCGCGACACCGTCACGTCGTCCAGGAAGATGTCGCTCTGCGGATGACGGCCGGCCGTGGTCAGATCACCGTCCAGCAGGAAGCGGCTGCCCGAGTTCGGCCCGCGGCGCACGACCAGGAGCGCGGAACCCAGCGGCAGCGCGTCGACGGCCGCCTGCGCCTCCGGAGAGAGCATGGGGACCTGCGTCTGACCGGTGACCTCGGCGTCGTAGGCCTCAAGACCCGAGATCGAGATGGTGGAGGTCGTCTCGGACGGGCGCTCGGGCCCACCACGCAACGGCGCACCGCAGTTGGAGCAGAAGCGGCTGTTCTCCGCGTTGCGGTTACCGCACCTCGTACACACCAGGGCCGACATGGAAAACTCTCCACCCGTACTTGAGGTTGACGGTTGCCCGAAACCTATGCCGCCGGGCTGCGCAGGGTCAACCGGCGCGCCCTGCGCTCCGGCGGCGTCACCGCCCACCTGGTCCCGGAACAGCGGGCGCTGGCCCTCCGCGTCTGGCTGCGCGCGATGGCGAGCGGTCGCGTTCGCATGGTCGCTACCCTCTCGCGCGCTCTTGCCGAACAACTTCGCAAACAACTTCACGGGCGATTCCCCTTGACCGAAACAGACCCGCCCGTGGGGCAGGACGAACCCTGACTGCATACACCGGCCGACCCGGACATCCTGACAACGTCCGTATCCACCAGACAGTTTCCACCACGCACCACCCAATCGGTGCGCCGACCCCCCGCAACCTCATGCCCTCGCCGGACGTCCCTCATGCACCCGCGGTTCACCGGGAGGACGACCGAGCGTAGTCAGGCTGCTTCGCGGCTCGCAAGGCGTCCACGACGATCTTGGTCGACCGCTCGACGGTGACCGTGGCCTGCTCCTTCTCCAGAGTCTGCACCACGCCTCCAGGAATGTTGAGCGCCGGTTCGAGGTCCTGCGGTTTGCCGATGACCTTGAAACGATACGGAGCGTTGATCTTGTTCCCGTCGACGCTCACACTGTTGCCCGACTCGGTCAGATAGGTGCCGGCCACCACCCGCACGCCGTTCACCTGGATCGCCTCGGCACCGGCCGCGCGCAGCTCCTGGATCGCGTCGAGCAGCATGTCCGCCTCGACCGTCCTCTTCGTGTCCTCGATCGTCATCGTGATGCCCGGTCCCTGCGCGGCCACCGTGCCCGCCAGGATGCCGAGTTGCCGCTCCTTCTCCAACGTCTGCTTGCGGGCCTCCTCCGCCTGGTCCGAGCTGTTCTCCAACTCGTCCCGCTGGTTCTCGAGACCCTGCTTCTCGTCCTCAAGACGCTGTGTACGGTCATCGAGTTCATCGAGGATGCGAACAAGATCTTCCTGCCGGGCACCGCGCAGCGCGCTGTCGCCGTCGCTGTTCGACGCCACCTGCACGGCCAGCCCGAAGCCGAGGCCGAACAACAGCACGGCGACGATCAGTTGGGCACGGGTGACGCGCGGCGGCCAGAGCCCCTGAACCAGCCGCTGCCGGCCGGTCAGCCCGGGCTTGTCGTCCTGCGGCGACGCCACCGCCTCCGGGGCCGTCGCGGGCCGTTCCTCGGGCAGTTCCTTGCGCAGCCGGTTCTCCGGCGTGCCGTCCTGGTCGCTCATCGGCCTCACGCCCGGAAGACATGCCGACGGATCGCCGCGGCGTTGGAGAAGATCCGGATACCGAGGACGACGACCACACCGGTCGACAGCTGGGCACCCACGCCCAACTTGTCCCCCAGGAACACGATCAGCGCGGCGACGACCACGTTGGACAGGAACGACACCACGAAGACCTTGTCGTCGAAGATGCCGTCGAGCATGGCTCGCAGACCGCCGAAGACGGCGTCGAGCGCCGCCACGACGGCGATCGGCAGATAAGGCTCGACGACCGCCGGAACCTCGGGCCGGACCAAGAGGCCGGCCACGACTCCCACGACGAGGCCCAGTACGGCGATCACGATGTGCCCTTCTCAGTTCTCGGCTGTGCTGTACGTACGATCACACTCGTTGCTGCCGGCAGCCGGAGATCCCCCTCCACGGAGATGCCCGTCCGGATGCCGTAGTTCTCCTGCAGAGCGTTCAGATAGAGCCCGTCGGCGCTGTTCTGGAACCTGGTGCTCAGCCGCTGCCCGTCCCCCACCGCGAGCACCGTGTACGGCGGCACGAGCGGCCTGTTGTCGACCAGTATCGCGTCGCCCGCGGCCCTGATCGCGGACAGCGCCGTCAGCCGCTGTCCGTTGATCGAGATGGCCTCCGCGCCCGATTCCCAGAGCCCGTTGACCACACGCTGCATGTCCCGGTCCCGGACCCGCCCGGTGTCGGAGAACCCGGAGGTCTCTCGCGGGTCGCCGTCGCCACCGGTGGTGGCCTCCTTGGCGTCGTCCACGACCAGCTTCACGCCGGGTCCGTGCACGGCCGCGGCACCGGACAGAATGCCGACCAGGTCCGCCTGTCCGCTGCCGCCACTGTCCCGGAGCGCCTCACGCTGCATGGCGCTCACATCGTCGCGAAGGTCGTCGACCGTGCCCTCGAGCTTGTCGGCCGTGTCCGTCTCGCGGTCGATGCGGTCGATCAGCTCCTCGCGCTCCTTGGCGACGACGGGAGCCGCGACGCGTGCCTGCGCCGCCCCCACGGTCACGACCAGAGCCGCCAGCACCAGGCCGGCGGCGAGACCGAGCTTCGCTCGCAGTGTCTTCGGCAGGCCCCCCTCGCCTGCGGCCTTCTTCCGAGCGGCCGCCTCCGCATACCCGTCGTCGAGGCTGTGGTCCATGACGTTGGTGAGCAGCGACATGGAGGCGTCTGGGCGCGAGGGGCGCGTAGGAGTGCTCCGAACGGGGGGCTGCTGCGGCATGCCGCACATCGTCGCACGTCGCGACCACTACCTCCGAATGGCCCCACCGGCGTGCCGGACAGGCCCCCTTGGGGACACCTGTCCGGCACGCACGCGTGCAGCGTTTTTCAGCGTCCGGCGCTGTCCACGACCGCCGACCACTCGTCGAGCAGTGCCTGGGCGGAGGCGTCATCTGGCCCTTCGGCCCACAGATGAGTGACCGCCTCGGCGGGGTCGGGCAGCACCATGACCCATCGCCCGTCGGTCTCCACGACCCGCACCCCGTCGGTCGTGTCGACAAAGCGATCGCCGGCCGCCTCCACGACCCGACGCATCACAAGCCCCTTGACCGCCCAGGGGGTAGCCAGATCCCGCTTGAGGACATGCGCCCGCGGAATCCGCGCGTCGATCTGGCTGAGCGTGAGCTGCGTCCGCGCCACCAGCCCGATCAGCCGCACAAAGGCCGCCGTACCGTCGAACACACTGCTGAACTCGGGCACGATGAACGCGCCCTTGCCGTCACCGCCGAAGATGGTCGAGTCATCCCGACCGACCCGCGTCAGATCGTCGGGCGACGTCGTCGTCCACTCCACCTGCGTCCCGTGGTACGCCGCCACCTGCTCGGCGATCCGCGTGGTGGTCACCGGCAGCGCCACCCGACCACTGCGCCGCTCCGCGGCCACCAGGTCGAGCATCACCAGCAACGCCCGGTCGTCCTCGACGATCCGCCCCTTCTCGTCGACCAGCGACAGCCGCTCACCGACCGGGTCGAACCGCACCCCGAACGCCGCCCGCGACGACGCCACGATCTCCCCGAGCCGCACCAGACCCGACCGCCGCACATCCGCGGTCTCCGTGGGCCGCGACTCATCGAGCCCCGGATTGACGGTCAGCGAGTCCACCCCGAGCTTGCCGAGGAGACTGGGCAGCACAAGCCCGGCGCTACCGTTGGACGCATCGACGACGACCTTCAGCCCCGACTCGGCGATACCCGTCGTGTCGACGTTCCGCAGCAGCGACCCGGTGTACGAGTCGAACACGCTCGCGGGAAAATGCAGATCCCCGATCTCGCCGGGGAACGCTCGCCGATACTCCTGCCGCGCGAACACCCGGTCCAGCTTCCGCTGACTCCCCTGCGACAGGTCGGCTCCCCGCCCGTCGAAGAACATGATGTCCACGGAATCCGGCACCCCGGGCGTGGTCCGAATCATGATCCCACCCGCACTGCCCCGAGCGGTCTGCTGCCGGGCAACGGGCAGCGGTACGTTCTCCAGATCCCGTACGTCGATGGCGCTGGCCTGCAACGCGGAAATGACCGCCCGCTTCAGCGCTCGCGCACCACGGGAGTGGTCGCGGGCCGTGGTGACCGTGGACCCCTTCTTCAGAGTCGTGGCATAGGCACCGGCGAGACGCACGGCGAGCTCGGGCGTGATCTCCACGTTCAGGATCCCGGAGACCCCTCGGGCACCGAAGAGATGCGCCTGCCCCCGGGACTCCCAGATCACCGAGGTATTGACGAAGGCGCCGGCCTCGATGGTCTTGAACGGGTAGACCCGCACATTGCCCTGAACGATCGATTCTTCACCGACAAGGCACTCGTCCCCGATGACCGCGCCGTCCTCGATCCGGGCCGCACGCATGATGTCGGTGTTCTTCCCGACGACACAGCCGCGCAGATTGCTGTGCTGCCCGACGTACACGTTGTCGTGCACCACGGCCTTGTGCAGGAACGCCCCGCTCTTCACGACGACGTTGGACCCCACGACGGTGTGCTCGCGGATCTCGGCGCCGGCCTCGACCTTGGCGTAGTCCCCGATGTAGAGCGGTCCCCGAAGAACGGCGTCGGGATGCACTTCCGCACCCTCGGCCACCCACACACCCGGCGAGAGCTCGAAGCCGTCGATCTCGACGTCGACCTTGCCCTCCAGGACGTCGGCCTGGGCCTTCACATAGCTCTCGTGGGTACCGACGTCCTCCCAGTACCCCTCGGCGACAAAGCCGTAGATCGGCTTGCCTTCCTTCATCAGCTGTGGGAAGACGTCACCGGACCAGTCGACGGGCACATCGGCCTCGACATAGTCGAAGACCTCGGGCTCCATCACGTAGATGCCGGTGTTCACCGTGTCGGAGAAGACCTGCCCCCAGGTCGGCTTCTCGAGGAAGCGCTCGACCTTTCCTTCTTCGTCGACAATGGTGATACCGAATTCCAGCGGATTGGGTACGCGCGTCAGACAGACGGTGACCAGCGCGCCCTTCTCCTTGTGGAAATTGATCAGCTCGGTGAGGTCGAAGTCGGTCAGGGCATCGCCGGAGATGACGAGGAAGGCATCGTCCTTCAACGCCTCTTCGGCGTTCTTGACGCTTCCGGCGGTACCGAGTGGCTTCTCCTCGTTGGCATAGGAGAGCTCCATTCCGAGCTCTTCGCCATCACCGAAGTAGTTCTTGACCAGTGAGGCCAGGAACTGAACAGTAACGACGGTCTCGTTGAGCCCATGCCTTTTGAGCAGCCTGAGCACGTGCTCCATGATCGGGCGGTTGGCCACGGGTAGGAGCGGCTTGGGCATGCTCGAGGTCATGGGGCGAAGGCGTGTGCCTTCACCTCCGGCCATCACGACGGCCTTCATGTCGGAAGCGTCCTCCTCACAAGAGACGACGGTCTAGCCGACGTCACCCGTCCAGATTGTCCCGCACTTTTTCACCACGGGCCATCGCGCCAGTAAGACTGCGCCAATCGGCGAGTTCAATCGGCCATGGCGTCCGCACGGATCAGACGGCGGACTTGTACCACGTAGAGGACTCCTGCCCACCAGTACAGCGTTGTACCCCATCCTGCGAACGCCCATCCGAAAATAGCAGCGAGTGACGGCAGCCAGCCAGTTCCGTCACTGAGCAGGAGCAAGGGGAAGGCATACATCAAGTTGAACGTGGCGGCCTTGCCGAGGAAGTTCACCTGCGGCGGCGGATAGCCGTGGCGCCGGAGGATACCCACCATCACCAGCAGGACCAGCTCCCGCGCCAGCAGTACAGCGGTCAACCAGATGGGCAGAATCTCGCGCCAGGTCAGTCCGACCAAAGTCGAGAGAATGTAGAGCCGGTCTGCCGCGGGATCCAGGAGCCGGCCGAGGCTGCTGACCTGGTTCCAGCGCCGGGCGAGCTTGCCGTCCAGATAGTCACTGACTCCGCTGAAGGCCAGCACCAGAAGCGCCCAACCGTCACTCTGGGGGCCTCCGAACTCGGGCCTGAGAATCAACCACAGGAAGAGGGGCACACCAAGGAGCCGCGCCATGCTGAGGATGTTGGGGATGGTGAGGACCCGATCCGTCTGGACGCGAGTCTCCTGGACCTCCACCCGGGGGCCTCCTGTGGGAAACGTACCAACGTTGCCCCCTGACCCTACCTCAACACAAAAAAGCTCCGGCTCTCGGGCGGTATGCCCAAGAGCCGGAGCTATAAAAGGAGTTCGGCGGCGTCCTACTCTCCCACAGGGTCCCCCCTGCAGTACCATCGGCGCTGTAAGGCTTAGCTTCCGGGTTCGGAATGTAACCGGGCGTTT